>NZ_RQVE01000001.1 GCF_003992315.1 Veillonella sp. 3891
ATATTATATCTATTATAACAATCTAGAAACAACTATTTCTAGTCCTATCTACAAGAATAAAGAAAATAAAGATAGAATAGCAAAATGGTTAATACTTACGTTTATTAAGTCGGTATTCGGTGGACAAACTGATACCGTTCTAAAGAAAATGAGGGATGTTTTGAAAGCGAATTTAGGAAAAGACTTTCCGGATAAAGAGCTAATGAATGCTTTTAAAAATGATCCGGCAAGAAATTATAGTTTTGATGACGAATTTATAGATGGTTTATTAGAAGCAGAGAAAGATTCTAATAATGCATATTACATATTGCATTTAATGTATTCAAATTTGGATTTTTCAAACCAAGATTTTCATCAAGATCATTTACACCCGTCAACCATTTTCACTGACGAGAAAAAGTTTAATAATTTCATTCCATACGAAGTACAAGATTTTGCTAAGAAAAGAGAAAACTGGAATGGAATTGCTAATTTGCAATTATTAAACGGAAGGCAAAATGAATCTAAGAATGCTAAGTCTCTTAAAGAATGGGTTGATGCGGAAAACAAGACACATGATGATTTATTTTTATCTGATGGAGTTAGTTTGGAAATAAAAGATTTTAAGGATTTTATTATTGATAGAAAAACAAATATAAAAAAATATATTAAGAGTATTTTAAGAGTATTATCGGATAGTTAAAAGGCTCTTTGTCAAATAGGGTTGATGAAACAATTTTAGTGAAGGAATTAAGCAGCGTCAGGTTGCTTAATTCCTTTTTTAGGACTCTTTGTTAAATAAGGTGGATGAAGTAATTTTAATAGAAAAAATGCTTTTTTTGTTTCATTTTATTTTACAACTCAGGAAAGTGTTAATAATCGCCTAAGTTATTAGTAATCGCCTAAAAATATGGCATAATTAGGCGAAATAAAAAGGAGGTAGGCGAATAAGATTTTTTAGTTATGAAAATCTAGCAAGAAGTAAGTGGGATAGTGAAATTATAAATCTTCTTTCACAAATTCATAAACACAAAGGAAAACAAGAAGTTTTTTTAACACGCAAACCTGCTGTTTTAGATAAATTAGTAGAGATTGCTAAAATTCAGAGTGTAGAGGATTCTAATAAAATAGAGGGAATTGTTACTACAGCAGTCAGAATAAAATCGTTAATGAATCAAAAAACAACTCCTAGAAATAGGGATGAAGAAGAAATTCTTGGATATAGAGATGTACTAAATACAATTCATGAAAGTTATGAATATATTCCAATCAGCAGTAACTATATTTTGCAACTTCATAAAGAACTATTTAAGTATAGTGAAAAAGGAATTGGTGGTCGATATAAAAATACGCAGAATTCTATTGTGGAGGGCTATTTTATGTTACATACAAACTGTATACTAAATCGTGTCGCAATATACGACACATTGATGTATACTATGCATAAAGGAAGGTGATGGATATGGCACTAGAAAATGACATTCCGTTCCCATTGACAATACCTAAAGAGTTACCAATACATGAGAATATGGATGAAAGCATATTTAATGCTTTGATGGAAACAGGGTACTCACAGGCAGTACGAGGGGAAACGTATTCTGTTGCAGAAGTATTTGAAGAGCTAGAGCGAGGCTTATGATGAATAAAGTATAAACCCAAAAAGGATTATGCTACAATTATGATAAATGAATAAGTTATAATAAGAGCAAAAAGGGCTAATGGTATTTGACAATTAGTGATTGAAAATATATTATTTAGTCATAAGATTAGGTCAGGAAGCATACGATGCCCTGACTATTTTTTATGGAGATTAACAGCGAAAAAATATAAGACTTTTAATTAACAACTAACTGTTTTAAGGAATAGAGGGCTGACTGTTTCTACAGATGGAAGTCCTAAGAGATTTTTAGAACAAGATAATGGATTAATTGTATAATGAAATTGGACAACTAATCAAATAAGAGTCGACAAATTGGAATTTGCATAATTGTTGATGAAGGAGGAAAAGAAAATGATTTACTTTCATTTAAATACGACAAACTTTATTGATCCTATGGTTAATGGAGAAGAGAGTAATTTAGGAGATATAGAATGTTTATTTTTCAATACGGTATTTTCCAATCTATCAAGAGTGAAAGTCTTCTTAAACAATTGGTCGGAAGACCCTCCCTTCGTAAATAATGATATACTTAGAGGAAAAAAGTGGCGATTGTGTTCTCTAGATGATGAAAGTGTTGAAACTTCATTTGAAGAAATACTTGAATTAATGAAGACTGCACATTTGATGAAGATTATAGCTATAGGAAAATCTTTAAAAGATATGGGGATACATTATGAATATATAACTCGTATTCCTAACAAAGAAGTAAATCTCGCGTGGGAAAACTATATGGTGGGAAATGATTATCAATACATTGAAGAGGCTATTGGTAACAAAAATATGACTCTATCTGAGAAGATTTCTTTTTTTTCTCAGGAATTACTTAATATCGGTAGTAAGGGAAATAAACTAACAATTTTTGATCCATATCTTTTCCCTAAGAAATGTGATAAAGATTATATAGACCTATTTTTGGGAATTATTAGAGAAGCAGGAGTATCAAGTTTAAAATTAATTGTTGACCGACGTAAATGTGACATTAATTTATGTAAAAATATTATTGAGAAGGTGTCAGTGCAATGTGCTGTTTATTGTTCGGAAACTATACATGATAGATGGTGGATAATTGAAAATGTAAAAAAAGGTATTCTGTGTGGAACTTCTTTGAATGGAATTGGTAAAGGTAAACTTTCAACAATCACCCAGCTGTCCGAAGATGATGTTGAGAAAATTATAAATAATAGTAGTAATATTGTAGAGTATAAAGCAAAATAAAGTCCAAGTTATAGGATAGATAAATAGGAAGTTGTGGCGATGTTGACTATAGGACTGCTTGAAAAAATGGAAATGAATAAAAATGCTGAAATTGTAGAGCGGAAATTTTCTTTTTATGATAAGTCAAATACAGCCGTTATTGGATGCAGTCATGTAATAAATAGAGATGAACCAATTTTAGTTGTATCACATTGTGGAGATGATAGTATGTGGAAATTCTTATGCGGAAAATATATGACGTAGAGGATGCTAAATTAGTTTCTTTACAGTCTGCATTTGAGTTAGATAATTTAATAAGAGCTTTGGTAGAACTGTCTTGTGGGTATGGAAAAGGCTCTAGGTATTTTACGGGAAAGTGGTGCCAGTTGCGATTGTGAAGTGATTTTTAATGTTGGGAAACAGCTTGAAGAGTCAAATGGTTGTATTAGGAACAGATGGGAAAGTTAGAATTAATGGAAGAGGAAAATAATAAAAATTATAATAACTAAATATATTAAGATGAAATTATAAGGAACAGTATGAAGTTTATACACGATAGAAATAGCAACATCCTTTTTAGCCTTCATGATAGCAGGGTAAAAGAAATCCAATATCACAATGAAACTTTGTCGCTAAGACTTAATAAAATATATGAATTTGTAGAAGGTAAAGAAAGATCATACCCAGGTGAAATATGTTTTGAAAAATGTGATATCGAACTATGCGATGTATTGATATTTAACAAAACCTTAGGTGAAGGACGCTTCAATGGAAAGTCTATTGGTTTACAACAATTTATAGATGAATATACAGACACAGAATTTGAAATCATTATTGAAGGCTATTATGGCAACACAACTACATATACAGGATGGCTTCGGGAAGACGGAAAAAGACCAGTGTCGGCAATTATGTATGTTTGGAATAGCGGAGATATGGTGTATAACGTAAAAAAATAAATGATTTAAAACAATAATTTTATAAAGGAGAAAAGCTCATGAACAAATTTGAGAAGAGAAAATTCTTACAAGAATATCAAGTCAAACAAATGGAAGAATTTGAAGAGAACTTACCGATGGAAAAGAAATTATTTTATGAATTATTTGATTATCTAAATGATAAATCAGAAACGGTAGAGTGTAATCACGATTTTTCTTTAACAAATGAGTTTTTGAAAGATAAAAATGCGGATATTGAAAAGGTTATAGAATTTTTGCGAGAAAATGGTGCTGGTTGCGATTGTGAAGTGATTTTCAATGTTGAGGAGAAGTTTGAAGAATAAAATGTTTGTATTAGAAATAGACAGGTAAATTTAAAGTTGTAAGGAGAAATAGTGGTAGATGAAATCAATACATAATATTTTATGTGAAAAACTAAATCCGAGAAGTGGAGTTATAAAAATAAGTAGTTCTAAAGATGATGATAGAATTTATTTCGATATAAGTTGGGAGGGAGATTTCCATTTTATAGTTACTGGTTGGGTGCATTACGGGTGGTATTATGTACAAAGAGATAAACAATGTATATCGCCATCTTATGTTTATAAAGAACTAGATAATAGAGCGTTATCTGTTATGCAACACATTATAGACGAGATTGAAAATGGAAAATATAACGACAAAAAAACTGAAAAAGAAACAATTAAGCAGGTTCTTGAAGAAAGAAATCTAACCTCTTTTATGAACAATACAAAATGGAAAGAACTGATAGATTCCATCATGGAGAACATGAGAGACATCCCGATACAATATAAGACGTTTTTTGATGAAGAAGAGCCTAGCATATATTGGACGATTGATGCTGATGAACATTTTTTCATATGAATATGAGAATTGTTGAATGGTTCAAAATTAGAAGTAAATTTGAGAAAGTTCTTGGTCAAGGGCGTTTAATTGAGCCAAAGACATGTGTTACTGATAAAAAATCAGAAATAGAGCGTATGCTTAATAAATTTAGTATTCCTTATGAATATGATGATATTGAAAAATGTTTTATTATTTTTGGATATAGATAATGAAAAATTGAAAATTAGAGGTTGCAGGTGTGTTGAAATTTTTAATAAATTTCATCCTGACCCAAATGAAACGGAAGAAGATATTAAGAATTTTGATGAGCAATTTCCGGATGGAATGTTTCGGTTTGAAAAAAGAATGGATTAAAAATAGTAAATACGCATTTATTTTAAAAGTATGTGTTGGAATCTTTAATCAAAGATGCTTTCATCAGATGTGTTAACGAAGTTTAGAGATCGTGGTGATGAAATAAGAGTATAGCAATTTTCGTTTGCAGAATTTTACTGTTGTGGATGTTTTTGTTGATGTGGCATCTGCTAAGACAGGCTCGATAATATCAGAATTTAATAGAATGATAAAAAATGTGAAAGAGGAAGTATAGACAATGGGATAATTCTAAGCGGAACAAATTGAAACAGTTCAATTAGAAATGGAACTGCGTAGTAATGTAGAAGTGGGGGAAAATCGAAAATCTTGAGGAAAGAATAAAAAGTATAGTTCAAAAACAAGTGGAAAGGAGAGCCTAAATGAAGTGTAGAGGGAGTAAAACAAGACAAAGAATTGTTAGAGATTATGAAGTTCAGACTGAAGCACATATTAAGCTGCTAGCAAATCAACAAAAATATAGTGATGCAGGAGCAATTATTGAAGATGAATATTATGTATTTAGTGCTAAGCATAAAGCTGATGGCAAGAAGGAATTTATTCAGTGTGGCATGTGTGCGGCAAAAGATTTTTTAGAGTTAATTAATCACAAAGGGTTACCTCTTTTTAATCCTCTTATAAGCGAACGTCACGTAAATAATAGAAAAGAATATGACAATAGAGGGAGTGGGAATTTACAATCTGAAAATTGGAATGAAACTGCAAAGCAGCTTTATAATGCGATAATGTGGTTGATTATTTTATGGGATGCTAAGCTGGATACACCTTTATTTGATTTTAGAGATGAAGTCATTAAGTATAAAACATGTGAGCCTTATGAAAGCAAGATAAAAAGAGTAAATACCACTATAAAGAATGGTAGTAAAGGGAAAACTCTGACTGAGATGATTAATAGATACAGAGCGGATAACAATATTAGAGATGAAATCTGCAACTTTGATATTCTGAAAAATAAAATCCATAATATGAAAGACCAACAAGGAAATACAATAGAATCTTACTTTTAGTTAATGCTGAAGGGTCAGGATAAAAAGTAGAAATAGTGTTTGTTAAATTTTAACAAATTAGGAGTACAGATTTTGATAAATGAGATAAAGGCATATTGGGACAAGTAGAAAAAAGAATATGAGGATAGATATAAAGAGACATTTTTAAAGGACTATGAAAGATCAAGAGAATACCTTAAAAAAATGGAAAGCTACTTGTTATCCAAACAAAAAGAATATCCTTCAGATATTGATATAGTATGTACGCTTGCTTCTTTAAAGTTAGAGCTTAGACGCGGTGAGTATATAAGATATTTAAATTCTTTTCTTGATAAATTTGAAAGTTATTTAGATAATGCTCAAAAAGCAAGAGTTTACACCAATATTGCATTTAACCATGATTATACTGTAGAAACATTAGAATATTTACTAAAGGCAAAGAATTTAGATTCGCCTTTTGTTGAAACATATACAGGATTGGGGCTTTATTACTTTAGTATGTACCAATCTAATGAAGATAAAGAATGGCTTATATTGAGTCAAAAATATTTTGAAAAAGCTAAAAATATTGATGATAGTTATGAATATTCCTTCAATCATGCAGTCTCTTTATATGAACTCAAAGAATATGAGAAAGCTAAAGAAATATTTTTAGAATTATTAAAACAATATCCTGATAGAATGAGTCTATTGCTTAGCATTGCATACTGCGAAGTATATCTTGGTAATAAAGATAAAGCAATATCTTGGTTAGAAAAAGTAAAGTCAGGAGAAGATGAAAATCACAATTTGAAAACAGATGATATTTCTGCGGAGCAAATTTTTGATGCCTATTATGTACTTGAAGAATTCGACAAATTCTTACATTACTATAGCGATGAAGTTATTTGTCAATACTATCTAGCTGACTGGGAACACTATTATTATGCTTTATGGCTAAAGGATGAAAAAGCAAAGTTTTTTGTCCTTGAAGAAAAAAATAGACTCTATTTAATGGATGCTATTAAAGAAGCTATAGTTGATGATGACTATGTGAGCGAGGAAGATAAGAAGAAATATATTGAGGAATTGGAAAAAGATAAAAGAGAATATGAAGAAATGATTTCTCGTGTAAAATCTCTAACTTTCAAACCAAAAGTGAGGCTTAAGTTGTATCCAGAGTTTTCTTGCTTCATGGTAGACTGTGTGAGGCATAAATTTAAATGAAATGTTGTAAAAGTTTGAAGTTGGTGCTGCAACAATTATAATAAATGAATAAGTTATAATAAGGGCAAAGGGCTAATAGTACTTGATAATTAGTTATGGTAGATATACGATTTAGTCATAAGGCTAGTTCAGGAAACATATGAGGCTTTGGGTATTTGAAACATTCTGTAGAAATGATGACGTATTTAATAATGATATAATAATTAAGAGAGCAAACAAAGTGAGAGTACCAACTTATATTAAAGAAGAAAATTACAATATAATAAATATAGATGATATATTTACAAGTATTAGTATTTGCAACAACTTAGAAAGTGGAGATACCAACGGACTGTATGAAATTTATTTTTTTGGTTCACTTTTTGAAGAATATATGATTTGTGGTATGTATGATGAAAAAAATGAGATTAGCGATCCTTGCATGATAGTAGCAAAATGTATACATACAGGAAAAGAAATTTTACTCTATGATGGAGCTAAATATGGATACAACCCTATGTTCTGTGATGAGATAAATTTAGAAGATATCAAAAAACGTCCACTTTCTAAATTAGAGATTCCAAACTCTAAAATTGAAATGGATTTTGCCTATAACATTGATTATGATGAAGAGAAAGAAGATTTTGAGTTTGATGAAGGTGACTTTACAGAAACTATTAACGGAGAAAAAATTTTTTTTGAAGAAGTGAAGAGCAATGGATTTGATTATATAAAAATTACTGCTATAGACGAACTGGATACCAAAAGAGTTATCTGTGAGTTAGAACTTGCATAAGTTTATTAATTACGAAAGGTAAAATATGAAACCTCTTATTTTAACAGAAAAATATTTTGAATATATCAATTAAGAAAATGAAAATATAGAGGAGACAACTGAAATGGGTGAAACACAAACAAAATTAAAATATGCAAAGATTACCATAGAAAATATTAAAAGTTTAGATGAAAACTCTTATTTTGATGTTGTTGAGCCAATGTGGGAAACAATTAATATTTATGATGGATATGATGAGTATATTCAATCAGCGCAGACTTTCACTTTAGAGCAAAGATATTTATTAGCCATTACTTGGTATTTTGTAGAAGTAAATAATGGAGGTCATCATCAGTTTTTATATAATCCTACAGGGATAGTTTGGGAAGATGCAATAAAAGGTTTCAAACATTTTGGGATGAACGAATATGCAGGTAATTTTCAAAAAGTTGTGGACTATTGTGGTGGGACAATATCGTTTGGTAGAGAAGAAAGATACCATATGCTAGAAATATTGGAAGAAAAATACGGAGAGGAATTTTTTAATATTTTAGATGAAGCCGATGATTTCATTTACGATTATACAGGTAAAGAAAACGAACTAAACTACATCAAATCTCATCCTGAAAAGTTTGTATTTGAAGGAGAATACGAGAGCTTTTACAATCGGCGTTAAAAAAGAAAAAGTAATCTTCTAAAAAGTTGAGAGAATGGCGCTTGAGTGAAGAATCTTTAGTGTGTGAAAAAGAGAAATAATTAGAGAAATACTTGATATAGGAAGTGGATAAACGATATGGATGGAATATTTGAATGGTTAAGAGCACATTACCAGTATGTCTTGATAGCAGGTGGATTACTATTTTTAATCGGCGCTATAAGAGATTGGAAATGGGTGTATCAAGCTACAGTCGGAGATAAGGTGCGACACGCATTTATTTTTGAAGTGTGGGGTGAGAAAGGATATAGAGTTTTTATAGGAATATGTGGATCGTTGCTTGTAATTTGTGGTGTTGTGTTTTTAATGTTAGATAAACGATAAAAAGCGGAGGTAACTTAACATGAAGTGGAACTCAGAAAATCGCGAAGAATTTTTTGCGTATATAGAAAAGCTTACAGATGAAGATACATATACGGAATGTATGACAGCATTGGAAAGCATCCCTATGGAAGAACGGGATTACCAAGTATGGTATCAGCTTGCTCGTGCGTATCAAAACTTTGCGATTATCGGAAATGATGATCAAGGAACACCTAGTTTTATTGGCGATAAATTTTTATTAAAATCCATAGATATTTTAAATTCAGTTAGAGAAGAGGGGCAAGATAAAGCTGAATGGAATATGCGTATGGCATATGCCTATCAATACTTGACCCATGAGGAAGAAAAAGCGATTCCTTATGCCTTGCGTTGGGCGGAGTTAGATCCTGAGGATAAGGATGCATTGGGAGTAGTAAAAGAGTGTAGAGAAGAAATAGAAAAAAGAGCAAATGTGGCTACGGAGAAAGTAATCAATCAAGAAACTGCTGAAATTGATGAAGACTGGGGCGTTTATCTATGCGATTCATTTGCTTATGACTTGCCGGCTGTGATTAGAGCCAATTTAGCTCTTAGGGATTTTGAATGTACTGCAAACTACCCTGAAAGATTACATTTACAAATATTATATAAGAATGCTGATGACAGCGGTTTTCCTACAAGAGAAGAAGGGGAATATGTATATCCTATAGAAGACGCTGTAGCAGAGATTATTGAACAACATGGAGATATATTAGCAGGCGTTGTTAAATGCGATGAGCGGGCACATATTTTTGCGTATGTTAAGAATGAGCTGGGGTACGACAATGCAATTTCTGAGATTATGTCAGAAAACTTCCCTGACTATGCCTATACATTGGCAGTCGTTGAAGATGAGGACTGGGAACTGTATTTTAATGGACTGTATCCTGACAGATATGAATATCAAAGCATTATGAATATGAGGCTCATTGAGGATATTAAAAGTGATGGTGATAGTATGGTGCCGAGAGTGCTTGAACATTGCCTACTCTTTACAACAGAAGAAAATGGGGAAGCCTTTTTAGCCAAAGTAATGGAAGACAGTTTTATAAAACTTTCATCAGAAAATCAGAGCGATAATGAAGATATAGATAAGGAATATCCATATGTACTTGTCATTGGTAGGGAAGATGCTTTTGAAAATATCGATGAAATTGTCTGGTATCTTATGGATCTAGCAGAAGAATTTGACGGAGAATATAGTGGCTGGGGATGCCATATTGTGAAGTAATCTATTGTCACAAATGTTTGACTACCGTAGAGATATTGCCATGAAAGTATAGCTATTGTAAGGGTATAATACATTTGTGACAAAAAAATAAAAAATAAGAAGGCTCTCTGTTATAATGAAAGTTGCTAAACCGAATCATTATTTCAAAGGAGAGACCTTCTTATGTCATCTATTATAACTGAAGAATTACGCTTTCGTAAACTAGTTTGTGAATATGCTATAAAACACAAAAATAATGCTGAAGCAGCTAGACGGTATCATACAAGTAGACAACAAGTACAACGCTGGGTAAAACGCTATGATGGAACTATTGAATCTTTGCGGTTAAAGAGCCGTAGACCCTATTCTCATCCAAATCAACATACAGAAGAAGAGTTATCCTTAATTAAGCGCGTATACTCAAAGTTTAAACATGAAGGGTTGCCACAAGTATATACAGAAGCTAAGAAACGCGGATATACTCGTTCCTATGGATCGATGTGCTGTCAAATACGCAAGCATATACCTAAGAAAAAGGAATCTAAACAATATTATAAAAGCAATTGGAAGCCTGATGTGGTTACATATCCAGGTGAAAAAGTTCAAATTGATATTAAATATGTACCTAATGAATGCTTGCTATTTAACACCAATGGCATTAAATACTACCAAATTACGGCTATAGATGAATACTCTAGAAAACGGATACTATCCATTGTAGACGAGAAGAACGTGACTAATACGAGTAGATTCTTAGTAGATTTAGAGGCACGTATGGGGTTTAAAATACGTACGATACAGACAGATAATGGGCGAAAGTTTACTAATTACGGTCTTAAAGAACGAGAGTGTTTGTTTGATCGAGTGTTACGTAAATTAGGTATAAAACATAAGCTAATTCGCCCATTTTCTCCATGGCAAAATGGAAAGGTAGAGCGGAGCCATAAGGTTGATGGAGAAAGATTCTATACAAGAAGGTTTAGGAGTCTTAACACTTTCTTAAAGGCACATCAACGATATGCAAGTAGATATAATAACATAGCACAAAAAGTATTGGGATTTAAATCACCCAATGAATATATAGCAGAGTACTTCTTAAATAAATCTTTAGGCAGTTGTGTCACAAATGTTTGACTACTATAGAGATATTGCCATGAAAGTATAGCTATTTCCTTGTAAAATCCTAAAATAAAGTATATAATAGACTGTTGTAGTACGATTTGTACAAATGTTAGGAATATCCTACTTAAGTAGATAAAGGAGTATAGAATGATTCGTGAAAATCTTCGCAATGTGGCGATTATTGCCCACGTTGACCATGGTAAAACAACATTGGTAGACGCATTGCTTAAACAAAGCCATATTTTCCGTGATAATGAAAAAGTTGCTGAGCGTGTAATGGACTCTAATGACCTAGAACGTGAAAGAGGAATTACGATCCTTTCCAAAAACACAGCAGTTATGCATAGCGATGTAAAAATCAACATCGTGGACACACCGGGCCATGCTGACTTTGGTGGTGAAGTAGAACGTGTATTGAACATGGTTGACGGCGTATTGTTATTGGTGGACTCTTTTGAAGGCCCAATGCCACAAACTAAATATGTATTGCGCAAAGCTTTGGAACAAGGTTTGAAACCAATCGTGGTTATCAATAAAATTGACCGTCCTGACCAACGTGTTCATGAAGTTGAAGACGAAGTATTAGAATTGTTCATGGAACTTGAAGCAGACGATGATCAATTGGACTTCCCAGTGGTATACGCCTCTGCTCGTGATGGCATTGCGAAAGCATCCATGGAAGATGATTCCACAGATATGACGGCATTATTCGATGTATTGATTAAAGAAATTCCTGCTCCACAAGGCGACATCGATGGTCCATTGCAATTCATGGTAACTACCCTTGACTATGATGATTTCGTAGGTAAAATTGCAGTAGGTCGTATCGTTCGTGGTCGCATGAAAACCAATCAACAAGTGGTGTTGATGAATGGCGAAAGCACTCGTAAAGGCAAAATCGGCCGTGTGTACACATACAATGGCTTAAATCGTGTAGAAACAGATGAAGCAGGCATGGGTGACATCATCGCTTTCGTAGGTATCGATGACATCAATATCGGTGAGACTGTAGCGGATGCAGAAAATCCAGAAGCACTACCAACAATCTCTATCGATGAGCCAACATTATCCATGATGTTCTCCGTTAATAACTCTCCATTCGCAGGCCGTGAAGGTGACTATGTAACAAGTCGTCATTTACGTGACCGTTTGTTCAAAGAAGTAGAAACTAACGTATCCATGCGTGTAGAAGAAACAGATTCTCCGGACTCTTTCAAAGTATCTGGCCGTGGCGAATTGCATTTGGCAGTATTGATCGAAACTATGCGCCGTGAAGGTTACGAATTGCAAGTGGGTAAACCTCGTGTAATTTTCAAAGATATCAATGGTCAAAAATGTGAACCATTGGAGCATTTAACTATCGATGTGCCACAAGAATTTATGGGCGCCGTTATGGAAAACTTAGGTGTTCGTAAAGCTGAGTTAATCAACATGGTTGAATTAGCTGGTTACTTACGTATGGAATTCGTAGTCCCTGCTCGTGGCTTGATTGGTTTCCGTGCGCAGTTCTTAACAGCTACAAAAGGTAATGGTATCATGAACCATGTATTCCATGGCTATGCACCATACAAAGGAGATATCCCAGGCCGTACGCGCGGTGCCTTGGTAGCTTTCGAAGACGGCGAAACAACACCATATGGCTTGAACTCTGTACAAGACCGTGGTACTTTATTCTTAGGTGCTAACGTACCAGTATATACGGGTCAAGTTATTGGCGAAAACGCTCGTGAAAATGACATGGACGTAAACCCTAACAAAAAGAAACATGTTACTAACA
Source organism: Veillonella sp. 3891 (assembly GCF_003992315.1). Lineage (GTDB taxonomy): Bacteria > Bacillota > Negativicutes > Veillonellales > Veillonellaceae > F0422. The sequence goes on from NZ_RQVE01000001.1 coordinate 13,123, forward strand.
TGCGTTCTAGCTCCTCTGATGAGGCAGTTCGTTTAACACCTCCACGTATCTTCAGTTTGGAACAAGCTCTAGAGTGGATCAACGATGACGAATTGGTAGAAGTAACACCAGAAAACATCCGTATGCGTAAAGCTATTTTGGATCGTTCTGCTCGTGCGAAAGCAGCAAAAGCAGCAAAATAATTGCATACGCTATATGGAATAATTCCATTGAAAGACTTAGCTTCTATCTCTCAAAATAGAGAAACTGCGCATGGAAAGTATAAGGATGAATATAAATGTCATGTATCTGAGAGGCAGCAGATAGAAGAAAAATGAAACAAGGCTGGAATTTGTAGGGTAATTGTGATATAATAACAGTAGCTAAAACAACAAGGATTATCTAGCATTGATAACACCAAAAAAAGCACAGGGTTGCCGCCCTGTGCTTTTTCTTTGTCGTCTAAAAGTAACGACTTTGGCTAGTCACTATTTATTGTTACTATCTAGCCATTTGCAAATGTAGTAGCTAATTACATTCGCCATGATAGTAACAAACAACAAGATTAAAAAATTAAGCAATGATAACACCTCCTTCCCGTCACGGATTGGGTGATAGTGACATGTTTATTATAGCAGATTTTTCTTTCATAAAATATATAAAAATCACAGAAGGCAAATTCTGTGCTTTTTAGTTATGCAATGATATTTTGTTGTATTTTATAGGGGTGAAAGCCTATAATAGATATATAAGTAATACATTAGCAATGATATAGGAGATACAGGAGACAGGATGAAAGAACTTCGCACACTGCCAGATGGCAGCATTACTTATGGACTGCATAGAAAACGCGTGAAGAACATGAATCTTCGTGTCACCACCAGTGGCGTAGTACGAGTGTCTGCCTCCCCTCGTGTCCCCCTAGGAATGATTGAAGCCTTCATCTGTCGTCATCGAACTTTCATAGAAAAGGCGCTGCAAAATCGGAAAAATAGAGGCGGTCACCCTATGGTACAAGATGTAGATACAGAAATCATGGTGATGGGTAAGATGTATCGAGTAGTACTAGAAAAGCCTCACGCAGTATCTGCCTACTTGGAAATATCTTCGCAGGATAGTCAATTAAGCGATACTCCGTCAGATTCTCCATTGAAAGGTAGTTCATCAAAAAGGAAGGGTGCACAAGGAAGCCGATCACAAAGAAAACTGTCGAGAGGGAACGCCTCTACCTATGCAGTAACGGTGGTAGACGACATATTGTTGGTACGCTACCCAAGTAATCATGAGACCTTGGATGCTAGCAAAGTAGAACGAATGTGGCTTAGCTTTTGGAAAACCATAGGTCAGGACTTCATGGAAACACTAGCACAACAAGTGTATAGTGAGTTTCAACAAGCGGGGTATACAGTGCCGACACCGACCTTGCGATTGCGATATATGACGAGCCGTTGGGGATCCTGTATGCCTGTAAAAGAAATTATCACTATGAATACTCGATTGCTATTAGGGCCTACCGAGTTTGCTCACTATGTGATGGTCCATGAATTTGCGCACTTTATAGAGCCGAACCATTCGTCACGCTTTTATAAGGTTATGAGCGATGTGTTGCCAAATTGGGAGCAAGTGAAAGCGGAGATGAAGGTATATTATACATAAGCAAGGTTAGGTAATGTACAATTATAGAGATGAAGAGGTTCCTATGAAATATTTTAGATACGCTATTGATAGAGGGTTATTACAAGTTAAAAGTCACATATATCGTATTTCCACCTATCATTATAATTGGCATAATCATATTGAGTTATTATGGGTATTAAAAGGAACTTTAGAAGTGTGTGTAGAGGGGCAGACCTATACATTACAACGAGATGATATGATTTTGTATTCATCACAATGTGGGCATGCTACATTGGCATTAGAAGAGGATACGATTGCTCTCGTCTTTCATGTAGAACCACAATGGTTTTTGCAGTATGATCAGGATTTTATGAAGTATCGATTTGTGTCAGTCTCCACACAAGATATAAATATTGCTGAAAGGTATAAAGAGCTTCGCCAATCGTTAGCGTATATTATGAATCATCATACTGCAGAAATAAGCATTAGTGCGCTAGAAACCATGAAGGTAGATGGTGTTATATATACAGTGTTGTCAGATGTGTATGAGATTATACTGGCTAGTCGATACGAGAATCAATTATCCACTAAGATATTGCATCAAGAAGAAAATTTTGAACGGATGGTTCATTTTATCGATGAATATTTTCGCGACCGTCTTGAGTTAGCAACGATTGCTGATGTAGGTGGATATACTGAAAGCTACACCTCTCAACTATTTAAACGGCAGCTGGGGATTACTTTTTTAGAATATGTGTCACGTATGCGATTGCGTGAGGCAGCGATACGATTAGTAAATACGGATGATATGGTTATTCATATTGCAAGTTATTGTGGGTTCCCTGACGTAAAAGCTTTTAATAGTACGTTTAAAAAACATTTTAAACTAACTCCTTCTGCCTATCGTGAACGGGCAAAGAGAATTGAGCGTCATACAGTGTTAGAAGATTGGAAAGAATATATTAGCTCTGATGATACAGAAATTAAGGGGATATTAACAATGTATGGAAGTTACCTGACTAGAGAAAATGTGAAGTATGAGGAAAATGAATATACAAAACAAAGCCTTGTTAGTAAGGTTCAGCGGGTTAAAGAAGAATTACAGCAGCTATTGCAGACCCTAGAATAAGCTAGGTATACTTTACTTGCATATATATAATATTAAGTATATGGATATATTTTTATATAATAAAATAAGGCTGAATTTAATTAATACTGGTAAATGCTATGTTATTACATGTAATAACATAGCATTTTTTTATATATATTGGACTTAAAATTGCAAAAATATAGATAAATATGCCTATTTTATAGAAAAGTATCATGATGAATATTGGATAGAAGGGAGGATGTATAAATAGCTATAATGAGGGCATATATTAATACGGTACTAGAGATTCAGGAGGAATGGAATGGATGCAGTTAGTATTACGTTATGTTATTTAGTGTTTGCCATAGTTATGTTTGTATGGGAGAAGATACCTTTATCGATTACGGCGATGTTAGTATCAGTTGGTCTAGTCTTATCTGGAGTTTTATCTCCTAAAGAGGCCTTTGCAGGCTTTGTAGATGGTAATGTTCTTTTATTTATGGCTATGTTTATCGTGGGTGCAGCATTCTTTGAAACTGGTGTGGCACAAGTGGTAGGTAGTGTAGTTACAAAAATGGCTAGCACTGAAAAAATGCTCATTGTTGCAGTCATGCTAATTACAGGATTATTATCTGGCTTCTTGTCTAATACGGGAACGGCAGCGGTATTGATTCCTGTTGCAATTGGAATTGCACAAAAATCAGGATTTAACCAATCAAAATTTTTAATCCCCTTAGTATTGGCATCGGCTATGGGTGGTAATCTTAGTTTAATTGGGGCCCCAGGAAATATGATCGCACAAGCAGGATTAGAAAAAATTGGCTTATCCTTTGGATTCTTTGATTATGCTTTAATTGGTGGACCAATTTTGTTAGTAGGTATTATTTACTTCTTGTTATTGGGATATAAATTACTGCCAGACACACCAAGTCGTGCTGTAGACTCTACCTATGATACAGTGGAAGATTATAGCCATGTACCAAAATGGAAACAATGGATGGCGACATTGGTATTGGTAGGTACTATCTTAGCAATGATTTTTGAAACTCAAATTGGTGTTAAACTGTATGTATCTGCATGGATTGGGGCACTTATTTTAGTGGCTACGAATGTGGTGACTGAAACAGAGGCGGTAAAATCCATTGATATGAAAACAATATTCTTGTTCGTTGGTTCCTTATCTATTGCTACAGCTCTTGTGAAAACAGGTGCGGGTTCTGTAGTAGCAAATACGATTATGGGATTATTAGGTAGCAATCCAAGTCCATATATTGTGATGGCAGTGATTTTTATCTTATCCACTGTATTAACAAACTTTATGTCTAATACGGCAGCCACAGCACTGTTGGTGCCTATCGGTTTGCAATTAGCACAGTCTATGGGAGCAGATCCTAAAGCGGTGTTGATGGCTACTGTTATCGGTGCGTCTTGTGCGTATGCAACACCAATTGGTATGCCTGCTAATACTATGGTGTACAACATTGGAGGATATAGTTTTATGGACTACGTGAAAGTAGGGGTTCCTCTTATTGTGATAGTGACAATCGTGTCATTAATTATTTTGCCAATATTCTTTCCCTTTTACCCATAATTTAGGAGGTTTCTATGAATAAAGAAGAACAAGTGTTACGAATGACAAAGATCGTTAGTGATTTTGTAGGCCATGTTGCTAAAGTATTACCTGACGATGTGCAAGAAAAAATTACAGAATTAGCGAATGATGAACGAAATCCGCTAGCGAAAACAATTTATGCAACTATGAAAGAAAACATGAAGTTAGCAAAAGAGTTAAGTCGCCCATCCTGCCAAGATACAGGAGTATTGCAATATTGGGTAAAAGTAGGTGCTAATTATCCATTACTTGGTGAATTGGAAAGTATCTTGAGAAATGCAACGTATCAAGCAACACAGGACACTCCGCTTCGACATAATTGTGTAGAAACGTTTGATGAATATAATACTGGAAAAAACATTGGTACTTTAGCACCTTATATTTTATGGGATATTGTGCCGGATCGAGATGATGTTGAAATTTTCCCTTACATGGCAGGTGGTGGTTGTTCCTTGCCAGGTAGCGGTAAAACATTGATGCCTGGAGAAGGCTATGAGGGAGTAGCAAAGTTTGTCTTAGATTTGATGACATCCTACGGATTAAATGCGTGCCCACCATTGTTAATTGGTGTCGGTGTGGCTACGTCTATTGATACAGCGGCGTTACTTTCAAAAAAAGCGTTAATGAGACCCGTGAGTTCCGTGGCACCTAATGAACGAGCAGCAAAAATGGAACAATTGCTAGAAGATGGGATTAACTCCTTGCATATTGGCCCACAAGGTATGGGTGGAGATAAGTGCTTGCTAGGCGTCAATATTGAGCATGGGGCTCGTCATCCATCGGTTATTTCTGTTGCAGTTAATGTGGGATGTTGGAATCACCGCAGAGGCCATATGGTATTTGATAAAGATGGACAATGTACAATTCTATCGCATAGTGGGGTGACATATTAATGGAAAAGAAAGTATTAACAACGCCGATTCAGCGGAAAGATTTAGAAGGTATTAAAGCAGGGGACATCATTTATTTAACAGGTCATATTACGACCTGTCGTGACGTAGCGCATCGTCGGTTGATTGAATTAGGCCGTGAATTGCCTGTGGATGTACGGGATGGTGCCATCTTGCATGCAGGACCTATCGTCCGAGACCTAGGAGATGACACATTTGAAATGGTCTCTGTAGGACCTACTACAAGTATGCGTATGGAAAAATTTGAGTATGACTTTGTAAAAGAGACAGGTGTACGCCTTATTGTTGGTAAAGGTGGTATGGGACCGAATACAGAACGTGCTTGTAAAGAGTTTGGAGCCTTGCATCTAGTATTTCCTGCGGGCAATGCTGTACTAGCGGCTACAGAAGTGGAAGAAATTGAAAGTGCTAACTGGCGAGAGCTAGGTATGCCAGAAACACTTTGGACATGTCGTGTGAAAGAGTTTGGTCCTTTAATTGTATCCATTGATACAGAAGGCAATAACTGGTTTGAACAGAAAAAAGTAGAGTATAATGCGAAAAAAGAAGAAGTATTAGAATCTATCTACCAAGAAGTAAAGTTTATTAAATAATGCAATGCCTATGTAATTTGTTATGCAGATTACATAGGCATTTTTATTTTGTGAGCATCAATTAATCTAGGAGTGACAAATGCTTTCACGGTACACTGAAACACCTAACCTATGATATAATAAAGAGAATAAAACATACTGTATTACGTTCTTGAGGAGGGCCCATGAGACCATTTGTACATCTGCATAGTCATAGTGAATATAGCCTCATTGATGGCATTAGTCGATTGCCACAAATGGTGAGCCGTGCGAAAGAACTCAATATGCCGGCCCTAGCGTTGACGGACCACGGGAATATGTATGGTGCCATTTATTTTTATAAAGAGGCTATGGCACAAGGCATCAAACCGATTTTAGGATGCGAAGTGTATGTGACGGAAGGCAGTCGTTTTGACCGTCCTGAAGGTAAAACTTATGAACGATTAAAGCATTTGATTCTCTTAGCGGAAACTATGGAAGGATACGAGAATATTGTAAAAATCGTCTCCAAGTCTTCCACAGAAGGGTTCTACCGCAAGCCTCGTGCAGATCGAGAACTACTGTCTACCTACAATAAAGGGATTATCGCTTTGAGCGCTTGCATTGCTGGGGAAATTCCACAGCTTATATTGCAAGATAATATGGACGGGGCTTATCGTGCCTTGGAATGGTACCTAGAGACCTATGGAAAGGATAACTTTTTCCTAGAAATTCAGAACCATGGAGACCCAAAGGAATTGCGTGTCCAAGATGTGCTAGTAGAGATGGCAGATCAATATGGGGTAGGTTTAGTATGTTCTAATGACTTTCACTATGTATATGCTGATGATGCTGAGGCTCATGATATTAAGGTATGTATTGCTACAGGTGCAAGGCGGAATGATGTAGACCGTATGAAGTTTTTCAGTAATGAGTTTTACATGAAAAGCGGCGATGAAATGGAAGAGCTTTTTGGGCATATTCCAGAAGCTTTGGATAATACATTGAAAATCGCAGATCGTTGCCATGTGGAGTTCAATTTTGATGCTCATCATTTGCCAAAGTTTGATGTACCAGAAGGGGAAACGGCACATAGTTATTTGCGTAAAGTGTGTGAGTCCTATATTCCTCAATTCTATCCAGAAGTAACGCCGGTGTTACAAGAACGCTTAGACTATGAATTAGGTGTTATTAGTCGAATGGGTTTTGAAGATTACTTCCTCATCGTGTGGGACTATGTCAAATATGCTCGTGAACATGGTGTATTAGTAGGACCGGGCCGTGGTAGTGCGGCAGGGTCAGTGGTAGCCTACTTATTAGGGATTACAGGTCTAGATCCCATTAAATATGATTTGCTCTTTGAACGGTTCTTGAATCCAGAGCGGGTGAGCATGCCCGATATCGATATCGATTTCTGCTATGAAACTCGCAATAAGGTCATCGACTATGTAACAGAAAAATATGGACAAGAACGAGTAGCTCAAATTATTACCTTCGGTACGGAAGCGGCTCGTGCCGTTATCCGTGACGTAGGTCGTGTGCTAGATATGCCGTTGCCAGATGTGAACCGATTAGCGAAGATGATTCCCAATGAGCTGGGCATTACTCTAAAAAAAGCCTTAGAGGTGAAGGATCTTAAGGATTTATATGACACCGATGAATCTGTAAAAGAGTTATTTGACCTTTGTTTACGATTGGAAGGCATTGCGAGAAACTCCTCTACCCATGCGGCGGGGGTCGTGATTTCAGCGGCGCCCCTAGATGAGTATGTACCGGTGCAAAACTCCAATGAAGATGGATTTGTTACGCAATATGACAAAGATAATATTGAGGAACTAGGCCTATTGAAGATGGACTTTTTAGGGCTTCGTACGCTGACGGTGATGGGTGAGGCATTGCGCTTGATTAAAGAAAACCACGGTATCGACTTAGACTTAGATACGATACCCTTAGATGATCAGGCATCTTGCGAACTTCTAAGTCGTGGTGAAACGGCAGGGGTGTTCCAATTAGAGTCAGAAGGGATTACAAAGCTGGTGATGGACTTAAAGCCAGAACATTTTGAAGACTTAATTCCTTTGGTAGCCCTCTATCGCCCTGGACCGTTGGGATCGGGCATGGTGGAAGACTTCATCAAGCGCCGTCACAAAGAAAAAGAAGTGACCTATTTACATCCAATCTTAGAGCCTATTTTAGAGGATACCTTCGGAGTTATTCTATATCAGGAACAAGTTATGCAGATTGCCTCCGCCATGGGTGGATTCTCTTTGGGGCAAGCGGATTTAATGCGCCGTGCTATGGGCAAGAAAAAGGAATCTGTACTGAAAGCACAACGAGATTCCTTTGTATCTGGTTCGGTGAACAATGGTATTGATGAAAAGTTGGCTAATGAAGTATTTGACCTCTTGCTATACTTTGCGGGCTATGGATTCAATAAATCTCACTCTGCAGCCTATGCCTATATTGCATATCAAACGGCGTATCTGAAAGCTCATTATTTCCCAGAGTTTATGGCGGCTACGATGACAAGCTTCATGGGCAATATGGATAAAATGACGAATTACATCAATGTGTGTAAGGCTAAACAAGTAGCAGTATTGGGACCAGATATCAATCATTCAGAGCGTATGTTTACCGTACAAAATGGACAAATTCGTTTTGGCTTAGGTGGTATTAAACATGTAGGAGATAATGCGATTGAAGAATTGCTAGCAGAGCGTAAGGCACATGGGCAATTTACGTCCATTGTCGACTTCTGTGAACGTATACCATATCGTGTGGTCAATAAGCGTTTGTTGGAAAGTTTAATCCGCTGCGGTGCTATGGACTCTTTCAAAGAAAATAGAAATCAGCTGTTACAGATTTATGAACAAGCTCAAGGCATTGGTTCTAAAGGACAGAAAAATAGTGCCCTAGGAGCGGTTAGTCTCTTTGCAGAGGTAGAGGAAATGGAAACTATCCATGTTCCAGATTTGCCGGATTTGCCAAAAGAGCTGAAACTAAAAGATGAAAAGGAATATACTGGGTTTTATATTACGGGGCATCCCCTAGATGCGTATCGTGATGAACTAGAAGGATTATTTCAATTAGGACGATTAGCCGAAAATCCAGAGGATTTCGACGGCAAAACTGTTACCATTGGTGGATTGATTACGGAGAAAGTGGATCGATTAACGAAGGCAAAGCAAGAAAAAATGTGTACCTTAACCTTGGAAGATTTTACAGGGTCTGTGCAAGTGGTAGTATTCCCTCAAGGGTATCAAAAAAGCCATATGTTATTGCAACGAGACGGCGTAGTAGCTATTGAAGGGCGTATTGATGCGGATGAGAAAGGGGTACAATGCATTGCTAGCTCCGTACAACTATTAAAAGTAGAATACGATAAAGTGCGACAAATTCGCATTCATATTGATGCGGCTCATGACACACCGCAAGTGAGCCAGCAATTACAAAAGTTGTTGCAAGAATTGCAGGGAGATACACCAGTAACCTTATTCTTACAACGTCAAAAACGCAGTTTAGCGACGAACCGCAGCTTTTATTTCACCCCATCGAAAGAGTCTATTGGGCGTGTGCAAGCTTTATTAGGGGCGAATGCAGTCGAGTTACTATAAGGAGATAGATATGAATAAAAAGACAAAGATTGTTTGTACCATGGGACCTAGTACAGATAGTTTAGAAATGGTAGAATCATTGTTGCGAGCAGGGATGAACGTGGCACGTTTTAACTTCTCTCACGGTTCTCATGAAGAGCAAGCAAAGCGTATGGAACTCGTTCGCTTAGCCTCTACTAGAACAGGGATTCCAGTGGCATTAATGTTGGATACAAAGGGCCCTGAAATTCGCCTTGGTTTGTTCAAAGAAGGTAAAGTGTGTTTAGAAGAAGGACAAGCTTTCACATTGACCACAAGAGATGTGGAAGGAACAAAGGAAATTTGCTCCGTGAATCATTCAGGATTACCAGAAGACGTGAAAGAGGCCAAACAAATTCTCTTATCTGATGGATTAGTGACATTGCGCATCGATTCTATCGAGGGCACGGAGATTCATACGACTGTTATGAATACTGGTATGATGAGCAATCGGAAACGCGTAGCTGTACCAGGGGTGTCTCTATCTTTACCACCAGTGTCGGAACAAGATGAAAAAGATTTGGTATTTGGTTGCGAAATGGGTGTGGACTATGTAGCAGCTTCTTTCATGCAACGAGCTAGTGATGTAGTAGCAATCCGTCGCATTTTGGAATCTAAAGGGGCAGATATTCGCATCATTTCTAAAATTGAAAATGAAGAAGGACTTAATAATTTAGATGACATTCTAGAAGTGTCTGATGGATTGATGGTGGCTCGTGGTGATTTGGGTGTAGAAATTCCAGCCGAAGAAGTGCCAGTATTACAAAAAATGATGATTCAAAAATGTAATGCTGCTTCTAAGCCGGTGATTACAGCGACCCAAATGTTAGAGTCTATGGTAACGAACCCAAGACCGACAAGAGCAGAAGCTAGTGATGTAGCGAATGCCATATTAGATGGTACGGATGCGGTCATGTTATCTGGGGAAACTGCAGGTGGTGACTATCCGTTGGAAGCGGTTACAACTATGGCTCGCATTGCGAAGGTAACTGAAACATCTGATCTGTATGTGAATAGTAATCATACAGTACCATTAGAAGAAGCCAAAACGACAGATGCTATCTGTTCTGCTACCGTGGAAGTAGGTCGTTCCTTAGGTGCTGGAGCTATTATTACTTGTACTGAATCTGGTATTACAGCCATGAGCATTTCCCGCCACCGTCCGAATTGCCAAATCATTGCGGTTACCCCACATGAAAGCGCCTTGCGCCGTATGCAGTTATACTGGGGCGTGACAGCTATCCAAGGGCCTTCCCATTCCAATTCTGATGAAATGGTACACTGCGCTATGAGTGCAGCCTTAGGAGAAGGATTGATTCAGTCTGGTGATTTAGTAGTGGTTACAGCAGGTGTGCCATCTGGTTTATCTGGCACAACGAATATGATTCGTGTTCATGTCACTGGTAATGTGTTGATTAAAGGCCGTGGAGTGGGTAAATTGTCTGTCACAGGACCAATTCACCACGGTGATTCTGCAGAGCCTATGGCAGATGGTAGTATCTTAGTAGTTCTTGACTTAGAACCGGAATATATGGAACTAGCGAAACGAGCAGGTGCTATTATTACTGCAGAAGAAGGATATACATCGACAGCAGCGATTGCAGGGATTCAATTTGGTATTCCTGTCATTTTAGGGGCTCATGATCAATCTCAATTGACAAATGGTCAGATTGTAACAGTCGATGGCATTCGTGGTAATGTCTATGAAGGTATTGCAAACGCAAGATAGGAGGTAACTATGGAATATCATGTTCCTACACAAGCAGATACAGTGGTAGTTGAGGAAATTGTGAATCGTAAATTGCGCAATTCTATGCTTTGGATGGTCTGGGGCTTATTGACGACAGCCATCATTGGATTTATGGCGTTAACGAACTCTAGTTGGTTGCGCTTTGCTCATTCTAACTTTAATATTATTTTGTTAGCTGAAGTGGCGGTGGTTTTCTTATTTTCTTTCCGTCAATATACGGCGTCTAACACATTTTTGAAAGCTATGTTTTTCCTCTATTCCATTATGAATGGATTGACCTTGACCGCTATCGCTTTACACTATTCTTTTGAAGTTGTCGTGTATGCTTTAACAGGGGCTGTAGCGGTGTTTGGTAGCTTTGCCTTTTTAGGCGTAGTGGCGAAAAAAGATTTGTCCGGATTAGGCACATTCTTAATGGGGGCAGTGATTGCCTTACTCATTGCTAGTTTGATTATGATGTTCTTTGGCGCTAGCGACTTCGGATTATTGGTGTACAGCTATATAGCTGTAGGGATTTTCTCTTTATTTACCATGTATGATGTGTATCGTATTAAACGGACTATCATGGAAGTGGCTTATGAAGATGAAAGTGTCCTTGAACGTGTTGAATTGATTGGTGCTTTAGGTTTATACCTTGATTTCATCAATATTTTCATCAATTTACTTCGCATTTTCGGTCGTCGCTAATGTATGATATAATACTAGTATGGGGGAGCGCTGAAGCTCCCCTTTAGTATGTAATTTATAAATTGATATAGATGATAGTTAGTAAGGAGGGATACGATGGAAGCAAAAGAATGGCAAACCTTCGTCACAGTGGTGGAAGAAGGAAATATTACGAAAGCGGCAGAAAAACTATTTCTTTCACAGCCTGCATTAAGTTATCGATTAAAACAAGTAGAAGATATATTAGGGCGCCCCTTATTAATTCGTGCCAATGATGGCATTGCGTTAACTGCCGAAGGTGAGCTGTATTACGATTATTGCCGACGTATGATTCGTTCCCGGGAGGAATTGCGACAAAATATTGGAAAGGTAACGGGGAAGATCCAAGGTACCTTAAAAATTGCGGCATCCATCAATTTTGCAGATTACGAGTTGCCCCATTTACTTAATAATTTTACGAAACAGTATCCCAAGATTCGTATCGAAGTGAAGACAGGTTATAGTTCTCACGTGAATAAAATGTTCAATTCTGGAGAAGTAATGATTGCCTTTGCCCGTGGCGAATATAATCATGTGCCCAATGGTGTGCGTCTCTTTGATGAACCGTACTGTTTAGTGTATAAGCATCCTGTAGATTACAAGGAATTACGGGACATTCCTATGATTAACTATCGCACGGATGGATCCATTGCAACAGTGGTAGAAAATTGGAAGAAAGAACATAACGTAGGGGATGTGAGACCAGCTATGGAGCTAGACTCTATGGTGACGTGCCGTCACTTCGTGCGAGAAGGACTAGGTTGGGCTATTTTGCCGTATTTAGGATTAGGTAGTTGCCGTGAACATGGTATTTATGTAGAACCTTTACGAATGAAAGATAATCGTCCATTGGTGCGTTCTACTTATTTGTTCCATGATGAGGTGAGCACGAAACTTATTGCGGTGAAAACTTTCATCGATTATGTAACAGAGTATTACGAAAATCATCAAATCGTTACCTTACCAGGGTATACTAGCTAAGAGGAATGTGTGCGTATGGTAAGCAAAAGAATGGCTCTGCCTATTTATATAGGTAGGGCTTGAATTTTTATATGGAGAGTATGCATAGTTAATAAAAAGCATATAGTATTACGGATAGAGAGCGCAGCTAATATAGTTGCGCTCTCGTTGTATGTAGTTTTTATTGTAGCTAGCGTTTTTTGTAGGTAACCATCTTTTACTTTCACTATGTCCGAATATTTTGCAATGAACAGATTGTTCTAACAGTAAATTTTGATTACTTTAGAATACTATAAGCGTACTGTTAATGTATATGAAAGTAGCAATTATTGTAGATATATATCATGAAAATAGGAATAATTTAGTAGGAATAGAATAAGAACCGCATGATACCTATGTTTATAATATATTCCTTAAATGCATACATGAAGGATTTTTGGGGATAATAAAATTTTTATAAACCTTATAAAGGATTTTTATTTTTACCGTCTGAAATGATTGGATATAATGAGAGCGTAGAAAGACCTAGACATTTGCACGATCTAGTATTCTAGTAAGTGGTGAACCGCCCTTATATATAATTATTGATATAGTAAGTTTCACGTTTATAGAAAGTATGAGTGCAATCGATATAGGCAATGTATTTATATCTTATGTAGTAAGGAGACACAAGATGAACAAAAAAATCATCAATGCCTTGATTACGTGGGCTATCCCATTGATAATCTGGTTCACTCCAGCTCCAGAAGGCTTAGCTGACGGTGCTTGGAAATTGTTTGGCTTTTATTTAGCCGCTATCGTTGGTTTGGTATTAAAACCATTCCCAGCTCCAGTAGCAGTATTATCTGCCATTGGTGCCTCTGCATTATTCTTAAATAATCCAAAAGAAGTATTGTCTGGATATGCATCTACTACAACTTGGTTGATCTTTGCGGCATTCTCCATTTCTGTAGCCTTCGTAAAAACAGGTTTGGGTCGTCGTATTGCGTATCATATGATTGATGCCTTCGGTCATACTACACTTCGTCTTGGTTATGTAACTGCATTATTGGACGGAATTATTTCCCCAGCTACACCATCTAATACAGCTCGTTGTGGTGGTATCGTATTCCCAATCATGAACTCTGTGGCAAGATCTTTAGGTTCTGAGCCTGGTGAAACAGCGAATAAAGTAGGTCGTTACCTAATGACTAATACATACATGGTAACAAAAATAACATCCCTTTTATTCTTAACAGCCATGGCGCCAAATGCATTGGCAGCGGATTACTTCAAAAAAATCCTAGGCATTTCTATTGACTGGGTAACTTGGGCAGTAGCTTTATTTGTACCTGGTTTGATCTTGTTATTGATTACTCCATTCGTATCTTATGTATTAAATAAACCTGAGTTGAAAGAAATCGACAATAAGAAAATTGCTCGTGAAGGTTTGGCAGAATTAGGTCCTGTATCGACAGGTGAAAAAGTATTAATTACTATTTTCTTCTTATCCTTACTTGGATGGGCATTACCATCTATCCTTGGTATGGTAGGTATTAAATTTAAATTAGATGCAACGGCAGTAGCACTAGTAGCGATGGTATCTTGCTACATATTCGGCGCTATCAAGTGGGAAGACGCTCTTCAAAACAAAGGTGGCTGGAACACATTGATTTGGTTCGGTGGTATCCTTGGTTTATCCGGTGCATTAACAAAAGCGGATTTCTTCATTTGGTTAGCAAAAGTGTTAGAAGCTCAAATGAACTTCGGACATCATGAGACATTGGCACTTGTGGTGATTGCAGTGTTGTCTGTGCTAGTTCGTTACTTGTTTGCATCCGGCAGTGCTTACATTGCAGCGATGGTGCCTGTATTCTTTACAGTAGGTAAAGTAGCTGGCATTGACCCTTGGACATTAGGTCTTGTGATCTTCATGACAAATGCCTTCGGTGGTGCTGTCACTCACTTTGGTGGTGGCCCTGGTCCGATCGTCTTCGGTGAAGGTTACAACGAAGTTCGCCAATGGTGGGTAACTGGTGCAGTAGTAGCTGTATTAGGCTTGATTGTAACACTTGTATTTGGTCCAATTTGGTGGTCCATTGTAGGCTTAATTTAATGAGCCTAGCTCTATCAGTTAGATAGACCGTATCTTTAGTTAATGAAGTCAGAATCCAGTGATTCTCTATCACTGGTCTCTGGCTTTTCATAATCTAGTTTGATGTAATAGAAAGGATTTGCTATGAAACATCTAGTGAAAGCAGCTATGGCTGGCTTTGATGAAAAAAATGATGTATTGGTAACAGTGGAACCAATTGCATCTGGTATCGAAGTAGAATTGAAATCTAAAGTTGAGCGTGCTTATGGTAAGCATATTCGTGCTTTCATCGAAGCGACTGTAAAAGAAGCAGGATTCGATGGCGTGAAAGTAACGGCTATCGACAAAGCAGCTTGGGATTATACGATTAAAGCCCGTGTATTGGGTGCATTAGAAAGAGGGAGCGCAGAATAATGAGCCGATTAACTGAATTAGCAAAAAAACGTTTATCTCGTTCCATGATGTTCGTACCAGGTAACACACCTAAAATGATTAACAGTGCTGATATCCACGGTGCCGACTCCATCATGTTTGACATTGAAGACTCCGTAGCAGTCACAGAAAAAGATACAGCTCGTTTACTAACAGCAGAAGCTTTAAAAACTTTAAAATTCAAAGGTGAAACAGTAGTACGTATCAACCATCCAACACAAACCCCATATGGTTATGCTGACCTTGATGTGATTGTACCAGCAAAACCTAACTTGATTCGTCTTCCAAAAACTGAAGATGTATCTGAAGTAGAAATCGTTGCTAAAAAAATTGAAGAAGTAGAAAAAGCTAACGGTTGGGAAGAAGGCACTATTAACATTATCGTTGCTATCGAATCTGTAAAAGGTCTATACAATGTGCGTGAAATTGCACAAGGTCCTCGTGTAGTGGCTATCGCATTAGGTGCAGAGGATTATCGTGCCGACCTTCGTACAGGTAAACATAAACCAGCTCATGAATTATTATTTGCTCGTCAAACTATCCTTCATGCAGCTCGTGAAGCAGGTATCCGTGTTCTTGATACAGTATTCTCCGACGTGAAAGACCCACAAGGTTTCCGTGAAGAAGTAGAATTCATCAAAGCTCTTGGTTATGATGGAAAATCTTGTATTCACCCAAGCCAAATCAAAATTATCCATGAAGTGTTCACTCCAGATGAAAAAGAAATTGCTCATTCTGTAAAAGTATTGAACTCCTATGCAGAAGCACTTCGCAACAATAAAGGCGTTATCGCTGTAGATGGTAAAATGATCGATGGTCCTATCGTAGTACGTGCGCAACGTGTGGTAGATAAAGCCCGTGCAGCAGGTATTAAAGTAGAACTTGAGGAAGGAGCAGAAATCGATGTTAAATAAAATTGGTCGTGACATTCCTATGGAATTAGAATGCCTTCAAGGTCGTCGTGTATATGAAGGTCAATTCGCTATGACAGAAACTGGTACTCGTGCAGGTAAACCAGTCAAACTTCACACTCCAGGTGAAAATAAATTAGTAGGCTCCATCGATGAAGCTATTGAAAAAGTAGGTTTAAAAGATGGTATGTCCATTTCCTTCCATCATCATTTACGTAATGGTGACTATGTGATGAAATTGGTAATGGATCGTGTACAAGCAAAAGGAATTAAAGATATTACAATTCTTAACTCTTCCTTAGCTCCTTGTCATGAGTTTTTAATCGATATGATCAAAGATGGTACTGTAACAGCTATCGAAACATCTGGTCTTCGTGATGCGTTGGGTAAATTCTTAACATTGAACCCTGGCGTATTAAAACGACCTGTAGTGATTCGTTCCCATGGTGGACGTGCTCGTGCAGTTTGCACTGGAGAAGCTCACATTGATGTAGCTTTCATGGGCGTACCTGCTTGTGACCGTCGTGGTAATGCCACAGGCCGTAAAGGCAAATCTGCTTGCGGTGCCTTGGGTTACGCTATGGTTGACTCCCACTATGCAGATAAAACTGTATTGTTAACAGACAACCTAATCGATTATGTATATCCTATCTCCATTCCGCAAACAGATGTAGATTACATCGTTGAAGTAGAAGCTATCGGTGACCCAGAAGGTATCGCATCTGGTGCCGTAGGGATTACGAAAAATCCTGTACAAATCAAAATTGCTGAAATGGCGGCTGAATTCCTTGATCAAGCTGGTATTATTCAAGAAGGGTTCTCCTTCCAATTGGGCGCTGGCGGAGCTCCATTAGCAGTAGCTAAATTTATCGGTGAAAAATTAGAGAAAAAAGGCGTTGTTGGCGGATTCGGCGTTGGCGGTGCTACAGGCGTACTAGTAAGCATGCTTGAAAAAGGCCACATCAAAGCGATTTATGATACACAAACATTTGATACAACAGCAGCGGCATCTTTGGATACTAATCCAAATCATATCGAAATGAGTGCATCCATGTATGCAGACCCTACTACAGACTGTATGACAAACTACTTAGACGTAGTATTCTTGGGTGCTACAGAAATCGATACAGATTTCAATGTAAACTGCATGACTGACTCCAATGGTATCTTGATGGGTGCTTCCGGTGGTCACTCCGATACAGCAGCAGGTGCAAAAGTAACTGTTATTACATGCCCATTGATTCGTGGACGCTTGCCAATGATTCGTGAACGCGTGGAAACAGTTATCACACCAGGTGAAAGTATCGATGTGTTGGTAACAGAACGTGGTATCGCGATCAATCCAAATCGCCAAGATTTGATCGAACGTTTCAAAGATTCTAACTTGCCAATTTACACAATTGAAGAGTTACAACAAATGGCGTATGACATGGTTGGTAAACCAGAAGGTATTGAAGTATCTCAAGATCCTAAAGATGTAGTAGCTATCATCGAATACCGAGATGGCTCCATTATCGACGTAGTACGTAAACCATTACTATAAGATATTTATAGTAGTCAATAAAAGAGGCTAGACCTTAGGTCTGGTCTCTTTTCTACATATAGTGGTGAAGATACAAAGGTATAAGGCAATAACATAAGCCTTACAATAAAAAAATGCTGTTTATTTTTATAGTTGTCATATCGTCTTATATCCTTTATCATAGAATTATAATGTATACTCTATATTAGTAAGGAGAGGTGTTACTTATGAAACAACCATTAATCGGTATCTCAGGGTCTCATATGATTGACCAAGGCGGTCCATTTCCAGGATATAAACGATCCTATGTGAATGATGATTATGTGCAGTCTGTATTAGAAGCAGGCGGAATTCCTGTGATTATTCCATTCCAAGAAGATGAAGCAACATTAAAAGCATTGGTGGAACGCTTAGATGGACTTATTCTTTCTGGTGGTCATGATATTGCCCCACAATTCTATGGAGAAGAACCAGAGCGTGGATTAGGTGCTATTTGGCCAGAAAGAGATATCTTTGATATGCGTTTATTAGCCTATGCAAAAGAATACAAGCTTCCTATTATGGGGATTTGCCGTGGACATCAAATTATCAATGTAGCTCATAAAGGTTCCTTATATCAAGACTTACCTGCCTTTGCTACGATTAAGCATTCCCAAAATCAAACAGCAGGATTACCAACTCACTCTATGGTGATTGAAAAGGATTCCAAATTATTTGGTATCTTAGACTCTGAAACAGTCATGGTTAACTCTCATCACCACCAAATTGTGAAAGAAGTAGGCGAAGGATTACGTGTAGTAGGTCGTGCAAAAGATACCGTAGTAGAAGCTATGGAAGGCATTGACTACCCATACCTACGTACTTACCAATTCCATCCAGAAATGATGCGTCATACAGAGTTGAATGCAGCGATTTTCAAAGACTTTGTAGAAGCGGCTAAGAAAGAGGCGTAATATGGAACAAAAAGATAGTAAATTTGGCTTTTGGAGCATCGTTCTCCTCGGTATTAACGCCATTGTAGGAACTGGGATTTTCTTATTGCCGAATAAAGCATATGCTCTTATGGGACCAGCGAGTTTAGGGGTGCTGTTATTTGATGCATTCCTTGCTATTTGTATTGCTCTATGCTTTGCCGAAGTAGCGGGATTCTTCACTCGTAATGGAGGACCCTATTTATACGCTAAACATTCCTTAGGTGACTTTTGGGGATTTGAAGTAGGCGTTCTTAAATGGATTGTGGTGCTCATCGCTTGGGCAGTTATGGCAGTAGGATTTGCGACAGCCTTAGGGGCAGCCATTCCAGCGCTATCTGGTGACTTTATGAAAGATGTCATCGCCACGATTATCATCGTTTTATTAACAGTGATTAATATTATTGGCGTTAATATGACTAAAATTCTGAATAACTTGATTACCGTATCTAAGTTAGTACCTCTATTTGCATTTATTGTGATCGGATTATTTGCTATTAATGGCACGAACTTTACACCGTTTGTACCAGACTTCGTGGAACTTTCAGATGGAGGCGTATCGGGCGCATTCGCAGCCACTGCGATATTGCTATTTTTTGCGTATACTGGATTTGAAGCCATTGCGGTAGCCGCAGAAGATATGGAAAATCCTAAAAAGAATTTACCTCGTGCCATCATTACGGTCATGATCATCGTATCTGTGCTATATATGTTGGTATTGGCAGTATGTATCGGTATTATGGGTGATAGCCTTGCTAATGATAAAGCGCCATTGCAAACGGCATTTGGTCAAATTATGGGACCATGGGGCATGTATTTTGTGCTAGCCGGTACGTTGTTATCCATGGGGGGCATTAACATTGCTCAATCTTTCTTGGGGCCTCGTATTGCAACATCCTTGGCAGAAGATGGTATGCTACCAAGTATCCTAGCAAAACGTACTAGTTGGGGCACACCAGTTGTAGCATGTATTGTGACAGGTGTATTTAGCTTATTACTAGCATGGAGCGGTAGCTTTGTTCAGTTGGCAGCCATCAGTGCCGTATCTCGGTTTACACAGTATTTACCAACTTGTATTTCTGTCATTATTTTCCGTAAAAAATGGGCTCATAAAGAGCGCCCGTACAAAATTCCAGGAGGTATTATTATCCCTGTAATTGCCATCATTACATCTCTTTGGATGCTGGCACAAGCAAAACCTAATCAATTGATTTGGGGCCTTGGCGGTTGTATTATTATCTTGCCATTGTATTTCTTATATTTAAATAAGAAAAAACGAGGCTTAATTAAAGAAACAGAAGAATTATAATCAGATATAAAAAAAGGGTCCTTCGGGACCCTTTTGTATTACTATATTATTCTCCAGAATGAGCTTTGTAGAATTCTAAGAATTGTTGTGCCACCATGGATAAAGGTTGCCCTTTAATGGTGATAAATGCTTTATAGAACGTATTTGTCAGTTCTGTTAACTTGATACGTGTCATATCTGGATGAGATACTGTTTCTTGAGCATCCATAGGAATGATGGCTATGGTACGTCCTGACTGAGCCCATTCAATGGCAGAACTCTTCGTGGTAGTCACAGAAATGACATTAAGAGAAGAGAAGTCGTTATGATGAGCTTGCATGAGCATCCGTACGGAACCACCAGATAGACTAAGAGGACACTTGGAAATATCTTTCCAAGAAATACTTTCTAAGTCACGGTCTGTCCAAAACAAGTCTTTTCTAAAGAGCGCATATAGATCCTCTGCTTGTGTGTAGAGGATATCAAATTTGTTAGAATCCACCATTTGTTCGTTGCATAATCCAATTTCAGCGCTGCCATTCAATAAAGATTCGGTTACATCTGTCATTAATCCTTCATAAATTTCATAACGCACCACAGGATATTGGCGCGAAAAGAAATGCAAATATTGTTGAATTAAAGCGGTAGACCTTGAAGCAGAGGAGGCAATGCGTAAGGTGCCTTCTACTTCCGAACTAAGTCTTTTTACATCGGCATAGGTAGATTCTTCGATGGAGCATAATTGCTGCGCTTTTTCATAAAAAATACGGCCTGCTTCCGTAAGGTGAAAGCTGGATCCGCGCTGACCGCGTTTAATCACTAATAGGGGGGTACCAAATTCTGCTTCTAAGTACTTGAGCTGCTTACTTAAAGCTGGTTGTGTAATATGCAGTATCTCTGCTGCTTGAGTCATATTCCCCGTTTGTACTAAGATGATAAAATTATAATAGTAAGATGTATCCATGGTATCCTCCTAAACAAAAGTAGTCAGATGTCATGTTAGATCAATTCTATTCATGGGCGCACATCATCGTACAATAGATCTCTTATTGTTAACCTTTACTACTCTATTGTACTATAAATTTTATAATTCGTCTCCTATATTTATTAAGTAATAGTGTTAATTATTGTCTGCTATATGAATATAATGCATGGATATAAACCTATATAAGAAGTAGGATATAGACAAAAGTATATTGAGAATGGTATAATAAGGCGTATTGTTGCCTGTATAGTACAGGGACGTAAAAGTAAATTGGACTATAGTTTGGTCTGGAAAGGAAGGAGAATTTGTATGGATATGCCATTTTTTACACAATTTCTCATGATTAGCGATCCTATGACGATCGGCATACTCGTGCTATTTGTTATCGCCTTAGGATATGTCTATTTTCTTCAAAAAAGAAACGTTCACTTCGGCACACTAGTAATGATTGCCACAGTAGTGGGTGCTGTACTAGGGGTTGCAGTGCAGTTGATTGCAGGATTTCCTAAAAATCCAATGGACGTGGTGTTCATTAAGGAAAGCACGAAGTGGTTCTCTCTGATTGGGGGAGGATTTATTGATTTAATCCGTATGCTTGTTATTCCTGTGGTATTTATTTCCATTGTTCACGTTATCTTACATATGGATACGAATGCGAATTTAAAACGCCTTGTATCTTCCACAGGTATAGTTGCCTTAGTCATGGTAGGCATTGCGGCTATCGTGGGCTTAGTATTAGGTACAGTAACAGGATTAGGTGAAGGCACATTAGCGGTGGTAGGCGATTCTAAAATGCGTGAAGTGAAACCAGTGGTTGACACACTACGTGCCTTGATTCCGTCCAACCCTGTGAATGCTATGGCGCAAACGAATGTCATCGCCATCGTAGTATTCGGTGTTATCATCGGTGGCATTGCTCGATTGGCTAAACAACATGGGGCTACTGATTTACAAGTTATCACAAAATTATTTGATGAAGCGTACACAGTGATTTTCTGGGTAGCTGATTTCATCATTAGTTTGATGCCTTACGGTGTCGTTGCTCTATTAGCAACTACATTAGCGCAAAAAGGATTTGGTGCTATTGCGGATATGGCATTGTTCATTGTGCTGATCTATGTAGGCGTAGTGATTATGTTACTTGTACAAGCCGTATTATTAACACTATTCGGTGTGAGCCCTATTATGTACTTCCGCAAGGCAAAAGAAGCGTTAATTTTGGCATTCACATCTCGTTCTAGTATGGGCGTATTGCCATTAACAGTAGAAACATTGACTAAAAAATTAGGTGTTAACCCTGCCACTGCGAATACAGTAGCAAGTTTCTGTACTACAGCAGGTATGCAAGGTTGTGCGGGCATTTTCCCAGCATTGTGTATCATTTACATTGCTCGTGTGTCTGGCGTGCCATTAGATTTCACAATGTATGTAATGAGTGTAATCGTTATTGCATTGGGCTCCTTAGGGATTGCTGGCGTACCTGGTACGGCGACTATGGCTGCATCTGTTTCTTTATCTGGTACAGGTATGGGTGCATTCTTCGGGTCTATTTCTCCAATCTTAGCAGTAGATCCTATCGTTGATATGGGACGTACGATGTTAAATGTAAGCGGTTCCATGACAAATGCAATTGTGGTGGATAGATTACAAGGAACTTTTGATCAAGAAGCATTTAATGATACAAAAACAATTCGATAAGGTATAAGTAATGCCATAGATACAGGATGTATCTATGATGAAAGTACTGAGAAACAAATAAAAGGCTGTAGCCACTGATTTGCAGGGGCTACAGCCTATTTGTATATTTACCAGCGATCAACGCCAAGATGTTTTTCCATGCGGCGCATCATGCGTGCGAAAGCGTCGTCTTCTTCTTTCTTTTGAGATTTTGTTTCCTCAGCTACAGGAATGATATTGTTAGATGTGATAATTACTGTATCTCCGAAAGAATGGTAGGTATGACCTCCTACACGTTTAGTTTGGGAGTAGCTTTCATCGTAAGAGTATGGTTCTACACGATCTTTATGGAAGAAGTCGTCCTTATTATATTCACGTACACCCGCGTTGTAAGCATCGATAGCGGCACGTTTTTTAGTAATTAACATTTGAATCACTGCATCTGTATCGGCTAAGTAATCCTCTAGATCCTTTGTATAGGCCTTCATATCTTCCGTAGATGCCATTTTGAAAGACACAGGTTTATGTTCTCCCTGAAAACTAGGGTAATTAATGGATGCAGCAAAAGCGGAAGAGCCGATAGTCATGGCTAGGGTTGTTAATAGTAATGCACGTTTCATAAGCGTCTCCTTCTTAGTATCTAGTTTATAAATATTAATTAGGTATCTCCTATTAGTAGGTTACCCAGAGTATATTATATGCTATTTCAAGGCTTTCATAGGGAGGGTAAACTATGAATTAACATATAATTAGAAGCATAAAGGTTAGGATTCATTTAGTGTACCTTATCATCTGTAACTAAAGTATATCTTACTAATATGAAGAGAAGATGATGAATACTAAAAGATAGTTATCTCGGCTACATAGAGAATATCCATGAACTTATATAGATTAGCATACAAAAAAGCGACTGTTTTCACAGTCGCTTTAGTATACCTATACTAGCTCTAACCCACTTGGGATGATGTATATTTAATTTGACCCACTTGGGTAGACATCATTACTACTTAGTATATTGTGTATATCAGGCACTTGCCTTTAGAACTACTTAGTTCTTATATAGATTGGTTTGTATCACTTGATACAGTTGTATAGTACTTACCTAAGAAACCACTCGGTTTACTAATTAGATAAGAGTTTCTCCGTGTTGAGAGAAGAATGCTTGTGGATGAGCACATACTGGGCAAAGTTTAGGAGCTTCTTCGCCGATGTGGATGTAACCACAGTTAGCACAGATCCAAGCAACTGGTTGTTCACGTTTGAATACTGTACCGCCTTCAACAGCAGTTACAAGGTCAAGGTAACGTTCTTCGTGACGAGCTTCGATAACACCAACTTGTTCGAATAAGTAAGCGATTTTAGCGAAACCTTCTTCTTTTGCAACTTTAGCAAATTCTGGGTACATTACAGTGTGTTCGTAGTGTTCACCAGCAGCAGCGTCTTTTAAGTTGATCGCTACGTCAGCGTTTACATCGCCACCGTGTAACAATTTGAACCATACTTTAGCATGAGCGGATTCGTTGATTGCTGTTTCTTCGAAGTAATCAGCGATTTTGTTCATACCAGCTTTGCGAGCTGCACTTGCATAGTATGTATATTTACGGTTAGCTTGAGATTCACCAGCGAATGCTGCTTGAAGATTTTTTTCTGTTTGAGTACCTTTTAATTCTGGCATTTTCTTTCCTCCATGTACTTTACATAGTTGTAATAAAATAAATACTTATTTGTATAGTGGGCTTATTCACTTGAACAAGTCCCTATTGATTTCGTTACTTAACGAATAATCATTGTTGATTACATTATAGACTATGAAAATGAGAAATGCAAGTCTTTTTTTAGAAAATTTTAAAAATTTTTTATAAATGATAAAGTCTCTCAATCGGCTTTATTATCGTATTTATAGTCGTTTAATTCCCTGTAAAAATAAGGGGATTACACAGAAAAGAAATTGAGAATCGAACTCAAAAGATAAAACCGTAATGATAATATATAGAAAACCCTCTATTTATAGGCTTTCCTAGAGAGGAAGAAGTAACAGGTGCTTGTAAGATACTACTAAGTGATACTAGTCATCAATGCTATTAGTATATTTGTATATTTGTATAAGATAGAGGGGAAACTTTCACAAATGCACATAGGGCCCTATAGAGAAATGTATTGTTAGATGATATACTATAGACATAATCATGGAAATAGGAGGTGCCTATGGGATTTGTAAAATACCAAGTAGGTGATGTGGTACAAATGAAGAAGCCTCATCCTTGTGGTAGTCAGAATTGGGAGATTAAACGAACTGGCGTTGACTTTGTAACAGTCTGTGAAGGCTGTGGGCATCAAGTGATGATACCACGACCTAAGTTTGAAAAGAATGTAAAAAAGATAGTATCCAGAAAAGAAGCAACAGAAGAATAAGATGTGTTCGTATATCAGTATAGTTTTCTAGGAGAGGGATATCTATGGTTGATTTAACGAAATATGCAGCCAAGGGTGGTTGCGCGTGTAAGATTGGGCCTCATATCTTAGCGGATGTGTTGCAACATATGCAGATGCCTACGCATCCAGCTGTATTGACCGATGCATCTGGTATGGAAGATGCTGGGGTGTATCAAATTAATGATAGTCAAGCCATTGTACAGACGGTGGATTTTTTTACACCTCCAGTGGCAGATCCTAGACTCTTTGGTCGAGTGGCGGCGTGTAATAGCCTAAGCGATGTATATGCTATGGGTGGTACTCCCATCTCAGCGCTGAATATTGTAGGTTTTCCGGTGCCTTTAGTGAAAGAAGGTGTCCTTCGTGAGGTATTAGAAGGTGCTAATGAGGTCTTACTAGAGACAGGAGTAGCGCTTCTTGGTGGTCATAGTATTGAAAATGAAGTGCCTGTTTTTGGAATGGCTGTGACAGGTCTCATCGATCCTCGACATATTTGGACTAATGGAGATGCTCGAGTTGGGGATGTGCTGATTCTATCTAAACCGATTGGGACCGGGATTATGAACACGGCTGCAAAAGGTGGCGTATTCTCGGAAGGTGTGCAGGAAGCTATGCAAAGCATGGGAACGATTAATAAAGGGGCTCGAGATGTGGCTGCACAGTTTGCTGTTCATGGCTGTACGGATATTACAGGGTTTAGTTTAATTGGTCATGTGTCTGAAATGGCAAAAGCTAGTGGAACCTCTATTGAACTCTATGTGGAGCAAATTCCTCTCTTTACCGATGTATTAGAGGCTGCTAGTATGGGTTTAGTTCCAGCGTCCACGTATGGGAATCGCAAGGCTCTGGGAGACCAAGCAGAATTTTCGGCTCATTTAGAGCCTGTATGGAGCGATATTTGCTTTGATCCACAAACATCGGGTGGTTTATTATTTGCTTGTTCTGAAAGTGAAGGAAAGCAGTTGCTTTCAGAGTTACAAGCAAAGGGTTTACAGGCTGCACAGATCGGCCGTGTCATTCAGGAAGGAAGGAAACAAGTCTATGTCAAATAAAGAAGTAACGATAGATATGCGAGGCCAAGTATGCCCAGCGCCGGTGATTGAAGCGAAAAAGGCGATGGATGCCGATGCAAATACGTATGTGAAAGTCATCGTCGACAATGATGTGAGTCGTGACAATGTGGTGAAATTAGGGGAATACCGAGGCTATGAAAACCATGTGCTAGAGCAAGAGGGAAATTACATTGTGGTATTGATTCCTCCTACAGCGGTGAAAGAGGAAGTGGCTGCGGTTAGTGCTGTGAATATTCAAACGTCGAATGATCTAGAAGACCTAGATTTGGAAGCTATTTTTGAAAATGAATTTGCTGCCCCTTTAGGAAAGGTTGTCACAAATACAACGATTGCTGGTGGAGAGGCCCCATTTTATATGACAAATGGAACAGGTAGCTTGGAACGTAGCATAGCAGCCTATGAAAAAACAAAAGCAGAAAAAGCAGCTATGGGCGCACCGATTAGTCAAGATACGGTACCACCTGAATTGATGGGAACTGCGGGACCGTCTGTGCCAACCTCTTCTATGGGCGGTAAAGTGCTATTGTTGACAAAAGATTATTTAGGGGAAGGCAGTGAAGAGTTAGGTCGTAATTTGATGAAAACGTTCATCTATGTATTGACAGAAACAGATGTGAAACCAAAAGCCATCTATTGCATTAATAGCGCTGCAAAAATGCTAGTAGAAGGGTCGGAACATATAGAAAACTTGAAAGCCTTAGAAGCGGCAGGGGTCACTGTTAGTGGTTGTGGCATTTGCTTAGACTTTTACGAGGTGAAAGACAAAGTACAAGTAGGCACTATTACGAATCTGTATGCTATTACTGAAAGTATGATGCAAGAACCCTTTGTTACATTGTAATTAGAGGCGTGGTAACATTGACAGATAGAACTGGAAAGATGGAATGAGGTAGGCGGACATGAACGTTTTTGCAGTAGATAGTAAGAAACCTGATACAGCCACAGATAAGGTACCACAAAAAGTACTCGTTCTATTTAGCTCTTACTATTTTGCAGACAAAGCAGATAAAATGCTAGGGCAATATAAAGTGCCTCATCAGTTAATGCCAGTTCCACCAGAGCTATCTAGCGCTTGTGGGCTCTCTATTGGTGTGCAAGAAGAATACATAGAAGAAGTGTTGCGTATCTTTGAAGTAGAAAAAATAACCCCTTCTCATATGTATTATTATGAAAAGGGGAAAGAGCCGATAGAATATGTACGTACACTTTGCTAACATAGGTAATAGTAAATAGTTGAGGATGTATTAAAATAGTATAAACAGTATAAAAGCTAGGCACACGGAAAATGTGTGCCTAGTTTTTTATGCGTAGTTTGTATGTAAACGTGTTTATATGCTTGCATCATTGATAGATACATATTGTAAATGAGTTTTGAAGTGAAAGAAAGTAAAAGAGGCATATACAGTGATATTCTAAGTCAAAGTACACTGTATATGCCTGTATTGTATTAGTAGGTTATTATACGTTGAAGCGGAAATGCGTTACATCGCCGTCTTTCATGATATAGTCTTTGCCTTCTAGGCGAACAAGACCTTTTTCTTTAGCCGCATTTTGGCTGCCGCAAGCTTCTAAATCGTCAAAGGATACGATTTCTGCACGAATGAAACCTTTTTCGATGTCAGAGTGGATTTTACCGGCTGCTTGAGGTGCTTTTGTGCCTTCTACAATAGTCCAAGCGCGAGCTTCCATTTCGCCCGCTGTAAAGTAGTTAATTAAACCCAATAAGGAATAACTAGCTTTGATTAATTTTGTTAAACCACTTTCTTCTAACCCAAGGTCAGCTAAGAAAGCCGTTGCTTCTTCGTCGGATAATTCAGCAATTTCAGATTCAATGCGAGCAGATACCACAACTACGCCAGAGCCTTCTTTTGCTGCATATTCTTCTACTTGCTTTACAAATTCGTTGCCAGAGTAATCGGATACTTCGTCTTCTCCCACGTTGGCTACGTATAAAGATTTTTTAGCTGTTAATAGTGTTAAGTCTTTTAAGATTTCCAATTCATCTTCTGTTAAGCCTTGGGCACGAACAGGAATAGCATCGCCTAATGCAGCAGATACTTTTTCTAAAATAGGCGCTTCAATGCGAGCATCTTTGTCACCAGATTTTGCTAACTTAGCAATACGTTGTAAGCGTTTATCTACGCTTTCAAGGTCGGCTAAACAAAGTTCAGTGTTGATGATTTCAATATCGCGAACAGGATCTACAGAACCAGCCACATGTGTAATGTTAGGGTCATCGAAACAACGAATGACTTGAGCGATGGCATCGACTTGGCGAATGTGGCTTAAGAATTTGTTACCCAAACCTTCACCTTTGGATGCACCAGCCACTAATCCAGCGATGTCTACGAAACGCATAGCAGCTGGTAAGATGCGTTTAGAACCGAACATCTCAGCCAACACAGCTAAACGAGCGTCTGGTACGTCTACTACGCCTACATTTGGTTCAATGGTACAAAAAGGGTAGTTTGCTGCTTCTGCGCCAGCTTTTGTAATAGCATTAAACAATGTACTTTTTCCGACATTTGGAAGGCCTACAATGCCTACTTCTAAATTTGTGCTCATGTGAGGGTAACTCCTTTGTTAATTGCGAAAAAATAT
The DNA here is from genome assembly GCF_003992315.1 of Veillonella sp. 3891. GTDB lineage: Bacteria > Bacillota > Negativicutes > Veillonellales > Veillonellaceae > F0422. The sequence goes on from NZ_RQVE01000001.1 coordinate 41,897, forward strand.
CGAAGTAATATAAAGGCCTAACGATATAAGGTTTCGCGTACCTTAACACGTTAGGCATTTCGATTTTTGATACGTTTCGAGATGAGCCTAACGCCTAGTGCGCGTTGTGGGCTCTCTTTTTTACAGTCATAGTATACCATAATTGCATACTACCTGCCAATAGATTTATAGAAAATATAAAAATAGAGGAACGTTGACACTTTTTGATCGACGTTCCTCTATTTTTTTAGTGCTATTTGTTACAACCTCGTGTATCTCATGAAAGGAGATACTATTGTCAAAGGTATATCTTATAGATAATGGGCACGTAATTCTTCAGCAGATTTTGGGGATAACCAAGCTGGTGCGATATCGAATACTGTGAAAGTACCACGGCCACCATGTGCTGCTAAGCGATGTACGCCACGGGCGAAGGCAACGAGTACTGCACCAGTGAACTCAGGGTTAGAATCTAATTGTAAACCGAAGTCGTAGATGTGTTTTGTACCTGTTGTAGTTTCGCCACTACGGATGACAAGACCACCATGAGGGATGCCTCTGTGGTGGGCATCTAACTCTTCTTGGGAAATGAAAGTCACTGTTGTTTCATAACCAACGAAGTAGTTAGGCATTGTTTTGATTTCGTTTTCAATGCGAGCTGCATCAGCGCCTTCTTCAAGCGCTACATAGCATTCGCGAAGGTGAGAAGAAGTCGCTGTGACTTCAGGAGTTTCACCATTGCGGATGGCAGAGATGATTTCTTGTTTAGGTACAGTGTATTGACGAGCATCTGCTACGCCTTCGATACGACGGATTGCATCGGAATGACCTTGAGATACGCCACGGCCCCAGAATGTGTAAGAATCACCTTGTGGTAAGATGCTTTCAGCGTATACACGTTGCAAGGAGAACATGCCAGGGTCCCAACCGCAAGAAATTAAAGCAGCAGTGCCAGCTTCTTGTGCTACTTTACGTACGTTTTCGAAATGCTCAGGGATGCGAGCATGTGTGTCGAAACTATCGATGACATTGAAATGAGCTGCGATAGCTGGAGTTTGATCGATTAGGTCTGTGGCACTACCACCGCATAATACCATGACGTCGATTTTGCCTTTGAAAGATTCAACTTCTTCCATAGTGTAGCTAGGCACGCCACTGACAGTTTGTAAACCAGAACGGCGAGAGAATACACCGACTAATTCCATATCTGGTTGTAATGCTACAGCCGCTTCTACACCGCGACCAAGGTTACCGTATCCAACGATACCAATACGAATGTTGCTCATGTTACTTCCTTTCGTGAAAGTTGACACTTTCATTAATATGAAACACTATACGGACTGTAATAAGAAATTACAGTATATGATGAAATACAATAGAGGAACTGTGTCCGCTATTTTTCGCATGTACCATTATAGCGAAAAATTCCCATGGAGAAAAGGGGGATTTTAAAATTGTAGTGTTTTAATACGTTCTACTGCACGAAGTGTATTTTCACGGCTGCCAAAGGCAGTTAAGCGTAAATAACCTTCACCTTCCGGACCAAAACCAGAACCAGGAGTGCTCACAATGTGTACTTTTTCTAATAAAGTGTCGAATAAGTCCCAGCTACTCATGCCAGCAGGAGCTTGGATCCAAATGTATGGGGCATCTACACCACCAAATACAGTAAGACCAATAGCTTCTAAGCCTTCACGAATGATACGAGCGTTTTCCATGTAATAAGCGATGTGCTCTTTGATTTGGGCACGACCTTCTGGAGTGTAAACAGCAGCAGCACCACGTTGGATGATGTAAGGAACACCGTTGAATTTTGTCGTTTGGCGACGATTCCACATAGGATTTAGAGGAACGCGTTTGCCTTCTGCGTTTTTAGCCGTTACTTCATGAGGAACTACTGTGTAGGCGCAACGAGTGCCAGTAAATCCAGCTGTTTTAGAGAAAGATCTGAATTCGATAGCCACTTCACGAGCGCCTTCGATTTCATAAATAGAACGAACTGTATCCGTAGAAGTGATGAAAGCTTCGTAAGCAGAGTCGAACATCAAAATCGCTTCGTTTTCTTTACACCATTGCACCCATTCTGCTAAGCGAGCACGGCTTAATACAGTACCAGTTGGATTGTTAGGGCAGCAAAGGTATACGATATCTACTCGCTCTTTTGGAAATGCAGGAGAGAAGTTGTTCTCTGCATTCGTTGGTAGGTATACTACTTTTTCATAAATACCATCGATAGCTTTGCCAGTACGACCGCCCATGACATTGGAATCTAGGTATACAGGGTATACAGGGTCGGTGATTGCAATGATGTTATCTTCGGAGAAAATTTCTTGGATGTTACCCACATCAGATTTTGCTCCGTCAGACACGAATATTTCATCCGGTTGGATTGTGATGCCTAGGGGAGCGTAATCTCCTTCGGCGATAGCGTTGCGCAAGAAATCGTAGCCTTGTTCAGGGCCGTAGCCACGGAATGTGTCGGCAGATCCCATTTCATCTACTGCTGCATGCATAGCTTCGATGACAGCCGGTACAAGAGGACGTGTCACATCACCAATGCCAAGGCGAATGATGTCTGCATCAGGATGGCTTTCTTTGAAAGCTTCTACTTTACGAGCAATATTAGCGAATAAATAAGAACCTTGTAGGTTTTCATAATTTGGATTTACAGTAGCCATAGGAGCTCCTTATCTTAAAATATAACAATAGTAATCTATAGAGAAGCAAAGGGACTTCAAGAGAACCTTTAAATTGCATCTCTATATTCTATAGTATTAATAGCAATATGTCAAAGCAAAAAACAGGACCGCTCTAAGAACGGCCCTGTAAAGGTTAATAGTTATATTGTTAATAGGGTTCGCTGTACTTTCCTCAAACGATACATATAGCACAAGGCAGCGGTCGAAGTACTAGTTAATAATCCAATCCATACTGAATAGGGACCGAAGTCTGTGAATAAGAAGCAAAGATAGGCCACAGGGACAGTCACGCCCCAGTATGTGCCGATAGCAATAATAGATACGCTTGTTACATCTCGATAGGCACGTAGCACTCCTTGCAATGGAGTGCCTAAGGCATCGATAATAGTGAAGAATACGGCGTAAGAAATGAAACTTTCAATGAGAGGAATCATGTGATCCTCATTGGTGAACAGCCCTGCCAAGTAATCGATGTGCGTAAAAGAGTAGGTGCCAATGCAAAGGGCGATAAAGATAGCTACGCCACGAGTAATCCATGTATAGGTAATGGCCTGCTCGTATCGTTTGGCACCCAATTCATAGGCGATGACAATGGTAGAAGCCATGCTCAAGCTGAGAGGAAAGGAGAAAGTAACACCTAGGAAACTAGCTGCAGCTTGATGGGCTGCAATGATGTCCGTACCGAAGTTGGCCATGGAAATACCAGCAGCGCTGAAAATGCTAATCTCAGCGAAGATAGATAATCCGATAGGAATACCTAAGGACAATTGGTCGCGAATGAGTACCCAACTAGGTCCTGTAAAAGAGGACCAAAAGTGATAGTGCTTAAATTTTTGGTGGTACGTAATCATTCCAAGATAACAGAACATCATATACCAATAGGCGATGACTGTTGCGATGCCGGCACCGAAGCCACCGAAGGCAGGAATAGGGCCGAGACCTGGAATAAAGATAGCATTGCCAATGGATTGAATCAAGACACTACTACTAATAATGTATAAAGAATAGCGTGTATTGCCATGAGCATCGACGATGTATCGGAAAGCGGACATGATCATCATGGCAGGAAAGGCTACGCACATTGCATGCATATATTGCAGACATACTATTTTAGCAGCGGGCTCAATGCCGAGCATGTCTAGTAAAGGAGAAAGACCGCTGACGGTGGCTATAATAAGACATGTTGCGAAGATAAGTCCCAAGTAGACGTTTTGCCACATAATAGAAGCGATAGATTCTGTTTTTTTAGCTCCTAAAGCGTGAGATACGATAGGAGTGACTCCTAGAAGAATACCGGTGAGACCAAAAAAGGCTGCTACCCATAAATTATAGCCCATAGCCATGCCGGCTAGATCCACTGTACTATATTGCCCCGTTAAGGTGACAGCTACAAAGCTGCCGAGAATTAATGAAACTTGTGTTGCTGTGACGGGGGCGGCCACTAAACAAAAGTGTTTAATCATCGAAAGTAAAGACATAGTGCCTCCCAAAACAAACTTACTTACATTTTTAATATTTTTAATAACATTTAATTTTATCACTAAATATACTTTATGTCTATGACTATCAGGAGGTATTGTCTCTTAAAAGGATGTGGTATATAATGATGATAATTCAGTTATATCAATGGGTATAACGTGGTATGTTGCATAGAAAATATAGAAGTATATAATTTTCGCATAGAATTATACTTTTAATGCAACTGTTATGGTAGAGACACAAGAAAGGAGTTATATGTTAGGAGCAATCATTGGTGATATGGCAGGCTCTATCTATGAGTTTGATAATATCAAAAGCCGAGATTTTGAGTTCTTATCAGAACAATGTGAGCCTACAGATGATTCAATTTTAACATGTGCTATTGCACGGGCTTTGATTGACGTAAAAGGAAGGGGGACGCAGCTAGAACGAGTGACTATGTTTCGCATAAAAGAATATTTTCTTGCCAATCCGTTGCCAATGGGTGGATTTGGAGCGAAGTTTTTTCAATGGGCTTTGTCGGATGTAACTGAACCTTATGGTAGTTGGGGCAATGGAGCGGCTATGCGTATTAGTCCTGTAGCGTATGTAGCGAATAGTGAAATGGAAGTCAAATTGTTGAGCCAAATTGTAACAGGTACGACTCATAATGATCCAGAAGGATTAAAAGGAGGAGAGGTGACAGCGTTAGCCGTGTTCAAAGCATTGCATGGAGCGACGAAAGAGGAAATCCAAAAGATGGTAAAATCCTACTATCCAGGTGACTACAGTGTGGAAGAACTGCACAGGACGTATACGTTTGAGCCAAGCTGTCAGAAAACTGTGCCAGAAGGCATGCAGTGTTTCTTTGAAAGTGAAGATTATGAATCGGCTATCCGTAATGTAATGTACATCGGTGGTGACTGCGATACCTTAGGTGCTATCGTTGGTGCTGTAGCAGGTGCTTATTATGGTATTCCAGAATGGATACAAGAAAAAGCCTTGTCAATGATGCCAGACTACATGGTGGAAGATTATGAAGATTTTAAGACCATGTATATGGACAAAGAAAAAACCCTCTAAAGCTAGCGCTGGACACGCATATTGCCTTTGAGGGTATGATACAAGGGGCCGGAATCCCCATGCAATTGTATTGTACCATGTGAAAGGCAATGACGATAGAGAGAAAATAAAAAAGAACCTGCCCGCCGGCAGGTTCTTTTTAGGATGATGATGTACGCCCATACAAAATCATGACAACTATATCAACACTTTGAGTGCTAATACCATAATGGTAAGTTCACTTGGCCATGATAAGGCGATCATCAATATGTGACGTATCCCATACAACGCATATCGTAGTAATAAAAAATCCTTTTTCTTGCATTTTGGAGTATCAGAAAAAGGCCTTTGATTCTCCTCCCTATCTCTCGTAGGTCAAGTGGTGAATGATGAATAGGCAGTTCTCCTGACTCAGCTTCAACGCGCCTCCAGCCTTCCCAGTTTCCCAGTGACATAATTTGGATTTGCTCTGCTTTACAGTGGCGGGACCGTGCCAGACTTTAACTGGCTTCTCTATTATGCTTTCGCACCTATTCCCGAATGTTTGATTGTATGTGTGTATTGTACTCTTTTGTTTTTTTTATGTCAAGAACAAGATGAATACGTATGACTTTTTTATAATTAGGGTGGTATAATTGTGACTTTTATTACTAATTATCATACCTTGTATTATCTGCACAGGTATTCAGTCTTATATAACCTGTTGAATGGATTTTTTATAGTTATATACTGTATATGATGAAAGCAATGACTACTATTATTAATAATAAATAACCACAGCCTGCTGTTGACGAAGGTTCTTGTGTGGAATCAGAGTTTACTGGCTTCGGATTGCTAGGTGGTGTTGATGTAGGTAACAAATTGTAGCTACACTTTGGACAGTTCGCCCAGGCTTTACGCATGTGATGACCACAACGGGGGCATGTAGGCGTGAATGGGATAGAATTACTTGTAGTACTAGCGCCATCAGGGTAACGTTCGTAGTGAGTATAAGACATTCCACTACCAGGAAGGCCCACAGTTGTGCGTACTCCATCCTTTCCTACAGTCATCTTTGCCCCACGAGGACCGATGCTGGCACTGACTCCGCTTTTACCAAAATTAAGGCGAATGCCAGGTGCAATCTTTAAGGTTCTTCTGAATCTAAAACCCATGTGTATCCCCTCCTTCTCTCATTAATTTTTAGGTGTGGTTCCTAAGTGTTTGTCGAACGTATTCTTATGTATCATTGTACAATACTTTCATAGAATTGAATACTGATTTATAGGTATGAAAGATGAAAGGTATCGTAATAGAATTGTCCGAGATTGGAGTACTCCTTTTCTTGCTAAATGGATAGCATTAATTTATAATGAATGAAGATAATACAATATATTGTGAAACATAAAGGATGAAAGAATGAAATATACAAGTACGCGCAGTCATGAAACGGTGAGTGAAACCTTTGCGTTGCTCAATGGATTGGCGAGTGATGGCGGTCTTTACGTGCCAGAAACATTTCCGGAGAAATGCCTTTCCTATCAAGATGTAGCAGACAAAAGTTATGAAGAAATTGCACTGGTTGTGTTGAGTAAGTTATTTACTACTTTTACAGAAGCAGAATTAGAAACGATGATTCGCAGTGCTTACAATACGGTGAACTTTGATACACCAGATATGGCGCCTATGCATTCCTTGTTAGAGCGAGTGTCTGTGTTGGAGTTGTTCCACGGTCGTACACAAGCTTTTAAAGATATGGCGTTGTCCTTATTCCCTTATTTGTTGGTGGCAGCGAAAGAAGCGGAGCAAGAAACAAAAGAAGTATTGATCTTGACAGCCACCTCTGGTGATACAGGGAAAGCAGCCTTAGAAGGGTTCAAAGATGTGCCAGGAACGCACATTCAAGTGTTTTTTCCTACAGACGGCGTTAGCCCAATGCAACAAGAGCAAATGCAAAAGCAAGAAGGGGCCAATGTAAATGTAACGGCCATCGAAGGGAACTTCGATGATGCGCAACAATTCTTGAAACGTCTCTTTGTGGATGCTGATGTGGCGAAGGAAGTGGCAGACAAAGGGGTGAAGTTCTCCTCTGCAAACTCCATCAATATCGGCCGACTAGCGCCACAAGTGGTGTACTATGTAGCAGCCTATGCGGAGCTAGTGAATACAGGAGCTATCCACGAAGATGAAGCGTTCAACGTGGTGGTGCCAACAGGTAACTTTGGCAATATTTTGGCGGCGTACTATGCAAAACGCATGGGTATTCCAGTGGGCAAATTGATTTGTGCATCCAATCAAAACAATGTACTGGCAGATTTCTTCAGCACTGGTACGTATGATATGAATCGTCCATTTTACACGACCATATCTCCATCCATGGATATTTTAGAAAGTTCTAATTTTGAACGCTTTATCTATTATGTGAGTGGTGAAAATGCGGAATTGACAGCACAGCGCATGAAAGCGTTGAAAGCAGAGGGGAAATTCTCTGTAACAGCAGAAGAACTACAAGCAGTGCAAAAAGAATTTGCTGGTGCTTATGTAGACGATGAGATGACAAAAGCTGTTATTGAGCAAGTATACAATTCCTATGGATATGTGATGGATCCACACACAGCGGTGGCGATGGGAGCTTATATGAAAGAGCTAGAGGCTCATCCTGAAGATGGTCACCGTCACACAGTGATTGCTTCCACGGCACATCCTTTCAAATTCCCAACACCGATTTGCGAAGCTTTGGATATCAAAGTAGGAGCAACTCCTTATGAAAGCTTAGACAATATTTCCGCTGTTACAGGCGTGAGTTGTCCAAAACAATTGGCGGAGTTACAACACAAACCATTGCGTTTTACTAAGGTGATTCCGAAAGAATCTATGAAAGAAGAAATTCTATCCTTTGTGGATACTTTCAAACAATAGGTGACCTATGGTACAAGCATTTTTCTTTTCCCTCATGTCATCCTTCGCCTTCAGTATTATGAATTTATTCGTGAAACTTCTAGGCGATGGTATGCCGGCGGCAGAGGTGACATTTTTCAGAGGGCTCATAGGAACAATTGCCGTACTCATAGTGATGCGACAAAAAGGAATTTCTTTTTCCACGGAACATAGAGGACTATTAACCTTGCGTGGTATCTTCGGTGGATTAGGAAATTTAAGTAATTTCATTGCATTAGTCTATATGACGATGGCAGATGCATCCATACTATTTCAATTATCAGGTATATTCGTCCTGATTTTTAGCAACTTTGTGTTGAAAGAAAAATTGCCTGATGGATCTGCTAAATGGTTAGGATTGATCTTCTTAGCCGTTGTGTATATGATTCAACCATGGAATTTATCGGGATTGCATTGGTATTCTTTTATTGCCATTGCAGGAGCAGCCTTATCGGCGGCGGCCTATACAACGATTCGCACCATTAGCTTAAAGGGCGGTCACAGTTCCTATGAAATTATGTTTTATTTTTTAGTCACCACCATGCTAGTAGGCGGCATCGTGATGATACCAGAATTTGTGTGGCCTAATGCAACACAAGCGCTGTATTTGGGATGCATTGGAGCCATTTCCGTAGTGGCTCAGTTCTTCCTAACCGGTGCATTTGTGGCAACCAATGCGGTGGTGGCACAATTTATGCAATATGTAGGGGTATTCTTTAACTCCTTCTGGGGATTTATCGTCTTCGGAGAAAACCTAGCCTTGGCGACCGTCATTGCAGGTATTATTATGTTTAGTTCATCAGTGATGTTGGCTCGTTTGAAAGAAGAACAAGCTCACACACGGTAGTCAATCAAGAAAGAGGTATGACGATGAGTGAAAAATTATATCAATTTGGTCTAGTCGGTTTGGCTGTTATGGGACAAAACTTGGCCCGTAACATTGCCCGTCATGGATTCAGCATTGCTGTGTACAACCGTACACCACAAAAAACAGATGAGTTTGTAGCCAACTATAGCCATGAAGGAACAATCGGAGGAGCACATACACCAGAAGAATTTGTAGCGATGTTAGAGAAACCTCGTAAAATCATGTTCTTGGTGAAAGCAGGTCAACCTGTAGACGACATGATCGAAGCGTTCTTACCATATTTAGACCAAGGTGATACATTAATCGATGGCGGTAACTCCCATTACCCAGATACAATCCGTCGTACAAAATACTTAGAATCCAAAGGATTCCGTTTCTTAGGCGTTGGTGTATCTGGCGGTGAAGAAGGCGCTTTGAACGGACCGAGCTTAATGCCAGGTGGTAACGAAGCGTCTTACAACGAATTAGCGCCAATCTTTACATCTATTGCAGCCCAAGTGGCAGACGGTCCTTGCTGCACATACGTAGGCGATGACGGTGCTGGTCACTATGTAAAAATGGTTCATAACGGCATCGAATATGGCGACATGCAATTGATTTCCGAAGCCTACTTCATGATGAAAGAATTGCTTCGTATGAGTGATGACGAAATCGGTGATGTATTTGCGAAATGGAATACAGGATTATTAGATTCTTATTTAATCGAAATCACTGCTAAAATTATGAAAGTAAAAGATACTGATGGAACTCCATTAGTAGAAAAAATCTTGGACAAAGCAGGTCAAAAAGGTACTGGTAAATGGACGAGCCAAGAAGGCTTAGACCTTGGTGTGCCAATTCCAACTATTGCTGAAGCGGTATTTGCTCGTGCTATGTCCGCCTACAAAGCGGAACGTGTGTTGGCAGAACCAGTGTTGGCAGGTCCTACAGAAGTATTTGAAGGCGATAAAGAAGCCTTGATTGATGCGATTCATTCTGCCTTATATGCGTCTAAAATTTGTTCCTATGCACAAGGCTTTGCATTGATTAAAGCAGCAGCAAAAGAATATAATTGGAATATCAACTTCGGTGATATGGCATTATTGTGGCGTGGTGGTTGCATTATCCGTGCAGCATTCTTAGAAGATATTAAAAAAGCATTCACTAATAACCCTGATTTAAATAACTTGATGTTGGATCCATTCTTCGCAGAAGCATTGCAAACACACCAAGCAAAATGGCGTGAAGCGATCATTGCTGCGAAACGTTATGGCATCCCAACACCTGCGTTCAGTGCATCCTTAGATTACTTCGATTCCTATCGTCGTGGCGTATTGCCAGCAAATCTAATCCAAGGACAACGTGACTTCTTCGGTGCTCACACCTACGAACGTACAGACAAAGAAGGCACATTCCATACAGAGTGGGCGGAAGCGTAAGAACTATATTGCATCTTTTTCCTAAAAATGCTAATCTATAACTAGATTTTGTGAAATGAACATATAGCAAACATCCCTAGGTGATGGCCTAGGGATGTTGACTTTTACAGGACAATGTTTTACTATATACATAAGAAGAGCAATTGATGTCTAACAGCGTCAAGCTCATCTCGGAATCTAAGATGAGGCCTAACGTGCAGAGTACGGCTAATACTCTACATATACGTTAGGCCTTAATACTTATATATTACTTGATCAATGTAATGATCATGACAATACATGTGATTAAAAGTACCACTAAGGTACATGAAGTTAATGCGATCATTAAAGCTTCAAATACAGTCATGGCACTCACCTCCTTTCGAGGGGGGATTTAACAAGTAAATCCGAAGTCTACTAAGAGATGAGCCAAACGCATATCGCCCCTAGGGGCAACATTAATTGCTCTAAGTTTAGTATAGCACTTTACAACTGGATAATACATAGCGAAGCGACTACTTCTTGCAGAGAATGTGAGGGGTGGTCGCTTTTAATTGTGTAGGTAAATTGTCTTTTATAGGAGAATATCTCATTAAAAATGTTGACGGGGGGGGGACATTTTGTATAATTGTGCTAAGAAGCGTCTTTATGACGTTGTAAAAGAGGGTGAGTTATCATAAAAGGAGGAAATGATAATGGCTATGTTTTTGTTTTTTGGGGCAATTATTTGGCTTTTAGTGGGGTTAGTCAAACCTAGAATGGTGGCGCCATTTTTCTCTACTAAACCTAGATTGAAAATTCTAGGAACATCAATAGTGATTATATGTGTTGGTATATGGCTTTCTGGGGATACTCCAGCTACAAAGCCTAAGGAAACAGCATCAACTACAAAAGTAGAGACTAAAAAAGAGAGTGAAAAAGAAGTTAAAAAAGCTGATACAGAAACAAAATCTGAGAATACACATAAAATAGGAGAAGTAGTTAAAACTAAAGAGTTTGAGTTTGTGGTATTAAATCGAGAAATTTTACCACAATGGATAGATGAGTATGGCGTTGAACATCAAAAACCGCAGGGCGTATATGTGGTTGTTACTTTAAAATATAAAAATATTAGTAATAATCCCGCAAAAATAGAGGGGAACGAAATTGGAATGGTGGCAGGAAAAAATTCCTATGCGTACTCTTATAGAATTGAACATGCTAACCAAGATTACCTAGATTTAGTCAATCCAGGGGTTGAGCATACGAAAAAACTTTATTTTGATGTGCCGCAAGATGTAGCTAATAGCAAAGCTTTGAATTTTGTTATTGGAGGAAGTGCTTTAAGCCGTACAAAGGATCAATATATTACTTTAAATCCATAGTTAAATAAATAGGTAGCTAATATGAAAACTTATAGATGCATTTCATGTAATAAGTCAATTGTAGCTGACTTTAATGGGAAGTTACAAAAAGGTATGATGAAGAAATCGGAAAAATATCTTTGTCCTACATGCTTTAAAAGTAGAAATCTTATTAATATGGAAATTGAGGATTTAGAGTACGAAGAGCTCTTAGCTTTATATAAAAAGAAAAAATGGGTTTCGCCTGAAGATTTTACTGTGACACATAGAGTACATCGTGTAGCACCAGGAAGAGCGAACAATGTATATATTGAATTAGATGAAAAAAGACAACTTGTTAATATACCTTTATTAGATACGGGCTTTTTTAGTGATACAATTACAGACTATTTAGTGCCTTTTGATAATATAGTAGATTTTGCAATTATAGATAATGGAAATCAAACTGGTGTGGGTAGTAGTTTAGTTGGAGCTGCAGTAGGTGGATTACTTTTTGGCGAAGCAGGTGGGATTATTGGTGCAATGTTACCGTCAAGAACTGATAATAGAAAATGTGAAATGCTACAAATTAAATTAGTATTGAATAGCATAGGTGCGTCTCAAAGATATATCAATTTTATCGGAGAACATTCAGGTGTACCACCACAGTCTAGGTCGTCTTACGAATATAAAAATATCTATAAAGCATTAGAAGAATGTGTGTCTCTTCTAACAATTATAATGAAAAGAAATGCAGAAAAGATAAATAATACAGTTGTAGTAACTGATACAAGACAACCATCTTATACTGGGAATCAATCAGTTGATATAATTGAAAGTATAAAAAAGTTAGCAGAATTAAAAGAACTCGGTTTAATTAATGAAAATGAGTTTGAAATGAAAAAAATAGAATTATTGAAGAAACTGTAGATTGGAGGGATATTAATGAAGGATATAGCGGGAACTTTATTCTTAATAGGTGGAGCTTATGCATTTGCAAAAACATTTTTTGGACATAGATTGCCTCTTGCTCTACAAGATAAAGCTGGATTAAAAATTACTTTAATTATGATTGTAAGTGTAATATTAATGTGGTTTGACTATTAACTATAACTTAATTGAAAAATATATTATTGAAGGGGAGTTGATAAATTAATCAACTCCTCTATTTTTGGAATATGTGAATGTAGAATTCATTTACTTATCTTGCGACCAGCTTTCTATGAATGATATAATTTACTTAACAAATATTGTTGGATTAAGATAATCTGAGGGAGGTATTCTTATGAGCAAGGTAACGTTAACGTATTATGGTCATGCTACGTTTGCTTTGAGCAATGGTGAGGTCACGTTGGTATGTGATCCGTTTTTTACAGGTAATACTTGGGATGTGGCAAAGGCAGAGGATATACAGTGCCAATACATTTTTGTGTCTCATGGTCATGATGATCATTATGGTGATACCGATGTGATTGCGAAAAATAACGATGCTCTTGTCATCTCTACGGCTGAGGTAGCAGGTAAAGCGGCGTCTGCAGGTGCTCGCACGCATGCCATGCACTTAGGTGGAAAGTTCAATTTCCCATTTGGTTCCATTCGTTTAACGCCAGCCTTCCATGGTTCTGGAGTGCCAGGTGGACATGCAGCAGGCGTAGTGATTGAGTTCTTTGGTAAACGTGTATACTTTGCAGGTGATACGGCATTGTTCAGCGATATGAAGTTAATCAGCCGCCATGGTGACATCGACTATGCATTACTACCAATTGGCGATAACTACACCATGGGTGTGGAAGATGCAGTGACAGCAGCGTCTTGGATTCAAGCGAATACAACTATTCCAATTCATTACAAAACATGGCCTGTTATCGATAAAGAACCAGCAACCTTTGTAGCATTGTTGGAAGCAAAACATAAACAAGCAGGACTTGTGGTCGACCCGGGGCAAACTATTGAACTGTAATTACATATCACTAAGCTTATATTCATTTAGATGCGATAAAAAGATCTTTACATGAAGACGTATAATAGAAAGGAACTGTTCCTGAATCACATTGGGACAGTTCTTTTCTATATCTTAGACCTTTCACAATACAGATTACTGACGTCAATCCCTTCTCTATGGTATAATAATCTTCACATGGAGGTATCTATGAAATTAACACATTTTGATGAAGGCGGTAATGCGCATATGGTGGATGTGTCCCAAAAGGATCACACAGAGCGCGTGGCCGTAGCAGAAGGGTTCATTACGCTCAGTGAGGAAGCTTTCAGTATTGTGGCTAGCGGGAATGTCAAAAAAGGTGATGTTCTGGCAGTGGCACAATTGGCAGCCATCATGGGAGCGAAGCAAACGTCCAACCTCATTCCGCTCTGCCATCCATTGGCATTGACGAAGGTGAGTGTAGACTGTTCCTTGGTAGAAGAGAAACAAGCTGTGTGCATTCGTAGCACGGTGAAAACTACGGGCCCTACAGGGGTGGAAATGGAAGCGTTAACAGCGGTTCAAGTTGGTCTATTAACGGTCTATGATATGGTAAAAGCCGTAGATAAAAGTATGACCATTGGTCCTGTGTATCTTGTGGAAAAACAAGGTGGTAAAAGCGGACATTTTAAGCGATAAGATAGTAGGTGAATCATGGAAATTGTATTAGTAGAACCGGAAATTCCTGGTAATACGGGCAATATTGCACGCCTTTGTGCAGCAAATCATATGACACTACATTTGGTGGAACCATTGGGATTTTCCATTGAAGATAAATATTTAAAACGAGCAGGCCTTGATTATTGGCATTTAGTGGATGTAAAAATACATAAGTCTTTGGATGAAGTGTATGAGCAATATAATGACAGGCGTTTTTGGTATGCTACGACAAAGGCAGCCCATACCCATGCAGAAGTGCAATATGAAATTGGAGATATGTTAGTATTTGGTAAAGAGACAAAAGGCTTGCCAGAAGAAATTATTGCGGCTAATCCAGATACGTGCATTCGCATTCCTATGATTGATGAAGCGCGGTCTTTGAATTTATCGAATGCAGTGGCAATCATTGCCTATGAAGCTATGCGCCAACTGGATTTCCCAGATTTGCAGGCCGTTGGACCAGGAGTATCTATCGAGGTGTAGGCTCTTGATAGTAGGTGTTGGTCTATAGAAATAGTGTATATAATCAGTCTAATCATATGGTATAGTCTATATGCGGTGAAAACTATAGACTTTCACAGTACGACCGAAGATTAGATGTGATAGGTGGTATGGCATACACAATATATGAAAGTATATAAGAATGAAATCCTAATAGGATTGAGGAGGAATTATGAATTACGATTTAGCTTATGAATTGCAAAAAGCAATGCGCGACAGCGAAGAGCATAAAGAAATGATGGCAGCCCAAGAAGCGATTAAAGATGACCAAGCGGCAAAAGGCATGGTAGAAGAATTCATGTCTTTACAAATGCAATTGGAATATGCAAAAATTGCAGACGCTCCTGAAGCGGAAGATTTGTTGAAAAAATTAGAAGGATTATTGCCAATGGTGCAAGCTAATTCTGGTGCGAATGCATACTTAACAGCTCATGCACGTTGGACACAAGTGGCAAACGACATTTATCGCATCATCAGCGAACCAATCACTGAAGGTATGAAAATTTTAGAAAAGGCACAGTAATATGAACGCTGTATGGGAAGCGTTGCAACAGGTGGTTCCACCGGATCGTATCCAACGGAATGCCCTGTTGGCACCGTATACGACCTTTCAAATTGGAGGGCCTGCAGATCTGCTTGTATTACCTCATTCGGTACAAGAATTGCAAGAGTGTATGCGTGTTCTACATACTCATGGTGAGGAACCTTTCGTACTCGGTTTAGGTTCTAATGTACTCATACAAGATGGTGGCATGCGTGGCGTTGTGCTTTGCTTGAAAGAATTGCAAGAGGAACAATATCACGAGGGTACAACGATTACCATGAGCGCAGGATATACCTTGAAAGAAGTGTCTGAATATGCTCAACGTGAAAGCTTAAGTGGCTTGGAATTTGCCGTTGGCATTCCTGGCAGTTTGGGAGGTGCTGTGTTCATGAATGCAGGTGCCTACGATGGAGAAATGGATCAAGTGGTAACCGATGTGGATGCGGTAGATATGCAGGGACACTTACATCACTATAGCCGAGAAGACTTGCAGTTTGCCTATCGTCATAGTCGCTTTCATGAGAATCATGAAATTATCGTTCGTGTGACTATGGAATTACAGGAAGGAAATCCCGATGATATCCAAAAGCGAATGGATGAACTGACAGAAAAGCGAGAGTCTAAACAACCATTGGAACATGCTAGCGCAGGGTCAACATTCAAACGACCACCAGGATATTATGCAGGGACATTAATCGATCAAACAGGATTAAAAGGCTTATCTGTAGGACCGGCAGAGGTCTCTGTGAAACATGCGGGTTTCGTAGTCAATCGTGGAGGCGCTACTGCTAATGATGTGCTAGGTGTGATTCATGAAGTACAAAAGAGGATTCATGCAGTCCACGGAGTGCAGTTGGAACCAGAGGTGCGTATTTTAGGGGAAGCCCAAGAGCGAACTAGTTCTGTAGTCACCATTGTAAGAGCTAAAGAGGAAGATATTCCTGCGTTGTCTAAATTATGTGCTGATACCTTTAGAGAGACTTTCAGCCATGATAACACAGAAGAGGAATTACAAGCCTTCTTTGATGAGGCCTATAACCATAATGTATTGAAACGTGAGTTGGCACATAGTGAGAGTGAAACGTATTTAGCTTATGTGGACGACGAGCTAGTAGGATATTTGAAAGTGAACTGGGGCGACGCACAAACGGAGCGTGAACTAGAGAATGCCTTTGAAGTACAACGTCTATATGTGTTGAAAGATTATCATGGACAAGGGGTGGGCAAAGCCTTGTTTGAAAAAGCCTTGCGCATCGCTGAATCTGGTGATTTTGACTGGGCCTGGTTAGGCGTTTGGGAGAAAAATTACAAAGCCCAACATTTTTATAAATGCTATGGGTTTGAAAAATTTGGAGAACACCAATTCATTGTGACTCCAGAGAAGGCAGATATCGATTGGTTGTTGAAGAAATCTTTGGGATAATCCTTGACATATCTGTTGTGTTTTGAGTATAATATTTCGGTAAGCAATTTGTACGGACTTCCACTAGCCCCGGAAGGTGGCAATTGCTTCTGTTAATACATTCTTGTTATTAGGAGGAAAGCAGCATGAAAACTACATTTATGGCCAATGCGAACAATATTGAACGCAAATGGTATGTTGTTGACGCTGAAGGTAAAACTTTAGGACGTCTTGCTGCCGAAGTTGCTAAAGTTCTTCGGGGCAAACATAAACCAACTTTTACACCACATGCAGACACTGGTGACCACGTTATCGTTGTGAACGCAGAAAAAGTTCGTGTAACAGGTAAAAAATTATTACAAAAAGAATATTTCCGTCATTCTGGTTATCCAGGCGGATCCCGTTTCACTACACTTGCTATGATGTTGGAAAAACATCCTGAGCGTGTAATCGAAATGGCAGTTAAAGGTATGCTTCCAAAAAATAAATTGGGTGCACAACAATACCGTAAATTGAATGTATACGCTGGCGCAGAGCATCCACATGTTGCTCAAAAACCAGAAGTTTTGGAATTAGATATCCGTTAATACCGGGAGGAGGAACATATAATGGCAGTAGCACAATACTACGGCACTGGTCGTAGAAAATCTTCCGTTGCTAGAGTTCGTCTGGTACCGGGTACAGGTAAAATCACTGTAAACAAACGCGAATTAAATGAATATTTCGGTCGTCAAACTCTTGAGTTGATTGTTAAACAACCATTGGTATTAACAAACACTTTAGAACAATATGACGTTGTGGCAACTGTAGCTGGTGGTGGCCCATCCGGTCAAGCTGGCGCAATTCGTCACGGTGTGTCCCGTGCATTATTAGAAGTTGATGGCGAACTTCGTCAAGGTCTTAAAAAGGCTGGCTTCTTGACTCGTGACCCACGTATGAAAGAACGTAAAAAATACGGTCTTAAAAAAGCTCGTAAAGCATCTCAATTCTCCAAACGTTAATTTGGCGATTACAGAACCCAGTACCCTTTATGGTGCTGGGTTTTTTGTTATCTCGTAGGCTATGTATTACACAGGAAGGAATGACAGTATTGCATGGATAAACTAATAAGATTATTAGGCGTTATTGTAGTGGCGGTTATCATTTGGTATTTGCCACATACACCAGAAATTTCAGATCAAGGGTGGCATTTATTATCTATCTTTACAGCGACCATTGTGGGCTTTATACTACGCCCATACCCAACAGGGGTGATGGCATTTATGGGCTCTGCAGCAGCAGTAGCTACTAGCTCGATTAAGATGAATGAAGCCTTATTGGGTTATGCAGAGCCTAATGTATGGCTTATTGTGTCGGCTATTTTCTTTTCTAGAGGAATCATTAACTCTGGCTTAGGTCGACGTATTGCGTATACCTTGATTCATTGGTTTGGCACAAGTACGTTGCGCTTAGCCTATGCGTTAGCGATGACTGATTTAATTATTTCTCCAGCTACTCCATCGAATACGGCTCGTGGAGGCGGTATCATCTATCCTATCGTGCAAAATATTTCCATGGCATTCGATTCGAGACCAGGAGAAACGGCACGTCGTATGGGAGCCTACCTAATGACTACGGCTCACACGGTAAATGCTTGTACAGTGACGGTATTCTTGACTGCTTGTAGTGGAAACTTATTAATCACCTCCTTGGGGGCAAAATTATTTGGATACACCGTAACGTGGTGGGAATGGTTTTTAGCAGGTGCTTTACCTGGTTTGCTCAGTATGGTGATTATGCCATGGTTTATTTATAAAATCTATCCACCAGAAATTAAAGAAACTCCAGAAGCTCCAGCGATGGCTCGTGAAGAACTAGATAAACTAGGTCCGATCACGACGATGGAGAAAAAGGTAGCAGCTATCTTTGTGGGTGCCATTGTATTGTGGTCTACCACAACGATTACTGGTTTACATGCGACAGTCATCGCGATTATGGCGGTACTAGCTTGTGTCATCAGTGAATGCCTCACATGGGATGACATTTTAAAAGAAACCACTGGTTGGGATATTTTAATCTGGATGGGTACCTTAGTAGGTATGGCTGGATTGCTTGGCAAATTAGGCGTGGTAGCTGTGTTTGCGAAATTCGTCAGCAACATGCTAGGTGGAATGTCTTGGGAGTGGGCTGCTTTGATTATTTCTTTGGTCTTTGTATACTCTCAATATTTCTTCGCTAGCGGGACGGCCCGTATTACGGCATTATTTTCTGCCTTTGCCTCTATTTTGATTGCCTTAGGGGCACCAATTCCGTATGCGATTTTGATGTTTGGCTTAATGAATAGTCCCGGGTGTACGCTGACACATTATAGCTCTGGTGTGACGCCTATCTTCTTTGGTAGTCACTATGTACCACAGGTGACATGGTGGAAAGTAGGGTTTTATATTTCCGTATTGAATTATATCTTCCATTTCTTCTTTGGTAACTTGAGCATGAAGTTATTTGGTATCATCTAAGATCATGTAGCTAGAGAAATGCTTCCTGTGTAGTCATCGTAGTGCATGAGTATTTGATTTCTCTGTAATGATGATAGTATATGACTCCATAGAAGTAATGGATGTAATATCCTTTATAATTAGAACTAGGATAGGTTGTACTGAAATGCTGTATATGCATTTAGGTACAACCTTTTTTGTTTTATGCTAAATGTGTGGGATGCTCATATACGAGTAGTCCTCACATCTGTTATAGTGGTTTTTTGGAGTTGAAATTGATAATTGAGGAGTAAAGAAGTTTAATTACAAGCACTACTTTTATCATAATATATCATAATAAAAGCAAATTATTATATTTTTAATAATGATACTTATTGAAAATGCTTGAACTTTCATGTATAATAATGATAATGATAATGAAAGAAATATCCATCCAAGAGGTACTTATGAAACTAGATAAACGAAAAGGTAAACGTTGGAATGTTGCGGAAGCACAAGACGACGTAGAATCTCAATTGACCTCTGGATTAGCAGTGCATCCTATTGTTTCTCATTTGTTAGCAAACCGTGGGATTACTACTGTAGAAGAAGGTCGAACATTCTTATATAGCACAATGGATGATGTATTAGATCCTTTTATGTTAAAAGGTATGGCAGAGGCTGTGGAAGAGATTGAAAGAGTCTTAGCTATGAACGGATCCATCGTGATTTACGGCGATTATGATGTGGATGGGATTACTGCTACATCACTAATGTACCGTTTTT
This sequence comes from Veillonella sp. 3891, assembly GCF_003992315.1. Classification (GTDB taxonomy): domain Bacteria; phylum Bacillota; class Negativicutes; order Veillonellales; family Veillonellaceae; genus F0422. The sequence continues at coordinate 61,925 of NZ_RQVE01000001.1, forward strand.
TTTCGCGCTTAGGAGCGAATGTAACCTATTATATTCCAGAGCGACAAAGTGAAGGCTATGGTCTAAACCTAGATGCCTTAGAATATTTAATATCTCAGAAGGTAGATTTAATTATTTCTGTAGACTGTGGTATTAGTTCTTATGATATTGTAGAGGCTGTGCGGGATAGGGTGTCTATGGTGATTACGGATCATCATACGGCGCCTCCGCAAATACCGCGAGCTACAGCGGTAGTCAACCATAAGCAGCCAGGCTGTCCCTATACTGATAAAAACTTATCCGGTGTAGGAGTTGCTTTTAAAGTGTGCCAAGCTTTATGGAAACGTCGTACCGGTGAAGAATATCGTGAAGATTTAGATATTGTGGCATTAGGAACGGTGGCCGATGTGGTTCCTTTAGTAGGAGAAAATCGGATTATTGTTCGTGAGGGTTTACGTAAAATGACAGAGTCCCCTAATGTAGGGATTCAAGCTTTAGTACAAGTGGCTGGTCTAGAAGGTAAACCATTATCAGCGGGGCATATTGGGTTTACCCTAGCCCCACGATTGAACGCAGCAGGACGTGTGACCCATGCGACTCGAGCTGTAGAATTGCTGATTACCACAGACTCTGCAGAGGCCATGGAAATTGCAGAAGAATTGCAGGAAACGAATACAGAACGGCAACAGATTGAACGAGCTATTTTTGAGGAAGCCTATCAATCGGTGCTAGCTCAAGGAAGTTTAGCGGATCAATGTATTGTGGTGGCTGGTGAAGGCTGGCATCCTGGAGTTATTGGTATTGTTGCATCCCGTTTGGTAGAAGCCTTTTATAAACCAACCATGGTCATTAGTATTCATGATGGAATTGGTAAGGGCTCTTGTCGCAGTATTGATCATTGTAATATGTACGATATGTTGACCTATGCAGGGGATACATTAATTCAATTTGGCGGTCATGCACAGGCAGCAGGATTTAGTATACAAGAGGATAATATTGATGCCTTACGAGAAAAGGCTAGCGAGTTCTGTCGAACACAGTTAACAGAAGAAGATTATATTCCAATTGTTACTATTGATGGGACTATGAGCAGCGAAGATATTACTATCGACCTTATTGATCAAATTGCTACGTTAGAACCATACGGCATGGGAAACAGTACACCTGTTTTTGCGATTCCGGACATTCGTGTGCAGAACCTATATCCTATGGGCTTTCAAAAAAATCATTGTAAAATTATTTTACAAGGTCAACAAGGTCCCATTGATGCAGTGGCTTGGCAAGGAGCGCATTATATGCAAGAAATCTTTGCCGATGATCCTGTAAAAGTGGCGTTCTCATTGCAGAAAAATGAATGGCAAGGTGTGGTAACACCACAACTTGTTGTGCAGGATTTGGAATCACTTTCACAACAACGAGAGCGATTAGAAGTAGATAGTTTACGGAAATTATATACGGTGGTGAAACATATCTTCCGATCTCCGACAGCACCAAAATATATTGTGGAACGAGAAACGTTGGAGAGCAGACCAGAAGAGATGACTTCCCGAGAAGCGATTCTTGCCTTAGAAGTGTTCAAAGAATTAGGTATTTTACAAGAAGAAGTATTAGAAGATGGACGTCATGTGTATCGTTGGGTGAATATACAACAAAAGTTGGAACTTCACACATCCTTGACGTTTATGACATATAGTCAGGAGGGAGCTTAATGGTAAGTACTATAAATACCCCTCAGGAGCATACATTTAATAAAGAACGAGAATATGGACAATTTATGGACCGTGTTCGGTCCTATTTACCAGAAGAAGACTGGCCAGTCATAGAGCGTGCGTTTGCACTGGCAGATAAAGCCCATGCGCCACAAAAACGGGCTTCTGGAGAACCGTATATCTTGCACCCATTAGGGGTTGCCACTATATTGAGCGAACTACAAATTGATCGATCTACCTTGGTATCTGCTTTATTACATGATGTAGTGGAAGATACAGAGATAAGCTTAGAGGAAATAGAAGAACAATTTGGACCAGAAGTGGCGTTCTTGGTGGATGGGGTTACTAAACTGAATCAATTTCAGTACCAAACGAAAGAAGAGCAACAAATCGAAAATTATCGAAAGATGATTTTAGCCATGGCAAAAGATGTGCGCGTAGTGGTCATCAAGCTAGGGGACCGCTTGCACAATATGCGTACCTTAAAGCATATGCGGCCTGATAAACAACAGCGCATTGCCCAAGAAACATTAGAAATTTTTGCGCCATTAGCACATCGCTTAGGTATTTTTAATATTAAATGGGAACTAGAGGACTTATCGTTTCGTTATTTAGAACCAGAAAAATATTACGACCTAGTACAACAGATGAGTGAAAAACGACAAGCTCGTGAGGATATCGTAAATGATACTATGAATACTTTGAAAGATGCTTTGGAACATGCTCATATTAAAGCAGATGTAAAAGGTCGTCCCAAACACTTTTATAGTATTTATAAGAAAATGAAAAAGGACAATCGAGATTTATCTCAAATTTATGATTTGTATGCCGTTCGAGTCATCGTAGATACGATTCCAGATTGCTATGCCGTGTTAGGTACAGTACATAGTTTGTGGAAACCGTTGCCGTATCGCTTTAAAGATTATATTGCGATGCCGAAGTCGAATATGTATCAATCCTTGCATACGACAGTAATTGGCACGAAAGGACAGCCTGTAGAAATTCAAATTCGTACTTGGGATATGCATCGTGTGTCTGAATATGGTGTAGCCGCTCATTGGCGCTATAAAGAGGGCAATAAAGGCAAGGCAGAAGCTGATTTTGATGCAAAGGTAGGCTGGATTCGTCAAGTTCTTGAGTGGCAAGATGCCAGCGATCCGAAAGAATTGTTGAATGCATTAAAACTAGATGTCTTTACAGGAGAAGTATTCGTATTCACTCCCAAAGGAGATGTTATGAAGTTGCCGAAAGGCACAGTGCCACTAGATTTTGCCTATCGTGTTCATACCGATGTGGGGAATAAATGCGTAGGAGCCAAAATTAATGGCAAGATTGTTCCACTAGATTATGAATTGCAAAATGGGGACATCGTTGAAATCGTCACTTCTAAAAATGGAAAACCTCGGTTAGATTGGTTGAATATTGTTGGTTCTACAGAAAGTAAGATGAAGATTCGAAACTGGTTCAAGCGAGAAAATAAAGAAGAAAATATCGTCAAAGGTAAAGAACTATTAGAAAAAGAAGCGAAACGCTTAGGTTATGATTGTAAAGACCTAACAAAAAATGGTCGCTTAGAAAAGATTGGAAAATCTTTGAATGCTGGCGGCGAAGCTGAGCTGTACTCTGCCGTTGGATTTGGTGGACTTTCAGTGAATACAGTATTGCTTAGATTAGTGGACATTCATAAGCAGGAAGTGGCTAAGGAAGAACAGCGAAAAGATACAATGGCTGTCATCGACCGTCTTAAAGTACATCAAGGAAAATCTAAGAAAAGTAGCAGTGGTGTTCTTGTAAAAGGCGAAGCCGGTGTGATGGTTCGTATGGCTCGTTGTTGTAACCCAGTACCCGGTGACGATATTATTGGTTATATTACGAGAGGCCGAGGCGTTTCTGTACATCGTGCAGATTGTACCAATATTGGTCATACCCCAGATGATTTACATCGTATGATTGAGGTTGATTGGGAGGGTGCTACACAGGATCAGTTCCAAGTAAGTGTGTCCGTGCATGCCTATGATCGTAGTGGGTTGTTGATGGAAGTGATGGCAGTATTGTCAGAAATGAAAATTAATATTTCCAATATTAATGCGAAAACTGACGATGCAAAAGATGTAACCATTCATTTAATGTTAGATATTAAAGATTTGTCACAACTGGATTATGTGATGACGAAGTTGCGTCGAGTGAAAGATGTATATTCAGTCCATCGAGGAGGGAAAGCATGAGAGCGGTTGTACAACGTGTGAGTTCTTCTTCGGTTACCGTCGATGGGTCTGTTATTGGTAGTACGAAGCAAGGTCTTTTAGTACTAGTAGGTGTAACAGATACGGATACAATAGAGGATGTACAATATATTTGTGAAAAGGTAAGCCATCTACGTATCTTTGAAGATGAACAGGATAAGATGAACCTATCCGTATTAGATGTAGGTGGTGAGGTATGCGTAGTTTCGCAATTCACTCTCTATGGAGATGCGCGTAAGGGTCGTCGACCGAATTTTATGAAAGCAGCCCCACCAGCTATGGCAGAACAATTGTATTTGGAGGTTGTAGAGGCTTTCAAAGAAAAAGGTTTAACAGTGAGTACAGGTCAATTTCAAGCTCATATGCAAGTAGCATTGGTCAATGATGGACCTGTGACGATTCTATTAGAGAGTAGTAAAGAGTTTTAATGGAGTTAAGAAATGAAGTTATATTATATGCCCTTAGGGGCGTATGGAACGAATTGTTACATTGTGCATAATGAAGCAGATAATACGTGTCTTGTAACTGATCCAGGTGACGAAGGAGAAAAGTTAAAAGAAATTCTAGATAGTCACGAATTTAAGGTGCAAGGTATTTTATTAACGCATGGGCACAGTGATCATATTGGGGCTGTAAAAACGTTGGTGGATGCGTACCATGTACCGGTGTATATTCACGAAGGGGATGCGGAGTATTTAACCAACCCAGAAGTGAATTTGAGCGCTTACTCTGGTCGATCCATTACTGCAAAAGTAGATGATGTGCGATATGTGAAAGAAGGAGATACCATTTCATTGGGCGATACAACATTTACGGTGATAGAAACACCGGGGCATACGCCAGGTGGTGTGTGCTATTATACAGAGGGAACCTTGTTAGCCGGTGATACCTTATTCCAAGGGTCAGTGGGTAGAACAGATTTTCCCAATGGTGATTTTGAACAGTTGAGTAAAGGGATTAAAGAAAAACTTTATACGTTACCAGATGATACAAAGGTGTATCCAGGTCATGGCGGACAAACTACCATTGGTGACGAAAAGCAATCTAATCCATTTGTACGGTAGGTGATAGGATGGGACATAAAACCATACAATATTGGCTGCGATGCATTTTATTAGTTTTAGCTAGCATCGGTTTATTGATTGCCTTGCCAGTGGTCATTCCATTGATCATTGCGGTTATATTAACCTTGCTGTTGTGGCCATTAGTCAATATGACTCAAATCTACGCGCAACGGTATTGGAAACAATGTCCACGATGGATTGCAATCATTCCATCATTTATCGTGGTAGCATTGATTTCTACATTGTTGGTGCGGTATGTAATGGTACCAGTAATCGGCGAATTAACTAAATTATTAATCAATTTACCATATGTATTAGATCAATTTGTAGCAGTGGTGAAAGGACTACAAGGTATCGATGGGGAAAGTATTATACCTCATCAATTTGAAGGAATTATCAACACTACCTTGATAAAAATTGGTAATTATGGTGTAGACTTGGCACAACGTGGTGTGCTGGCCATCGTGTCCTTTGCTAGTACCTTATTACAATTATTATTGGTACCAATTTTAACATTCTACTTATTGAAAGATGGACGCACCATCAAACGAGCTGTGTTAGATATTTTTTCTAGTCCTACATCAGCTCATTTAGAAGAAGTGGTGAATGATATTCTTCGCACGTTAGGTGGATATTTACGAGGACAATTATTGTTAGCAAGCAATATGTTTTGTCTTACCTTCATCGTGTGTTATATGTATGATTTACCATACCCCCTTGTGTTGGCGGTGCTAGCAGGTATTGCGGAATGGATTCCAATTATTGGACCCTTTATCAGTGCGGCTCCAGCCATTATTTTAGCTGCTGTTATCAGTGGCCCTCTAGCGGTGAAAGTGGCCATTACCTATGGTGTATTGCAAGTGCTAGATGGACAAATTATTATGCCCAAGATTATGGGGCATGTCATTAATCTTCCCCCATTAGTGATTATTACTGCTATTTTTGTAGGTGGTTATTTCTTTGGTATGATTGGCATGATGACAGCCGTACCATTGACAGCTATCGCGCAAATTATAGCGAAACGCTTATGGTATTTTAATAGATATTATGTATTACAGAAAGAGGAACATCATGGATAAAGCAACAGAAGTACAAGCAACAATGGAAAAATTGAAAGAACGTATTAAAGATAAAAAATACAAATTGACAACACAACGTCAAATTATTTTGCAAACTTTCATTGAAGCAGAAGAAAAACATTTAAGTGCAGAAGATGTATATATTTTAGTGAAAAAGAATAATCCAGATATCGGCTTAGCTACGATTTATCGTACTTTGGATTTGTTCACTGAGTTAGACTTAGTGAAACGTTTGGATTTTGGCGATGGTCGTAATCGCTATGAATTGAACAGCGATGAGTTATCTCATTTCCATCATCATTTGATTTGTGTGAAATGCGGTTGTGTTAAAGAGTTTGAAGATGATATGTTGGAAACATTGGAATCTATTATTGCTAAAAAGTTAAACTTCCACACAACAGACCATCAATTAAAAGTATATGGTTTCTGCGGTGATTGTCATGAAGCGGCAAAAGCCTTAGAAGCTGAAAAAGAACATGCATAATACATACTGGTATGACGGACCTCAAGAATTAGGATCCGTCATAGCGCACCAGTGCGGAGCAGTGGGGCTATTTTCATCGAAAAAAAATCCAGACTTTATTATCCATGTATCGTATAGTGGAATCGTGGCATCTCCAGTATGTGAACAGGGGCCTAGCCATGGAACATCTATACAAAGCAGACTTCCTGTGAATGAGCCGGCGCAAGCTAGGTATGCAAGCACTGAAGTGGGTGTGGAGGACGATGGTACATACTTAATGTTGAGGTTGTTCTGTCACAGACGGATACAGGATGAGTTATTGAAGACTGAGGTACAGGATTCATCAGAATTATATTCGGAATATGTTCATATTTGGTCTCTTTCAGGTCAAGATACGATAGAAGGCCGAAAACTGATAGGCAGAGAAGTCTTATCAGAGCTTAGGCGTATATTAGGTGTGAAGACTAGTTTATGGGGTACCTTAGTAGGCGTACGTCCTACTAAGTTGACCCATAAATTATGGGATTCTTTAGGTGATATAGACCGAGTTCGGCAAGAGCTGGAAAGTACCCATAGTATTAGCCATGTGAAGTGGAAATTGTTAGAGCAAGTGGCAGTGTTGGAACGCCCGTATGTGGCACATGTACAACAATCTCCTAAGGAGATTAGTTTATACAGTGGCATTCCTTTTTGTGAAACACATTGTACCTATTGCTCCTTCCCCTATGGGCTCATTCAGAACTATGGAAGGGTACAGGACTTTGTAGATGTCTATCATCGTGATATAGAACATATGAAAAGACTTGTTAAAACACATGGTTTAGAGGTACAATCGTTATACATGGGTGGAGGAACTCCCACTAGTTTAGGAGATGGAGACTTTCACCATATTGTGCATGCATTGGGAACTGTGATTCCGAAGGGCCGTGAGTTTACTGTAGAAGCAGGCCGTCCTGACTCATTGAATGCTAACAAGGTTCAATCTATTGTAGATGCTGGTGTGACTAGGATTAGTTTGAATCCCCAAACGATGCAGGATGAGTTGTTACGTATCATTGGCAGAGGCCATAGCGTAGCAGAGTTTCTATCTATGTATGACTATGTGGCAAGACATACAGATTGCTCTATTAATATGGATTTTATTGCAGGATTACCACGTCAAACAGTAAAAAATATGGTGGAGAATGTGCGGTATATTGAACAATTACGTCCTCATAATGTTACGCTCCATACGTTAGCATTGAAAAAGGGGAGCCCATTATATGGGAGTCGCTTTGCTAATGAAATTCCTTCTGAAGAGGTGGTGCAAACCATGTTAGATGAAACTCATGAAGCTTTGCTGCAACTAGGCTATATACCGTATTATATGTATCGTCAACAATACATGGTGGGGCAAATGGAGAACATTGGCTACACCTTACCAAATTATGAAAGCATCTATAATATACAAATGATAGAAGAACGTCAGTCCATACTTTCCATAGGACCTGGTAGTGTGTCTAAATGGATAGGTGGCAGTGATTTTAGGCAACAAAAACAATACATGCCGAAAGATGTAGATACGTATATTCAAGATATACAACGACTATTAGAGAAACGTACTTTACTAAGTAATGAACATTGGAGGGACAGCTAGTGGCTATTCAAAAACCAAGAGGAACACAGGATTTATTGCCAAGTGTTCTTGGAAATTGGTACTATATTGAAAATACCATTCGTCGATTATGTAAGACCTATGGATTTGAAGAAATTCGTACGCCTATGTTTGAAGAAACGGGCTTATTTTTACGCGGTATTGGGGAAACTACAGATATCGTGCAAAAAGAAATGTATTCCTTTCCTACAGGGGATAAAAAAGATCAATCTTATACATTGCGTCCAGAAGGAACTGCGTCTGCGGTTCGTGCCTATTTGGAAAATAAAATTTATGGTCAAGAATCGATTACAAAATGGTTCTATATTGGACCTATGTTCCGCCACGACAAGCCACAAGCAGGTCGGTATCGTCAATTCCACCAATTTGGGGTAGAATTGTTGGGTACACAAGCCCCAAGTGCAGATGCGGAATGTATCTCTTTGGTGTTGCAATTATTGCGTGACTTAGGTTTAAAAGATTTGAATGTAGAGGTAAACTCTGTAGGTTGTCCAACGTGTCGCCCTGCGTATAGAGAGAAATTAATTGCTTTCTTTGAACCAAAAAAAGAAGAACTATGTGAACTGTGTCAAAGCCGCTTATACAAGAACCCATTGCGTATCCTGGATTGCAAAGAAGAAAAATGCCAACAATTGGCAGTAGGTGTTCCGGAGTTAAGTGAAAATTTATGTGAAGAGTGTCAAGATCATTTCCATCATGTGAAAGAATACTTAACAGCAGCTGGCGAGAAATTCAGCTTAAATCCACGCTTGGTTCGCGGGTTAGACTATTACACGAAAACTGCTTTTGAAGTACAGTACACTCCATTGGGGTCTCAAAGTGCTGTTGCTGGTGGTGGTCGTTATGATGGTCTAGTAGAAGAACTAGATGGACCACATACACCTGCGGTAGGCTTTGCGATGGGTATGGAACGGTTATTGTTGGCTCTAGAAAAACAAGGGTTGTTGCCAGAACAAGAACAAGAAGACTCTGTCTTCGTAGTGGCATTAGGAGAAATGGCACAAAAAGAGGCTTTCAGAATTACAAATACCTTACGTAATGCCTATGTAAAGGCAGAAATGGAAGGTTCTGGTAAATCTATGAAGAGCCAAATGAAGTATGCTAACAAAATTAACGCAAAATATGTTATTATAATTGGTGATAATGAATTAGCTGAAGGTAAGGTCATCTTAAAATATATGGATACATCTGAACAAGAAACTGTGTCCTTAGCTGAGATTACAAACCGTATAACTGAGTTAGTGAAAGGAAATTAGAATGGAAACTATGAAAGGTTTACACCGTACACATCATTGTGGAACTATCGGTGCAGAACAAGTAGGAACAGAAGTGGTTCTTTGCGGTTGGGTAGAGCGCCGTCGTGATCATGGTGGATTGATTTTTATTGATTTACGTGACCGCTCTGGGGTTGTGCAAATCGTGGCATCTCCTGATCATAATATGGAGTCCTTCCATAAAGCAGAAGATGTACGTAATGAATATGTATTGTGCGTACGCGGTTCAATTACAGAACGTGATGCAGCGGCTGTGAATCCTAATTTACCAACTGGTAAATATGAAATGTATTGTGAAGAGTTACGTGTATTGAATGCAGCGAAAACACCTCCATTCTATATTCAAGACAATATCGATGTAGATGAAAATATTCGTTTAAAATATCGCTATTTAGATCTTCGCCGTCCAGAAATGCAAGCAAACTTGATTTTGCGTCATAAGGTGACAAAAGCGATGCGCGATTTCTTTGACAACAATGGTTTCTTGGAAATTGAAACACCAATGTTGACAAAAAGTACACCAGAAGGAGCTCGTGACTACTTAGTTCCATCTCGTGTAAATCCTGGTACATTCTATGCATTGCCACAATCTCCACAAATTTTCAAACAAATTTTGATGGTTGCTGGCTATGAAAGATATTTCCAAATTGCTCGTTGTTTCCGTGATGAAGATTTACGTGCAGACCGTCAACCTGAATTTACACAATTGGACATCGAAATGAGCTTCATGAACCAAGAGCAAATCTTGAACATGCAAGAGCAAATGATTGCCCATGTATTTAAAGCGGCACAAGATGTGGAAATTCCATTACCAATGCCTCGCATGACTTGGGATGATGCGATGAATCAATATGGTTCTGATAAACCAGATATCCGTTTTGATATGAAGTTTACAGATGTAACTGACTGTGTGCAAGATACAGAGTTCAAAGTATTCCGCTCCGTTATCGACAATGGCGGTCAGGTAAAAGGTATCGTTGTAAAAGGTTATGCAGGTATTCCACGTCGTGAATTAGATGATTTGACAAACTTCGTAGGCATCTATGGTGCCAAAGGTTTGGCTTGGGCTTGCTTCAATGAAGACGGAACGATTAAATCTCAAATTATGAAATTCTTAGGCGAAGATACAGTGCGTAATATCGGTGCGAAAATGAACGCAGAACCAGGTGACTTGGTATTGATGATTGCGGACAAACCAGCTGTAGTTGCGAAAGCTCTTGGTGAATTACGCCTTGAAATGGGTAAACGCCGTGGTTTAATCGATGAAAATAAATTGGCCTTCTTGTGGGTAACTGATTTCCCTATGTTTGAATATGACGAAGAAGATAAACGCTTTGTGGCAATGCATCATCCGTTCACATCTCCGCGTGAAGAGGATATGGACTTGTTAGCCACAGATCCAGGTGCTGTGAAAGCCATCGCTTACGACATGGTATTGAATGGTGTGGAAATCGGTGGCGGTTCCATCCGTATTTACCAATCTGATGTACAAGAAAAAGTATTCAATGCGATTGGCTTAAGCACAGAAGAAAGTCGTTCTAAATTTGGCTTTATGTTAGATGCTTTTGAATACGGTGCGCCTCCACATGGTGGTTGTGCTTTCGGTTTAGACCGTTTGGTAATGTTGATGGCGAAACGTCAATCCATCCGTGATGTAATTGCGTTCCCTAAAACACAAAGTGCATCCGACTTGATGAGCCAAGCTCCATCTGAAGTAGCGCCAAAACAATTGCGTGAATTACATATCAAAACAGATGTGGCAAAAGAAAAATTAGTATAATCGAATTTGTCCAATAGAAAATTAATATACTTTTAAGGAAAGGGACGGTGTATTTCTTCTTGAAATGACCGTTCCTTTCTGCTATACTATGGGTAAAGAAATTCCTGCTATGTGCGTGTTATATCGCAGTTTTGAGCCAACATTTTAACTTAGGGATTCTCACTCTTGTAAGGGCGCTCTGCCTCTACGAGGACTGTAATCTTACAAGGAGGAAACCCACCTGCCCTTGCAGGATCAAAACACGGTATGGATACGGCATAGTGGGGCTTTATGTAACCGCCTGAGGGTGGTTTATTTTTTTGCATTAATAAGAACATATAGACTATGTAACTAGATGCATGTATAATAAAGTACAGATAGTATTTGTCGTGAAATCAGGCTTCTACAAGTTCGTAGCTTAGCTTGATCTTGTAAAGTATACAGGGATTGCTCAGTGAGCGTACCAAGAAGGAAGTCTGGGCATTAACTATGTATAAGTATATATGTTTGAACTATCGCATGCACGGTAGTAGTTATCAATGGACGATGGTAGATATAGGGGGTGTAAGAATGAATTTGTTTGAGAATATGGAACCAGTGGATCCCTTTGAACCCTTAGCAGTCCGTATGCGACCACGTTCATTGGATCATTTCTTTGGGCAAGAGCAAGTGGTGGGACCTGGTACATTTCTTCGATCTATGATTGAAGAAGATAAGGTTCCCTCTTTATTGTTATATGGACCATCGGGAACAGGGAAGACTACGTTAGCTAAAATTATTTCTGAGTTAACTAGTAGTCGGTTTGTCATGCTCAATGCGACGAATGTAGGTATTGGTGAACTACGCAGTACTATCGAAGAAGCGATACGCATTCGTAGTTCTTTGCAACAACGGACAATTTTATTCTTAGATGAAATTCATCGCTTCAATAAAAGTCAACAAGATGTATTGTTACCTTCTGTGGAAAGTGGCCAAATTATTTTAATTGGCGCCACTACAGAGAATCCTTTTTTTGAAGTGAATCGACCTCTTTTATCTCGATTGCGTTTGCTTACCCTAGAAAGATTAGACGCTACGGCATTGGTGGCAATCTTACGTCGTGCTGTAACAGATGAAGACTATGGATTAGGTAAGAAAGCACTGATTGTGACCGACGATCTGCTAGAGGACATAGGCCGTTTTGTAGATGGAGATGCTCGCATGGCTCTAAATATTTTGGAGCAAGTAGGAGCCATGGTTCGGACCGGTGGAGAAATTACTATAGAAATTGTAGAAAAAGTATTGGGTCGACGAGTGTATCGGTACGATAAGAAGGGGAATAATCACTATGATATAATTTCTGCGTTTATTAAAAGTATGCGCGGCTCTGATCCAGATGCGGTGCTATACTATTTAGCTCGGATGATTGAGGCAGGAGAGGATCCTGTATTTATTGCACGACGTATCGTCATTTGTGCGGCAGAAGATGTAGGTCTGGCAGATCCACAAGCGTTGGTGGTGGCTAATGCAGCGGCGCAAGCGGCTCATATGGTAGGGCTACCAGAGGCACGCATTATATTATCTGAAGCGGCTTTATATGTAGCTTTGGCACCTAAGAGTAATAGTGCGTATGTAGGGATTGATGCAGCTATCCTTGCGGTGCGCCATAAGGAGCAAGGCGAGGTGCCGAAACATTTACGAGATGCTCATTATGGAGGGGCAAAACAATTAGGTCATGGTGTTGGATATCGCTATGCACAGGACTATCCAAATGGTTATGTGGAGCAACAATATTTGCCAGATGCATTGATAGATGAGCAATTTTATACTCCTTTGGAACGTGGTTGTGAGCATGAACTTGTGAAAAATTGGAAAGACCGTAAACGATGAGGAGTACCACTGGGGGATCCATATTGTTTTTGAGGATATTCGATATACTTTCGTAGGTGGAAATGGTATAATAAAGTGCTAAGATATATGATAGAAACGGAATTTTGGAGTTGGAGATGGCAGAGGAAAAGAAAGGTAAGTCCTCACGAGGAGGGCAAAAAGTACAATCGAAACGAACTACTCCCTTAAAGGAAAGTAAAATAGGTACCTCGAAACAGGCCAAGACACAGACGAAAGGCGTTCGGAGCGAGATTAAAGGGTTGGTTCTCATGGGCTTTGCCGTACTAGCTCTTATAGGCATGGCTGGAGTAGACACTGGTATATGGGGCAGTATTATTAGTGGCGTTTTCTCTTACGGTTTTGGTCTAGGTGGCTGGGTGGTTGCTATCTGGGTTTTGTATAATGGTTGGTGCTGGCTATATAAAGGCTCTTTAGCAGCGATTACGAGAAAAGGGTTGCTATATACAGGAGTATTATTTGTTGTATTAGTACAACTGGTACTGTGGAAAGTAAATAGTGGTGAGGAACTCAGTACGACTACACTAACAGAGAATGGTGGTGTAGTTGGTGGTTTACTAGGATCTCTATTTAGAAATTTAGTAGGAGATGTAGGCGGTATTTTATTATCCGCTATTATAGGCATTGCCTGTGTACTAGGAATTACTAAATTGTCACTACGTGAAGGATTGCATAAAGCGAAAGACAAGGCTAGTGTAGGACTTGAAATAGCACAAGAAAAAGCTACAGAAACAGCTAGTGCTATTCGTGAGCAAGTGCATGAATGGCAAGAGGAGTGGCGAGAAGAACGCCGTAAGGCCTATGATCGTGAAAAAGATACAAGGTACCCTAAAACAGAATCCCCATTTGATGAAATAGAAGAGAAACCAAATGCGGTGGCAGAAACTCAGGGCACAATGGACTATGAAGCGACGGTAGAAGCATCGGAACCTAGTGTAGTTACTGCAGATCCTAAGGCATCATCAGAAACAATAATGGAAGTAGCAGAACAAGAAGGAATGGGTCCTAGTAGTGATGTAATAATAACACCAGCGATGGTTGACAGCTATGAGGATGAAGAGGCATATATTCCGGAACCTCAACTTCGTGAAGATGAAGTGGTGACTAGTACTTCTGAAGTAAAACCAGTAGCGGTTCCTCCGATGGTAGATCGTGAAGAAGAACCTATAGAGGATACGTCATTGCAGGATGCATCAGGAGATATATATTCTACAGATGCAGATGAAGAGTTTTATGACAAAGGGGCATCTACCAAACTAGACCCTATAACTCCACCATCATTTTTACAAACTACTAACTATGTAGGGTCCTTGGTAGAAGTGCCTACTATTGAAACTACGAAAGAAGATACAGCAGCAGTAGCTGTCAATACAGATGGTGTGGCTCGTCCGAGAACGATAGAAAAACCTTACCAATATCCCCCGTTGACAATGCTTTCACAAGGGAAATCCAATCCTGTGACCAGTGAAGAAGTGGCGCATAATGCAGTCTTATTAGAAGAAACATTAGATAATTTTGGTATTACAGCAAAAGTGGTGAATGCCACACAAGGTCCAACGGTAACACGGTATGAATTAGAACCTGCAAAAGGGACAAAAGTAAGCCGAATTATGGGCTTACAAGATGATTTGAAAATGAGTTTAGCAGCCGTTGATATTCGTATGGAAGCCCCTATACCAGGGAAGTCTGCTGTAGGTATTGAAATCCCTAATAAGAATGTATCCGCTGTTCATCTACGAGATGTGTTAGATTGTGAAGAGTTTCAGCAAGCTAGTGGAGGTATTCCGGTAGGCCTAGGTAAAGATATTGCGGATATGCCAGTCATAACGGACTTGGCTAAAATGCCTCACTTATTGGTGGCAGGTTCTACGGGTTCTGGTAAATCAGTCTGCGTTAATACGTTGATCTCTAGTATCTTGTTTAGCCGTAAGCCAGATGAAGTGAAGTTGATTTTAGTAGACCCTAAAATGGTAGAGTTATCCGTATATAACGGTATTCCTCATTTGATGTTGCCAGTAGTAACGGATATGAATAAGGCTGCAGCTGTATTACGCTGGGCAGTTCGTGAAATGGATGCTCGCTATATGACATTAGCCACAGCGGGTGTGCGTAATGTGGCGAGCTATAATAAGCAAAATCCGACTAAATCTATGCCGCTCATTTTGATTATTATCGATGAGTTAGCTGATTTGATGATGACCAATCCAGATGTGGAAGAATCTATCGACCGATTAGCAGCAAAAGCACGTGCCGCAGGAATTCACATGGTATTGGCAACGCAACGTCCATCAGTGGATGTCATCACAGGCAAAATTAAAGCAAATGTGCCTAGTCGTATTGCTTTCACAGTGGCTACCCAAATTGATTCTCGCACGATTCTGGATCAAGCAGGAGCAGAACGCCTCTTAGGTCGTGGTGATATGTTATTCAATCCAATTGGAGCGAATAAACCAATTCGTATTCAAGGGGCCTTTATTTCTGATGAAGAAGTAGAAGAATTGATTGCTTTTGTAAAAGGACAAGGTCAGCCAGAATACGATGAAGTGATGATGGCAGAAACAGATAAAGGTGCGGAAAGTTCAGATACGATGAGCAGTGATGAGGAACAAGATGAACTGTTGGAACGAGCAGTACAAATTGTGCTAGAACAACGCAGTGCATCAGCCTCTATTTTGCAGCGTAGATTGCGAGTGGGATTTTCTAGAGCTGGTCGTTTAATCGATACGATGCAAGATATGAAAATTATTGGACCTCCTACGAATAGTAGTAAAGGTCGCGATATTTTAATGGGAGAAGATCAAATTCGAGAATTATATTTCCCAAATTTTACAGTAGATTAGAGTAGTGTGCCATTTGCGTTATGTAGATGGCACCTATATGTATAGGAGGTTCTATGGCATCGATTGGCGAAGAACTTAGACGTGAGCGTCAACGACGCGGCTTAACATTAGAACAAATTGAAGATGTATTACATATAAAAGTAGCTTACCTACATGCCTTAGAGCATGATGAGTTTAGACGTATACCGGGAAGTGTGTACACGAAAGGGTTTATCAAAAATTATAGTGAACTACTGGGCTTAGATAGTCGTCGATTGGTGGATACTTTCAAAAATAGAATGGGCGAATCCTTGACGATTCCCAAACGCAGAATGGTGTCAAAAGAACAAGAGAAGGCTGATGCTTTTCGAGAACAGGAATTGATTGAGGCGCCGAAACAACGGTTAACCTATGAAAGTCGCAAGGCAAAACGACAAAAAACGATGATGATAGAACGATTTGTAGTAGGTGGTATTTTGCTACTCATCATTCTGTTTTTAGGTTGGCTATTTTTCGTGTAATACAGTATAAGGAATACTATGAAAGAACAATATTTAATTACTACAAAAGCAGAAATGGACGAACGAGGGTGGGCTGAACTGGACTTTGTCATTATCAGCGGAGATGCCTATGTGGACCATCCTTCTTTTGCACCTACTGTGATTGGTAGATTATTAGAGTCCTATGGATATCGAGTAGGTATCATAGCTCAACCAGATTGGAATGATGTAAACGCCTTTAAGGTGTTAGGAAAACCTAGATTGGCGTCCTTGGTGACAGCAGGCAATTTAGATAGTATGCTCAATAAATTTACAGCAGCCAAGAAACATCGTCGTGATGATGGGTATTCTCCAGGAGGCGAATCTGGACGTCGCCCAGACCGAGCTACAGTAGTGTATGCCAATCGTATGCGAGAGGCTTTCAAAGGGGTGCCTGTTGTCATTGGTGGTATTGAAGCTAGTTTGCGACGGTTTGCCCATTATGACTATTGGTCAGATACAGTACGTCGTTCTATATTGATGGATAGTAAGGCAGACGTTCTTATCTATGGTATGGGAGAAAAACAAATTCGTGAAATTGCCGAAGCCTTGGATAAAGACCAATTAGAAAAACGGTTACCAATGATTAAAGGGATTTGTTATATTGCCAACACAGTGCCAGAGAATGCCATTGAATGTCCATCTTACGAAGCGATAGCAGCAGATAAAGAAGTCTTTGCCAAAGCTTTTAAGATGCAATTTGATGAACAAGATCCATACTATGGAAAAACAGTGGTGCAAGGGCATGGTAATCGCTATATTGTGCAGAATAGTCCAGCCTTACCATTAACACAGGAAGAAATGGACCATGTTTATAGTTTACCTTATACGAGAAAATGGCATCCTATGTATGATGCGGCCGGCGGAGTACCTGCTTTAGCAGAAGTGCAATTTAGTATTACTAGCCATCGTGGCTGTTTTGGTAGTTGTTCTTTCTGTGCTATTACAAGTCATCAAGGGCGAATTATTCAAAATCGGAGTCATCAGTCCATCTTAGATGAGGCTCACCGTATGACGTCTATGGATGGATTTAAAGGCTATATTCATGATGTAGGGGGACCTACGGCAAACTTTCGTCATGTTGCTTGTGATAAACAGTTGAAAGTAGGTGCTTGTAAGGGGAAAACATGTGCTGCGCCCAAAGCATGTCCTCAATTAAACACAAATCATGATGACTATGTGAGCATTTTGCGAAAAGTACGTAATGTAAAAGGTGTAAAAAAAGTATTTGTTCGCTCTGGCTTACGGTATGACTATGTTTTGGATGATAATAACAAAGACTTCGTTCGAGAATTGTGTGAACATCACGTGAGTGGTCAATTAAAAGTAGCTCCTGAACATGTGTCGGAGCATGTAACGACCATTATGGGAAAAGCCAATAAAAGTTACTTCTTAAAATTCAAATCTTGGTTTGATGAGGCGAACCGCAAATTAGGTAAACAACAATTTTTGGTGCCTTATTTTATGAGCTCTCATCCAGGTTGCACCCTAGAAGATGCTATTGAATTGGCAGAGTTTTTGCGAGATCAAAATATGACTCCAGAACAGGTACAAGATTTTATTCCTACCCCAGGTAGCTTATCGACTGCCATGTATTATACAGGCATCAATCCCCTTACAGGGGAGTCTGTATATGTGGCTAAAAAAGGCAGAGATAAAGCTATGCAACGGGCTTTGATGCAATATAAACGAGAAGAAAATTACGACTTAGTAAAAGAAGCTTTAATCAAAGCGAATCGCAGAGATTTAATCGGATTTGGACCATTATGTTTGATTCCTCCGCGCAATATAAAACGAAATACTTCAAAACCTAATGGTGGTAAATCTTCAGTTAAAGGTGGAGTAAAACCAGCAGGTAGAAGACAAGGACCTATACAAGGGGGACAACGTGCAAATAGTGGTTCTAAAATTGGTATAGGAAATCAAAAAAATAAAGGGATGAAAAAAAGGAATTTTGGTTAGGTATCTCTAATAGGTAAAGGAGGTGAATCTATGAAAAGGTTACGATTGCTCATGGTGTACTTACTGGTAGTGGTAGGCATCTTCAGTGTAGGATTGTGGCTCAATGATATGAAGCAAGATCAAGTGGATCGACGTGTGATTTCTACAAGAGCAGAAATTACTATCTATACAGATGGAGATCCTGAAGTCATGACAGCGATAGGTCAGGCTTACGAAAGAGAGGCACAAGTAAGAGTGCATGTTATCCCTATACCGCCGAACCAAATGGGTACGCGTCTAGCATTGCCAGAGGCAGAGCAGCAAGGGGATCTTGTGATTTCTACAAAATCCAATCTCAGTGAAGGGGTTGAACATGGAGCCTTTCGTAGATTGCCGGTTACCTTAACCCATATGGTAGATACGGTATTTCATGGTCCAGATGAGCAGTGGGTAGGGATATGGTATGATCCTTATGTATTCGCCTTACATGATAGTTTCTATAGTGGTCAGGGGAAATATGTAAATACTTGGTTTTCCTTAGCTTATGCAGGTCCATGGCGTATAGCGGTCACTGATTTTGTAGCCGATGCAGCATCGATTACTTTATTGAATAGTTTTGGTGCTATCTATGGTTTGGATGGTGCAATCTCCTATTTTGATAGTTTGCGACCACGGATTGTGCAGTATGCAAAAGCTTTGCCATCTTCAGTGCGCATGGCGGCTATTGGAGATGTACAGATTAGTGTAGGACATTATTCAGATGCCAAATTGTATGAGGCTCATAAATATCCTTTGACCATCCTATATCCTAGGGAGGGCACTCCGTATGATATGATGGGCGTAGGGATTTTGAAAGGTTCCAGTAATGTTGGTGAAAGTGAAGCTTTTGTGAGCTGGCTACTTTCAGAACGGGTACAAGCCGTATTGAAAGAGGCAGATATGTATTATTTGCCGACCATAGAAACGGTGGAGTCTCAGAAGGACCGCCAAGGCAATCACCTTGTATTATGGAATGCAGGGATTGTAAAAGAAGAGGAAGATAAAATATTACAAGAATGGATACGACAAGTGCGTTTTAGAAAGGATACACCATGAGTAAGTTGTTAGGTTATATTAGTTTAGGTTGCGCCAAGAATTTGGTAGATACAGAGGTGATGCTAGGAGCTTTACAAGATAATGGCTATGAAATCACAGAGGAGCTGGAAAAGGCGGACATCATTATTATTAATACCTGCACATTTATCGAGAAAGCAAAAGAAGAATCGATTAATACCATATTAGAGGCTGGTCAATATAAGCAATATGGGGACTGTAAAGGTCTTATTGTAGCAGGCTGTTTGAGTCAGCAATATCAAGAAGAATTGTTTACAGAAATCCCAGAAATTGATGCACTTATTGGTACGGGATCTTGGAATCGTATTATGGAAGCCGTGGAGGCGATTCAAAATGGTCAACGTATTTGTATCATGGATAGTATGACAAATATGTATGATGAAGGCATGCCACGGATGATGACCACACCGGACTACAGTGCATATGTAAAAATCTCTGAAGGATGCAATAATGGTTGTACTTTCTGTATCATTCCTAAGGTACGTGGGGCCTATCGCAGTCGCTCTATGGAGTCCATTGAACGAGAAGTGCAACAGCTAGCAGAAGCAGGCGTGAAAGAAGTGGTGTTGATTGCACAAGATACTACCTACTATGGGGCTGATTTGAACAATGGTACGCCGCTACTTTCAGAGTTGTTGGAACGATTGGCAAAAATTGAAGGCATCGAATGGATTCGTATGTTGTACTTATATCCAAAACACTTCTCTGATGAATTGTTAGAAACCATCATGACAGAACCGAAGGTGTGTAAGTATATCGATATGCCACTGCAGCATATTAACAATACTGTGTTACAACACATGAACCGTAAAGATACACGGGAAAACATTGTAGCCTTGTTACATAAAATCCGCAATCGCAGTGAGCATATTACACTGCGCACATCCCTTATCGTAGGGTTCCCCGGAGAGACAGAAGAACAATTCCAAGAATTGGCAGATTTTGTAAAAGACATTCGATTTGATCACATGGGGGTATTTACGTATTCCCAAGAGGATGGTACACCAGCAGGAATGATGGATGAGCAAATCCCAGAGGAAGTGAAAGAAGAACGATACCATACATTGATGGCCATTCAAGCACAAGTTTCAGAGGAGCATAATCGCGACTTGGAGGGAACGATTCATCAAGGTATGATAGAATCTATCGATGAAGTGGAACCGGGAAAATTCCTAGCCCGTGGTCGTCTACAAATGCAGGCTCCCGATGTGGATGGTAACATGTATGTAGAAGATGTAACAGGACTGTCTGAAGGCGATATTGTGACGGTAAAAGTATCACAAGGTTTTGCCTATGACGTGGTAGTAGAAACTGTATAGGATGGTGATAGCATGATCGTAGAATTAATCTCTACAGGATCGGAATTATTACTAGGACATATTGTCAATACAAATGTAAAATGGCTTAGCGAAGAATTGAACAATCGGGGATACTCTGTATCATACCAAACGACGGTAGGTGACAATCCTGATCGGATGAAAGAAGTATTTCAACGAGCAGGGGAACGAGCCGATATTGTGATCAGTTCTGGAGGCTTAGGAGCTACTCAAGGAGATATTACTCGTAAAGCCTTGGCAGATGCCTTGGGATTGCCTTTGGTATTTCACGAAGAAGCAGGTCGTGAGGTAGATTCCTTTTATGAGAACCAAGGTCGGGTAAAACCTTACGAATCTGATCGAGATCGGTATTTACCAGAAGGGGCACAGGTACTACATAATCCAGTAGGGGTAGCACCAGCAGTAGTAGTGGAACAGGATAAGACGATATATATCTTATTACCAGGGCCTCCATCAGAATTACAAGGAACATTTCAAGAAAGCGTCAGCCCCTTTTTAGAACAACGTTTTGGACAGCAAGGGGTGATTTATTCTGAACGGTATGCTGTGTATGGATATCGTGAAATGCAATTAGAGAGTTTATTACAAGACTTGATTCAAAACCAGCAGAACCCAACCATAGCACTACTGATTAAATCAGGATACATTGAAATTCGTTTAACTGCAAAAGGAGAGTCAAAAGCAGACTGTCAGGAAAAACTAGGCCCATGGAGGTCTATCCTCTTAGAACGCTTGGAAAATATCCGTAGTTTAGATACATCGGTGTTGGAAAACTTTCACAAGGTGGCGCTAGAAGCAGGTATTACTATAGGAACTGCTGAATCCTGTACAGGAGGCTTAGTAGGAAAAATATTGACTGATTTAGGCGGTAGCAGTGGCTATTATCAAGGCGGTATTATTTCCTATGCGAATTCGGTGAAAGAACAAGTATTAGGCGTATCATCAGATACATTGGCAACACATGGTGCGGTCAGTGAAGAAACGGCTACAGAAATGGTAGAAGGTGTGTTTCGTGTATTGCGTACAGACTATGCCATTGCGACCACAGGGATAGCCGGTCCAGGCGGTGGTAGTCAGGAAAAACCAGTGGGTCTTGTGTATATTGGTATTGGCACGCCGAAAGGTATTACTGTACATAAAGAGATATTTATAGGGGATCGTACTAGTATCCGTAACAGTGTAGCGGAACGAGCGATTCAATATGTATATAAAGAATTAATAGAAAGGTAGAACAATGGCAAAGGATAAAGCAAAAGAAGCAGCAATTGATATGAAAAGCGGATCTCAAGAAGACCGTATGAGGGCCTTAGAAGGGGCTTTAAAACAAATTGAAAAAGATTTTGGTCAAGGTGCGATCATGCGCATGGGTGAAGCGGCTGATAAAATGAATATTGAAGTCATTTCTACAGGTGTGTTGGCCCTAGACTTGGCGGTCGGTGTAGGTGGATTCCCACGGGGCCGTATTATTGAAATCTATGGTCCAGAGTCTTCTGGTAAAACTACAGTAGCACTGCATGCTGCAGCAGAAGCACAACGCAATGGTGGCGTTGTTGCCTTCATCGATGCGGAACATGCGTTGGATCCAGTGTATGCGAAAAAATTAGGGGTAGATATCAATAGCTTGTTGATTTCTCAGCCAGATAATGGTGAACAAGGTTTAGAGATTACAGAGGCTTTGGTTCGCTCCGGTGCGGTAGATTTAATTGTGGTGGACTCCGTAGCGGCCTTAACACCTAAAGTAGAGATTGATGGTGAAATGACTGATGCTCACGTAGGTGTACATGCACGTTTGATGAGTAAAGCGTTACGTAAATTAACAAGCTCCATCAGTAAAACTAGAACGGTTATTATCTTTATCAACCAATTGCGTGAAAAAGTGGGCGTTATGTTTGGCAATCCAGAAACAACGACAGGTGGCCGTGCCTTAAAGTTCTACTCCACTATTCGTTTAGATGTGCGCAAAGGGGAAGCCTTAACATCTGCCAAAGAACATGTTGGTAACCGTACAAAAGTAAAAGTTGTAAAAAATAAAGTAGCCCCTCCATTCAAAGTGGCAGAATTTGATTTAATGTTCGGGGAAGGCATTTCCTATGAAGGTACATTGATTGACATTGGTGCGAATATTGAAGTCATCAAAAAATCTGGTGCTTGGTATTCCTATAATGGAGAACGTATGGGTCAAGGTAAAGAAGCAGCTAAAGTATTCTTGAAAGAAAATCCTCAAATTGCTCAAGAAATTGATTCTATCATTCGTGATACATTAGCAGCAGAACCATTGAATGTGCTGGGTCATGATGAAGAAGTAGATGATGTAGCAACGACAGAAGCAGCGGATATGGAATAATGGCATTTCGTACATCGAAAGAGCAGGAGTGGACCTTTACATCAGCTATGGAACAAGCTTTGAGGCTATTAGGACCACGCTCCTTAAGTACATTGGAGCTGAGACGAAAACTGTCTCAACGTTCTGTGCCTAGTGAACTAATTCATGATGTAGAAGAAAAACTGTTGGAGCTCTCTTATTTAGATGATGAAGATTTGTCGGAAGAAGTATTACGTGCCTATATGGAAACAGAAAAGTATAGCACCTATTACATTCGTGAAAAAATGCGTGAACGAGGTCTTGCTGTATCTTATGTATTAGATGACTATGATGAATGGTCGGTAGCGGTAAAGCTATTAGAGCAACGATTTCACATATCTGATGAGGAGCGGTTAAGCGCCATCGAAGAGGGTGAAGAAGATAAGTTTAGCAAGAAAAAAATAATTTATTTTCTAAAGAATCGTGGATTCGCTGTGAGTACAATTCAATCTATTTGTTATGAATGGGGCCCCTACTTAGAGTAGGGGCTTTGTCTTGACATTCCACGGTGTATGAACTAAAATTAAAATAGCCTTAATAATAAGCAAAATAAAATTTGAAAACAAAATGGGCGAGAAACCGGGGAAGCGGATGTATCGACTTCTCCTTTTTTTATGCAAGTGGGAGGTGAACACGATTTTAGAATACAGCATTATTGCCGTAGTCATGGTATTAATTGGTCTTGGAGTAGGCTATTTATTGCGTCGCAATATTGCAGAAGGTAAGCTAAATAAAGCGGAAACAGAAGCTGCACGTATTGTTGCTGATGGCGAGCGCTTAGCGGAGTCTAAGAAAAAAGAAGCGTTACTGGAAGCAAAAGAAGAAATTCATAAATTGCGTGCTGATGTGGATAAAGAAAATCGTGACAGACGTAATGAATTACAACGTCTTGAACGACGGATTTTACAAAAAGAAGAGCAATTAGACAAAAAACTAGACAGTATTGAACGCAAAGAAGAGTCCTTGCATCACAAGGAACGCAATCTAGAAAAAGCGGAAGAAAAAATCGAAGTATTGCATCAACAACAAATGGAAGAGTTAGAACGCATTTCTAGCTTAACCTTTGATGAAGCAAAACAAATTTTACTGACAAAAGTAGAACAAGAAATTCGTCACGATACTGCTGTGATGCTTAAAGAACTTGAGCAACAAGCCAAAGAAGAGGCGGAAAAGAATGCCAGAGAAATTATCTCTATGGCCATTCAACGATGTGCGGCTGACCATGTAGCAGAATCTACAGTGTCTGTTGTGACATTACCAAATGATGAGATGAAAGGCCGTATTATCGGTCGTGAAGGCCGTAATATTCGTGCGTTAGAAACGTTGACGGGTATCGACTTAATTATTGATGATACACCAGAAGCAGTTATTTTATCCGGATTTGATCCTATTCGTCGTGAAGTAGCACGAATTGCCTTGGAAAAACTCATTGTTGATGGACGTATCCATCCAGCTCGTATCGAAGAAATGGTTGAAAAAGCACGCCGTGAGGTGGAAACAACTATAAAAGAAGCGGGCGAGCAAGCTACTTTTGAAGCAGATGTACATGGCTTACATCCAGAAGTGGTTCGTATTTTAGGTAGACTAAAATATCGTACTAGTTATGGACAGAATGTATTAAAACACTCTGTTGAAGTATCTCACTTGGCAGGTATGATGGCAGCGGAATTAGGCTGCGATGTAGTACTGGCTAAACGAGGCGGTTTATTACATGATTTGGGCAAAGCCTTAACCCATGAAATTGAAGGATCTCACGTGGAAATTGGCGTAGATCTTGCTAAAAAATATCATGAAAGCGCTTTAGTACAAAACTGTATTGGTGCGCATCATGGTGATGAAGAGTTTAAATCTGTAGAAGCTGTGTTGGTAGCGGCAGCAGATGCTATTTCTGCAGCACGACCAGGAGCTAGACGCGAAACATTAGAAAATTATTTAAAACGATTATCTAAGTTGGAAGAAATCGCTGAATCTTTTGAAGGTGTTGAAAAATGCTTTGCTATCCAAGCAGGTCGAGAGATTCGCGTTATGGTAAAACCAGATAAAGTGGATGATGTGGAAGCGAACTTATTAGTACGTGACATCATTAAACGAATCGAAAATGAATTAGAATATCCAGGACAAATTAAAGTTGTGGTTATTCGCGAAACACGAGTCGTAGATTACGCGAAAAAATAGTCTACATAAGTGGTTGGAGCGGCCTTTGGCTGCTCTAACTTCTTTTTTTTCACACTATATATGAATTGCATATATAGTGTGAAGAAAAAGAAATCATCCGTAAGTAGGAGTTTTTTTATTTGTGTAGAATAGTATAGATAGAGAACGTATACATAAACGTTATATTTTGGTGCATACACGGTAGTACATAGCTTAGGAGAGTGACATGAGCAAGTTTTTCAATGATGACATAATTGAACAAGTCAAAAATGCCAATGACATTGTGTCTGTCATTTCTGAGCATATTCCATTGAAGAAGAAGGGGAAAAACTATTGGGGGTGTTGTCCATTTCATAACGAAAAGACACCTTCCTTTAGTGTGACCCCTGACAAGGGCTTTTTTTATTGCTTTGGTTGTCGAGAATCGGGAAATGTTATTAGTTTCTTGATGAAGTATGATAACTTAACTTTTCCTGAGGCCATTGAGCGGTTGGCGAATCGTGCCAACATTGCTTTGCCAGAACGAACCGTATCGTCAGCTGAGCGGAAACGTATGGCACGTTTGGAATCTATGTATGAGGTGAATGAACTAGCTACAAATTTCTTTCATAATTGTCTAGTAAAAACAGAATTGGGGAAAGAGGGACTAGATTACTTGCTAAAACGTGGGCTAACTATGGAGACCATTACAAAGTTTCGTCTCGGGTTTGCCCCAAATGGATGGGATAAGCTATATAGTGCTTTTATCGGTCGAGGCGTGGACCCTAATGTATTGCTAGAATTAGGGTTGTGCCGTAAAAATGAGCAAGGCAAGCTATATGATTATTTTAGAAAACGTGTGATGTTTCCCATCATGGATGGAAAGGGGCGTGTATTAGGTTTCGGCGGACGTGTCCTTGACGACAGTAATCCGAAATATTTGAACTCCCCAGAAACGGAAATATTTAATAAGGGGCATCTATTATTTGCTTTTTATCAATCCTATCGGAGCATTCGCGAAAAAAAACAAGCTGTCCTTGTTGAAGGTTATATGGATGTACTGAGTTGTCATAATGCAGGCATTACGAATGTAGTGGCATCCTTGGGCACAGCCTATACGAAAGACCATGGTCGGCTATTGATGCGTCAGGCAGAGGAAGTTGTTCTTGCCTATGATATGGATGGTGCTGGTCGTACGGCAGCTAAGCGGGCTATTGAGTTATTGCAAAATACGGAATTTTCTGTTAAGGTAGTATCTATGCCTGATGGAAAAGATCCAGATGACTTTATTAAAAATCACGGACCTCAAGCGTGGCAAGAATTGGTGGATACATCGCCAAGAGATTTTGAGTTCTTATTGAATGAAAGTTTGAGCCATCACGATACGAATTCAGTGGAAGGGAAACGGGCTGTCTTGGCAGATATATTTCCTTTCATTGCAGGTCATGAAAGCCAAGTGCGACGTGATGAATATTTAAAAGCCTTGGCATTACCTTTATGGTTAGATGTGAGCACTATTATTACTTACTTTAGACAGTTTCTTCGACAAGGAAACATAGAATTAAAACAGCAGGCTATGAACGTGCCTAAGGAGACTTTCACAGATGAAGAAGAATTGCTGTACTGGATAGGTAAGGATACGGATATATATACCTTGGTGAGCCAGTATATAGGGGTGGAAGATTTTACGCATCCTATGTACGGTGCTTATTATGAAAAGATAGGCGACCTGGTAGCCCAAGGTGAAAGTTTGTCAGAGGTCCTCTTAGAGGAATCCTTAGATGCGGAATCTTGGCATATGTTTGGCAAATGGTCGGTCTTGATTGATCGAGAAATGAATGAGGAATTGTTGCACAGTTTAATTCGAAGTGTGCGATTAAAATCCCTTCGCAATCAATATAAGGAGCATAGTCGCTTAGCGGATCAATTGAGTCGAGCTAATGATCCTAGGTTTATAGAAGAGTTACGAATGTGTCAGGATTTACAGGAATTGATTAAACAGTGGTCTTGATGTAGTGAAAGGAAGAGCACAGTGGCAAAGAAGAAAAAACAATCGCAAGTGCAAGAGATTATAGCGGTTTTATTGGAAGAGGCAAAACGAGACGGGGTCATTACGTCAAAACAAATTTCTGATGCACTTTCAGAGCAAGTAGAAGTAACAGCAGAACAATTAGATAGTATGTATGCAGTGTTTAATAATTTAAAT
This sequence comes from Veillonella sp. 3891, assembly GCF_003992315.1. Taxonomy (GTDB): domain Bacteria; phylum Bacillota; class Negativicutes; order Veillonellales; family Veillonellaceae; genus F0422. The sequence goes on from NZ_RQVE01000001.1 coordinate 89,486, forward strand.
ATTGAAGTCCTTCAAGATGATGAACATGGTTCGGATAGCGAATTATCGATTCATGATGATGAATTGTTGGATAAAGATCTTGAAGTGGAAGTTGATGTAGATGTGGAACATTTAAGCAGTGACATCGATATCACTGAGGAAGATGATGAGGAGGAAAAAGAGATTAATCTTGACTTATCTATTCCTGAAGGGATGAACATCGATGATCCAGTGCGCATGTACTTAAAAGAAATTGGTCGCGTTCCATTGTTATCTGGTGATGAAGAAATCATTTTAGCCCAACAAATTGAGGCGGGCAATGCAGAAGGTGCTAGCTATAAAGAAGTGCGCTTAGGAAATAGTGCGAAACAAAAATTGATTGATGCCAACTTGCGTCTTGTAGTTAGTATTGCGAAACGCTATGTAGGTCGTGGCATGTTGTTCTTAGATTTGATTCAAGAAGGTAACTTAGGTCTTATAAAAGCGGTTGATAAATTCGACTATACAAAAGGATATAAATTCTCTACCTATGCTACATGGTGGATCCGTCAAGCTATTACGAGAGCGATTGCTGACCAAGCTAGAACGATTCGTATTCCTGTACATATGGTGGAAACGATTAATAAATTGGTGCGTATTCAACGTCAATTATTACAAGATTTAGGTCGTGAACCAAGTCCAGAGGAAATTGCAGCTGGTATGGGTATTACTGTAGAACGGGTGCGTGAGATTCAAAAGATTTCTCAAGAGCCAGTTTCCTTGGAAACGCCAATTGGGGAAGAAGAAGATTCCCATTTAGGCGACTTCTTAGAAGATAAAGATGCAGTAGCTCCAGATGATGCGGCTAGCTTTATTTTATTACGAGAACAAATTGTTGAAGTATTCAGTTGCTTAACAGATCGTGAGCAACAAGTGCTAGAATTGCGCTTTGGTTTGAAAGATGGCAAACCACGTACATTGGAAGAAGTAGGTCAATTCTTTAATGTAACACGAGAACGGATTCGTCAAATTGAAGGGAAAGCCTTAACGAAATTGCGTAATCGTGGCAAACGAGATAAAATTAAAGACTTTTTATAATACTTGCTATTTCATAATTGTATGGTATAATTTATGTATAAATAATCATAAGTAGTGAATATATTGTGGGAGGTAATTATGATTAGCATGAAAAAACTAGGACTTATCCTATGCACGGCTGTTCTTAGTGTGGGTTTACTAGCTGGTTGTGGTAGCGACAAAAAAGAAGCGCAATTAACACAAACAGCAGGGGTGTTGAAAGTTGGTTCTGAAACGACATTCCCTCCATTTGAATTTGCAGAAGAAAACACGAATAAATACATTGGTTTCGATGTAGATTTAAGTGAAGAAGTAGCAAAACGGTTAGGCTTAAAGTTAGAGTTTGTCAGCATGGGATTCGATGCGTTAATTCCAGCTACACAATCTGGTAATATCGACATGATCGCAGCAGGTATCAATGCTACACCAGAACGTGAAAAAGCATTGGCATTCTCTGAACCATACTTCAAAGAAGGCGGTTTCATCACTATCGTTCGTAAAGATAATACAGATATCAAAAAAATGGACGACCTTGCTAACAAACGTGTAGGTGTTCAAATTGGTACAGTGCCTGTAGAAATGGCAAAAGCGATTCCAGGTACAGATGTAAAAGAAATGGATTCTAATAGTAATATCTTTATGGCATTACAAGCCGGTACGATTGATGGTGCTATCATCGACCAAGCGGTGGCTATGTACTACTTGAAACAAGGTGCAGATAAAGATCTTAAATTGGTAGGAGAGGGCACAGATGCACCTCCATTCGTATTAGGATTCAATAAATCCAACACAGCATTACGTGATAAAGTTAATGAAGCTTTAAAAGCAATGCGAGAAGATGGAACGTATCAAAAAATTTACGATAAATGGTTCGCTAAGTAATTCCGCTATGTAGCCCGAGGTATTCCTAGACGGGTAGGCAAAGGGAAGAGCACGACATATTCCTCCGCAAACTGATACAGTGGTTAGGTTTGCTCCGGAATATGTCGTGCTCTTCTTGCATTTATCTAATTTTGGCATAAGGAATACCACAAGGCTACTACTCGTAATGGCGCCGCTCAGGGGAAGGGGAAACGAGCAACATATTCCTTCTCAAACTGATCCTACGGTAGGTTTGTTCAGGAACATGTTGCTCGTTTCTGCATTTCTATAATTTAGCTAGTAAAGTCACCACAGGGCTACTACACATAACTGCGTTCCTCAGAGAGTAGTTTGTGGTGTTTGTTCGGAGCACACCGTGCTCTTCTTATATTTGTGTAATTTAGCTAGTAAGGGTAGCCACAAGGCTACTACGCATGACTGCATTCCTCAGAGAGTAAAGGGTATAATTCTACATAGCATGTGCTAGTTTAATGTATTCCCGGATGCGTTCGCAGGAGTTGTGGAAGGCTTCTTGCTCGCTTGGGGTTAGGTGTAATGTTAGGATTTCTTCGATGCCGTTTTTGCCGATGATGGCAGGGACGGATGCAAAGACGTTGTGTTCGCCGTATTCGCCTTCTAGTTTGCAAGATAGAGGTAATACTTTTTGTTCATTGTGGAAGTAGGCACGGATGATTTCTGTAACGGATGCAGCGATGCCAAATTCTGTGGATCCTTTGCCAATGAGGACGAGGTAGCCACCGTATTTCATTTGTTCTACTACGGCATCTTCGTCAAAGGTTGGGAATCGATGAGGAAGTTCTTGCTGGAGTTCTTTCAAAGGTTTGCCAGATACTGTGACATGAGACCAAGGTACCATAGCGCTGCCACCATGTTCACCCATAGCGTAGCAAGATAAAGAGCGACGATGTACGTGGATTTGTTCAGCTACTAATCGTTGTAAACGAGCTGAGTCTAAGGATGTGCCGGAAGAGATGATTTTATGTTTCGGATAGTCTAAGTATTCCTGTACATAGGCTGCCACTACATCGGCAGGATTGGAAATGCTCACGATAAAACCGTTGAAGCCAGAGGCTTTTACACGCGGTAAAAATTCACGTAATACTTCTATGGTGGAGCCTAGTGTATCTAGTCGATCTTGTTCTGGGGATGGTAGTGGACCAGCAGAAATAACGAGGATATCGCAGTCTCCGATATCTTCAGGTTCGCAAGCGATAGCTTCTACACGATGTGGTAAGTAACTTACCGCATCATTAATATCGGTAGCTTGAGCGATGGCTTTATCTTTGTCGATGTCCACCATGTATAATTGGTCAACCTCACCTTGGGTAGCCAAAGAAAATGCCACGTGGGAACCCACATGACCAGTGCCGATAATGGCAACTTTACGTAGTTCTATAGACATAGTTTTCCTCCTATTTTGAAAATTAAAAATAAATTATTAAATAAGTAATATGTATTAGAATAAAACTTTTAAGGTCTTACGTCAACACGTCACTTGTTTTGCTATGCAACCTGTGGCGATGTGACTGTTTTTTACAAAAGGAAGAGCACGGCATACTCCTCGCAAACGGTATTTTATAATGTTTGTTCGGAGCACGCCGTGCTCTTCTTGTGTTTGTGTAATTTAGCTGGTAAGGAACGCCACGAAGTCTGCTACGCTTAACTGCGCTCCTTAGGGGATGTCGTGCTCTTCTGATATTTGTGTTATGTGTGCAGGCAATCTAGCCATAAGGTTGCTACGCTTAACTACGTTCCTCGGAGGATGGTTTGCGTTGTTTTTTCAGGAGTATACTGCTCGTTTCTGCATTTCTATAATTTAGCTAGTAAGGAACGCCACAAGGCTACTACGCTTAACTGCGCTCCTTAGGGGATGTCGTGCTCTTCTTGTGTTTGTGTAATTTGGTTAGTGAGATCCGCTACGAAGTCTGCTATGCTTAACTGTGTTCCTTAGGTGGATATGGTGGCTTAATTGATGCGTGCGATTATTTTCAGATGTTTTGTAATGTATTTAGTGAATATATTATTATCTCGCTCTATGGATAATAAAACTGACTGCTTTTAATGAGTTTCCTAATTGGCGTAGGTTCTGTTCTTAATTAGCATGATACATGAGTGAGTGTTTATGTATCATACCTTGTAATGTATAGTATAATAAAAACATGACATTATTAGAACTTGAAAAATTAGCAAATGAACTGAATATTCCGGTGATAGGCGTGGCGCCGTGGCCATTGCCGGTGGAGGCATCGTTGCATTTGGATACGCCCTATCCTTGTCCGTTTACGAATGGAAGTATTGAAGAACGATTACAGGGGTCCACGACTATTGATTCACCGAAGTCCGCTATAGTCTGTTTGTTTCCCTATTATGTACCTAGGGAAGGAGTGACAAATTTAGCTAGGTACTGTTGGGGCGATGATTACCATATTGTGGTACGTCAGTATTTGGAACGACTGGTGGATGTGTTGCGTGAACGGTATCCTGACGACATGTACGAGATTCACTGTGATACGTCACCTTTGGCGGACCGGTATATGGCGTACTTGGCGGGCCTGGGCTTTTATGGGTGGAACCAAACGTTTATCAACCCTACGTGGGGATCCTATACGGTGATTGGAACCATCATGACGACTTTAGCATTACCTCCTTCTTCGCCATTGAATCAGACCTGTTTACAATGTGGTGCTTGTTTGCGTGCTTGCCCTGGTAAAGCCTTACAAGGAGATCATTTAGATTATCGAACCTGTAAAAGTTATCTTACCCAATGTAAAGGGGAACTTTCAGAGGAAGAAAGACGAATTATCGAAAAGACGCCACTTATTTTTGGTTGTGATGTATGCCAAGATGTGTGCCCTCATAATAGAAATGTTCCTATGACACCTATTCCTGAGTTCCAACAGGCGACCTCATATATTGAGGTGGAGGAATTAAAGGGGATGACGAATAAAGAATTTAAAGCGAAGTACGGCCACAAAGCTTGGGCTTGGCGAGGAAAGAAAGTGTTGATTCGCAATGCAGAGATTGTTAGAAAGGAAAGATATGAGGGAAAGTAAGTCTGTTTCATTATTTTTAATTATATTCTTAGGATTGCTCACGGCAGTAACGCCATTAGCAACGGATATGTATTTGCCGTCACTGCCGATTATGCCTGGAGAACTACATACATCGGCATCGAATATTCAAATGACTATCGGCATTATGACTATCGGGATTGCGATAGGACAATTGTTTGCAGGCCCCATTAGTGATGTGCTAGGTCGTAAAAAACCACTCATTGTGGGGAACCTACTTTGTGTAGTAGCCACTATTATTTGTGCTTATGCACCGAACATTGAAGTACTTTTGTTAGGTCGTTTTTTACAAGGTGTGACAGGATCATTTGGGGTGGTTATTTCTAAGGCTATCGCTCGTGATTATGCATCGGGGCCGGCTCTGATTAAACTGTTGGCATCGTTGATGATGGTCAATGGGTTGGCACCTGTTATAGCTCCGTTACTGGGAGGACAGATTTTAATCTATGAAACATGGCGATTTATTTTCGTCGTGTTGGCAGGATTTGCTCTAATTTTGTTGGTAGGTTCTGTTTTATTCCGTGAAAGTTTACCAACTGAACAACGTGTAGCAGGAGGTATCCAAGTAGCACTTAAGAATTACAAGATTTTGTTAAAAGATAAAGCTTTCTTAGGTCAATGTGGGATTCAATGTTTTGCCTTTGGAGCGTTCTTTTGTTACATCAGTGGATCATCCTTTGTGTACCAAAATATATTTGGATTAGATGCGCAACAATTTAGTTACATATTTGGTATCAATAGCTGTGGCATTATTCTGTTCAGCATGATAAGCTCTCGCTTGAGTAATGTCATCAAAGATTACCAATTATTACAAGGTAGTTTAACAGTCCTATTCTTAGGTTCGTCCTTGTTCTTAGGTGCTATGGCTCTAAACATGCCATTTTTGGCGGTAACAACGATTTTATTCTTTACTGTGGGCACGGTGTCTTTATTTGGTGCTGCTAGCTTCTCGATGGCTATGGCACATTATGGTCACCTAGCAGGCAGTGCATCTGCCTTATTAGGTTTTTTCTCTATGGTATCGGCGGGCATTGTGTCACCTATCGTGGGGATTGCTGGATCACATACTGCTATTCCTATGGGAATCACTATGGTGGTATGTTCTTTCATAGCCCTCGTGTGTTACTATCGATTTGCGCGGCCTAGTATATAGGTATATCGCTACTATACTAGTATTTATGAATAGATAATTTTAGTGCTAGCATATATGGTAACATGCTCTATATCGGTATTGGCGGAAATAATAACACAATCGTATGCGTATATAGCGAAGCCGTTCTACAGTAGTATATGCTTAGTGGAAAAACAAGAATTTGTAAGGGGCAAACAGGAATGTCTTCTTTTAAAAATATAGATAGAAAAGGGCTTCCTTTTATTGACATGGACAGCTCTTGTCATGTATAATAATTGAGTCATAGTTTGGGTACGCCCAACTATTGCAAGCCGCATGAAGAGGTCAATAATATTTGGCTTCGGCTAGATAACCGCATTCAGCGAGTACGAATACAAGGAGGTGTCATAATGTACGCAATTATTAAAACTGGTGGTAAACAATATCGCGTTTCCGAAGGCGATGTAATCACTATTGAAAAATTGGATGTAGCAGCTGAAGGAACTGTTTCTTTTGACGAAGTTGTAACTGTAGTTAAAGACGGTGACGTTAAAGTTGGTACACCACTTGTGGACGGTGCAAAAGTTACTGGTACAGTACTTGAACATGGTAAAGCGAAAAAGATCTTGGTTTTCAAATACAAAGCGAAATCCAACTATCGTCGTCGTCAAGGCCATCGCCAACCATTCACTAAAGTTCGCATCGAAAAAATCGAGGCGTAAGTATCATGACTCACATTGATGTGAAACGCAATCGATTAGGGCAAATCATAGAATGTCATTTTCGAGGACATGCTGAAGCAGGTCCTTACGGAGAAGATATTGTATGTGCCGCTATATCTATGCTTTCACAGACATCGATCTTAGGTCTTCATGAGGTGGCTAAGCAATCCATGGAGTACGAAATAGAAGACGGTGAGTTACATATCCTACTTTCAGAACCTGTTACTGAAAGAGGACAAACTATATTAGAAACGATGCTTCTTGGTATCAAGAATGTGGCGGATCAATATAGTGATTTTGTTAGAGTGAGTGAACAATAGGAGGTGAACTACATGTTATTCAATATCCAATTACAACTATTCGCATCTAAAAAAGGTGCTTCCAGTACAAAAAATGGTCGTGATTCCGAGTCCAAACGTCTTGGAGTTAAATGCCATGACGGTTCTACTGTAAAAAGTGGTAACATTCTAGTTCGTCAACGTGGTACACATTTCCATCCAGGCGCTAACGTAGGTATCGGCAAAGATGATACTTTGTTTGCATTGGTTCCTGGCCGTGTAGCATTTGAACGTGCTGGTCGTTATAACCGTAAAGTTTCTGTATACCCTGTAGAAGCTTAATCATAACACATATAAGAGGTCACTAGATAGCAATATCTAGTGACCTTTTTGTTTTCTTAGTATGGGGGTGGTTATTGGAAATAGGGTAATAAGATTTTGTAAGAATGATGTTTATCAGATATTTGGGATAGGGTTATAGGTTGTAAAAGGATATGACAGTTTTATAGTGAACAAATGAATAGATGTATATTTCTGTTTATGCATACATAGTATTAATATTTGCTTTCATAATGTACACTAATTTTATATACATTGATTCCTAAGTGGAGTATAATAAAAAGTAGGCTATATCTAATAAAATCGGTATAGTCCATATGTTACGACAAAGCCTAAAAAGATATAGGCTATCATAGATCTACTAAGTCAGTAGAAAAGGAGTTTACTATGTATGATGTACACTCTTCCAAGGCGGAAGAATTTATTAATCATGAAGAGATTCTAGCCACTCTAAAATATGCAGAAGAAAACAAGGAAAATCGTCCTTTGTTGGATGCCATATTAGAAAAGGCAAAAACTCGAGTAGGATTGAACCACCGCGAGGCGATGGTGATGTTAGAATGTCCCTTGCCAGAATATAAGGAGAAATTATTTGCCTTAGCAAAAGAGATTAAACAGGCGATTTATGGAAATCGTATTGTATTATTTGCTCCTTTGTATTTATCAAACTATTGCATCAATGGTTGTGTCTATTGCCCATACCATGCAAAAAATAAGACCATTACTCGCAAAAAACTAAACCAAGACCAAGTGCGTGAAGAAGTGATGGCCCTAGAAGCAATGGGTCATAAACGGATTGTTATCGAATCTGGTGAACATCCATTGGAAAATCCATTGGAATATATTTTGGAATGTATTAATACGATTTACTCCATCAAAAAAGATAATGGTGAAATTCGTCGTGTGAACGTCAATATTGCGGCTTGTGAAGTAGAAGATTATCGCAAATTACATGAGGCAGGCATTGGTACGTATACATTGTTCCAAGAAACATATAATAAAGAAAACTATGAAGCCCTTCACCCAACAGGACCTAAGAGCGATTATGCATACCATACAACGGCTATGGACCGTGCTATGGAGGCAGGCATCGATGACGTAGGCATTGGCGTTCTCTATGGATTGGAACATTACAAATATGACTTCGTAGGCTTGTTGATGCATGCAGAACATTTAGAAGCGAAGTTTGGCGTAGGGCCGCATACCATCAGTGTGCCTCGAATTTGTCCAGCCGATGATATCGATGTAGATGATTTTAGTAATGCTGTACCAGACGATATTTTTGAAAAAATCGTCGCATTGATTCGTGTATCTGCACCGTATGCAGGTATGATTATGTCTACCCGTGAAAGTCAATCTATGCGTGAGCGTGGGTTAGCCTTGGGTATCTCTCAAATTTCTGGGGGATCTCGTACATCCGTTGGTGGCTATGTAGAGGAAGAACCAGAAGAAGAAAACTCTGCTCAATTTGATACGAGTGACCGCCGTTCCTTGGATGAAATTGTAGAATGGTTATTACAATTAGGATATGTACCTAGTTTTTGTACAGCTTGCTACCGTGAGGGACGTACAGGAGACCGTTTCATGGCACTCGCTAAGAGCGGGCAAATTTCTAACTGTTGCCAACCGAATGCGTTAATGACATTGAAAGAATACTTACTAGATTATGCAGACGAGGACACAAAAGCTGTTGGTGCTGCTGTGATCGATGTGCAATTAGACTCTATTAAGAATGATCTGGTGAAAGAAAAATCCAAAGCCTATATTGCGCAAATGGAAGAGGGAGAACGTGACTTCCGATTCTAGTCAAAATTTGGTGCATAGGGTATAATATTTAATATATATTGTTTATATATTGAAGTTATAAACAGAAGATTGTGGGAGGACAGAATGGAACAAAAAGAGATGGTTGTTGTCGTTGACTTTGGTGGTCAATATAACCAACTGATCGCGCGTCGTGTACGTGAAAATAATGTGTATTGTGAGGTATACCCGTACAATAAAGCATTAGAAAAAATTAAAGAATTACAGCCAAAAGGTATCATCTTCACAGGTGGTCCTGCTAGCGTATACGAAGAAAATGCTCCTAAAATGGAAGCAGAAGTATTTGAACTTGGCATTCCAGTATTGGGTATGTGTTACGGTATGCAATTTATGGCACATACATTAGGTGGCCATGTTACATCTGCGGAAACACGCGAATTTGGTAAAACGCCAACTCAAGTGGATGTGTCCTCACCGCTATTTAAAGGACTTTCAGAAGAAGAAGTCGTATGGATGAGCCATGTGGATTATGTGGCAAAAGTGCCAGAAGGTTTCAAAATCGTGGCGCATACAAAAGATTGCCCTGTGGCAGCGATGCAAAACGAAGAACGCCATTTATACGCTATGCAATACCATGCAGAAGTGTTGCATACAGAACACGGCAAAGAAATGTTGCACAACTTCTTGTATGAAGTGTGCGGATGCACAGGCCAATGGACGATGGCAAACTATGCAAAAACAGCTATTGAAGAAATCCGTAATACTGTAGGCGATGGCAAAGTATTGTTGGCGTTGTCTGGTGGAGTGGATAGCTCCGTAGCGGCAGCGTTAATTTCTAAAGCCGTAGGCGATCAATTGACTTGCATCTTCGTTGACCATGGTTTGATGCGTAAAAACGAAGGCGACGAAGTAGAAGAAGCGTTCAAAGATTCTGGTATGCATTTCATTCGTGTGGATGCAGAAGAGCGTTTCTTGACAAAGTTAGCAGGTCTTGATGATCCAGAAGCAAAACGTAAAGCTATCGGTGAAGAATTCATCCGTTTTTTTGAAGATGAAGGCCGTAAAATTGGTTCCGTGGACTTCTTAGCACAAGGTACCATTTATCCAGATGTGATCGAATCTGGTACTGGTGAAGCAGAAGTGATTAAATCTCACCACAACGTAGGTGGCTTGCCTGCAGTAGTAGACTTTAAAGGTTTAATCGAACCTCTTCGCAACTTGTTCAAAGACGAAGTTCGTCAATTAGGTGCAGAACTTGGCTTGGCAGATTACCTTGTATGGCGCCAACCATTCCCAGGTCCAGGCCTTGCCATCCGTGTAATGGGTGAAGTGACAAAAGATAAACTAGACGTATTGCGTGATGCGGACTATATTTTCCGTGATGAAATCGCAAAAGCTGGTTTAGATCGTTCTATCAATCAATACTTTGCTGTCTTAACAAGCACACGCACAGTAGGCGTTATGGGTGACTTCCGTACCTATGATTACACATTGGCATTGCGTGGTGTGACCACAACTGACTTCATGACAGCTGATTGGGCTCGTATCCCTTATGATGTATTGGATACTATCTCCCGCCGCATCGTGAACGAAGTGAACCACATCAACCGTATCGTGTATGATATTACAAGTAAACCACCAGCAACCATTGAGTGGGAATAAAAAATAGATATAATGAAAGCCAGTAGAACTTTGGAACTGCTGGCTTTTGTTTTGTAGTTTTACTGTTGTTCTTTGAGTTTTGTTGGCTAAAGATTCGTATTGAGTAGTTATTGCAATTTCTGCAATAATCAGGCTCTATAATATATTTTGGGGGGGACAGCAATAGCCATCCCCCCAGGATATATTTTTTGCATAAAATAGGCATATCATTCAGTTTACTTTACAATATAAGTAACGACATAAATAAGAAAGGACTGAAGCATCTGCCTACATTAGATTATACCGAACTTTTTACAAATATCAAAACATAATTTATTTATGACATCGTATTTGATGAAGAAAGTAAAACTGTCACCTATTACATCAAATTACCTAGAAAACTTCATACTTGCCCTAAGTGTGGATCTGTACACACAGAAGTAAAAGGATATTATACCCGTACCATCAACTTAGCTACAGAGGTAAGTACATCATTTAATCACTACCAGAAGATTTGCAAGCATAACCAACGTAGATACCGATGCAACTCTTGTGGTAAAACTTTCGATGAAAAGAACTCTTTTATAGGAAGGTATTTGCAGATGAATAAAGCTGTCATCGCTACGATAATGCACAAGTTACAAGGAACTTACAGCTATACGGATATTGCCAAAGAGGTCAATGTGTCAGTTACCACTGTCATTCGAATGTTCACTAAGACATTCAACCTCGGAATACCAGCTCATTTACCACTAACGCTAGCCATTGATGAGTTTAGAGGAAATGCTGGTGGTCATAAATTCCAGGTCATCGTCACAGATCCAAAAGGTAAACGAGTACTAGATATCTTACCTGAAAAAAGCGAGGTAGCTTTGTTTAGCTACTTTAAATAATTTAGTTTGCAAGAACGCTCCAAGATGCGGTATCTGGTCATGGACATGTCCGAGTTTTTCCGTTCCAAAATGAGGAAGCTATTTCCAAATGCTACTATTATTGCAGATTGATTCCATCTAGTGCGACTGGTAGGATGGGCTTTGAGAATGTACGTAAACGTGAGCAGAAGCGATTTAAGAACGCAGGCTCTTACATTAAACGGTCTCGCAAACTATGTCGCAAGGTATTCCACATGCTCTCTGAAGGGGAACGTATTCGACTATTTGAGGTGCTGCGCAAGTCTGATGATTAAAAAAGTTCCTATATGAATATCAGAAGTCAAAACAACAGACTTTGTAAGGAACATAACTTATCTGTCATCAACCGAGAAACACAGAGGGAAATCAACGAAATTAAGCGAAGAAAATTTGTAAATTGGCATGAGGATAAAAAAGACAGTAGCTACAAGTCGAGACTTCTGTTTGATATTGATAGAAGTATAAAGCAGTCCGTTGATGGACAGGACTTTCTATCTAAAATGGAAAGCTATGGATACGAGATAAAATTCGGTAAGCATATTGCTTTTAGAAGTAATAATCAGCGGAGATTTACCCGAGCAAAGATGATTGGAGAAAACTATACCGAAGAACGGATTAAAGTTAGGATTCTGAATAAAGAAAAAGAACTTGGCAATATCATCGACATCAAGAAGAATGAAAAAGTGAAGTCGAGCAAAGGATATGAGCGTTGGGCTACGAAACATAACCTTAAAACAGCAGCTTCTAAACTTATTGAAATTAGAGACAGGGGATTTAATTCGATGGAAGAATTGGAGCATGGTATCAGCCGAATCTCAATCGAAAAGAATGAGTTGAAGCGAGAATTTGATAAGCTGTCATGGGAGCAAAAAAGATAAAGGAAGTAGTAAAGCATATTCAAATCTGTATCAGCAAAAGAGTACATTATGAAGGTTATCGTAAAAATCTAAATGATAAAATTTATATGATGATGAATCGAAAAGATGTGAAGGCTTATAAGAAGTCTTATGAGGAAATAGATATTTTCCTTAAGCAATTTCCGCACTTGAAACATATGGTATTGGGAGAAATAAAAATAAAATCAGGTAAAAAGCTTTTCAGGAAATTAAATGAGTATTCCAAAGAGTTACAGGTTAAACAAGGGGAGATAATCAAGAAACACAATTCATTATTAAAACAGTATGATGAATTGAAGTATCTGAAAAATAATATGAATGAGTATCTAGGTAAGGATAAAACAGAGAAAAAAGAATCAGTTAATGAATATGTTAAGAGACAACAGATTGAAAATAAGGATTTGAATAAAGCAGAGGTGAAAAAATTAAAGAACATTGAGCGATAATGATATGTTTAGTTCAGGTTTGTAAATGCATTAACTATTTTTGCTGACGACAAAGATGGAGAGATTTTCTAATGATGATGTGAGATTTATTGGATAAATTGCCTAATTATGATATAATATAACAAACCATAACTGTGTTATTTTTAGGAGGTACTAAAATGGCAGTTTGCTATAATAATCTTTGGAAATTGCTTATAGATAAAAATATGAACAAAACTGAATTAAAAGAGGCTGCGGGAATAAGCTTTAATGTAATGGCTCGCATGGGAAAAAACGAGACTATTTCTTTTGAAAGTATTGAAAAAATATGTACTGCTTTGAATTGCGATGTAGGAGATATTATTTCAGTTGCTCAAAATACAGAAAAGGAAGTTAAGGCTTTCAAAACAATAGAATTGTTTGCAGGTGCAGGCGGACTAGCTTTAGGCATTGAAAAAGCGGGATTTAAAACTATTGGATTGATAGAATTTGATAAAGCAGCTTCAGATACATTGAAATATAATCGCCCTAATTGGAGGGTTATAAATGATGACATTGCTAATATATCATGTTTGGATTTAGAGAAATATTTTGACATAAAAAAAGGGGAGCTTGATTTATTATCAGGAGGAGCTCCTTGCCAATCTTTTTCTTATGCAGGTAAAAGATTAGGATTAGAGGATGCAAGGGGAACTTTATTTTATCATTATGCAATGTTCTTGGATAAACTTCAACCAAAAATGTTTTTGTTTGAAAATGTTAAGGGTTTGCTTACTCATGATAGGGGTCGAACATATAAAACTATTACAGATATCTTTGAGAATTCAGGATATACAATTCAGAAAGGTATACTAAATGCTTGGGATTATGGGGTGGCACAAAAAAGAGAACGTCTTATTACCATTGGAATACGAAATGATTTTATTGATAAAATATATTTTGACTTTCCTACTCCGCACAAATATAAACCTGTGTTACGTGATATTCTTTTAGATTGTCCTAAAAGTGAAGGAACACCTTATTCTGAATCTAAGCGAAAAATTTTTGAGTTGGTTCCCCCAGGAGGTTATTGGCGGGATATTCCGGAGGATATAGCTAAAGAATATATGAAAAGCTGTTGGTATATGGAGGGTGGCAGAACAGGTATCTTAAGGAGATTGAGCTTAGATGAACCATCTCTGACTGTATTGACTTCGCCAAGTCAAAAGCAGACGGATCGTTGTCATCCGTTAGAGCCACGCCCATTTACTATAAGGGAAAATGCAAGATGTCAAAGTTTTCCAGATGACTGGCAATTTTGTGGGAGCATAGGGCAACAGTATAAGCAAGTTGGAAATGCTGTACCAGTTAATTTGGCATACGAAATTGCGTTGAAAATAAAAGAAGCATTGGAGGAATTGTGATGTGGGATTTAACTTTTATAACAGAAGAGGATTTTACTAATCATGTTAAGGCAACAATTGAAAAATACGGTGAGAAACTGGAATCTTTTGACCTAAGACGTTTTAATAAGAATATTGTAGATCCGATAAAACTTATTTTTGACAAGACAGTGTATCAAGCTTCTTGGAAGGAGATCGTAAGTAATGAAATTTTTCGCCAACGTGATAAATCCAATAATAATGATATAGGATACTTTCATCAGAGGATTTTTCAGTATATAGCAAACTGTCATGTTCCACCCAATGGCGAAGAAGGTGGTTGGGATGTTATATTCGAAAATGAGAAGGGGATTGAAATTCCTAATGCTGGTAGTGTGCATACGGTATATGTAGAAATGAAGAATAAACATAATACCATGAATTCAGCTTCAGCTGGAAAAACATTTATTAAAATGCAGAATCAACTTTTGACTGATGATGACTGTGCTTGTTTCTTAGTTGAAGCGATTGCACAGCAATCTCAAAATATAAAATGGGAGACGACTGTTGATAAGAAGAAAGTAGGTCATAAATTAATTCGTAGAGTTAGTCTTGATCAATTTTATGCTCTTGTAACAGGACAAGAAGACGCTTTTTATCAGATGTGTATGGTGTTACCATCTGTTATTGAAAATGCGGTAAAAGATTTTGAAGGAACAATTGTTCCGCACGATACGGTTATTGATGAATTAAAATCACTGGCATCAGAACAGAATATCGCATCGGAAGATTTGGCAATTGCAATGGCGGTTTATATGCTTGGCTTTGGAAATTATATAGGATTTATTTCTGATAATCTAAAAAGGGAGGTATAGGATGATGTATGACTTATCATCAAAATTTAACATATTTTATAACTCCTATGTTGTTTTGTCTCAAGAGGAACAAACTAATCTGTATAATAAAAAAGAACTAAATATTCAGCGACTTAAAAATGGATTGAAAGAGTATAATGAAGAAAATAAGACATCCTATTCAATAAAGGGAACATATGTGCAAGGTAGTGTTTCAATGTCAACTGTTGTACAGAACGAAGATGATGATTATGATATTGATGTTGCCATTATTTTTGATAAGTCCAAGCTTCAAGATAAAGGAGCACAGGCTACAAGAAATATGGTGGCAAATGCACTTAAAAGAAGAACGAAGCAGTTTAATACAGAACCGGAAGTTAAAACGAGCTGTGTACGTGTGAATTATGTTGATGGATATCATGTGGATTTCGCAATTTATAGACGAGAATATGATGAATGGAATGATAGTTGGATTTATGAACATGCTGGGGCTGATTGGACGGAAAGGAAACTTTATGGATTAACCGAATGGTTTACAACTCAAAATAGTAATTCAGGGGGAAAGCTTAGAAAAATAGTACGTTTATCAAAAATGTTTTGTAAGTCAAGGAAATTTTGGAAAAATATGCCGAGTGGACTCTTACAAACTGTTTTGTGTGAGGAAAAATTAGAAGATTCATATGAACGAATTGATGAATTATTCTATTATACGATGAAGGCAATCGTTGAACGTCTTGAAATAAATACGTGTGTCACGGCACCTGTTGATAATGGGAGAGATTTAACTCCTAGAAAAAGTGATATACAGCGAATGATTAATTGGAAAAATCGTCTTAAGAGCAAACTAGAGGATCTTGAGATTCTGTTCAAAGATGATTGCACCGAAGATGATGCAATTCAAGCATGGTATGGTTTTTTCAATCACGATTATTGGAGTGAGCAATCTACAGAAATAGCAAAGTATGAATCAAAGACAGTGTTGAGACCAATTTGTTCTTTTTCTGATACTGAGGAATATATTGAAGAGTTATATCCATTAAGTTTATCGTACAACTGCAAAGTGTCATGTATTGTTAGTGGCAACGGATGGAGACCAAAGTTACTAACTGAATTTTTATCTGTATTACGACACTGGTTGCCTCACAATTTTGAAATTCGTTGTTCTATGGATTATACAGATTGTCCACAACCATATAAAATTTTTTGGAAAGTTAAAAATGTTGGTCCAGAAGCAGAAAGAAGGAATCAAATTAGAGGGCAAATTGTTGAAAAAGGAAAAACAATAGTTGAACACAGTAACTTTTACGGTAATCATTATATTGAATGTTACATTATAAAAGATAATATGTGTGTTGCAAAAGACAGAGTAAACATTCCGATTGGTAGAGGGTAATACTATGAAATTTGTAAAAAGTGTTATTATGTTTATAATATCACTATTCTTGATTGCAACGATGGTTATTTTTGAGCTTAAATCATGGCCTGCAGGGAGCAGTATTGCTGGTTTATTTCTTGGGTTTTCTTTGCAGGCACTTTTTCATTTGATTCAAGATATTTTAGATACAACAGATTGGAAGATGTCTCAAAGGAAATTGAAAAGAGGAGGTTTCATAACAGACAATACTATCATTAGAATTTCTTTTGCGTACCTCTACAGAATAAAAATAGGGGATAAATATCTATTAGTTAAGAATGAAAGAGGAACTAGGAAATATCAACCTGTTGGAGGAGTTTATAAATTTAAGGAAGATGAGAAAATAGAACTTAAAAATAGATTTCAAGTAAAGGATGATAACAAGATTTCGATAGATGAATCTTCTCGTAATGATTATAGGCTTAGAATGGAAAATAAATACTTGAGGAAATTTATTAGTCATTTTGACAAAAAAGCAAATAGAGAAAGTGTTAATAATTTAAGCCGTGAATTTAGAGAAGAACTTATAGAAAAAGATATAATAAATTGGAATAAGATTTCATATCGTTTTTGTGGTAGACACATGACAAGTCTTCACTTTGGAGAACATTTTCAAATTTATGAAATCCTTTTGGCTGATGTAGTAGAATTATTGCCGACTGTGGAACAAACAGAAGATTTAAAGAGGTTGTTAAATAAACCATCTGATAAATATAGATTGGCTACAGCTGAAGAGATTACTTCACTGGGAGTAAATACTTCAATAGGACAACTTAGTGAAGAAATTGCTGATCATACAAGAAAAATACTACAAGAAAATGAAGGAGAATTGATAAAAACTTCAGGCGTTGGTAAGATATATACTGTGGATATTTAAGATAAGCTTGTAGAAGATGAAGCGTGCTTGCAATATGCTTGCAAAAAATCAGATAAACAGAAATAAAATGGATAATAAGGCTAAACCCGATAACAATAAAACATTGATTTTATGTCATTTAGTTTAAACGATATCAATGTACATATCGAGTTGGAATAAAATAAACATAGTGAAAGCCAGCAGAACTTAGGATCTGCTGGCTTTTTTATTTATAATCTCCCTAAAGTATGTTACAATTAATAGAATACGGAATTCTTTATAAGGAGAGGTTCGATGAAATTATTTTCTTCATTAGGAAGAGATTTAGGAATAGATATTGGTACCTTTCACACGCATATTTTTGTGGAAGGTCGAGGGGTGGTTGTATCGGAACCATCTATAGTGGCAACGGATGCAAAACAAGAGAACATCGTTACTATTGGAGAAGATGCTCAGCGCTTGTTGTTGCGCAATCCGGAAACATTAGCACCTATGAGTCCTCTGAAAGAGGGCTTTATTGTGGATTATCGCATAGTGTTGTCCATGTTAAAGTATTTTATGAACAAAGCGTCCAAGGCGGTTCGTAGATCTCGTGTCGTCATGGCAGTGCCTTGTGGTATAACCGATGTAGAGCGAAGAGCCATGACAGATGCCATCATTCAGGCGGGCGCTCGGGAAGCGTATTTGTTGGAAAGTCCAGTAGCAGCAGCGATTGGTGCAGGGCTTCCTATTTTTGAGGCTCGTGGTAGTATGGCTGTCGATATCGGTGGCAGTACGACGGATGTCGCTATTTTATCGATGGGTGGTAAAGTAGCGAGCCACACATCACGGATTGGTGGTAATGAATTAAACGAAGCCATTTACCATTATATACGTAATGAGTTTTCTATTATGGTATCCGATGAAACAGTGGAAGACATTAAGCAAACTCTTGGTTGTGCGATCGCTCCATCTATCGAAGGAGAATATACTATTGTAGGTCGACATTCTGAAACGGGACTCACCAAACGCTGTATGATTCGTAAAAGTGAAGTCTATGAAATTTTGCGACAACCTATTGCAGATATGGTGGCGGTTATACGCAGTATTTTGGAAAAAACACCACCTGAATTAGTGGCAGATATAATGGAAAGTGGCATGCTCCTTACGGGAGGTACGTCCTTACTTGAAGGGTTAGACCGCCACATCCAAGAGGAACTAGGTATTCCTGTACGCATTGCAGATACGCCAGGCGATACGGTGGCACTTGGTTTAGGTAGAGCGGCTGCGGATGTACAACGCTTAGAGCGATTATTAGTGGCTAGTAAATTACGAAAGGGGCGATCTTAATGCAACAATCTGAACGAAAATGGTTGACTATGATCGTAATCCTTTGTGCCATATTAGGAATTTTTGGGTACGTGTGGAAACAAAGAACGCAAGTACCAGTGGTGACGGTAACCTTAGAAAACTTAATGGCACCTTTCACTTATGGAGCTAGTCGTTTCTTATCTGGTCTACATACAGGAATAGCCGTGATAGATAATGGCATCTTGCGTGTGAAAGATATGTCTGACATAGAGGAACGCAATGCAGAATTAGAGCAAAAGCAAGTTGCCTATGATGAATTGGTAGCAGAGAATATTCGTTTACGCCAATTGTTGCAATTTAAAGGAGAACAACCTCAATTTGCGTTGTTAGCGGCGTCCGTGGTAACTCGTGATAGAGGAGCCTGGACAGATACTTTCACTATTAGCAGAGGCAGTGTAGATGGAGTAGCGCCGAATATGGCGGTCATTGCTCCGCGCGGTGTAGTAGGTTTTGTATCTGATGTGTACGAACATTCTGCACGGGTACAAAGTATATTAGATCCACGATCTGCGACGGGAGTTATCGTACAACGACCGGAGTCTAGAATTGCATCCATACTGAAGGGCAATGGCAATCGCCCTATGGAACCACAAATGGTGAATATCGCTTTAAATGGTGACGTTCTGAAAGGTGATACCATCGTGACATCGGGTTTTGGAGGTATGTATCCGAAAGGATTATTACTGGGCCATGTGAAAGACATTGTTACCGATGAAGAAGGATTTGTGAAACATGCTGTCATCGACCCTACAGTGGACTTTCAAAGTTTAGAAGAAGTATTCGTAATTGTATCATCATCCATTGCACGACCAGAAGCGCCAAAATTAGAGCCAAAATTGATTCCTCGTACACAGCGAGATCAAGTAGAAGGGGCTAAAGGGACGGTGCAACAATGAAACGATGTGCTTGGACATTGATGGTATTAGGCGTTATTATTATCCAATCCTTAGTGGTGCCTAGATGGTTTTCCTATTCGTGGGCGCCGCATCTATTATTGGATATTGCGTTGGTTGTAACCGTATTGAAAGGCCGGTCTCATGGTATGATGCTAGCCGTTGTAGGTGGTATCGTTCAAGACGTGATGATCGGAAACTATTTTGGATTACATGTGGTATCCTATGCGATGGTAAGTTATATGTTAGGCTCTATGCAAGGCACGGTATATGAGGAACAATGGTATGCCACAGCTTGGTGGACAGGGGTAGGAGCCGCCTTAGTCATGGCTCTACAAATAGGTTTATTATGGATTGTACAAGAACCAATTGTCATGACCACCTACATTTGGAATCATGGAATTCCTTCTATAGGGATTGATGCCTTAGTAGGCATTGTGGTGCATAAACTGGTATGGCGCTGGGAAGAAAAGGATGAATACATGTGGTAGAAAGGAGAGGCTATGTTAAAAGCACTATATAAAAAGAAAAAAACGACACGCTTTGATGTATTGCTAACCATAGTCGTCATCATTTTTGCTATTTTGCTAGGACGTGTATTTTATCTACAAGCCATTGAAGGGGATTATTACCGTGGAAAAGCGGAGGGGAATCGACTTCGGATGCTCTCTATGACAGCTACACGGGGATTAATGTATGATAGAAATGGTCAAATTGTGGTCGGTTCACGACCGGCCTATATGGTGTCTATGTTGCCCACTGGAAAGCAGGCGGATCCAAAAGAGTTAGAACAATTGGCGTCCTATTTACAAATTCCTGTGAAAACATTGGCAGAAAAAATAGAGGCTCATAAGGGTGGTTATGAACCGATTCGATTAGCTAGTGACGTGACCTTGGACAAGGTGACAAAAATTGAAGAACATCGTCATGAACTACCTGGTATTACGGTAGATGTAGAGCCACTTCGGTACTATCCTCATGATACGATGGCATCCCAATTATTAGGCTATGTAGGGGAAGTCAGTGAAGATGAGCTAGCGGAAGCGAAACAAGCAGAGTTAGACGGAACGCATACAGGTGGCACCATTGGTCCTGGTACGATTTTAGGTCGTTCTGGGCTAGAGAAAATGTACGATTCTGTGCTACGTGGTGTGGACGGTGGTCGCCAAGTAGAGGTGGATGCCAGTGGACGACCTGTAGAAGAAGTAGGACGTAAGCATACTATACCAGGTCGCAATATTCATTTAACCATTGATTTGAATCTACAAAAAGTGGCTGAAAAAGCTGTCTATGACCAATTAGCAGCGCTTAGAAAACAAGGTGTTCCTGCGAAGGGAGCTGCCGTAGTGGCTCTAGATCCTAATACAGGGGCGGTCCTCGCCATGGTGAGTGCACCTGGCTTTAATCCAAATTGGTTTGCTAAAGGGATTACTACTGAGCAATGGAATCAGCTAAATACAGATGCCAATCATCCTTTTGAAAATAAAGTTGTCACTGGTGAATATCCACCAGGGTCTCCTTTTAAAATTATTACGGGCGCAGCGGCTTTAGAATTGAAAAAGGTAACTCCTAATGAAATGATTTATGACAGTGGTAAACACTGGCTAATCGATAAGAGAAATGCAGAAGGTGAGGCCTTAGGCTGGCTGGATTTTAACAAAGCATTGGCGAAGTCGGATAATGTGTATTTCTATGAAATGGGCAATCGATTAGGGATTGATAATATCGATAAATATGCGAAGATTTTTGGCCTTGGTGAGAAGACGGGTATCAAGCTTTATGATGAAGGCAGTGGTAATATTGCTAGTCCCGAATATAAACGAAAAGTATTTAATCAAGATTGGTACTTAGGGGAAACCTTCGATGCCGCTATTGGACAGTCTTTCACATTGGTGACGCCGATACAAATGGCAGTGATGATGTCTGAGATTGCTAACGGAGGGATTCGCTATCAACCGTATGTAGTGAGTCGTATCGACAATGCAGATGGAACGCCAGAAGAGATTTTTGGACCTAAGAAATTAGGGGTCTTGCAAGTATCGAAAGCCGTCATGGATATTGTCCGCAATGGTCTTAGAGACGTAACCTTGGAAGGTGGTACAGCAGGGGAAATTTTTAAAGGCTTATCCTTAGCCGTAGCTGGTAAAACGGGGACGGCGGAAAATGCTACTGGCCGTGACCATGGTTGGTTCGTTGCCTATGCACCGTATGACAAGCCTCGTATCGTTGTAGTAGCGCTGGTGGAACAAGGCGGTTTTGGTGCTATATCAGCAGGGTCTATTGTACGCCCTATTTTGGAAGAATATTTTCATATTCCTAAGCCAGTCGTAGTCCCAATGAATGATAAGAAAGAGGATGCTAAAAAAGAGATAAACTCTGGAAAAGAACAAAAGGTAGACTAGGAGTATACTATGTGGCAGAGAATTATACGTGAATGGGATTGGATTTTGGTGCTATCTACTATTAGTTTGATTGTCATTGGCTGTGTTGTCATCGGCAGTGCGACTCATGTCAATCGAGATGGACTACAAATTACAGGGCTAGTATCGAAACAATTGCTGTTCTTTGGATTAAATATCGTTGCCATTGTAGGTCTGCAATGGCTAGATTACGAGCGATTGCGCCCCTATGCAAAGTGGATATATGGGGCTACTATCGTTATGCTCTTGGCAGTTATGGTGGTAGGTACATCGGCACTAGGTGCGCAACGATGGATTCAGATTGGGCCGATTACGATTCAACCATCAGAATTTACGAAGTTGATGATGATCATTAGTTTGGCAAATATGCTGGAAAGTCGAGTAGGAAAGTTAAATACTTTTAAAGAGTTATTGCCAGTATTCTTATTTTTAGGCATCCCTGCCTTACTAGTATTTAAGCAACCAGACTTGGGAACATCCTTAGTGTATGTAGCTATATTAGCAGGTATGCTCTTTGTCAGCGGTATTCGCATGCGGTTAGTACAAATTATGGTAGGCACTATGGTAGCGCTGTTGCCATTAAGCTGGTTTGTATTGCAAGAGTATCAAAAGCAACGGATTATGGTATTTTTGAATCCTAATGTAGACCCTTTTGGCGCAGGATATCATATTATCCAATCTAAAATTGCTATCGGTTCAGGATTACTATTTGGTAAGGGTCTCTTTGAAGGAACTCAAAGTCAGTTAAACTTTTTGCCGGAAAACCACACAGACTTTATTTTCTCCGTGGTGGGAGAAGAATTAGGTCTTATCGGTTGTTTTGTGGTCTTAGGGTTACTATTGGTAGTTGTATATCGTAGTTTCTTAATTGCAAAACGATCGGTGGATCCCTTCGGTATGTTGATTGCCACAGGCATTGGCTCTATGCTGTTATTTGAAGTCTTAGTCAATGTAGGCATGACCACTGGTATTATGCCCGTAACGGGTATTCCATTGCCTTTCATTAGTTACGGTGTAAGTGCGTTAACAACAAATCTATTGAGTATAGGTTTATTATTAAATATAGTAATGCGCCAGAAAAAGCGCATGTTTTAAGTAGTAAAAAAGAGGCTAGTGCCTCTTGGAGGTTGTATGATTCAATTAGATCCATCATGGTTACAACATGTGGAAAAGCCTGCCCGTTATATGGGTGGGGAATGGAATAGCGTCGCCAAGAATCATTCGGAAGTGGATGTGACGATGGCCTTCGCATTTCCAGATGTGTATGAAGTGAGTATGAGCCATTTAGGAATTAAAATTCTATATGGTATCGTCAACGAACGCCCAGATGCGGCGGCAGAGCGTGTATTTGCTCCTTGGCATGACATGGAAGCGGAAATGCGCAATCGGGAGATTCCTTTGTTTTCTTTGGAAACGAAAACACCGATCCGTGACTTTGATTTATTGGCGTTTACCTTGCAATATGAAATGTGCTATACAAACATCATTAATATGTTAGATTTGGCAGGCATTCCTTTTTATGGAAAGGATCGAGACTTGTCGTTCCCCCTATTAATCGGTGGTGGCCCGTGCGTGTACAATATGGAGCCTATTGCAGATTTCTTTGATGTCGTATCCATTGGTGAATCAGAAGATTGGATTAACGAATTTATTGATTTATATAAAGCTGAGAAAGAAAAAGGATTCCCTGGCGGCAAAGAGGCCTTTTTACGAAAAGCAGCGCAGATTGAAGGCACCTATATTCCTAGTTTGTATGAACCACAATATACAGAATCTGGGGACTTTGCAGGAATGAAAGTATTGGCTGAAGAAGCGCCTGCCATTGTAAAAAAACGTATCGTAGAAGATATGGAGGCTGCGTTCTATCCTACAAAACCTGTAGTGCCATACTTAGATATTGTTCATGATAGAGCGGTACTTGAATTATTTAGAGGGTGTTTACGTGGCTGTCGTTTCTGCCAAGCTGGTATGTTATATCGTCCAGTGCGTGAACGAACTCCAGAACGATTGGTACAATTAGCAAAAGAAATTATTGCCAATACTGGCTACAATGAAATCTCCTTGATGTCTCTAAGTTCTGCGGACTATTCTAAATTGCCGGAATTAGTAGATATGTTGATGGAAGAGTTTAAAGATAAACAAGTGAGCGTTAGTTTACCATCCTTGCGTATTGATGCCTTTTCTATCGATATTGCTAAAAAAGTACAACAAGTGCGTAAAAGTGGCTTAACTTTCGCTCCAGAAGCTGGGTCTCAACGGATGCGTGATGTTATCAATAAAGGTGTTAGTGAAGAGGATTTGATGTCTGCCTGTGAAAATGCTTTCAAGTCTGGTTGGAATACAGTAAAGCTCTACTTCATGATGGGCTTGCCTACAGAAACGGATGAAGACGTAGCAGGTATTGCCGATTTAGCCTATAAAGTGCTTGATTTACATCGAGAAATTACTGGTAAACGTAATGGTAAGGTCACAGTGAGTTGTTCCTTCTTTGTGCCGAAATCACATTCTCCATACCAATGGTACGGACAACAAGATGTAGAAGAAATTCATCGTAAACAGAAATACTTGAAATCCTTAATCAACAATAGAAATATTTCCTATCACTACCATGATGGCTATACAGGGTATTTAGAAGCGGTTTTTGCCCGTGGTGACAGACGCTTAGCCGCATCTGTTGTAGAAGCATGGAAGTTAGGTTGTAAGTTTGATGGATGGACAGAGTTTTTCAATTACGATACATGGATGCAGGCTTTCAAAAATACCAATATTGATCCAGAATACTATGCCCGACGAAATCGTGATTTTTCAGAAGCTTTACCATGGGATCATCTAGATGATACGGTAAGTAAAGAATTTTTACGCCGCGAATGGGAACGTGCGGTAGATGGTACATTGACTTGGGATTGCCGTCGCAAGCCGTGCAATGGTTGTAATGCGTGTCCAGAGTTGGGCACACCGATTATTGATTATAAGGAGGGTGGACGTGTTGAGAAAGTTACGTTTGGCCTTACATAAGGGAGAAGAACTTCGCTTTTTATCCCATTTAGATTATGCCTCTGCCATTGAGCGTATGATTCGTCGTAGTGGTATCAAAATGGCTTATTCTGAAGGATTTAATCCACATATGAAAATCAGCTTTTCCTCTGCCCTGGCGTTAGGGATTACGGCTAGTGCTGAATATTGCGATATGGATGTTCTAGAAGAAGGCACATTAGAAGAGTTAATGAAACGACTTTCAGAAGCAGCACCAAAAGGATTGGAAGTGCTGGAAGGTCGATTCATGCCAGATAAAGTGAAAAAAATGATGGCTATTTGCAACTATGCGGTCTACGAAGTCAAGGGCCCTGTTACAGAAGCGGTAGATTGGGTCTCTTTGTTGGAGCCTTTCAACAGTGCAGAAGAAGTGTTGTATGAAAAAGTAACGCCGAAGAAAACAAGAACTATTGATGTGAAACATTTCATTAAGGAACCATTGGTGGCCACAGTGGACAATGGAATGGTGACCATTCGCATGGCCATCGGCGTATATCCAGAAGGAACTATGAAACCGGGGGATATGTGGAAATTAGGCAAAGAACAATACGGCTGGCCCGTAACAGATAGTTATTCTATTCACCGTGAAGCGATTCTGATTGAAACGGATGGGGCTTGTATTACGCCACTAGAAGTGGAATAAGGAGAGACTATGAATCGATTATATGCCAATGTGATGAAAGAGGAAACCCGTCTCGCTATTGTGGATGAGGCAGGAGCGTTACAACAGATTATCTATGAACGACCACAGCTGTCGAACCGCGTACATCATATGTATAAAGGGGTTGTGAAAAATGTCCTACCCGGCATGAGTGCAGCCTTCCTCGACATTGGCATTGGTCAAAATGTGTACTTAAATCTACAAGAACAAGGGAAACAGAAAAAAGTTCACGTAGGTGAAGTACTGCTCGTGCAAATTGTGAAAGATGCCATGTTGGGGAAAAGCGCTCGTGTCACTACAGATGTCAGTTTGGCTGGTCACTACATGGTCTTATTGCCACAAGACCAACAGATTCATATTTCTAAAAAGATTACAGACCCAGAGTTGCGTCAATCTTTGAAAGATATGGCACAACCATATTTAGAACGAGGTGTAGGATTTATTCTGCGCACCGCTGCTATGGGGGCGAGCCAAGAAGAGATAGCTCGGGATATGGCTTATTTACATCAGACTTGGGAACATTTACAAAAGCGTTATAAGGTAGCCCAGAACGGTAGTGAAATCTATGGAGATGCTAACCTATGGTATCGTGTGATCCGTGACTATGTAGGACCTACAGTGGGTTCCATTATGGTGGATGATGTAGCTGCCTATGAAGAGTTGCAGCAACTCTTAGGGGCAGGACGATTTGGTAAGCCTGTAGAAGTGAGTTTATGGAATCAGAAGGAAGATATTTTTAAAACTCATGGCATTGAAGAACAAATTGATGCGCTTTTAAATCATCGTATTGATTTACCATCTGGTGGCTCCTTACAGATTGACCAAACAGAAGCACTTACTGTTATCGATGTGAATTCTGCTCATTACAGCGGAAAAAATGAACAAGCGGGACAGGTAGCGAGACGAGTGAATCAGGAAGCAGCCCATATGATTGCTCGACAATTACGGTTGCGAAATCTTGGAGGAATCATCATCTGCGATTTTATCGATATGCCGAAACAAGATATGGAAGAATTGGTGCAGTTGATGAATCATCTAGTGAAAAAGGATCCCATTAAAACGGTGGTATGTGGTATTACATCCTTAGGTTTATTGGAATTGACACGAAAACGAGAGCGCCAAAGTATTCCATCTATCCTCTTTGATACTTGTTCCAGCTGTGGTGGTACTGGACATGTGTTAAAAGGAGAAACTGTATATTTGCAAATCTTGCGCCGTCTGCGGGAACTCTATCGCTTTGGGCGATTAAAAACGGATGTGTCCATTGTGGTACATCCAGATGTGGGGCAATTCTTTACAAAACAAGTGTTGGAATCGTTACGTACAGAGTTGCAACGAACTATACAGATTGAAAATGATGCCACAATGGGATTAGAAGCCTATTCCCTATTAGCCTTAGGTGATGTATAATAATAGGATTAGTACTAAAAATAATTACAACTCTCTATATGAAATGTAATATTTTTAAGAAAAAGTGCTTGGGACTGCCAAGCACTTTTGTTGTTATTTACAGGAGGGACTTGTGTCATACCTTGAAATATTAATTCTATCGGTAGGTCTTGCTATGGATGCCTTTGCAGTTTCTATTTGTAAATCATCACAGATGAAATCCGACCCAATGATGAAAAAGGTCACATTGGCATTTTTATTTGGTGCCTTTCAATGTCTGATGCCAATCATAGGGGCTGCTGTAGGCGCTCAGTTTTCACAGAACTTTGATGACTGGGATCACTGGGTGATTTTCATTACCTTAGGCTATTTGGGCATTAATATGATTCGTGCTTCGCTTAGCGATGAGGAAGAAGATAAAACAAAGGTGGATTGGAAAGAAATGTTAGCATTGTCCATTGCCACTAGTATCGATGCCCTAGCAGTAGGGGTTACAATTGCCCTATTACATGTAGACGTGTATTTCACATCACTCACCATAGGGGTTATTACCTTCTTGGTATGCCTTGTGGGCATATTCAGTGGATATCATATGATGAAAGCCTTTCGTGAAAGAGCAGAAATGGCTGGAGGCGTTATATTGATACTCATTGGGGTGAAAATACTGTTGCAGCATTTGGGGTATTTACCTCGCTAAATCGTTTCTTGCATTTTTGCAATTTAGGTAGTAAAAGCGCCACAAGGCTACTACGCATAACTGCGTTCCTCTGGGAGATTGCTTTGAGAAATGGTTGCACATTCTGACCCGAACTGATACAGTGGTTAGGTTTGCTCTGGAATATGCGGTGCTTTTTTAGTATTTATGTTATGTAGATAATACTCCACCACAGGACGTTCTACGCATAACTGCATTCCTCACGGGATGGGGCACACGGTGCTCGTCTTGAGTTTGCATGATTTTGGAAGGAGACACCACAGGATGTTTTATGTACTGCTGTGCTCCTTAGTAATGAAAAAAATGCTTGACGGAATATATTTAGTGGTTTATAATAATTAAGTATTCACTTGGAGAGGTGTCCGAGCGGCTTAAGGAGCATGATTGGAAATCATGTGTGCGGTGATACCGTACCGAGGGTTCAAATCCCTCTCTCTCCGCCAAGGTTTAAAGGGTGTATATGCTTATAAACAGAAATAGAAAAGTGCTATAAAATGCGATTCTACAGGGCTTTTCTGATTCTTGCTTATAAGTGTATAGCCCCCTTTTTTTACCCATTTTGCCCCCTATTTGCCCCCTATTTTTTAGGGGGCTATTTTTGTTGCCTAAAAATTCTATAGAATATGACAAATACACGAAAAGTGAAAAACTAGATAGCGTTTAGCTTTTTTACTATTTCATCTTGCATGGATTCGGTCACATGACTATATACGCTTAGTGTGGTCTTAGGGTCGTTATGGCCTACCCGTTGCATGATAGCTTTTAATGGTACGCCTAATTCTGTTAGCATACTAATATGCGTGTGCCTGAAAATATGCGTGGTTAGGTGTTTACCCTCAATATGTACCTTGCGTAACGTCTTATTGATGTATTGGGGTTCGTAAGGATTCCCCTTTTTGTTTGTGAATATGTAGCCCTGATCGGTGTAACTAGTATCCCATGAGAGCCGTTTATTCTCTAGTAACAGCTTTTCAATGATACTAATACAGCGGTCATTCAAGGATACATACCGTACACTATAGATATTCTTAGGAGTGCCACGGCTAGGGGCTTGCCCTTGCCGATATTGTGATATAGTACCGTTAATGTGTACCCTCTTATTGGCTTTATCGTAGTCACATACACGCAAGGCGAGCAGTTCGCCAATTCGTAGCCCTGTTAGGCTCATAAACTCCATGAGTAAGGATATACGGGGGCTGATACTATGCAAGGCAAGGAGTACCGTTTTTAATTCCTCACGGTCTAAAAACTTAGACTGTTTTTTATCCAATTCTTGCATAGTCATAGGCTTTTTTATAAGTTCGATATCCTCAATGTGCCTAATATCATCTATATAGCCCTTTTTCTTAGCATATCTATAGATAGCTTTTACAGTGGTAATTACTTTACATGTGTAATCATAAGAAAGCCCCTGTACATGGTACATCGTATGTGCCAATTCCTCTATAGTGATTGCCTTTACATCGTGTAAGGGTGTATCCTGTATGTACTCACATAATTTATTGACGGTTAGGCGGTTATTGCTATCAGTGGATAGCTTGCATGATAACGCCTTAAATTGTCGCCACTCATTGGCCACCTGTTGAAAGTATATTGTATTTTCACGGGTGGCCTTTTCTTGTGCCTGATCTATAGCCTTTGTAATCTTTTCATGTAAAAGCCGTGTAGCTAGTTTTGTAGCTTGCGTGCTGTTATTCTCCATAGTCACGGATACACGCTTATTATTGCCCGTTACAGGGTCTTTATATCTTTCAAAGTATTTATACTTGATACCTTTTTTGGTGTGGTGTTCCTCAATCCACATATATAGTACCGCCTTTCTTTGTGAAAGGGGCTTTATAACGAGTCTATTTTTTCGTTTAACCTATCTCTTAATTGTATGTAAAAGTTTTTTTTCTTGTTAGGATCGACTCTACAATCAGTAAAAAAACGTTCTGTTAGTTTAATATCATAAGATGGATTTATTGTTGATTTTAAATAGTTTTTTACTTTTGTAGAAATATCTTCTAAAAAATTACTTTCTGATAAGTAATTGTTTGTCCAAAAATGCATTCTTTCAAAGAAAAAATCTGTATCAAACATGAAGTTGCACCATTTTTCATAATCTGCATTATTAATATCAACAAGAATATTGCCATTTACTGGATTAAGTTCATATGAAAAAGAGAAACTTTCTGCATTTGAATATATTTCATCCATGTACTCTTCGTAACAATTTGAGTTTTTTATACATATATCTAATGTAAATGAAGTGTCCGTTTTATCTTTAAAATCGATGTAAAAAGGATAGAATGTAAAAAGTTCTGTATAGGCTATATCTAAGTATTTGCATAGCCTGTCTACACTTTCAACATTAATAGTTTGAAATGTATTTTCTATTAATGCATTTATAAAAGATCGTGGTAAATTTAACTCTTTTGAAAGAGGAAACGGTTTAAGCCCCTTTTCTTGCAATACAAGTTCTAAATTACAAATTATCATATAATCACCTCATTCTAATAATACTATAACTTGTTTTAAAGTGCAATTTATTTTTACAGTTTGACTATTGACAAGACAATTTGCAAAGTGTATTATAGAATTACAAAATGATATTTGAAATAACAAAAAAAGAGAAGAGGTGATAAAGTGAAGAAGTACAACAAATTAATTGGCTATCGTAAAATGTGTGGAATGACTCAAAAAGATATGGCCAATGTAATTGGTGTTTCTACGGCTCAAGGCTACGGTTCAAAAGAAGTAGGTAAAGTACCCTTTACAGCTGATGAAATGCAAGCAATCCAAAACGTACTAAACAGTCGTTTAGGCATGCAACTAACTATTGATGAATTATTCTTTTCTTAATGCTTAACTAACCTCATATAATCACCTACAGCATTAAGAGGGAATGGAAAGGGGGAATGCGTATAGAATGCTACTGTATTAAGGTAAATTCTCAACATTTATATATATATTCAACAAATATTCAACAAATAAGAGGTAAACACTATGAAAGAAAAGAACTCACTACCTTGTAACAGGGTTATCAATGTTGATCGTGTATATACAAGCGGTCAGTTAGTGAAATGTATTTTTAATGGTCAAGTCGTGTACATGAATAAAAAAGACTGTAAAGACCTTTGGCGAGGTATTACAGTAGATTAGATATAAAACCATTAGGGATATATAAAAAGAGCCTTAACGGCTCAAATTGGAAAGAAAAGAGGTACTTTATGCAGTCAGTCGAAGAGATTCAAAAGTTATTGAGTAATAGGGGGCTTGTATTAGCGGTATATGATCGTAAACATGATAAGCCTATTTATGTACAGCCCTCTTATATCATTCAACATTACTCAATGAGTGCTACCACTGTTACACGCCGTATGCGTGAAATGAAACAGATTAGCAAGTATAAAGATAGCTTTATTGATGGCGGTGAAAGAAAACCACTTGTCAAAATTGCTGACTTTGAAAAGTTTTTAAATGAAAGGGGGAAATAATGCTAGATACAGAAAAAACCGTTACAGCAACGCCAATTACTGCAACGGTCGAGAGTATGTCACCCTATAACGCCTATACAGGCCAATCTAAACACAATGATTCAGGGGACTATACTATTATTTTACATGGTTTATTAGATATTGCCAATACATAATATTTATAGGAGGAAATAAGCATTTAATGGAACAAAAAACATCATTCCCTGTATTGGGTGAAGGTTATTATAAGGAACTAGAACAACAAAAAAATGAGTTAAACAAGCAAGCACAAATGTTATTAGCCGAGGAAGAACAAGGGGGTAAACCTGTAGAAGTAACAACAAATGATAACCCTGTAGAGGAAACGGCTACACCGAAGAAAAAGAAAAAAGGTGATAATTGGTATTTTCTTAAAGTAAAAAAGAAACAATTATACGAAAGACCAATTAATTATGTTGTAAGTCAAGAAAACGGGTATCATTACTTTTTTGTTTACATGAAATTACTAGCTGAGGCCTTAGAAGGGAAAAGCCTTGTTATTGTCGAACTGTACGAAGGGCAAGAACTCCATGAGGCTATAGCTGAAATGATATGCGAAGATAATGAAGTATGTAAAAAAGCGATTGAAGTTTTACGAAAAGCTAGATTAATCAATGTTGGTGAAGTTGATGAGGAATACGTACAATGTATTGAAATGTTAGAGTTTAACGACTTTGTGGGCGAGGATGCTGTTGCAGAAAGGGTAAGACGTCATAGACAAAGGAAAAAGGAAGAAACAATACAATGAAGATGTAACGACCATGTAACGGAGATGTAACGACCATGTAACGGAGATGTAACAAAAATGTTACAAATGTAACAAATATGTAACAGATATGTAACGCAATGTAACTAATAAGAAATAGAATAAGAAATAGAGTAAGAGTTTAGAGTCAGACCTAAGAAAAAGAATAAAAAAAAGACTTTAAAATTTAGAACAAGACGTGAGAGTGAGAATTTAGAACGTTGAGAGCAAGACAAAAAAAGGAGACCAAATGACGGAAAACGCAATTCAAGAAGTTATCCACGTTATCAGGAGCAACAAACAGGCAAGGGAACAGGTACGCCAATTACTGCTTGAGATTTTAGGAGATAACTCACCACAAACAAAACACGCCCCCGTGTTAGAAGAAGTGAAAGAATTTGTAAAGGTAAATGATTTATGTATTGATCCTCTTAAATTCTACTATCACTATCAAGCGAAAGGGTGGCAAGGTGTAACAGATTGGCAAGCGTTAGCTTATAAGTGGCATACGCAAGATTCAAGTAAAAGCCGTACGGTTGATTGGGATAAAGAAACTGATGATTGGGATACTCCGACTACACGGGCGAATAAAAAAAGTTATATAAATTGGGCTGATGAGCCTGACGAGTTACGATAAAGGAGTGGTAAGATGAATGCAGAAGATGTAAAGCCCTTAACTAGAGAAAATCAAATAGCAACAAAAATTGAAAATATCAGAGAGTTATTATACGTTGGTATTGAGTGCAACAAAAATCAAGATATTACAGGAACTGAGGTTATTTTAGGAACTGTAACAGAATACTTGCTAACAGATTTAGAAGAATGTATTGCAATAGCTTTTTTTAGAAAATAGGCTGTACTATGATCTTTAATTTACGATGAAATGAAAGGAACTACTAATTATGAATACGGAAGAAGTAAAAACGGCTTTGGAAGATGATTTACTAGCAGAAAAAATGGAAAAGGTTAAAATGCTAGTATATGTTGGCTTTGAATATAATGAAAATAATGAGATTACAGGAACTCACGCTATTGTAGAACCTACAAAAGAGTGCTTGCTAGCAGATTTAGAGGGATGTGTTATTGAAGCTAATTTACTAGCAGATAAAAACGGAAAGATTGGAGGGCTTTTACAAGTTGCTATTGAATGTGCTGATAATGATGATAGATTTAGCACTAAGGATATTTTAGAAACCGTAACTGAATATGTACTAACTAGTTTAAAGTAATGTGTTATGAAGTTATTTGAAAAATAGGGCTATAGGGCGACTTAGTGGCTTTTTAGGTGTAATCTACTAGGAAGTCACTACAAGCCCCTTAGCGTTGAAATTATCCGTATTAAACAGGGAGTTATTATATGAAGAAACATGAATTCGTATTACAATTTAAGGAAAAAGAAGCTTTGTTAACGTTTGTAAGAGCAAGATTGCTTGAAAAAGGTATTAAAGATTGTGATATTGATGAATTTAATTACTTAATGTCAAGATGTTATGAGTTAGGTTGTTTTCATTCTATGCAAAAATTTAGAGAGGATAGCTATTATTTTGATTTATCCGAAAGGAAAGCTAAAAAATAATTTAAAGCGTGGTTGAAGCGTGAATGATTCTGAAAAGGGGGTAATGAATGAAGCTACATTGGAAGATAGATAACAAGGAACAGCTGAAAGAAATTGATGTAATCCTAAAGCAGATTCGAGAAAAATTCTATATGCATTCATTGAAAGTACGACCTAATCAAAATGGGTCATATGATGTGTATTTACAGCCTAAAAAGTAGCTATTTTATGCTATTTGTGGTATAATATAAATAACATAACAAGTACCGCATATATTGTAAAATTGGTGTTAAAGACCTTGTGGCGTATCTCAATATATGTAAGCATATGGCGTGGGAAAGTGTATACCTCCGTTTACACTATCTCACGCCTTTTTGTTATGTGTTTATTTACTCTTATTTTTAGAAAAGAGGTACTTTACATGGAAAACATGGATCAACAAGAAAAAACTTTTACGCAAGATGAAGTAAACAAAATCGTATCAGACCGCTTAGGCCGTGAAAAAGAACGGTATGAAAAGGACTATCAAGCAAAAGCGGAGGAACTGCGACAACAGGAACTGCGTATAAAAGGTACGGAACTTTTAAAATCACATCATTTAAGTGAGGAAATGTACGATATTTTAAAGTTCAGTAATATCGAAGAATTAGAAACTAGTATTTTATCATTAAAGAAAGCATTACAAGGTACACATACAAGACTAGGGCCAACAGGTGTTACACCGGGCGAGCCTAGATCAATTTATCTTAGTGATTCCGAACATAAGCAATCACTAGCAGAAGACCCAATACGAAAGGGTATGGGTTTGTAGTAGTACCTTGTTATGAAATGAGGTAACAACAATGGCTATTCAATTAGCAACAAAATTCGCACCATATGTAGACGAATTATTTACAAAAGAGTCACGTATTGACTTATTAACTAACCGTGATTTTGATTTTGACGGAGCAAAAACAGTCAATATCTACAAAGTAGGTACTGTAGAAATGACTGATTACGCAAGAACAAAATCAGAAACAGGCGAACGAGTAGAAAAACAAGTCAATAATGGACGATTACAGATTAATAGCTTGTATGGCAATATCGTTGACTTAGAAGCAACAACAGAAACCTTTACATTGCGTAAGGATAGATCCTTTACATTCGTTATTGATAAGTTAGACCAAGACGAAACCGTACAGCAATTAGAGGCTAGTTCTGCATTAGCAAGACAGCAACGACAGGTAATCATTCCTGAAATTGAAACGTACATGCTAGACCAAATTTTAAAAGGAGCCGGTACAACGCCTGAGCCTGTTACTTTAACCCCTGAAAATATCTTTTCTGAAATTATCAAGGCCACAAATGCACTAGATAATGCGTTAGTGCCTGATAACGGCCGTGTATTGGTGGTAACACCTGATACATACTCTATCTTGAAACAATCTAAGGATATTGTATTAAATACCGAAGTAGGCCAAGATATGCGTTTAAAAGGGGTATTAAGTAATCTAGACGGTGCAACGGTGATAAAAGTACCAACTAGCCGTTTACCTGAAAAATTCGGTTTTGCTATGGTACATCCTAGTGCAACAGTAGGCGTTACTAAGCTAGCAGATTTTATGATTCATGAGAACCCTCCGTTTATCAATGGTCATTTAATCGAGGGGCGTATTGTGTATGATGCTTTTGTACTAGAGAACAAAAAGAAAGCAATCTATTTACAAAAGACTGTATAAGGATCAGGGGGAGTAATTCCCCCTTTTTCTTGTATATGATAGGGGTAATGATGTATACGTATGATTCAATGCTATTGATATTAAAAGGTTATAGGCGTATTGGCCAAAAAATCCATGATTTACAAGGCGAGTTAGAAGTATATAATCGAGGATATGCACCACAAAATCATGCTCTACCTATTCATGTAACAGGTGGAAAGCATAAAGATATATCAAACCATTTAGTGGATGTAGAACGAGTAAAAGAAGAATTAAACCTGTTATACGAAAAGCACGATCAGATGTACTCTATTCTTGATCAATTTGGTGACCAATTAATAGGAAAACTAAGTGTTAAAGCTGATTTATGCATTATCGAAACTAGGGCTTATATACTTGATATATCCATATTTCTAGGGAAGATAAACAGCAGAAAAAACAAGAAGTATATTCCCATCTTTACGCATTGGGTCAACTGTAAAAATATTGTGATTCCTAACCCCTATGAAGTGATGTAGCTGAATATAAGGGACAAATCATATACAAACATGGTTACATGGTGGTATAATTAAGCAAATGGAAGCTAATTATATATAACCTTTATATGCATGCATAAAAGCAATTCTTGTATTTTGTGGCAAGATGGTATATAATTGTGGCATAAAGATTTAAATCCCTTTATTATAGGGTCAAACAAAAAAGGACGGGGGCAACCGTCCTTTTTGCCTTTCTACTTTTTGTTCTTTAAGAACTCAATCAACATGTGTGAAATAACATGGATCAAGATACCTTGAAGAACAACGGCGAGAAAGTTGCCAATACTCATAAGATTTAAATCCCCCATTACAGAGTCACCCCCTTTCATAATGAAATGAGGATACATAGAGTATACCACATTTTACTCATGAATGTATGCGAATATTCGCCGTTATTGTGTGTTTATAATAGTCTAGGTATAAACTATAGGGCGACTAGGGAAAAGCCCCGTACAGGCGAAATAAGAGGACTATTTTTTGAGGTCATACCCTTATAAATAGTCGGAAAATAGAAAAACAAGACTAAAAGCCGTACAGCTGATAGCCTTGTTTATGAGGTGATTATACATAGTAGTTTTGCCCCCTATCTTGCCCCCTGTAGAGGGTAGAAAGTGGAAAGGCTAGGAGATAAGCGGGTTTATAGGGTGTATCCCTAATCCTCCGCCAAGGTTTAAAAGCGTTTATGCATAGCATAGGCGCTTTTATTGTTATATCCCATTGTATTTTGTGGCAAGATGGTATATAATTAACTCAACGAATGTTATATTACCCATTATAGGGTCAAACAAAAAAGGACGGGGGCAACCGTCCTTTTTGTCTTTCTTATTTTCTGTTCTTGAAGAACTCAATCACCATATATGAAATAATATGGATCAAGATACCTTGAAGAATAGGGGCGAGAAAGTCGCCAACACATAGAATGTTATATTCACCCATTTAGGTGTCACCCCCTTTCTTTAAATAAAAGGGGTATATAAAGTATACCACATTTTATACTTGAATATATGTGGATATTCATCCTTTTTGCTTTGTTATACACCTAGTATCTTACTGAAAAGAATGGTACAATAATTCCGTATGAGGAGGCGTTATATGGATTTTTTATGGTTATTATTTGACGTCATCGGAACGATTGCTTTTGCCATATCGGGAGCTCTTTTGGGGATTCAACGGCGTATGGATATTTTTGGCATCTTGATTTTAGCGTTGGTCACTGCTATTGGAGGCGGGATTGTACGGGATGTGATGGTAGGGCGTATACCGCCTACATCTTTGCAAACGGGATTATATATTTCAATCACGTTAATTACGGTAGGTATCATATTCATCATGTATCGTTATGGTTGGAATCGTTATATTGAAGGAAAAGGTGCAACAAAAGTATATCTGACAGCAGACGCCTTAGGATTGGCTTCTTTCACGGTGACTGGTGCAACAATTGGAATTACTGTAGATCCAGGTAATTTGGTGCTCACAGTTGTGCTCGGCGTGATTACCGCTGTAGGTGGTGGTATTATCCGGGATGTTTTGGCGCATCGTACGCCTAGTGTTCTGAAAGAAGAAGTGTATGCCTTGCCTGCTCTATTAGGCAGTATTATATACTATGTGGTATGTGCTATGGGACACCAAATTATGGCGTCTTATGCAACATTCCTTATTGTTTTTATCATTCGTATGGTGGCGCTTGAATATCATTGGAATTTGCCACGTATCGATCGGATTCATCGATGAGTGTGATGTTTGATCGTATGCATACAGTCTAGACTTCCAGTAGTGGTGAAAGTCTATAAGATACAGGCTTGTTATATGTAAAATGATAATAAAAGATTCTGTTAATAGATTATATAAAA
The DNA here is from genome assembly GCF_003992315.1 of Veillonella sp. 3891. Taxonomy (GTDB): domain Bacteria; phylum Bacillota; class Negativicutes; order Veillonellales; family Veillonellaceae; genus F0422. The sequence goes on from NZ_RQVE01000001.1 coordinate 127,387, forward strand.
GATACTTTGAAGCAGCATAGGGATTAGGAGTGAATGATTATGTGTGACTCCCAATTATCTGTGAAATACTAATATATTAAGAATATACGAACATATTTTGTGGAAGTATTATACGTAGTGGGTAGGATTCATTAAGAAGATAATTAGCAATTATACGGTGTAATAGGAGAGATATAAGAAATGAGTAAACAATTATGGCGACGTAAGTTTGCTGTGATGGCTACAGCCGTTGCCACAGCGATACTAAGTCATGCAAGCACTGCAGAGGCTACGACGGTGCTGTATGTACCACAGGATGACCGTCCTGTGAGCTTAGCCTATACGGTGGCGACGGCTCAAGAGGCAGGATATACGGTGTTAACACCACCACAATACTATATTTCTGGGCGAAACTTTCAAGGAAATGCAGAAGCCATGTGGAGATGGGTGGACGAGAATGTTAACAAAGCAGATGTGCTCGTATTAAGTACAGACTCCTTGATTTATGGTGGACTCGTAGATTCTAGAAAGCATAATTTAGATTTGCATACCTTGGAATATCGTGTGCGCCATATTGAAGACTTGCACAAAAAGTATCCTAATGTGCCAATCTATGCTTTTGGTACAGTGATGCGCTCTCCGCGTGCTAGTGGAGGCGGTGTAGAGCCAGCTTATTATGATCAATATGGACCAACGATTTTCCGCATTGCCGCATTACAAGATAAATTAGACAGCCAAAAATTGACCGCAGATGAACAAAAAGAGTTGTTCATGTTGCAGGCTACAGTGCCAGTGGAGTTCTTACAGGACTGGTTCCATCGTCGTCAAAAAAATATGGAAATTAACCGTCAACTTATCGATATTACGAAAAAAGGTGTTTTCAAATATTTTGCATTAGGACATGATGATACTAGTAGTTTATCTCAATCGGCTATGGAAGGTCGTTATTTGCAAAAATATAGTAAAGGACTTTCTCCTACGCAATATGGTAGTTTCCCAGGGGCAGACCAATTAGGCCTATTATTGATTGCTCGTGATCATGTGGACCGCAATCATTTAACACCTACGTTCGAGGTCATCTATCCATTGGGTGGTGGTGGTGAAACAGTACCACACTATGAGGATCAAAAGGTAGAAAAAACGATTGCTGAACATGTGGTAGCTGTAGGTGGTACGATGAAAGTCAAAGGCAAACCATCTGTGCTATTAGCAGTAAATACCCCATTAGGTATGGTGACAGGTGAATCAGAAGCCTTTGAAAATTTCCCAATGATCTCTAGGAGTACCAATGAATTTTTAGACCATATTCAAGCATCTATGAATCAAGGCGTGCCTGTTAGTATTGCAGATATTGCGTATTCCAATGGGTCTGATAATACATTGGTCTATGGATTGTATCAACGGGATTTGCTATATAAAGTGAGTGCTTATAATGGCTGGAATACGGCAAGTAATACTATTGGCTATGCCATAGCACAAGGTATTTTAGGGGTGCACATGGATGATCAAAGTCATCGCAATATGTTGACACAACAATACTTGGATAACTGGGCATACCAAGCGAATATCCGTAAAGATGTGTATCGAATGCAAGACTCTATCCGCACAGATAATGTGAAATATACAGGTACGTTGAATGAAGCATTAGAAAGCTATTTAGGTGAACGAGTACAGGACTTTGCAGCTACGTATTTAAAATTAGACCCTCGTACTGTATCAGCTCGATTCCCATGGGGACGCTTGTTTGAAACTGATATCACCGTATATCGTGAACCTGTGGCTCCGTTACAAAAAGAATTACGCTTGCAACGTGAAGCGGCAGAACGAGCACGGCTAGAAGCAGAAGCTAAAGCAAAGGCGGAAGCCGAGGCAAAAGCGGCCAAAGAAAAAGCAGAGGCAGAAGCTAAAAAGGTGAAACAAGCTTAATAATGTTACGTAATACAAGAAGAGGGGGGCGTAGCCCCTCTTTTTTGGAGGAATTATGAGAAAACCAGCCATACCGGCTATTACCTATATGCGGGGACTTTGTATGTTAGGTGTTATCGGTATCCATGTAGGGTCCTATGCCTTGGCAAACCCTGCGATTAACATACATCTATTAGGGTTATTAGAAATTGTATCACGATTTACCGTGCCTGCATTTTTCTTTTTATCCGCCTTTGGATTGTTTTATCATACATCGGTGGAGGATGAATTCTCTTACTCCAACTTTTTGCGCCGTCGTATACAAGTGGTACTCTATCCATATATTCTATGGACAATTTTATATACAGCCTATAATGCGGTGTTAGCTCATAGCGCCTGGGGATTGATGCCACATGTACTAGGACTGACTCTACTCTTTGGGAATGGCATGTATCATCTGTATTTCTTGGTGATACTTCTCTGGTTTTATGCATTGATGCCACTTTGGCGATGGGCTCTAGGGTTTATACTAAAAGCGCCTATTCTTAGTATGACGGTATTATTTTTTGTGCAAATGGCAGTGAACTATTGGTCATCGTATATGGCAGGTTCTGTGCAGTTTTCGCAAGAATGGTTACAGTATATCTTTAGCATGCGTCTCAATTATTTTGTAGGATTTTATATATGGATTTTCCTATTAGGTGGACTTCTCGCAGAACGATTTGATGCGATGCTAGAATGGATTGATGCCCATGGTTTCGGTATCACAGTGGGATTTATCCTGTCCTTAGTGGCGATGCTAGGATCCTATTACTACGTGATGGCAGAGTGGGGATATACTCGATTAGAAGCCATCTACACAGTGCATCAGCTAAGCCCTCAAGGCTTGGTATATACAGGCATGGGTTGCCTCTTTTTCGTGTGGGCCTTTACCGTGTCATCCATGAGTGACATTGTGGAAACCTTTTGGACAGAACTGGGTAATGCATCCTATGGCATCTATTTAGTGCATCCATTTATGCTGATTCTATTGGATAAAGTATTGCAAATCGGCGGATTAGGATATACAACAACGACAGTGGTGCTTATGTATGTGAGTGCGGTCATCTTATCATTTGGATTGACAAAAGGATTAGAGGGGTTGCCGAAACAAGTACGGGCTTATGTGTTAGGAAAGTAAATCGTTTCTTGTTTCGCTATGCAGCCTGTAGCGTTCTTAATTATATAAGATAAAGGGAAGAGCACGGCATACCCCTCTCAAACGGTATTTCATAATGTTTGTTCGGGGCACGCCGTGCTCTTCTAGTGTTTGTGTGATTTAGGCAGTAAGGAACGCCACAAGGCTGTTACTCGTAACTGCGCTCCTCAGGGGATGGGAAGAGCACGGTATACTCCTCACAAACGGTATTTCATAATGTTTGTTCGGGGCACGCCGTGCTCTTCTAGTGTTTGTGTGATTTAGGCAGTAAGGAACGCCACAAGGCTGTTACTCGTAACTGCGCTCCTCAGGGGATGGGAAGAGCACGGTATACTCCTCACAAACGGTATTTCATAATGTTTGTTCGGGGCACGCCGTGCTCTTCTAGTGTTTGTGTGATTTAGGCAGTAAGGAACGCAACAAGGCTGCTACTCGTAACTGCGCTCCTCAGGAGGGGGGCAAACTTGCGCTCTGCTTAGTTTGCTTTTGAATAGAGTATGTGTGTTTACAGAAGATTTGCTGTAAAAGATGTAGAATTTTATACTTGTCTGTACTATAATGAAGATAATACTTGATTCGTATGTATACTATGAGGTGTTACTATGAAAGAATTAACATATTTTAATGGCGAGATGGTAGAGCCAGGTGCCAAGGTGGTTAGTCTTGATGATAGAGGATATTGTTTTGGTGATGGTGTATACGAGGTAGTGCGTGTGTACAACGGTCGTGCGTTTGCCTTTTCCTATCACCAAGATCGTTTGTATCGTTCTATGCGTGAAATGGACATTCCTGTGCGTATGCCGCCAGATGAGTTGCAAGAGTTGCACGAAATCATGATTGAACAAAGTGAAATTACTGATGGATATATTTACTTACAGATTACTCGTGGGGTAACACCTCGTCATCATGCGTTTGAGCGCTCTAAATTAGAACCGCAAATGTATATGTTTATTAAACCGATTACAACGGACTTAGGAGCCTTGCAAGATGGTGTAAAAGCGATTACATTACCTGATGAACGTTGGGCTCGTGTGGACATCAAAACACTAAACTTAATTCCAAATATTTTGGCACAAACGAAAGCTGAGAAAAAAGGTGCCTATACAGCTATTTTGGTACGTGATGGAATCGTTACAGAAGGGGCTACCTCTAATGTATTCGTTATGAAAGATGGTGTATGTTATACGCATCCAGCTGATCATCATATTCTAAAAGGTATTACTCGTCAGTTAGTGGTGACTCGTGTTGCACCGACGGCAGGGATTACGATTATTGAGCGTGAATTTGATGAAACGTTCCTAAAAGATGCAGATGAAATCTTCTTTACCGATACCATTGGTGGTATTATTCCGATTACAACCTTAAACCGTGAGCCTGTTGGTGATGGAAAACCGGGCAAAGCGGCAAAAGTATTAGCTGAACAATTACAACATTTAATGGAAGAAGGGTTAGCATAATGTCAGTCAAAACAATAACAGGAAGTGCCTTGCTCTTAGCCATTGCTTTGCTAAGTCAAGGATTTCTTCGTATGATTATTCCTATGCACGGTTTAGTGCAATTTCTAGTGGGCTCTATCGTAGGTGCTTGTACGGCACTGGCTACATGGCGATATGGCTTGTGGAGCGGATTTGTAGTGGCTTGTGTGACGCCGATTATGGCGTTCTTGCAAGGTATGTTGACCATACCTTTATTTGTACCTGTGGTGGCTATTGGTAGTATGGCATATGCAATCACTGTGAAAGTATTAGGTACAAAGCGTGTGTGGATGACTGCGATTACAGGTGCTATTGTGAAAAGTGTAGTTCTTTATGGACTATTCTTGGCGCTGTTCCAATTGATGCCAGGCATTCCTGAAGCCATGCAAAAAGGAATTTTATTCAGCATGGGGTGGCCACAGTTAATCACAGGTACTTGTGGTGTGTTCCTAGCTGCTTTCATTGCAAAACGTGGTGGGATTGTTATAAAGAGTTAATACTTCTAAATATAAAGTTATAATTTAAAGCTATAACAAACGATAGGTAAGCAATATAGTGGGAATTATTGACAGTCTGTCTACTCACATTGTACAATTTATGCATACCCAAGAGCTCTTAGGTTACTGAGAGCTCTTATTTTATTTAGTTTGAAAAGGAGAGGATTTCATGATAGAACTTAAACAGATTCAAAAAATCTATGAAGGTGCTGTCCGCGTGGAAGCCTTGAAAGAAATTAATGTCACTATACAAGAAGGCGAAATTTTTGGTGTCATCGGTCAATCTGGTGCCGGTAAATCCACCTTGATTCGCTGTATTAATATGTTGGAACGTCCTACATCTGGATCCGTTATTGTGGACGGTGTAGATTTAACAAAGCTGAATACGGCTGAATTACGTGAAGAACGTAAACATATCGGTATGATTTTCCAACACTTTAATTTACTTTCATCCCGCACAGTTTATGAAAACGTGGCATTCCCATTGGAATTACAAGGATTGTCAAAAGATGAAATTAGAGAACGTATTTTACCAATTCTAGATATTGTAAAATTGTCGGATCGATTAGACAATTATCCATCCCAATTGTCTGGTGGTCAGAAACAACGTGTTGGTATTGCTCGTGCCTTAGCTAGCAATCCGAAAGTGTTGTTATGTGATGAAGCTACATCTGCACTTGACCCGCAAACGACTAAATCTATTTTGGCATTGTTGAAAGATATCAACCGTCGATTGAATTTAACGATTGTGTTAATCACTCATGAAATGAATGTCATCAAGGAGATTTGTGATCGTGTAGCCGTTATCGAAGGTGGTACGATCATTGAAGAAGGTCCTGTTGTAGATGTGTTCACAGAACCAAAAGAAGCAACGACAAAAGAGTTCGTGTCTGCTATTATCAGCCATGATTTACCAGAAGATGCATTGGCTCACTTAACATTAAATGAAAGTTGGGTTGAAGGAGCCAATCCGATTGTACGATTGACTTTCAAAGGCAATGTAACAGATGAACCTGTAGTGGCAAGCATCATTCGTAAATTCGATACAGATGTGAGCATCTTATTTGGTGGTGTAGATTACATTCAAGATATGAGCTTTGGTCATTTGATTGTAGAATTAAAAGGCGAGCGTGCTAAATCAGAAGCTGCCATCAACTACTTACATAATTTACCAATTGGAAGCGAGGTGATCGGTTATGTCACAGCAAATCATTAATTTATTGATACAAGGTTTCTTGGAAACAGTACAAATGACAGTGATTTCCACTGTGGTAGCCGTTCTAATCGGTGTTCCTTTGGGTGTTATCTTGGTCATCACCAGTCGTGGTCATATCATGCAAAATGAAGGCCTTAACAAAGTGTTAGGGGCTATTGTGAATGCTACACGATCTATTCCTTTCATCATTTTGATGGTAGCCATCATTCCATTTACACGGTTAGTGGCAGGTACATCTATCGGGACTACTGCAGCCTGTGTGCCTTTGACCTTAGCAGCCATCCCATTTTTGGCTCGTTTAGTAGAAACAGCCATCAAAGAAGTGAATGGCGGTGTTATCGAGGCAGCGCAGTCCATGGGGGCTACACCATTACAAATTATTTGGAAAGTGTTGTTGCCTGAAGCATTGCCTACATTAATTGATAATATTACTGTACTCATCGTTAACTTAATCAGTTATTCAGCGATGGCAGGTGCTATCGGTGGTGGTGGTCTTGGTGACATTGCCATCCGCTATGGTTATCAACGATTCCAAGGTGATGTTATGTTAGCAACTATCATCATTTTAATTGTATTAGTACAAGTTATTCAAAGTTTAGGGGACTACTTATCCCGCAAAGTAAATAAAAAATAAAGGAGATAGTCATGAAGAAAATTTTAGTTGGCTTATTAGCCATTGCATCTTTAGTGCTATTATTAGCAGGATGCGGAAAAGAAGAAGTAAAACCAGCAGCAGATGCGCCTATTAAAGTAGGTGTTACAGCAGGTCCGCATGCAAAAGTGATGGAGTTTGTAAAACAAGAGGCAGCCAAACAAGGGTTGAACATTGAAGTCGTTGAATTCAGCGATTACATTCAACCAAACATTGCCCTAGATCAAAAAGAGTTGAATGTAAACTCTTACCAACACCAACCATTCTTGGATAATATGGTAAAAGATAAAGGGTTAAAAATTCAATCTATCGGTAAAACAATCTTGTTGCCAATGGGCATTTACTCCAATAAATACAAAGATTTGAAAGATGTACCTAATGGTGCGACTGTAGCGATTCCAAATGACCCAACAAATGGTGGTCGTGCTTTATTGTTATTACAACAAGCAGGCTTAATTACATTGAAAGATGGGGGCAGTGTTAAATCTTCTGTAGCAGATATTACTGGCAACCCTAAAAACTTAGAAATTCGTGAGTTGGAAGCAGCGCAAATCGCTCGTTCTTTAAATGACGTAGACGTAGCAGCAGTGAACACTAACTATGCAATCCCAGCTGGTTTGAATCCACAAAAAGATGCAGTTGTAGTGGAAAGCATTGACTCTCCATATGCTAATGTAATAGCGGTTCGTACAGATGATGTAAACAATGAAACATACAAAAAATTGTTGTCTATTTACCAATCTGAACCAGTACGTAAATTCATTCAAGAAGAATTCAAAGGATCCATTGTCCCAGCATTCTAAGTGAATGAAAGCAAAAAAGAAACATAAAACAGAGGCTAGTTGATGAACTATCATCAACAGCCTCTGTTTTTTGTATAAGAATGAAGAATTTATGATATATGTATGGTATTTCCTATGGTATAATGGTAGTGAAATAAAGTACATTCCGAATAGAATTATGAAGGAGTAAAAGATTGAATCAAAAACTTAAGAATCCAATACACGACCAATTGTTTCGAGCAGTCTTGTCTTTGGAGACATTAGAAGAATGTTATGAATTTTTTGAAGATATTTGTACCATCGGAGAATTAAAATCTATTTCTCAACGGCTGGAGGTAGCGAGACTATTGAAAGCGGGCACAGGGTACGATCAAATCGTAGAACTCACAGGTGCTAGCACAGCTACCATAAGTCGTGTAAAACGGTGCTTGAATTATGGTGCTGATGGATATAATAAAATTTTACCGCGTATTGAAGCATAAGAGGAAGACATCAAAGTGATGTAGTTAAGAAAGGAGGGCTCATACCATGGAAGGCGATTTGCTCATAGGTATTATATTATTTTTTGCAGGGACCCTAGCAGGATTTATTGACTCCATTGTTGGAGGCGGTGGATTGATTTCATTGCCTGCATTGATGCTGACGAATATGCCAGTGGCCATGTGTTTGGGGACGAATAAACTGTCCAGCGTATTTGGATCAGGGACGGCGATGATTAACTTTGCTAAAAATAAGTTGGTAGACTGGGGCTTTGTAAAACGAATTATGCCGTTTACGCTTATTATGTCCATGATCGGTGCGTATATAGCAGTCTATGTTCCAGGTACATTTTTAAAACCACTTATCATTGTATTATTGCTAGCTGTATTCATTGTGGTGCTTACCAAAAAAGATTGGGGTGCCATAGCACAAGTAGAGCGTAAAACAGGATGGAAATTAATTGCCTATCTAGCAATGGCCATTATCATTGCTTTATACGATGGATTTCTTGGCCCTGGTACAGGGATGTTTTTAATATTTTATTTCTTGTTTATGGGCTATGACTTTTTAGGGGCTTCGGGAAATGCTAAAGTGTTAAATACGGTAAGTAATTTTGGGTCTTTATTAGTGTTTATCTATATGGGTCAGGTCAATTACGGCTATGGATTAGCCGTGGCAGTAGGTCAAATTATTGGTGCCACTGCAGGATCGAAGTTAGCCATGGTGAAAGGCGCAGGACTAGTACGATTTTTATTTATTACCATGTCTTTGACGATGCTAATGAAATTGACCTATGACTATTTACTTTCACTAGGAATTATATAGTAGGGGTGACTATGCAAAAGTTTAGTGATAATCAAGTAGCGTTAATCAGTGGTGGTACATCTGGCATTGGATTTGCTACAGCAGAATTACTGTTAAAGCAAGGTTGGTGCGTTGTTATCAATGGCCGCAATGAATGGGATGGACAAGAAGCGGTCGTTAAATTGCGTCGTATTTCCTCAAAAGTTCGATTTGTACAAGGCGATGTGAGTAAGGTTATGAATTGTCGTCGTATTGTAGAAGATACAGTACGTCTATTTGGTAATTTGAATGCGTTAGTAACGGCTGCTGGCTATTATGAAGAACGATTGTTAGAGGATGTGGATGAACAAAACTTTGATGAAATGTTTGGAACTAATGTGAAAGGTACGGTCTTTTTATGCCAAGCCGCAGCGCCGTACTTGAAACAAGTTCATGGTAGCATCGTGACCATCTCTAGTGATGCAGGTCTACAAGGGAATGTAGCGTGCACTGTATACGGAGCATCCAAAGGGGCTGTGGTGAGCTTTACGAAGTCACTGTCCTTAGAAATGGCGCCACATCGTGTCCGCGTAAACTGTGTATGTCCTGGTGATGTAGATACATCATTAGTGGCGAAACAATTGGCTAATGAACCTTCTGGAGATATTGTAAAAGCTAAGGAAGAGATGGCACTGCACTATCCATTGGGACGGATTGCACAACCCAAAGAAGTGGGAGAAGTCATTGCTTTTCTCATCAGTGAGAAAGCCTCTTTCGTGACGGGAGCCGCTTGGACTGTAGATGGTGGATTAACAAGTTGGTAATTCATACGGAAATTTGATACAATAAGGGTAATCAGTACATTGACACATACATATTTTGTGGTAAGTATAGGAGACAAATATGGAACAGTTGGAATACAATAATGAAACACTTGCTCAAGCAACGAATGTACAAGAAGAAGTAGAAATGATTTGTCGTTGGGCTGCGGCTCGTGCAGCTGGCATTGCGGCATTACCAAAGTTTAATTATGCAGGTTTATTAGCTAATGATGTGTATATGGTATCCCGCATTGCTAAAGTCTATGGCGTATGCCCTGCTAAAGAGGGTATTACGGGATTTTTAGTAGGTCTTGGTGGCAGTGCTGTGGCAGCCTTGGTATGTACGATTGTGCCAAGTATCATTCTTCGTGTTCCTGTGGCAGCGGCCATTACTTACGGCGTAGGTAAAATGGCTGCCAAATGGATTGAAGATGGTATGCCAACATGCCCTAATTTTGAGGCTTATCGACAACGGTTAGTAGATATTTATGAATATAACAAAGAAACAGTGATTACATTGGCTAATACACCACTTCGTGATAAACCATTAGGCAATGAAAGTGTAGACTTCTTAGAAGATGTTCATGTATCTGGTAACGAGTATTTAGCAAGTGCGAAAGGATTTGCAAGTTCCTTTGTAGGCGCTGATTTATTGGCTAATATGGGTGCTGTGAAAGACCTTGCAGTAGGAGCCGTCTCTATCTTGGCAGCGACTGTGAAAGATGCCTTAGAAAAAAGTGGTAATGAAGAATTACTAGATAATGCTCGTCATGCTGCAAAAGGCGTTGGATCCTTACTTAAAATTTTAGCGGTGGAAGCATTATCTTTAACAGGAGCCGCAGCAAGTACATCGGCTTCCAAAGCAAGTGTATATACAAAAGCAGCCTATGAAAAAGCAGATACTGTACGTCAAACATTAAATGACTCTTTACAGACTACTGTAGAACCAGTAGTAGAAAAAGCGACGGCTGTGATGCAAGATGTAAAAGAAGTAGTAGAGCCAAAATTACAACAAGTCAAAGAAGCAGTGGAGCCAACATTACAGCAAGTAGAAGAAAAAGCTTCTGAACTAACAACAAAAGCAATTGATCAAGCACAAGAAACGGTGCAAGATATTCGTGAAAAAGCAGAAGTTGTAAAAGAAACAGCTGTAGAATTGGCGGAACAAACAAAAGAGAAAGCTATTGATTTAGCAGAACAAGCAAAAGATAAGTTCAAACGGTAATCAGCGAGGTCATCATTATGAATATTTTAAAACTCCTTAAGTATGGAAAAAACTTTACATCTGATGCCTTTATGTCCACTGTGAATCGCATGGGCCGTAATATTATGTTTGCACGAAAAGCAGTTATGTTATATTATTGTTTACGTGATAAAGACACACCAAAATTTGTAAAAGCTGTCATTGCCGGGGCTTTGGGTTATTTAATTTTGCCTATCGACTTTATTCCAGATAGTGTACCAGGTCTTGGATGGGTAGATGATGTAGCCATCTTGGCGATTGCTATGAAAGTGGCTAATCGGTATATTAAGGCTTCTCATAAAGAACAAGCACAAAAATTCGTGCCTATTGGATCAATTGAGTAATGAGTAAAAGGGGCTCTTTGGAGCCTCTTATTGCATAGGAAAGGTAGTATACGATGATTTCTACGTCACTACGTGTCCGATTTTATGAAACGGATATGATGGAGATTGCTCATCATACCAACCATTTACGGTGGTTTGAAATGGGCCGAATTGAATATTTCCGCCGCTGTGGCATTAGTCTATGGGACATGATGCAAGAGGGCATCGTCTTTCCTATTACAAAAGTGAGCTGTGAGTATAAGGAAGTGGCACGTTTTGACGATGTATTGCGGGTAGAATTAACAGTGGCCTCATTGTCGAGGGCTCAATGTACTTTCACCTATCGGATTATCCGTGAAAGTGACGGAGCTCTCATTTGCACAGGAGAGACGCAAAACGTATTTACCGCTAAGGAAACGGGTAAAATTATTCGCTTGCCAGACGTATTTTTTAAACCTATGAAAGCCGTAGCAGAGGAGGAGTAGGGAATGTCGCCCATACAGAAGGAATTACCTATTGGAGTCTTCGACTCTGGCATCGGTGGATTGTCTGTATTATCTGTGCTTACACAGGAATTTCCAGAAGAAGATTTTATTTACGTTGGAGATAGCGCAAATAATCCAGTAGGAAATAGGCCGATTGAGGAAATTGAAGGCATTGCTACGAAAATTGCAGAGTTTTTAGTGGCCCAACCAGTGAAACTAATAGTCATCGCTTGCAATACATTTTCTGTGGTAGCCTTGGACAAACTATCCAAACAATTTGATGTACCTATTGTGGGGATGGCCCAGGGGATTCATGATGCTCTGCGTATCAAAGTCAAACAGAAACGTAAAGGACCTTTAGGCATTATGGCTACCGTCGCGACTATTAATAGTCATAAACATATGGATGCAGTCCATACCTTGAAGCCTCATGTAAAAGTAGTAGAACAAGGCTGTAAAGATTTGGCGGCCTGTATTGAAGAAGGTCATTTAGATGATGCAGTTTTACGACATTGTGCAAAAGAATACGTACAGCCTTTGGTAGAGGCAAATGTGGAAGTGGCCATTTTAGGATGTACCCACTATCCTTTAGTAGAACCCATATTGCGTGAGTTGGCTAAAGAACAAATTTGCTTTGTGGATCCTGCGTGGGAAACATCTGATGCTGTAGGAGCTATTTTGTACGGAGAAGATTTGGAGCAGACATCAGGTAGGAAAGGCTCTATACAAGTTTGTGTTACTAGCCATGCGGATCGAGTAACGTCTATCGTACAAGATATTTTCAAAGATAGTAGCTTAGAAGCTAAGCTCATTACTCTTTAGGAGGAATTATGTATATTTACACATTAATAGATACCCTAGTGTGGATAGCCTGTATCATTGCTATCATTTATATTGCCTACCGCATATTTGCATGGCGCCAAGGCAATGAAGATATAGTAATTATGGTGAAACGCCGTACCCCATTTGTAGTGGAAGATATTAGTTTTGACCAAGTGGTATTATCTACGGATATTCCATTTGTGAACAGAGGAAAACAATACGGAACTATTATGGATATGTTCCCTCGTCATTTATTACCACAAGAACAATTTGACAATGTGCGAATTCAATCTTGGTTGACCGATGCAAAAGCAGAACGTCATGATGGCTATTGGGAAGCGTTAGTGTATAAGCAACGACAAGGAAGTACCATTCGTTTGCGTCTAGTCATGACTGCTAATAGTGGTAACATTCGTAAAGACTTAGTGGGATTCCCGGACATGCCTATCGATATCTACCATCAAGTAGTAGGCCGCGAGGCATACCGTATTTCAAAAACTAGAATTACTCTAACTGCAGAAGAGTTAGAAGTAGCGATGCGTAAATAGGAGGTATATCATGGCAGAATTAGAACTTTTACCAATCCCTACGCGCATTTTAACGAACAAAGATGATATCGTTGAGGCTATCGTAGAATTTGCAGGCCCTTATATTGGACCAGAAGATATTGTGTGCGTAGCAGAATCCGTCGTGGCTATCACGCAAGGGGAGTTTACACGACCAGAAGATTTAAAAGTATCTTGGCAAGCTAAATTTTTAAATCGCTTTATCCATCCTGATGGCTCTATGGCATCTGTGTACGGTATGCAAGCAGCTATGGATAAAGAAGGGGAATGGAAAATGATGTTTGCCTTCCTCTGTGGAGCCGCAGCTAAAGTGTTTAAAAAATCTGGCGTGTTCTATCAAATGGCACGGACCGCATCCTTAACAGATGATGTTACAGGGACTATGCCTCCGTTTGATAAATGCATTGTATATGGACCAAAACAACCATATGCAGTAGCCGATGCTATCATGAAAGCAACAGGAGCCTATGGAGCTTGTGTAGCGGACGTGAATGATTTAAAACGAGCTGCTATCTTAGGCCATAGCCGTGGATTAAAACCACAACAAATTGCGCAGATTTTAATCGATAATCCATTTGGCAATGATAGCCAAATGACGCCGATTGTGGTGATTAAAAATTATGCTTCTGTGTCTAAGCGAAGAGTCTAAAGCGTATTGGAATCATGACAATATTGCATGTCGTTCATAGAAGATAAAAATTGTTGATACTTGTGCTTGCAAATTGAGCGGTATCAGCGTATACTGAAAGAGAACTTTGGGGAGCCTCATGGCTGAGAGTAAACGAATGTTTTGACCCATAACCTGATTTGGATAATGCCAACGTAGGATAAGTTTGATTCGTCATACCGAGGACATCCAACAGGATGTCCTTTTTTGTATCTTTTATAGATGATATCGTATATGGATACAGATTGAAGGTGCATCTAGTGGATGTACAAGTGGAACAGAATAGTGAGACGATAGAGTGCTACAGCATGAAGGGGCATACCACCGCGGGTATGGTTTTTCGTGCTGTTTTTTTATACTAGTATGTGATGAAGGATCCCGTACAGGTGGTTGGCGGTATACTAGTTTTGAAATGTATATATAGCAAATGCTATAGTTAGGAGGATATGATGAAAGTAAATGGAACAACCTATCATTATGAAGGACAAACAGTACAAGAAGTGCTGACAGCCTTAGCGTTTCGCATGGATCGCATCGTAGTGGAATATAATGGGAAGATTCTTTCTAAAGCAGATTGGGAATCCACTCGGGTGAGCGCTGCGGACACAATGGAAGTAGTAACCTTTGTAGGAGGTGGCTAAATGGTATCCTTACAAGATAAAAAAGTATTGCTCATCGGTGTGGGCGGTGTTGGTTCTCATGTGGCAGTGGCATTGTGTCGTGCCGGAATTGGACAACTAGAAATCGTAGACTTCGACGTTGTGGATGAGAGTAATCTAGGCCGTCAATACTATGACGTGAATGATGTAGGAGTGTTGAAAGTAGAGGCTATGAAAGGTCACCTGAATCGGATGAATCCAAACTGTGAAGTCATCGTTCATAATGAATGCCTCACACCAGAGCGATTATCTGAATTAATCGATGGCTATGACATGGTTGTAGAAGCAGTGGATAAAGCGGTCACAAAAGCGTGGATGACAGAAGTTGTTTTAACTCATCCTACAGAACCTTTGCTAGTAGGTTGTTCTGGCATGGCTGGTTGGGGCGATAGTAATGGGATACGCCGTGAACGGAGACACCATCGCTGGTACTTATGTGGTGACGGTGTGAGTGATATCGATTCTATTGGAAAAATTACTGCCGCTCGTGTTATGGTTTGTGCCGGCCATATGGCAAATGCGGTCATTCAACTATTACATGGAGAAGATATTGATTAAGGAGGAATCTATGACACTTTCAGTACAAGATATGGAAACACAAGACACATGGACTTTAGGGGGACATACATTACACTCTCGATTTATCTTGGGATCTGGCAAATTTTCTATCGACTTAATTGAAGCTGTCCTAGAAGAAGCAGGGGCAGAAATGATCACCTTAGCATTGCGTCGTGCGGTGGGTGGCGAAGTAGAAAATATCTTAGATGCCATTCCAAAAGATACTATCTTAATCCCTAACACAAGTGGCGCCAGAGATGCGGAAGAAGCGGTGCGCATTGCACGCTTATCCCGAGCTACAGGTTGTGGAGATTTTGTAAAAGTAGAAATTATGAAAGATTCTAAATATTTGTTGCCTCACAATGGAGAGACGATTAAAGCAACGGAGATCTTAGCTAACGAAGGATTTATTGTTTTACCGTATATGTACCCAGATTTAGAAGTAGCTCGTGATTTAGTCAATGCTGGTGCCGCAGCAGTGATGCCTTTAGCTGCCCCTATCGGTTCTAATCGTGGATTACAGACGAAGGAATTTATCAAAATTTTAGTAAATGAAATAGACTTGCCTATCATCGTAGATGCTGGTATCGGAGCTCCCTCCCAAGCAGCAGAAGCGATGGAAATGGGCGTAGCTGCGATTATGGCGAATACCGCCGTAGCCTCTGCGGGCCATATTCGAGGTATGGCAAAGGCCTTTGGTTTAGCTATCCAAGCAGGACGATTGGCATATTTATCAAAATTAGGACCAACCCTTGAAACAGGTGGTACCGCTTCCTCTCCATTAACAGGATTTTTGCGATGATTGCAATAATATCTCTTATATATTGATATATAACACATATATATGAGATATAAGAAATAGTGAATACTTATGAAAATACTGAGCTAAATTGATGAATGTAGCTCAGCGATTGCAGTGTCAGGAAAGGAGCGCCTATGTCTAGTACTACTAGATTTCATATAGATGATCCATGTTGGAAATATCGCCCTCATATGGATCAAATTGAAAGTCCCATTTTAGAAACAGTGTTAGAAGAACGTGAACAATATACGTACGACCACTATACAGCAGATGACGTGCGCCGTGTGTTGCAAGAAGATACTATTGACTTAGCAGGGCTGAAAATTTTGTTATCTCCTGCAGCAGAGCCTTTTTTAGAGGACTTGGCGGAGAAGGCGAAAGCCGTAAGAACAAGATACTTTGGCAATTCTGTATATTTGTTTACACCATTATATATTTCAAATTATTGTGATAATCTTTGCGTGTATTGTGGCTTCAACTGTAAAAATCAGATTCATCGTGCCAAATTAGATGAAGATGGCATTGAGGAAGAGTTAAAAAACATTGCCAAAACAGGATTACAAGATATCCTGATTCTTACAGGGGAAAGTGAACGTCACAGTCCGATTTCGTACATTGGTCGTGCCTGTGAATTAGCAAAAAAATATTTCAAAGTAGTAGGCGTAGAAATTTACCCTGCCAATGTAGATGACTATGCGTATTTACGAGAATGTGGTTGCGATTATGTGACGGTATTCCAAGAAACGTATAATTGGGAAAACTACAAAACATTGCATTTGTTAGGCAATAAGAGTATCTTTCCATACCGATTAGAAACGCAGGAACGGGCTTTACGTGGAGGTATGCGGGGAGTAGGCTTAGCTGCCTTATTGGGATTGGATGACTTCCGAAAAGATGCCTTTGCCACAGCCTTGCATGCACATTTGTTACAACGTGCCTATCCCCATGGAGAAATTAGTATTTCATGCCCACGTTTGCGCCCTATTGTTAATGATGAGACCATCAATGCAGGGGACGTAGGAGAAGCACAATTATTACAAGTTATCTTGGCGTATAGACTTTTCTTACCTTATGCCAATATTACTATTTCTACTCGTGAAACAGCACGATTCCGTAACGGAGTCTTACCATTAGCAGCGACGAAACTTTCAGCAGGTGTCAGTACAGGCATTGGTGAACATTCCTCAGAAGAAAAGAAACAGGAGGAAGGGGATGCACAGTTTGAAATTGCCGATAGTAGAACCGTAGCGGAAGCGATGGAAGACGTAAAAGCCATAGGGATGCAAGTGGTGATGAGTGATTATATCGATGTGCTCTATGAAGAAAAATAACCAATCCATAGATACCTTAGTATTGATTACAAATCGACAGTTGTTGAAAGATGACGTGAGTCTAGCCACATATGGTGCAGCATTGTCTAAGGGAGTAGAAAGATTACAAAAGTATGGTAAACATTTTATTTATAATATTGGAAAAAACAGTTTGCCATGTGATATGCATAAAGCATATGAATCTACAGTAGCAGCAAATCTAGATAGCAATAGATTGTTTAAGCGAGGAGTAGATAGTGTTGAAATGGACAGATGGATGAGAAATCACCACAATCTGTACACATTATGTCGTGACACAGACCTACCATTTGAAGAGTATCTCCAACTCTGCGATGTTATAGGCAGTACCGTAGTATACCATGGAAAAGTCATTACTAATCGAGTGCAATTAGAGATTATCTTAAATAGACAACCACGAATCCATATGCCTACCAATCTAATACGCCATTGGCAATCCGAACAAAAAGAATTGTGGGATGTTTTTCAAAACTATTGGAATAGTGTTACAGTATGGAGTACCGTCCACAACGAAGATGACATCAAGTTGTTAGAATCCCTAGGAATCCCGAATTTGGAGTGCGTCTTAATTAGCCCCATTTTTCCTACACCATGCAAGGAAGGACATCCTGGTATTGGTGTTAAGCGGGGTGAGGAGTTGCTTGAGGCTGTTCAAACTATATATCCCTTTGCTAAGGGCATTGCATTAGGAGGTATACATAGGAGTAACTATATTGAATGCTTGAATCATGCATTCACTGGCGTAGCTATTATGTCTGATTTCATGAAGCAAGTGCATAGCAATATATAAGTTTAAGAACGCCATACACTTCGGAGCAAATCTCAGTGGAACGTAAATTTGTGGAGAAGTGTATGGCGTTCGCTCCCTACGTTCTAGGCACGAAAGCGGGGAAAGAACGCCATAGACAGCGAAGTTTGCAAAAGCGTCCTCAATCCTGTAAAATAGATAGGTAAAGATCATAAGGAGGAGCTATGTTACTGTCAATTGTTGTTCCCGTGTATAATGAGGAAGATAATATTCAAAAATTTTATACTACAGTCAAAGAGGTATTGCAAACTCTTGACTATGACCATGAAATTATTTTCGTCGATGATGGGTCCAGTGATGATAGTGCAGGCATGCTACGATATATTGGTAATCAAGATCCAAAAGTAAAGGTCTTGTTGTTGGCGCGAAACTTCGGTCATCAACTAGCCTTGACCTGTGGATTAGATTACGCCCAAGGTGATGCGGTCATTACGATGGATGGAGATATGCAACATCCACCAGAGTTGATTCCAGAACTAGTCAAACATTGGGAAGCAGGTGCAGATGTAGTACGCACCATTCGCGATTCCACAGAAGATGCTAGTTGGGCAAAAGCTTTCACATCGAAATACTATTACAAAGTGCTTAACAAATTAGCTAATGTTCCTATTGTGGAAGGTGGTTCCGATTTCCGATTGATGAATCGTAAGTCTCTAGAAACTTTGAAATCCTTCCGAGAACATGGCAGATTTTTACGGGGTATCGTGGGCGACTTAGGGTTCGTGCAACATGAATTTCACTTCGTAGCACCCCCACGTTTTGCAGGTACTTCCAAATTTAGCGTAAAGAAAATGATGCGCTTTGCCTTAGATGGGATTACAGCATTTTCTCGAGTGCCTTTGCGTTTAGCCTTATATATCGGTTTGCTATGCGGACTGCTCAGCCTGATTATGATTGGACATATATTGTTCGTACACTTCTTTTCTGACAATGTAATCAGTGGCTGGTCTACCTTAGGGGTGGCTATCTTCTTCTTAGGAGGCGTACAACTGGTAGGCATTGGCATCATTGGAGAATATGTGGGGCGAATTTTTGAAGAAGTCAAACAACGACCGTTATATTGGGTGAAAGACACCATAAACTGTCACATAGAAGACAAATAATCGTATATAAGAGAGGAGTCCTATGACGAGTAAAAAGAAACAATACCTGGCAGTCGCTCTATTAGTAGGCTTTTTAGGTACTAGTGTACAAGGAGCTTATCAATATGGTGATGCAGGCAATGAAATTCTTGGTATTCAAAAGAAACTCATCGCTGCTGGTTATAAAGCTAGAGAAACTAGCGAATATGATGCAAACACAAAGTGGGCTGTTAGATTATTCCAAAAAGATAATGGATTAACGGTAGACGGGATATTAGGGGCAGTGACCTATAAAAAATTGATGGGTAAACCATTGCCAGCTAAGACTAATACAGTGTCTAAGAAGAAAGAAATTTCAGAAAAAGATGCAGTTTTATTATCTCATATCGACTCAGGTAGACACTCAGAATCTACAGCTATTACATCTGAGGTGAAGCATAAAAAAGGCAAAGCCTCTGCTCCCCAAGGGCTGACTTTCAAAAAGAAAGGCAAAACATACAAAGGATTCGAGGTTGGACATCAACCTGTATCTGGCAATGTGAAAGAGATTTTGACCTATGCCAATACGTTTACAGGAGTGCCTTATAAATTTGGTGGCACAACACCAGCAGGCTTTGATTGCTCAGGATACATTCGCTATGTATTCCAAAAAATTGGTTACGATTTACCACGTCAAGCTGATGAACAGTATACAGTGGGTAAAAAAGTGGAGAAAAGCAATTTACAACCCGGTGATTTAGTGTTCTTTGAAACCTATGAACCAGGGATTTCCCATTCTGGTATTTACATCGGAGATGGACAATTCATCAGTGCCACATCTAGTAGTGGAGTAGCCGTAGCAGATATTGATGATAGCTACTGGGGACCACGCTATGTAGGGGCAAAACGCGTACTATAACACACAAGCTGTAATGATGATGTCATTACAGCTTTTGCCATATATGCGATAAGTTGAAACATAAAGGAGTTAACTATGACGCACGCAGGCATTCATATACAAGATGTACAATTTTCCTATGGATCGCAGACGGTGATCCATAATATGACAATTACCATTCCCAAAGGCGAGTTTGTGCTAGTGGTGGGACCAAATGGGTCTGGGAAAACTACATGGCTACGTATGGTAGCAGGACTATTAGAACCGACAGCAGGACATCTTTGTTTAGACGGTATTAGTCCGAAAGAGGCGCAAATGAAAGGACTCATTCACCTAGTGCCACAAATTTATAACAAAAATGCAGCTCAATTTCCAGCAACTGTAGAAGAGGTAGTGGGACTAGCCTTATTTCATGTGCCGAAACAAGATCGTAAAGATCGTATCTTGGAAGCCCTGGAATTAGTAGGCATGCAAGATTTCTTGAAACGCCGCATCGGTGAGCTCAGCGGTGGTCAACAACAACGTGTAATGTTAGCTCAAGCCTTAGCGCGCAAACCGAACTATATCTTACTGGATGAGCCTACAAGTGGTATCGATTATGAAACCAGTAAGAAAATTTATGAAGTGTTGCGCTCTCTAAAGCAAGAAAATATTACGGTCATCATGGTCACTCATGATGTGACGGAAGCTATGGAAGTAGCGGATACAATTTTATGTGTGGATGGACATGCTTGTTACTATGGACCTTGCAAAGGCTTTATGGAAAGTCATCAAGGATCTCGTTTGGCATGGCATATAGGAGGTTAAGATGGACATTTTATCCTATACATTTATGCAACGTGCCTTTTTAGCAGGCCTTATCGTGGCGCTCATGTGTCCCTTAATCGGTATGTTCATCGTTATCAAACGACAATCCATGCTTGGCGATGGATTAGGGCATATTGCCTTTGCAGGTGTGACGGGAGCATCATTACTGAAAGTTTACCCTCCATTAGGTGCGGTGGTATTGACCGTACTATCTGCGATGGGCATAGAACTAGTGCGTCGCTATCAAAAACAATATGCAGATATGATTATGGCATTATTCTTTTATGGAGGATTATCCTTAGCTATCGTTTTTTCTACAATGGTAAAAATGCCTAGTACGGGTCTATTGAACTTCTTATTCGGCAGTATTTTGACGGTTACCATGACCGATATCTATGGCATTGGTGTTGTGGCAATAGTAGTGGGGATCATCATGAAATTCGTGTATCACTCCTTGATGCTCACATCCTTTGACGAGGAAATCGCTCGTACCGTAGGGATTAATGTGAATCGTGTGAACATGATCTTCGCCATCTTAACAGCCCTTGTAGTTGTGATGGGGATGACCGTAGTAGGGATTTTGTTAATCAGTGCCCTTATGATAGTTCCTGTTGCCTCTGCTCATTTATGGAAACGAGGCTTTAAAGAAACTTGGGGCATCGCTACTGTATATTCAGTTCTATCCGTTGTTGGTGGACTATGTAGCGCCTTTTGGCTAGACTTTGCACCAGGGGGGACAATTGTGCTCACAGCTATTGGACTTTATGTGATTACATTTTTTGTAAATTTGGTGAAATGTAGATAGTAATACAATATACCATCAGTATTGAAAGTATCGTCATCATATATAGGTCAATGACTGTACCTAAATGCATACTTTCATCAAAATCTGTGGTATAATAAAGTCAATAGACAATTTTAGGAGGGAAACCATGACAGGAAATGAATTACGCCAAGCGTATTTGAATTTTTTTGAAAGTAAAGGACATTTAAAACAAGAGAGTTATTCTCTTGTTCCAGATAACGACCCATCTTTGTTATTAATCGGTGCTGGTATGGCGCCTTTGAAACCATTTTTTACAGGTAAATTAGTGCCACCTTGTACACGAATTACGACAAGCCAAAAGTCAATTCGTACAGGGGATATTGAAAACGTAGGACGTACAGCACGTCACCATACATTCTTTGAAATGTTGGGTAACTTCTCTTTTGGTGATTATTTCAAAAAAGAAGCCATCCATTGGGCATGGGAATTTTTGACAGAAGTCATCAAATTGGATAAAGAAAAATTATACGTTACTGTATATCCAGATGACCAAGAAGCATACGACACTTGGCATAATGAAATCGGGTTGCCAGACAGCCACATCAGCCGTTTAGAAGATAACTTTTGGGAAATCGGTGAAGGTCCATGCGGTCCCGATAGCGAAATTTTCTTCGACTTAGGACCAGAACGTGGTTGTGATGATCCAAACTGTGCACCAGGTTGTGATTGCGATCGTTTCCTTGAAATTTGGAACCTTGTGTTCACGCAATTCAATCGCACTGCAGAAGGTACATACGAACCATTGGCTAAGAAAAATATCGATACTGGCGCTGGTTTAGAACGTTTGGCATCTGTATTGCAAAACAAAGAAAGCAACTTTGAAACAGATTTGATTTTCCCAATCATCGAAGCTACAGCGAAAAAAGCAGGTGTTACGTATCATACAGATGCGAATACAGATATTTCTTTGAAAGTTATTGCCGACCATATTCGTGCTATTGTAGCATTGATTGCAGATGGTGTATTACCATCTAATGAAGGCCGCGGATATGTACTTCGTCGTATTTTACGCCGTGCTGTGCGCCATGGTCGCCTATTAGGGATTCAAGGACCATTCTTAGTACCATTAGTAGATATCGTAGTAGATATCTTGGGCGGAGCTATCACAAATATTGTGGAAAAACAAGAGTTCGTAAAACGTGTGGTGGCGAACGAAGAAGAACGCTTTAACCAAACATTGGCATCTGGTCTTGATATGTTAAGCCAATTGTTGGATACATTGAAAGCTGACGATGCTAACACAGTGCCTGGTCAAGATGTATTCAAGTTATATGACACCTACGGATTCCCTTGGGAATTGACAGAAGAAATTGCGCATGAAGCTGGTTTCACTATCGACCAAGCTGGTTTCGAAGCTGCCATGAATGAACAACGTACTCGTGCTCGTGAAGCTCGTGAAGACGTAGATGCAAAAGTAGCAACTCCAGACATTACGCATTTATCCAACGAACATATTTCTGACGATGAAAGTGCCACAGCATCCACTGTATTGTTAATCGGTGAAGGGGCGAAAGCTATCGACCGTGCGGAAGATGGACAGGATGTAACGATCATCGTAAAAACAACTCCATTCCATGCAGAGGGAGGCGGACAATTAGGTGACACTGGATTCATTGTTGGTCCATTGGGTAAAGTAGAAGTACATACAGCGAAAAAATTACCAGAAGGCACTACCTACCATGTAGGTACAGTGGTAGAAGGTAGCATCTCTGTGAATGACGAAGTCACTTTTGCAGTGGATGTAGAACGTCGTCAACATATGGCTCGTAACCATACAGCAACGCACTTATTGCATGCTGCATTACGCTCCGTATTGGGTACGCATGTCAACCAAGCCGGCTCTTTGGTAACGCCAGACTACTTGCGTTTTGACTTTACACATTTCTCTCCTGTGACTGCAGAAGAATTACAAACGATTACAAATATGGTGAATGAACAAATTCTTCGTGCCTCCACATTGGAAGTAGAAACTATGTCCATCGACGCAGCGAAAGCAAAAGGTGCTATGGCATTGTTCGGAGAAAAATATGGTTCTGAAGTACGTGTCGTATCTGTGCCAGAATTCTCCATTGAATTGTGTGGCGGTTCTCACCTAGAAAATACAGGATTTATCGGTCAATTCCGCATCACTTCTGAAGGTGGTATCGGTTCTGGCGTACGCCGTATCGAAGCGGTAACAGGCAAAGCAGCTCTAGCTTTAGCACAACAAGAGGAACATACATTAAAATCTGTAGCATCTCTTGTAAAAGCAAAACCACAAGAAGTGGTAGGCAAAGTACAACAAGTACTTGACCATGCAAAAGCTGTGGAACGTGAGCTAGAACAAGTGAAAAAAGAATTGAACAGCGGTAATCTTGATGGTGTCTTAGCAGGTCAATTTACAGTAGGTGATGTAACAGCTGTGGTCGCATCTGTTCCAGTATCCGACATGGGTGAATTGCGCGATATGGCAGATATGGTTCGTGATAAAATCGGATCTGGCGTTGTTCTTTTGGGAGCAGCTGGTGGCGATAAAGTGAACTTCGTCTGCATGGCTACGAAAGACGTAGTAGGTAAAGGTATCCATTGTGGTAACATCGTAAAAGCAGCGGCTCAAGCGGCTGGTGGTAACGGTGGTGGCCGTCCAGATATGGCACAAGCTGGTGGCAAAGATCCAGCAGCGATGGACCAAGCCTTAGCAGCAGGTAAAGAAGCTATCCAATCCATGGTTGGATAAGCTTACGATAGATGAGACTTTCAGTAGAAAACTCATAATAAGGAGGGATTGTATGAATCTTTCAGATAAAACAATGGTGATTAAACCGGTACAAACTACGCCGTTAACGCCAGAAGAAGTATTCCAACATGTGTTTCAAGCACTAGTGGAAAAAGGGTATAACCCGATTAGTCAAATCACAGGATATCTCATTTCGGGAGATCCAACGTATATTACAAGTTATAACAATGCTCGGAAAGACATTCGTAGCATCGAAAGAGATGAACTCATTGAAGAACTTGTAAAAGAATATGTGAAAGCGAAACAATTATAATGCGAATTATGGCACTCGATGTGGGAAGTCGGACGATTGGTGTCGCATGCAGTGATGCGCTGTATATTACAGCGCAGGGCATCGAAACCATTCGCCGCACGTCTCATGAAAAAGACTTTCAGCGCATTGCGGAGTTAATCCGTGAATACGAGGTAGACACCATTGTGGTAGGAATGCCGAAAAATATGAATGGCACAAAAGGGGACCGGGCTGAGAAAACGGAAGCCTTTGTGGAAAAGATGAAAGAAGTCATCTCTACGCCAGTTGTATTTTGGGATGAACGTCTATCTACAGTGATGGCAGAAAAATCTTTAATTGCTGCTGATGTAAGTCGTAAAAAACGGAAAGAAGTCATTGATAAGATGGCAGCAGTTGTCATTTTACAAGGCTATTTAGATAGTCGTTCATAAGGAGGTTACCATGATCGAACAAGGTTACGAAGGTGAAGTATCTGTGATTGTCATTGAAGACGAAAATGGAGAAGAAATGTACTATGAAGAAGAAATGCTCATTCAACATGATGGAAAAGCATTTGCTATTTTAGTATCTCTTCCTCCAGAAGAAGACACTGAACATGATGAACCAGAAGTGATTATTGCGCGCATTGATGAAGAAGACGGAGAACAAGTTTACGTGGCTCCAACTGATGAAGAATTCGATGCAGTCATTAAATTATACGAAGAAATGGACTAATCGCTAGTAAGGACTGTAACAGATTGTCGATAGGCAGTGTGGTTACAGTCCTTTTTCTGTATGGTAAGGTTTGTGTAAAGGAGCAGTGGAGACCTGAGGTTAATAGAACTTTCGCAGTGGTGCCATATAGTATAGGTGAGTGTAGTCCCTAGATTGATCTATGCTATATAGAAAAATTGCTATATATACTCCTAAAATGGTATAATATAGTATTCATTGAAAAGGAGATTGCTGTGAAACAATATGTAAAATACATCTACGGATGTGTAGCGGTTCTGTTGGTCATCGTACTTGGCGTGCTAGCAGGTGTGTATTATATTCCTTGGACTGGCGGATCTAAGGAGGATGTAGAAACGGTTGTCATTAGTGAGAACCAAACGGGTGCGGAGATTGGCGATGTGCTCTATGAAAGAGGTCTCATCACGTCACCTACGGTGTTCCGTGCAGCCTTGCGCTTGACGGGGACCATGGATAAATTACAACATGGGTATTACCAAATTCCTCATCACTCTAGCTTGAGTGAGATTGTTGGATTGCTCCAACAAGGGCGATTACAAACAGTGAAGCTTACAATTCCTGAGGGGTTTACCATTGGTGAAATTGGAAAACGCATTGAAGAACAAGGTATCGATACGCAATATGCTTTCATGGAATACGGCAAGACATATACGCCCTATGAGTACATGGTGGGTACAAAGCCTGTTACGTATCGTGTAGAAGGCTTCCTGTTCCCTAGCACTTATGAGATTCCTGTAGGGAGCAAAGCAGAAGATGTAATGGCCATCATGGCGGATGAAATGAATCGTCAATTAACGCCAAAAATGCGACAAGATATTGAAGCGCAAGGGATGACTATTTTTGAGTTCATCACATTAGCATCATTGGTAGAAAAAGAAGCCAAGTTCGATGAAGATCGTCCCATCATTGCGGCTGTATTCCGCCAACGTTTAAAAACGGGCATGCCTCTTGAATCTTGCGCTAGTATCCAATATATTCTAGGGTATCCAAAACCGCTCATTACGATTGAGGATACAAAACTAGAAAGCCCATACAATACATACCTTCATAAAGGATTGCCACCGGGGCCAATTGCAAACCCAGGTATCAAATCCATGGAGGCTGTTCTCTATGCGCCACCGACAGAGTATTTATTCTTTGTGGCTGACAAAGAGGGGCACCATCATTTCACAAAAACCTATGAAGAACATTTAAAAATAGTGGATCAAATTTATGAAAATTAAAGAGATTTTAAATGAACAACGCATTTATGCGCTCTTGCATGATGTGCCAATTTTGCGAGAATCGGAAGTAGAACTCTTTGAAGACTTAATCGGCTTGTACAAACCGAAACGTGTCTTGGAAGTGGGCACTGCCATTGGTTATTCGTCATTGTTATTGGCAAAACATATGGATAAAGAAGGTCAGCTCATCACCATGGAATTAGACGATGTGCGCCATGGGATGGCAACCCATTTCATTTCGCAGTCGGAGTACGGGGAGAAAATTACCTTATTAAAAGGAGATGCTACGGAACTATTAGAGACTGTGGAGGGACCCTTTGACTTAGTATTCTTAGATGGTCCCAAAGGTCAGTACTTGAAGCAGTTAGAATTGATCGAGCCGAAATTAGCTGATAATGCTGTAGTTTTAGCAGATAATGTGTTATTCCGTGGCTATGTGCGGGGAGATAAAGAACCGCCACGTCGCTTTAAAACTATTGTGAAACGCTTGCAAGAGTACTTGAACTATGTAGAACAAAAAGAACGCTACAACACCACCATTTACCCTATGGGTGATGGCATGAGTGTCAGTGTATGGAAAGGATAAACTATGACAAAACGACATATGGAATTACTAGCCCCAGCTGGTAATATGGATAAATTAAAAATGGCCATCCGCTATGGAGCAGATGCCGTATATTGTGCAGGCCGTGCTTTTGGATTGCGCGCCGCTAGCTCTAACTTTGACAATGACCAATTGAAAGAGGCTGTAGAATTTGTACACAGCCATGGCAAAAAAATCTATGTTACTTGTAATATTATTCCTCACAATGAGGACTTAACAGGCTTAGAAGAGTACTTACAATTCTTGGAAAGTATCAAAGTGGATGCTATCATCGTTGCCGATTTAGGTATTTTCTTGTTGGCGAAACGTGTGGCTCCAGGATTAGAATTGCATGTGAGCACACAGGCAAATACAACAAACTATTTAACAACAGAGTTCTGGAAAGAACAAGGAGCAGCTCGTGTGGTAGTGGCTCGTGAGGTAAGCATTGAAGATATCAAGACCATGCGTGAAAAAGCAGATATCGAAATTGAAGCTTTTGTCCACGGCGCTATGTGTATTTCTTACTCTGGCCGTTGTTTGTTGAGTAACTATATGACCAACCGTGATGCGAACCGTGGTGCTTGCACACAAGCGTGCCGTTGGAAATACAATTTGGTGGAAGAAAACCGCCCTGGCGAATACTACCCAATCGAAGAAGATGAACATGGTACATACATCTTTAACTCTAAGGATTTATGCTTGTTGAAATACATCCCTGAGTTGTATAAAGCAGGCGTAGATAGCTTGAAAATCGAAGGACGTATGAAATCCGTACACTATGCAGCGACTGTCTCTAAAGTATATCGTGAAGCCATCGATACATTCTTAGAAGAAGGTGACGATTGGTATGTACGTGATGAATGGTATGCAGAATTAGAAAAAATCTCACACCGTCCATATACAGAGGCCTTTGCTATGGAAAAACCAGGGGAAGAAGCGCAAAACTATGGTAAATCTTCTAATACGCAAACTCATGATTTCATTGGTCTTGTAGAAGGATACAATGCGGAAGAAGGCTATGCATATATGGAGCAACGTAATAATTTCAAGGTAGGCGAAGAGGTAGAATTCTGCCAACCGAATGGTCCATTAGTAAAACACGTTATCACACGCATCACCGATGAAGATGGCAATGATATTGATGTGGCAAAACACGCACAAATGAAATTGCGTTTGTACATTGACACACCATTGGAAGAATACTCTATGATGCGCCGTGAGACTAAGCAAAAATAATTCTTGTTGTAGAAGGGGAGGACCAAGATGCAAGAACAGGACATTGTCTATGATCCGCAGTATGTGTACTTTCAGATTGAGCGACAGCATACGAATTATGTAAATCGAATTCTAGAAGGGTATGAATACGTAGGTGTGATGACAACGGTGAATGCAGATGGGTTGTGCATGGTCCGCACTACTGAGTCAACCCGTGAATTGGCAAAACAAATTTTGCAATCCCTACCCGTTTCTGTGACTCTCTTGGATGGAGTAAGTTTTGAAAGAGAGCCCCACGTATTGGATCTATAGTATTGATTGGTGACTAGAGTGGAGAACTAAGAGATATGGCAACAGAAAAAAAGAAGCAACAAATCCAGTATGAACTATATATTCCGGCTCAATTTGATGATTCTTGCCGTGCCTCCTTGGAAGTGTTATTGGAGCATAAACTTACAGAGGTAGGTACCATCCATGAAGGGGAATCTGTGTATAAAGAGAATGGTGAAATTGACCATTGCGTACTTCGGTTTTCCATGGATGAAGGAGATGAATTAGTAGAAGAAATACTCATCTCTTTGGAGGAACTGGGTATACCGTATGGTGCTAAGTTATATCAAGAAGGAAATGTCATTGCTGAATTGGGTAATTTACATCATATCCATGTCGTATTGGATGCGTCTTTAGGAGATGCTAAACAGTTTAAACGATTGGATGCAAAAATCTCGAGAGCTTTGGAGGAAAATAGTGTCGTTAGTGCTACGACATTGCATATCCAGGAAGGGGTGGCTACCTTTACCTATTATGTGGCAGATAAGGACCTTGCGATTAGCACTATTGAGAAGTATCTTCGTAGAAGTTCATTGGGACAAGGGTCTTCTATTGATGTGGTGGACTCTGGTCTTACGATTCACGAACGGTATATGACAGATATATCCCGCGTGTATCGAGGGTTAGTGCCTGATGTATGGAATGTGATTCAAAGTGAGTGGAAAGGGGTATCGCCTCAAGAATGGATGAATTTATTGCGGCGGTATCCGCATACTCCAGAGGGGCTGAGTTTCTTGCTTAATGTAGTGAACGGGACGTACCAAAAGGAATATACGTCGTTAAAAGCTACATTCCCTATGTTTATGTATGATGATAAACAATTTTATTTATTATCGGCGCGCCAAATGTTGGAATTTGATCTCCATGGCCGAGAAGTCATGAATATAGATATATTGGGGCCCGATGTAAAACCATCACAAGTACGAGCTGCTTCTAAACAGAGGGATCTATGCCTTTTTGCAGCTACTGGTGAAGGGGAACAGGCATCTCGTTTGTACATCGATTATAATCCAACGAAATCGGGTGCTGTAGGTCAAGTCATCTATTTTGATGGAGATACGAATACATTGACGCTATTAGGGTCTTCTTTCAGTGAAGCCTTGCTGATACTTATGCGAGAGCAATCTAATAGTGTAGGTGATTTTTTAATTGAAAGTATCATACAGAAAACGATGAGCTTAGATATAGATATGGCGGATGTACAAAGCGCAGAGAATCAACTGTTGTTTGATGCGATGCGAAATCTAGCGGAAA
Source organism: Veillonella sp. 3891 (assembly GCF_003992315.1). Classification (GTDB taxonomy): domain Bacteria; phylum Bacillota; class Negativicutes; order Veillonellales; family Veillonellaceae; genus F0422. Next base: position 157,397 of record NZ_RQVE01000001.1, read on the forward strand.
GAATTCTAGAAAGTACTGGTGGCATAGGACCTATGGTTGGTAAACGTGGGTTTATGGGCATGGTGCTGTTGGATAATGCAGAGTTCGATGTGAATCGTTTTAAAAAGGACTTGCTCAGCAAATGGGATATTGAGTCTATTACGAGCCCTGAAGGAATGAAGGTCCGTGCAGCCATTGCCACAAAAGATGTAGATAATGTGGAAGAAGAGGATATGGAAGAGGCGCACTTCCTAGTGATTGATGATTATAAAGTAGTGGTGGCACCATTTTCCTTTGCCATGCCTATGGAAGCTGTTATGCAAGGTGCGACCCGTAATTATCTCTGGGAAGATGCATTGGATACGGTACTTCATCACACCAGTCATGTAGCAATTAGCATTGTAGAAGGTCCTGGAAACCCATTGGAGGAAGGAATTTTACTTGCAAAATTACTTTCAGTAGTAACGGAACAAACAGGGGCTAATGCGGTATATACTAATGGTGTCCTGTACGAAGGGGTCAAGTATCATGAGGAAACGGAACAGTTACGAGATGATATGCTACCTATGGCAAATATGGTTTGGGTAGATATGGATTTTGAAGACGATGGTACCATTTCCTTGTCCACTAGTGGTATGGAACTGTTCAAGCAACTCAATATTGAGCTTTTACATTGTCCATGGGAACCGGAAAAAGCTTGGAATTATGCGCTAACTGTGGCAGATTATGTCTTAACATCAGATACAAAGGTGCAAGATGGTGATTCCGTTGGTAGAACTGAAGAAGAACAAATGACGGTTCATATTAATGAGCCAGTTCATGCAGATGGATTGCAAAGTATACAAATTTTATTTGACGACACTGAAGAAAAATAAACACTTGGTGAAAGTAAGGAATACATAATGAAAGGGGCATGTAACATGGTAACAGCCCCTTTTTGTTGTATCATCAGGAGTATATTTCCGCTCGTATAACAGCATGAAGTGCATTGTTAGGAGAAGGTTTATCTGTTCAATTTCTACGAGCTATGTAAGGTTAGAAAAAAGTTAAATAAATTATAAAAAAATACTTGCATAGATGTGAGGGATATGATATTATATATTTGTTGTTACGGTAAGTAACAAACGGTAGCGAAACAGTGTTTCCCAAGGACAGTTAAGTTGGTTCGTTACTATGGATGGAAGATATCGGGGCATAGCGCAGTTTGGTAGCGCACCTGGCTTGGGACCAGGGGGTCGCAGGTTCGAATCCTGCTGCTCCGACCATTTTCTTATGTGCGGGTGTAGCTCAATGGTAGAGCCCCAGCCTTCCAAGCTGGTTGCGAGGGTTCGATTCCCTTCACCCGCTCCACTTATACATGTTGTTGTATTTAATACGTTCCCATACAGAGACGATGTCTATGTGATGGGTTATTTTATTATTTACAGTAAAATAACATGACATAATTACATATGGTTCAGTAGCTCAGTTGGATAGAGCAACGGCCTTCTAAGCCGTGGGTCGGGGGTTCGAATCCCTCCTGGATCACCACTAACAAAGGGTTCTATATTTTCTAGAATCCTTTTTATGTTGGAGGGATCGACGCACTAAGGTCTCCGCGTCACTGCGTTCCTAGAGACCTAAGTTGCTTACGTATCCCTCCTGGATCACCAGAGTACTAAGGATTCTACTTGATGTAGGATCCTTTTTTTGTGGCAGGGATGCTATCGCTAAAACCTTCGCGTCGCTTATGGCTCCTAAAGGTCTAAGCTTGCCGCTATCCCTCCTGGATCACCAGCATTAGCACTTTGTTTCGGCAAGGTGCTTTTTCATTTGGAGGGCCCTTCGCTACGCTACGGGGTGAACATCGTATCGACTAAGTGTGCGTCGTCGCTATGCTCCTAGCGCACTAAGTCGCTTACGTATCCCTCCTGGATCACTAATTAAATAAGCGGATAGTTCAGAGTGAGCTATCCCCTTTTGTATTTGTCCCCCTTATAAGACAACCTGCTTTTGTGTATGCTATAATGTAAAAACTAAAAATATAATGAAGAGAGAGGGACGATTTTTATAAAAGATATACGTAAATTATTTAAAGGCATAAAACTAGATACATATAAACCAAGTTCAACATCTTATTTTGATCCAGTGCGTAAATATTTTGTGCCTAAAACGCCTGAGGAAACGGTACGACAAAAAACAATTATATTTTTGATAACAGAATTAGGTGTGCCTTGGGATAGACTTCGTATAGAAGAATCTATGTCGCACGTTAAAAAACGGGCAAGAGGAAGAGCGGATATTGTTGTATACCGTGATGATGGAAAAAATCAACCATTAATGGTGATTGAATGTAAAGCTCCTGAAGTCGATATATCCTGTGATGAAGTGCGTGAACAGGCTGAAAGGTATAGAGAAATTCTTAAAGCAGACTATATTATGCTTGTTAATGGTTGTGAACTCATTGCTTATAAATACCAAGATAGGGAAAGATTTGAACTTATAGATATTTCATCCTATGAAGCCCTTTTAGAGTCAAACGTTTCTTTTGTTGAAGAACTTTCACTTAAGGCATATACCTATGAAGAAGTTATGTCGAAAGAATTAGAAGACCAGTTTACTGGAGAATATGTGGGATCTGAAACGCCAAAGTCGATAAAATCTTTTGCTATTAATTTTTTGAATTTACTTTTACTGAAGCCTATCAGCGATGAATCTATTTTAGAGTCATTAGGTGTTTTGGAGGATCGGGGAACGGGGCGGACTCGATTTGGAAATAGTGCTGGCTATAATTATCAGATTAAGACGCGCTTGTTTATTGCTAAAGATAGAAAAAAGAAAGATCAGATTTTGGGACTCAGTCTTTTTGGCGGATGGAATACACAACTAAACGTATCTATTACGAATCGGGAACGACGGCATCATTCATTACAATTAGATATGGACAAATTCTGTCACTATGATACAGGTGCGGGTAGGATTGTAATAACACATAATGGTACTTTATCAACAGGGCGAGGTGGTTCGATTAGTAAATTTAAGGTTATCGAGTATATCAAAGAGTATGCTCCAGACCTTATCTGTAATGAGGAAGTGTATCTTGGCTGTATAGATAACTCTCGGTTATTAGAATGGAATCAACCTAGCATACGGAGCTTTGTAAGAAATTTATTCCGTTATGCCATACTTCGTGATGAAATACGTGCCAAGAAAAGAAGTAAGAAAAAGAAAGTGAAAAAATAAAGTAGGATGAGTAAACCAATAGAGGTAATGAAGATAGTATTTAGAGGGGGCCAGTCATGATGTATATTGAAGATATGTTTGATAGCATAGAACTTAAAACGTATGGACGGGATGGAGAGTATCTATATGATCCGATACGATCTTTTTTGCTATATGCAACACCGGAAGAGTATGTTCGACAAAAAACAATTCGATTCTTACAAGAGACTTTAGAAATACCTGCTCATCAGATATTTGTAGAAGAATCTATGGCACACACTCGAAGAGGTGCACGAGGAAGAGCGGACATTATTGTCTATGGTGATGATGAGTGCACCGATGTACTTATGGTGATAGAATGCAAGGCACCTCATATTAATGTGCGTGGTGATGAGGTATTTGAACAGGCGGCAGGATATAGAGAGATACTGAATGCAGAGTATATTATGCTAGTTAATGGAGTTGAGGCTATTGTATATCTGTATGATGAGGATGAATACTTGGAAGTTGAGGATATCCCTTCCTTTGAAGAATTTTTAGAGGGCAATGTGTCGATAGCTGAGGAAGAGGTATTTGAAGAATATAGTTACGAAGAACTTATGTCAGAGGAATTGCAAGATGTATTCATTGAAAATGGCGATATTAGTGAGCATACGCCTCAATATATTAAAGGGTTCGCTTTGAATGTATTAAATCTGATTCTTTATAAGGATATTAAAAAAGAAGAGGTATTAACACAAATAGATGTAACAGAGGATTGTTTTGTTAGTATGCCATACTTTGGTAATAGCGGTGGTGGTAACTATCAAGCTTTATCTCGCATGTTTATTGCAAAAGATTATCTAGATAACGACCAAGTTCTAGGTATTAGTATATGTGCTACCATACATACGGAGAATGATCCACATTGGGGGAATCGTACGGGTACGACCCAATTAAATATCTCTATCACCAATAAAGAATCAAGGCATCATTCTCTTCAGTTAACTTTAGATCGGTTCTGTCGATATAATCCAATTACTAATATAGTAGATATTGTACATAACGGTTCTTTAACATTAGGTAAAAGAGGCGCAGCTAAAAGAGCTGATGTCGTTGCGTATATTAAGGAGCGTGCGCCTGAACTTGTTTGGGGAGATGAAATATATCTTGGAAGTATCGATAATTCCCGTTTGCTAGAATGGAAAGATTCTAAAGTGCAATCCTTTATCGGAAACTTATTACGATATGCCGTACTTCGAGATGGATTTAGAGCGGAGTATAAAAAGTAAAATAGAGATAGTCTATGGACATTTTATGCTGTTTATTATTTCGCCCTGAGGCGTTACTTACTCCGCTATGAAATCTTGTGGCGGCTTTAACTGAATATGATAAAGAAAAGCCCATGGCATACTTCTTCTCAAACGGTATTACATAATGTTTGTTCAGGAGTACACCATGGGATTCTTGTGTTTGTGTTATTTAGTTAGTAAAGTAGCCACGAGGTTTCTACACATAACTACGTTCCTTGCTAGTATTACATTAAAATATAAACGATTTGCAAAATTTTATGGTATAATAAGAGCGTAGGAGAGCCACCGACGTGAGTTGGGCTCATCTCTTCCTAATATGGGAGGAGGTGATACTATGACGAAGTATGAAAAGATTAGTCTAATCATTTCTATTTTGACATTGGTAGTTAACATCATTGCTTTATATAAGTAATGAAAATGCCTAACGTAGAAGAGGTCTCAACCACCTCAGCACGTTAGGCATTCATCTTTTGTACACTTGAGATGAGCCTAACGCCACAGACACGTTGATGGCTCTTCTTGTTTATGTCTACATTGTAGCATATTTTTAGAAAAAATACTACTTGTTTTGCTATGTAGCCTGTGGAGGGGATTAGAGGGATGAGGGATACATGCTACTATAAAATGTGCAGAAATGACGATATAAGAATGTCAAACTTTCTCTTTATCTTTCCAAAATAGTAAGGCACCCATGGCATTGACTATGTAGAATATGTATTTGCCAACGTTGGCGAAATTGCCTTGGGTGAAAGCTTTCAATAGCTGCACGATATTATAGATCATCCAGAATGGCCATTGTGTGTCTAATTTTATAGCGTTAAAAAGGTTCGCAATGAGTGAGAAGGCAAATACAACGGTGGTTAAGATGGATAAAAAGTTCATATGACCACCAAAGCCTATGTAATTGGCAACGCTGGAAATAGTGAAAGCAATGATGGTGATAATGCTAGCAACTAATCGTTTTTGTGAAGAATTCATTGTATTAGGAATACCTTCGTGGGATGCGTTCCATTTTTTGATAGCAAAGGTATAGATAATGAAAGTAACAGGATAGGTAATAATAGCTGCTTTATTTCCTAAAATAAAATCGATGGCACCGGATAGAATCGTGTTCACAATACCGAGATAATTTCCCCATTTGTTGAGCTGTCCTGTAAATCGTGTAGACAACATAGAAATGCCAACGTTGATAACAGAAATAAGACCAAAGGGGACGAGAGAGGTCCAAGGTCCCCAATCTACAAATTTTTCAAGACGTGAGTTCAGGTAACCAGCAGAAATTGCAATCCCCACTACAAGTGCGACACCGAGTACATCAAACCACTTGGAAATAGCAAATTGTTTTAAATACCGTTTCATAAAGGTATCCTTTCTATGAGAATATAAACTTTTATAAATACGTTCTGCCTAGATAGATTAGGCATAGTAGCAAATTAGATTTTTTAGTAACAAATGATTATTTACGTACATGATAAATATGATTTCTACCATATGTTTAATCATAACATACTTAGTAGGAATATCTCAAATAAAGATGGTAACCACTTGTAAGTTAGTGATGTTAGTGAAAGTTTCATAGAATCAGTTACAAAAATAGTTGTCTCTTGTTTCGCTACCTGTTCGTGACCTCAGCTACATACAAAGCCCCGTTCCTCATGGTATAATACGATGTGATACAAGGAGGATCTATGACGATACGAGATAGGATTATTGCCTACTGGAAAGGGCGCAGTGCTGAGTTTGGAGCACTTCGTAAAAAAGAATTAACATCTGATTTGGCGCCACGTTGGCTTCGAGAGATTACGCCACATATTAAAGATCATCATCAACGTATTTTAGACTTAGGTACGGGCACAGGCTTTTTTGCTTTTTTGTTGGCACAACAAGGATATTCTGTGACAGGTGTGGATCTAACGGAAGAGATGATTGCAGTGGCGAAGGAGCAAGCTATGGAATTACAGGATTCCTTAACAGGTACGGTAGACTTTCACTGTATGGATGCGATGGAATTAGATTTTCCGGATGAGTCTTTCGATGTGATTTTAGCGAGAAATTTAACCTGGACCCTGCCAGATGTGGAATCAGCCTATAAGGAATGGTACCGTGTGCTTGCGCCGAAAGGGGTGCTCATTAATATTGATGGTGATTATGGAGTAGAACTCAAAGTGCCCGTGGTGGCACAGCATCATATTCATGAGACAGTATCGAATGAGGCTCTGCAAGAATGTATTGCCATTACGGAAGAACTATCCATCAGTCGTATGGATCGACCCCATTGGGATGTGCACATGATTCGTAAAGCAGGCTTTTCCAGAGTGTATTTAGATATGACGGTCAGCAGCCGTATTTATGATGAAGAAGATGAATTATATAATCCAGTGCCACTTTTTTCCATTGTGGCAAGGAAATAAGGAGTTAGTATGCAAACATTTGAAACTTTTAATGTAACAGAACAGAATAAATTTGGCATGGCATCTGCTTTAGCGATGACAGATTTCACAAAATGTTTTGAACCAGTGCTATTTCTATTTGGTCAATCTGGTGTGGGTAAAACACATCTATTGAAAGCCATGGAACAAGAGGCGGTGAAACAGAATGCAGCTATCCGTGTACGTTATGTGACGGGTGCACAGTTCATGAAAGAATATAACGACAGCGTTACCTATGGTGAAGTAGCAGATTATATGGAAGAATACTGCAAATTACATTTGTTATTAGTGGATGATGTACAGGACATTGTGTATAGCGATGAGGAAGGGGCCAAGAAAATGTTTATGCGTCTTGTACTTGGAATGAAGGCAAAAGGGCGCCGTATGGCAGTTAGTTTTGATGATACATTTGACTCTGAAGACCGCACTAATGAATTGCAAAATGAATTAACTGATAGTGTGGTAGCTTTCATAGAATAGAAATCAGTTATTATAAGGTATAAAAAAGTCGTATAACCTATGAAAAAAGGCGGATTTCAAGGTGTAGAAATCAGTTTTAATATCTGTTATACTTACTAGGAGAGGTTTCTATTGAGCGAGTGCTCAGGAGAGGAGAAAGTATAATGGCTATTTCAGAAGAAGTACGACAACGATTTGCAGGGGAGTTCGAAAAGTTTCAAGCAGGGATTGAAGGTTTCTTTAAGAAGGAAATCGCCCCAAAAGATTTCAAAGGCATTGGTGGAGGATTCGGCAGTTATGCTGAACGCGGACATGAAAGCGCGATGTTGCGTTTGCGTTTCTTGGGATCTCGCATTCTTCCATACCAAATGAAATTCTTAGTGAATGCGGTGAAAAAATATGATTTAAAATATGTACATTTCACAACAGGTCAATGTATTCAATTCCATAAATTGCAAGGTGAGCAAATTTTAGAATTGTACAAAGAATGTTTTGAACATGATATCTATAACCGTGGTACTGGTGGAGATAACTTACGTAATGTAACAGCTAGCCCATTGCATGGTGTACATCCAGCTGAACCATTTGCTGTGACGCCGTACTTACAGGCGGTCAGTGAATATGCTGTATCTTTGATTGGTACATTAGCATTACCTCGTAAATATAAAATCGGTTTTTCTGTAGTCGACAATGAAGGTCATGCGAACTATAAAGACTTAGGATTTTTGGCAAAAGAAAATGGCAAGTTCGATGTCTACGCTGGTGGCGGTATCGGCGGTGGTTCTGCATTTGGATTCTTAGTAGATGAAGATATTAATCCTAATGAAGTATTGCACCACGTAGAAGGTATGTTACATTTGTATCATGAATTAGGTGACTTTAAGAATCGTGGTAAAGCACGTTCTCGCTTTATTGCGCAACGCTTAGGGGAAGAAGAATTCCGTAAAGCATACCATGAATATTTAGCAAAATCGAAAGCGGCTCATGACTTAACATTGTCCGTAGAGCCATATACAGTGAAAAAAGTAGGTACTACTACGCCAACTACATCTTTAGCAGAACCTCAAAAACAAAAAGGTTTGTATTACATTCAATATAAACCACTAGTAGGCACGCCACCTATTGAGGTATTTGTAAAATTATTTGATTATGTAGGTGGCTTAGAAGAAACTGAAATCCGTATCTGCGGTGATGAATCTGTATATATTGTGAACTTAACCGGCGAAGAAGCAGATGCTGTGGCAGCCATTATTAGTGATACTCATGCAAAAAATCAATTTGAGCATACTGTATCTTGTGTAGGTGCTACGATTTGTCAAATCGGCTTCCAAGATTCTTCTGGACTTGTGAAAGTAATCAAAGAAGCAGTTGAAGGCGCTGGTTTATCTACAGATCGCTTGCCACAATTACATGTATCTGGTTGCCCATCTTCCTGTGGTACTCACCAAGTAGGTAAACTAGGTTTCCATGGATTTACAAAAGTGGTGGATAAAAAGCCTCAACCAGCTTTCAAAGTGTTCATAAATGGTAATGGCGAAGTAGAAGGACAACGTATGTCTGATGAGTTAGGCGTGATTACTGTGGAGGATATCCCTAAATTCTTTATTGATCTAGTGAAAACACTTGAAACGGCTGGTCAAGATTATGATACTTGGAATGCGGCGCATCCAGAGGGATTACAATCTATATTGGCAAAATATTTATAATATATATAAAAACGTTCTTACTTAGGTAAGGGCGTTTTTTACTTTTCGCCTCGTGAGTATCGGTTGATATAGGAGCTGTATTGTATTGAAGAATTACGATAGATACGGTATAATGAAAGAGATATCTCAAGATTGAGAATGCAAGCTTCATGGAGTATAGTCATGTAAGTTTTGTTCATAGAAGTATATATAGGAGAGCCCAATGAAAAAAAGTACATTAGCATTAGTAGGTGCTATGGCATTTGCTACAACTTTTGCAGTAGCCCCACAAGCACATGCTGAAATCAATGAATATTCTAATTTAAATGATAAAACAGTAGTGGTGCGCCAACCCGGTCAATCCATGGTATTATCCATGCGTGAAGTAGCAGGTATCTTTGTGGGCCGTTATGTCAAAGCAGCTGTTAGCTCTATTACATTAGACCCATCCAAAGGTAATTATCAGTACGTGGTGGTAGGTTACACACCAAAACAAAAAATTACTATCGACGTGGATGTAATTACCGGTAAGGTAGTACGTGAATTCCGTTCTAGCAAAGCAAAAGATGTAGCATCCAAAGTGTTTAATCCATTGAAAGTAATTTCTCCAAAAGAAGCAGAAGTAGCAGCTCGTGGTTTGGTGGGAGAAGGCTCTTTCACTAGAGGATGGGAAATTAAAGCGGAAAATAATGAAGTGGTGTACATTGTTCGTACCCAAGATACAGATGAAAAAGAATATAGTGTGAAAGTAGATGCTGTCACTGGGAAAGCACTTGAAAAAGGTGCGCCAATTGATTGGGCAAAAATCAAAGCAGATCGTTTGCGTAATGATGGGGTAGGTAAGCCATTTACATTGCAACAAGAGCCAGAAGACAATGAGGCAGATCCTACAAAAACATTATAATAGGTGACGTATGACATATAATAATATTATATTTACCATTGAAAGTAATGTGGCAACCATCACATTTAATCGTCCAGAAGTGCAGAATGGCTTTAATGTGCCGATGTGTGAAGAAATTCTTGATGCGATTCGCATAGTAAAAGAAACGGACGAGGCTCGTGTGTTGGTGTTCAAAGCAGAAGGCAAAGTCTTTTCTGTAGGTGGAGACTTAACAGAAATGAAACGCGCTGTAGAGGAAGATGATACAGAATCTTTATTTGAAATTACTCATTTGGTGATGCAAATTTCTTTAGCTATGAAACAGCTACCAAAACCTGTCGTGATGTGCACCGATGGTGCCGTAGCAGGGGCGGCTTTCAACATGGTGTTGGCAGCGGATATGTGCGTGGCATCTACGAATAGTCGTTTTATTCAAGCCTTTGTGAATATAGGCTTAGCTCCAGATGCTGGTGGTATGTACTTGTTAAGCCGCGCGGTAGGTATTAATCGTGCTATGCAACTGGCTATGACAGGGGAAGCGGTAACCGCTGAAAAAGGTAAGGAATATGGCTTCGTCTATAAGGTGTGCGAACCAGAGATTCTAGAGCGTACTACAAATCGCTTGGTGCAACGCTTGGCAAAAGGTCCTGTTCACTCCTTCCGTGCTATGAAGCAAATGATGTGGGCTAGCTTCTTCACTAATTTTGAAGAATATGCAGAATTAGAAGTGAAGATTCAAAACTCCTTAGGGGCCACAGAAGACTTCCGCGAAGGTGTGCGTGCCTTTGCAGAAGGAAGACGACCAAAATTTAAATAAGAAAAAATGTTGAGGATACCAGTAGAGGGTGTTCTCAACATTTTATTTTTATGAGGATTGCATTCTTCTTGCGGTAGGGATAAGATACCAGAAGATAGGGTAGTATCTGTAGTCAGAGGGTAATATTTAAAGGGTAAGGGCGAAAAGATATTAACCGGTGCTGGGGATAAAAAAAGGACTCTTCTAGAGAAGAGTCCTCGCATATATGTGATTAACGGTCGCCGTTAAAAATGGAGTTTTTAACGATAACGTAGTCAACTTTTTTGATAGCTTGTAGTGTAGTACCACCAGCGTAGGAGATAGAAGATTGTAAATCTTGTTCCATTTCAGTCAATGTATCGAAGATACTGCCTTTAGATTGGATCGTAATTTTTTTACCTTCTACGTTTTTGCGTTCCCCTTTTTGGTGCTCGGAAGCGCTACCGAAGTATTCTTTATATGTAACGCCATCGATAGTTACTTCTTTACCTGGGGATTCGATATGACCAGCGAATAAAGAGCCAATCATAACAAAGGAAGCGCCGAAACGGATGGATTTGGCAATGTCACCGTGGTCGCGGATACCGCCGTCAGCGATGATAGGTTTTGTAGCTGCTTTGGCACACCAACGAACAGCAGATAATTGCCAGCCGCCAGTACCAAAACCAGTTTTTAATTTTGTAATACACACTTTACCAGGTCCGATACCTACTTTGGTAGCATCAGCTCCAGCATTTTCTAGTTCACGAACTGCCTCTGGTGTACCTACGTTACCAGCGATAACGAAACTTTCAGGAAGTTCACGTTTAATGTGTTGAATCATATCGATAACGCTGTTGGAATGACCGTGAGCAATATCGATAGTAATATATTCTGGGCATAGATTTGCTTCTTTTAATTCGTTTACGAATGCAAATTCCTCTGGTTTAACACCGATGGAAATAGATGCAAATAAACCTGCCTCATGCATGTCTTTTACAAAATCCAAACGTTTTTCAGGTTGGAAGCGGTGCATGATATAGAAGTAGTTTTTAGCAGCTAATTCTTTGGCTAACTTTTCATCGATGATAGTTTGCATGTTAGCTGGCACAATTGGTAAACGGAATGTACGATTTCCCAGTTTCACAGTTGTGTCACATTCGCTACGGCTAGATACGATACACTTGTTCGGTATCAATTGCACGTCTTCATAATCGAAAATGTTTGTAGTATTGATCATTATTTGTTGCCCCCTAAATAGACAGAATAAGGATTACGACATAATCCTTATCTATTATACATAAGACCTCCTATCTTGGCAACAAGGGGGCGGATATACTTAGTCATCTTTGATATGCTAATTTGTACTAGGGGAATGCCGTGTTTTGTGAAAAAATATATAGATAAAAATAGATTAAAAGTGATACAATGTAAGAAATAAATAAAAGTAATTTGATAATGTATTTCAATGTATCATAGTGTGAAAAGGAGATAGATATGAGTTATACAAGTTCAAGCAAAACAAAAATGTTAGTAGAAGGCGGTCTAGTCATTGCTATGGCTCAAATTTTAAGTATGTATGTCATCTATCAAATGCCACAAGGTGGCGCTGTGAAAGCAGCTAACTTGGTGCCATTGTTAATTTATGCCTATCGTTGGGGTGGCCGTGCGGGCATCCTAACTGGTATTGCCTATGGAATTGTTCATTTCCTATTGGGATTTAAATTCTCTATTCATTATATGAGTGTTGTATTAGACTATATCTTAGCCTATGGTGCCATCGGTATTGCCGGTTTCTTCGGCGGTTCTGGTACTGGGAAAGCCTTCTTTGGGGCTGTCTATGCAATCTTAACTCGCTTTGCTATGTCTGCTATTAGTGGTGTGGTGGTGTTTGGATCCTATGCGCCAGAGGGAACAAGCCCTTGGATTTACTCCCTAACGTATAATGCAACATATATGTTGCCAGACATGGTCATTAATTTAGTGGTATTGGCGTTGTTATATGTGCCAGTGATGCGTGGATTAGGTCGTGTGGCACCCACTCATAAATAAGAAAACATCTAGGACAGGAGATATGTATGATTTCTGAATTAGGAATTATTATATTAGCGGGTGGACTTAGCACTCGCATGGGAACAGATAAGACGAGATTGCCTTGGGGTAGCACAACTTTATTAGGGGAAATGCTCCGCAAGGCGGTCCTTACAGAATGTGGAGAAATTTTAGTCTCCATCAATCGAGAATTAGAAGAGTCAGAGGCACATATTATTGAAGAAGCTCGTTCCTTTGGTCGAGATATTCAATTAGTGCCAGATACGATTGCTATGAAAGGCCCTTTAAGTGGATTGCAGTCGGCTCTTTCAGTAGGAACTAGAGAAGCCTATATTGTGGTATCTGCAGATATGCCGTGGTTTTCCTTTCACTGGTTGCCATCTTGGGAAGTGCACATCGATACATTTTTCCAAGGAGAATTATTAGCCATGGTTCCTTATGTAGGTTTGCAAGAGTACGAGCCGTTAGCAGCCATTTATAAACGGTCCGTACTAGACACGATTCAAGAAGCCTTGGACAGTGAAGATGTATCTATGCATGGAATTTTGGACAAGATTCCCTATATGGAAATGGATATGAGTGAAGAAGCAGAGTTATATAGTAATGTAAATACTCGATTATCTTATAAATTAGCAAAAGCTAAATCTGCCAATCGTGAACGGTCTGTGCCGATTGTGACCATTAGTGCAAGCCAATCTAAATCGGGGAAAACTACAGTGGCTACAGCTTTGATTAAGGCGCTTTCAGAGCGAGGTATTGTGGTGGGCATGGTGAAAAGTGATGGTCATGGATTTTCCATGGATAAGGAAGGCACTGATACGTGGAAAGCCAGTCAATCAGGGGCGAAGGCAGTGGCCATAGCGGGACCCAATGGATATGCAATGATGGTCCATGGTGAAAGTATGCAACGTCAACAACAATTGATTCGGTTGGCCAATGAAATGCCTGTGGATTTGGTGCTCTTAGAAAGCCGCAGCCATGGAGTGGCGCCGATCATTGAAGTAGTCCGTGCAAACCATAATGAAACGAGACTGCCGCAGTTAGAAGAGATTGTAGCAGTAGTGACAGATATAGAAGACACATTAGAAGGAAATACGATTTGCGAACAGTTCAATTTCAGTGAGGAAGATATGGAACGTTTAGCAGATTGGATATTGAAGGAGTTGTTATAATGCAAGTAGTAACAGTAGAAGAAGGCTTGCAACGATTAGAAGCTCCTTTTACAGATAGTGCGTATACCCTCGACATAGAGTCTGTTCCTATTGGACAAGCCTATGGCAGAGTATTAGGGGCAACGGCGCTAGCTAAGATGGATTATCCCCCTTTTAGGCGATCGGCCATGGATGGAATTGCTATTCGTTATACTGCAGACACAAGATCATATCGTATGTTAGAGACGATTGGTGCAGGGGAAGTGTTTCAAGGTCAATTAGAGCCCGGTGAAGGAATCCACATTATGACGGGTGCCATGGTACCAGATACGGCAGATACAGTGGTAGTAAAAGAAGCGCTAACTTGGAGTAATGAAACAGAAGTGACAGTACCTAGTCGAATCGAAGTGGGTCAACATATTATCCTCGCAGGGGAAGATATACAAGTTGGTCAGGAATTATTGCCTGCTGGTACTGTGTTGGAAGCAGAACAAGTAGGGACCTTAGCAGGGCAGGGATATAGTGAAGTCTCTGTGTACCGAAAACCAAGAGTGATTGTGCTCACCACAGGTCGTGAAGTACAAGATCCAACTGAGACACTGCGAGTAGGGCATATTTATAATTCCAATCGGTATTTACTAGAAGGTACCTTATATGCATTAGGCGTTGATGTGATGGGAGTAGCCCATTTGTCAGATGCGCCAGGTACGGTAAAGGGTAATATTGCCACTGTACAACATATGCTAGACACACTGGGACCGGTAGATATGATTGTTAGCACTGGCGGTGTATCTGTAGGTGACTATGATACGATGCCGGAATTGTATGAACGTTTAGGCGCTAATACATTGTATCGACGTTTACAGATGCGTCCAGGAGCAGCTTCTTTTGGAGGTATTATTACAGCTAGAGGACATCATACATGGTGTATGGGCTTATCTGGAAATCCTACAGCAGCAATGAATCAGTTTTATTTATTGGTGTTGCCTGTGTTGGAACGCTTATCTGGACGGACGGTGATGCGTCGTTGGATAGATTGCCACCTAGGTGAAGTTGTAGATAGAAAGCATCCATTAGATCGCTATTATCAAGGGCATATTCAGTATGAAGAAGGATCTTGCTGGGCGTATCCTAATTTAGGAATGACCTCAGGTGGTTTACAAGCTTTATCAGTGGCAAATGGATTGATCAAGATTCCTAGTAATAGCGAACGATTAGAGCGGGGTTCTATAGTGAAAGTATTCCCTTTTAGTCGATAAACAGAATAAAGAAACAAAAATATGAATAAAAACTCTGTTTTATAAGAAGTAATCTTGTGAAAATAGAAATAATTTGATATAATAATTCTATAGAATTTTATAAGTAAGGTCTGCAAAGAGACACATCGTACACGTACCCTGTGCCTCTTTTTGTATGGTCTTTTAAAGGGTAGTATTAAGAAAAAGGAGATTCTATGGCAGTACTAAAAAGACTTGGCTTATCTGGTTGGATTGTCATTGGCCTATTAGCGGGCGTACTAGTAGGTTCAGTAGCACCAGATTTTGCAAAACAATTGAAACCATTAGGTGATGTATTTATTCGTATGATTAAAATGATCGTAGTACCGTTGATTTTTAGTTCCCTTGTAATGGGTATCGCTGGTACCGGTGACTTTAAGAAATTAGGTCGCTTAGGGGGCAAAGCCATTTTATGGTTTGAAATTGCCACTACGATTGCATTATTTGTAGGTTTATTTGTAGTTAACGTATTTGAACCAGGCGTAGGAGTGAACTTAACAGCTACTGGTAATGCGGTAGATATTGCCAATAAAGCGGCTGCAAAAGGCGAGATGGATCATATCCAAATGTTGGTAAACATCATTCCAACGAATATCGTAGATGCCATGGCTCGTGGTGATATGTTGCAAATTATCTTCTTTAGCTGTATGTTTGCCATTGCTGCAGCAAGTATTGGTAAAGAAGGAAAACAAATTGTTGAACTTTCCAAAGATTTAGCACACATCATGTTCAAAGTGACACACTATGTAATGTATGTGTCTCCTATCGGTATCTTCGGTGCCATTGCGTACACAGTAGGTAACTTCGGATTAGGTATGCTAGTACCATTGTTGAAACTTGTGTTTACATTATATGGTGGTTTGGCATTCTTCTTAATTATTGTAATTGCAATCGGTTCTTTCTTTACGAAAGTTAATTTATTCAAACTTGGTAAAGTGTTGAAAGAGCCAATCGTGTTAGCATTCTCTACAGCGGCTTCTGAAGCTGCGTTGCCAATTGCGATGGAAAAATTAAAAAAAGTAGGCATTCCAAACCAAGTGGTAAGTTTTGTGTTACCGTTGGGATACACATTTAACTTGGATGGATCCACATTGTATTCTTCTCTAGCAGTGGTGTTTATCTCCCAAGTGTACGGGATACCATTCCCTATTGAACAACAATTGTTGATGGTATTAACATTGATGTTGTCTACCAAAGGGATTGCCGCAGTACCGGGGGCATCCTTGATCGTTATTGCCGGAACAGCAGCAGCCTTTGGCTTGCCAGTAGAAGGCTTAGCCTTAATTCTTGGTGTAGACCGTATCCTAGATATGGCTCGTACGGTATGTAACTTATCTGGTAACTGTCTAGCAGCAGCCATTGTAGGTCGTTGGGAAAACGAAGTATCTGCGGAACGCTTAACAGAGTTAATGGAACATCCGTTGACTGACGAAGAAGTCGAGGCATTAGAACAAGCTAGTTTTGAACATGTTGGTAAACAACAGGCATAATTAGTTTTACTGATAGCATTGAAATAGTACATAAGGGGCTGTAACAAAATAGAGCCAAATAAAACAGAGGAAAGTTGATCAAAAAGTATCAACTTTCCTCTATTTTTTATATTTTATAGGTAAATGTAAATATGTACATTTTGTTACAGGCCCTTTTGATATATTGTGATAGTAGACTATATAGTTGCGTATAAGGAAATAGGGCGGTAGAAAGGTTCTGGGAACGGTGGAATAAAAAAAGTAAGCCAGACAAGAAAAAATACCATGACCATCTTTGAGATGTTCATGGTATTTGTTGATAGAGTTCTTTAGGTCATCTGTAGGGAAGAGTAGAGGAGAAGACCTAAAGATGTGAATGAAGGATGTCTATCTATACACGACATACCATAGAGGTAGCATGGTAGAGGTAGTTGGTTATGTCGTATACATATATTATGAGGCCCTATAAAAGGAGTTGAGGAGTTTATAATATACGTACATCACTTCACAAGAAAGAGAGTATCATAGTGTTGCTACTCTTTATGTGTAGTATAAACTAGAAACGTCAAAAGAATGTCAAAATATAAAACTTTTTATTAAAAATTTCTTGAAAAAAGATTTGTATATTTTTTGTGTACACTAATTGTACTATTGTATCTCTGTAAAGGATTTGTTATAATACTTTCTATAGAATTTTAGGATAGGTTTTGAAAGAGACATTCTGTACTTGTACACCATCGCCTCTTTTTATATAACCTGAGCAAGTATTGGTATGTAAAAAGGAGATTCTATACTATGTTAAAGAAAATTGGACTGTCCGGGTGGATAGGCATCGGCCTCTTGGCTGGTGTGTTGGTAGGTGCAGTGGCACCAGATTTTGCGAAACAATTAAAACCTTTAGGTGATGTATTTATTCGCATGATTAAAATGATCGTAGTACCTTTAATTTTTAGCTCCCTAGTCATGGGTATCGCTGGCACAGGGGATTTTAAAAAATTAGGCCGCCTTGGGGGAAAAGCGATCCTATGGTTTGAATTAGCTACTACGTTGGCACTATTTATTGCGCTGTTTGCCGTGAATGTAGTAGAACCAGGAGTGGGTGTGAATTTGACGGCGAGTGGTGGCGCTACAGATATCGTTAACAAAGCAGCCTCCAAAGGTCAAATGGACCATGTGCAAATGTTAGTGAATATTATTCCAACAAATATTATTGACGCCATGGCTCGTGGAGATATGTTACAAATTATCTTCTTTAGCTGTATGTTTGCTATTGCAGCAGCAAGTTTGGGTAAAGAGGGAAAACAAATTGTAGACTTATCAAAAAGTATAGCCCACATCATGTTTAGGGTAACTCATTATGTCATGTATATTTCCCCTATCGGTATTTTTGGTGCCATTGCGTATACAGTAGGTGCCTTTGGGATTGAAATGCTGATTCCATTATTAAAATTAGTATTTACTTTATATGCAGGGCTAATTGTGTTCCTTACTATCGTACTGGGCATTGCATCGGCTTTAACAAAAGTGAACTTATTTAAATTATTCTTCGCACTGAAAGAGCCTACTATCCTAGCGTTTACAACCGCTGCATCGGAAGCCGCTTTACCAATTGCTATGGAAAAATTGAAAAAGATGGGGATTCCCAATCACATTGTAAGTTTTGTGCTTCCTTTAGGATATACATTTAACTTAGATGGCTCCACATTGTATTCTGCATTAGCAGTTGTATTTATTGCACAAGTGTATGGGGTACCATTCCCTATTGATCAACAAATTTTAATGATGATTACCTTGATGTTATCCACTAAAGGGATTGCAGGTGTACCAGGAGGTTCCTTGATTGTAGTAGCCGCTACTAGCGCAGCTTTTGGACTTCCGGTGGAAGGCTTAGCTTTAATTTTAGGCATTGACCGTGTGTTAGATATGGGCCGTACCGTATGTAACTTATTAGGTAACTGCATTGCAGCGGCTATCGTAGGCCGTTGGGAACATGAAGTGTCTGCTGAAACATTGACCCGACATATCGAACATCCATTAACAGATGAAGAAGTAGCTGCATTAGAGCAAAAACACTTAGAAGCTATGGCGAACACGCATGCATAATAGAATATAAAATATCTAGACACCATATGTATCTTTCACAGGTATATATGGTGTTTTTATAACTTGTTATAGATATGTTTTTTGCATTTATTAATAGACGAAATATGTAAATTCGTTGTATGATGTTCATAATAAACTATTTCTTTACTATAGTACTAGTGAAAAGTATGGCAGTTTGTAAAGATAAAGAATTGTAGTAAGGTTGTAACAGTCATGCAAGTGTATGACGATACATAAGGAGGGAGACATATGTTAAGTGATATTGAAATTGCTCAACAAGCTGAGATGAAACCAATTGTAGAGATTGCTAAAGGATGCAATCTAACAGAAGATGAGTTGGAATTATATGGAAAATATAAAGCAAAAGTATCTTTTGATGCGATGGAACGTTTGCAAGATGCACCCAATGGTAAGTTGGTACTAGTCACAGCCATCACACCTACGCCAGCAGGGGAAGGCAAGTCTACCACCACGATTGGATTGACACAAGCTTTACAACAAATTGGTGTAAATAGTATTGCCGTGTTGCGTGAACCATCCTTGGGCCCTGTGTTTGGCGTTAAAGGTGGTGCTGCTGGTGGTGGTTATGCGCAGGTAGTGCCAATGGAGGATATTAACCTTCATTTTACAGGAGATATGCATGCTATTACGGCGGCTAATAACTTATTGTCAGCAATGATTGACAATCATATTTTCCAAGGTAATGCACTACAAATTGACGTACGTCGTATTAGTTGGAAACGTGTATTAGATATGAATGATCGTGCTTTGCGCAATGTGGTCATTGGCATGGGTGGACCTATGAGTGGTGTACCACGGGAAGATCATTTTATGATTACCGTAGCCTCTGAAATTATGGCTATTCTATGCTTGGCTCGTGATTTAGAAGATTTAAAAGCACGATTTGGTCGTATTGTCATTGGTACAAACCTATCTGGAGAGCCTGTGTTTGTCCACCAATTGGGTTGTGAAGGGGCAATGGCACTCCTTATGAAAGACGCTATCAAACCGAACTTAGTACAAACGTTAGAGCATACACCAGTATTGATTCATGGAGGTCCATTTGCGAATATTGCTCATGGATGTAATTCGATCATTGCTACTAAGCTAGGACTAAAATTAGGCGATGTAGTCATTACAGAAGCAGGATTTGGTGCTGATTTAGGGGCAGAGAAATTCTTACATATTAAATGTCATTATGGAGATATCTTCCCTGATGCGGTGGTCATCGTAGCGACTATTCGAGCTTTAAAAATGCATGGAGGCGTGCCAAAATCAGAGTTGACCAAAGAAAATGTAAAAGCTTTAGAACGGGGATTTGTGAACCTAGGAAAACAAATTGCCAATATGAGAGCCTTTGGCTTGCCAGTATTAGTGAGCATTAATAAATTTGCTACAGATACACCAGCGGAAATCGATGCGTTATTACAATTGTGCGATCACTATGGTGTGGATGTGAGCCTTAATGAATGCTGGGAAAAAGGTGGCGCTGGCGGTATTGATATGGCGAAACAAGTGATGGGTATGTTGGAAGGAACAGACATCAAGCCAACTGCTTTATACGATGTGAAAGATAGTATCCCTAATAAGTTAACGGCGATTGTAAAAGAAATTTATGGTGGCAATGGTGTAGAATTTACCAGTGCAGCGAAAAAGCAAATTGCGCAATTAGAAGGCTGGGGACTGGCGGATTTACCAGTATGTGTGGCAAAAACACAATACTCCTTAAGTGATAATCCAGAGCTATTAGGAGCTCCTACAGATTTCACCATTACTGTACAAGATGTGCGGATTGCCAATGGAGCTGGATTCATTGTGTGTCAAACAAGTAATATTATGGTTATGCCTGGGCTACCAAAACAACCAGCTGCTCTTGGCATGGATGTCACAGCAGAAGGGACTATTAAAGGATTATTTTAGGAGGAATGATGGAATTACATAATGCATCTGTATTAGACTTTATTCGGGACCTTGGTTCTAGTGCGCCCGCACCAGGTGGCGGTAGTGTGGCAGCTATTAATGGAGCTACCGCAGCGGCTTTAATTGAAATGGTAGCGAATTTAACGATTGGGAATGCAAAGTATGAAGCGGTTCACGAGGAAATGAAAAGCATTCAAGAAGCTATGTGCCAAGTGAAAGAAGAGTTTGTGTACTTTATCAATAAAGATAGTGCTGCTTTTATGGAGTTAATGGGAGCTTTCAAGCTGCCGAAAGAAACAGAAGAAGAAAAAACATTCCGTAAAACAGAAATACAACGGACCACGAAACAAGCTGCCTTGGTGCCTTATGAAATTGGTAAATTGGCGTATACCTTATTACCATTGGCGGAAACAGTCATTGTAAAAGGAAATGCTAATGCTATTACGGATGGAATGATTGCTGTCATTAATGCAAACGCCGCTGTAAAGAGTGCTTTTTTAAATGTGAAAATCAATCTAGGCTCTATACAGGATGCGGAGTTTGTAAAACAATTGGCACACAGCATGGAAGAGATAGAATCTGTGTTAGATACAGAGGAACAACGATTGTTAGGTCTTGCTAAGTTATAAGACGCATCATAATGGAATGAAGGAAATCATATGGGGATAGAAATTCATTTATTAGGGACACCACGGATACAAGTAGATGGGCAAGATGTCTTTTTTACGTATGGCAAAGTGCAAGCGCTCATTTATTATATGGTGGTGAAAGGAGTAGCCCTCCGAGATGAAATCAGTGGTTTATTGTGGCCGGAAAAATCAGAGGTCAACGCCAGAAAAAACTTAAGAAATGCCATTTATGAGGCAAAAAAGCTATTGGGGGCAGATGTATTTGTATCACCGAGAAATGCTGTATTACAATGGAATCCCACGTCGCATATCTATGTGGATGTGCATCAATTTCAAAGGAATCCTAAACAATATATAGATATTTACAAAGGGGAATTTTTACAAGGGTTTTATGTAAAAGATGCAGAGGCCTATGAGGACTGGTATTTAGGGGAACGAAGTCGATTAAAATCCATGTATATGGAGGCGGTTTATGACCTAGTAGACACAGGAATTGAGGAAAAAAATATCGCCTGCATTGAGCGATATATTCCGGTCCTATTGTCCTATGATCCCTATAACGAAGAGCGGTTTAGTGCAATTTTGGAACTGATCATGAGCCAAGGTTTCACGACCATGGGAAAACAATTATACCATCAACTACAATGTATTTATGCAGATGATTTAGATGAAAGTGTACCTAATTCGCTTCGGGAAGCTATGCATTTACCGAATGTGCAAAAGCAAGAGGCAGTATCTTTTGTAGAACATACAATGTTGAAAGGCCGTGATGCGGAAGCAGGGGAGGTACAAAAGTATTTGCACTATTTTGAGGATACCCCATTAGCCTTGCGTATCACAGGAGATACAGGAAGCGGTAAAACAAGTCTCGTAGAATATATACGAGATAAAGTAGAACCCTATCGATGTGTGTTAGAAAGCCAATGTTATGAAGAGGAACAAGGCTTGCTATTGCATGCGTGGATTCCTATTGTAGGAAAGATACTGGAAGAGATCGAATTACAAGGTCTGGAAAACATCGAATTACGGCGTATTTATGAAATCTTTCCACAGTTAGATCGACGTATGGCTCGAGACTTGGGCTTTTTAGAAGTAACGGAAGCATTGCCTTTTGATGTAGTGTACCAAGCAGTATCAAATCTGCTAGAACAGGTGTCGGAAGAAATTCCTTTTACATTGATTTTTGAGGATGTGCAATGGATGGACTCCTTAAGTTTTTCTTTATTGAGTTTATTGCTGTTACATCATAGGTCTGAACGTCTTATGATCATTGTCACTGACGTAGAGGAAGTAAAAGGCATGCATCAACGAACCTTACAAAGCTTAGAACAACAGAAAGTATTGCAAAGTGTTTCCTTGTTGCCATTGTCAGACGAACGGATGCGAGCCTTTATTCTCGACCGAGAGCCTACGTTACGGGATACAGATATAGTGGATCAATTGGTGGAAGTCAGTCGAGGTAATCTGTTGGTGCTCATAGAAAGTATGCAATTATGGAAAGAATATGGCTCCATTTATGGATTGACCAAAGATATGGAACTGCTCTATAGCAAGAAATGCGATACTTTATCGGAAGAAGAACGAAAATTGGTGGATTTTATCAGTTTATTCTACAATGAAGCACCATTGGGCATGATTGAATACTATATGGGCTTGGATAAATTGCGTCTTTTACAAACCTTAGAGGAATTGGAAAGAAAAGGATTCATTGATTACCGTACACAACATGGTGAAGTGCAATACAGTTTGCGCCAATATAAGTGTAAAGAGTATTTACGGGACCAAATGGCAATGGACCGGCGTCAAATTTTGCATGCCTATTTAGGGGAAGCCTGGGAAAAACGATTGACTCACTCCAAGGAAGATATGATTCGCTATAAGCAACTGGAATTTCACTTCCGTGAAGCGGGACAATACCAAAAAGCGTTAATGTATAAATTGAAGTCTTTTATGCATTATTTAAACTTTAATAAAGATGCCTCTCCAGAACTTGGCGTAGGAGAATTATCCTCTGTCTATGCAGGGTACTTTATGGGAGAAGTAACGGGAAAAGCCTTACAGGAAATAGAAGACGAGTTAGACTATGTGTACACATTGTATGGAGACGTGCCAGATGTGCGTGCTTTAGAATTACCTTACCTATATGGAGCAGGCAAATACTATATGAGTATTGGTGATAAAGAACGAGGCTTACGATACTTTCAAGAATTATTAGAAGAAAGTACAGAGCAAGAAGCATCAAATTATAAGTTGAAAGCTTATAAAGAGATGATTTATTATCACTTACAAATGCGCCATGTTCTTGAAATACATCAATACACGTCCAAGGCGTTGGACCTAGCAGAACAGTATCATTTCAAAAAAGAAATAGGTGTTATACTGCGATTGAAAGCATTGGCATTCATTATGGAAGGTGCAGTAGAGCAAGCGGCTCCGCTCTTAACAGAATCCATACGATTATTTTCAGTAACCCAAACGGTAGCGCGCAGATATGCTATCAATATCGGGGCTGCGTATAACTACTTGGGAGATATTGAAAAAAGTCGGTCTCGCCTAGAGACAGCATTAGAGATGTATCAAAAAGCACTGGACTACTGCGACAAAACAGAGTTATATAGTTCATGGATTGTATTTGCCACCAATGCAGGTATGACTGCCTTTGCATTGCAGAAATATGAATTAGCGACCACGTATTTTCAAAAGTCCTATGAATTATGCTTGCAATATACCATAAGTCGACGGAGACCGACTATTGAGGCGTACCTTGGGTTGTTAGCACGAATTCAAGGGGATATACATACAGCTGTGTCCTATTTGGAATCTGCCCAATCTCATGGCGTAGTAGAGCAACATGGACAAGAAGTTGGGCGCGTGCATTGGGCTATTTGTTTCCTCAAAACTGAGTATCCTAGTGCAGAGGTGGACCAAGCGTTTTCTGAAAGTTTGGCTACCTATGGTACAATAGCATTGCAACAATTAGATGGCTATGGAGATGTATGGGAACGAACGTACCTAACACAGTTGCTCCAAGCCGAGTAAGTACAAAAGAAGGAGATCCTACATGGATATAGTGTTAAACCCCATAGTCTTATCAGTCATCGCCATGTCGATTCTGTGTTTGCTGCGATTTAACGTGTTGTTATCAGTTATCGTAGCTTCATTGGTAGCAGGTCTGGCAGGGGGCATGACGGTAACCACTACGATTGAGTCTTTAATCGGTGGTATGGGTGGCAATTCGGAAACCGCATTCAGTTATATTTTATTGGGCGCCTTAGCCATTGTCATTGGGCGATCTGGGCTAGCTACAGTTGTGACTAAGAAGATTACCAATATTGTAGGTACAAAAAAAGTAGCATTTACCTTGCTCATCGCCTTTGTATCCTGTTTTTCACAAAATTTAATTCCTGTGCACATCGCTTTTATTCCTATTTTGATTCCACCTCTATTAGTGGTTATGAATCGTATGAAATTAGATCGTAGAGCAGTGGCATGCGCCTTAACATTTGGTCTAAAAGCACCTTATGTATCATTGCCAGTTGGCTTTGGATTGCTGTTTATGACCATTATCAAAGATCAAATGGTAGCCAACGGTGTGAATGTATCTATTTCAGATATAGCTTCTGTCATGTGGATCGGTGGTATATCAATGGTGGTAGGATTATTGCTTGCCATTGTGTACTATAGTCGAAACCGTGAGTATGAAGATATTGCGGTGGCACAAGAAGAAAGTGCCGATGAAGCATCTCGCATGACGGCGGATTGTTGGAAAGGCTTAGCGGGGGCAGCAGTAGCCTTTGTGGCGCAGCTCTATTTTAAATCTCTGCCGATAGGCGCTTTAGCTGGACTGGCAGTATTCTTTGCGACTGGCCTTATCAAATGGTCTAAAATGGATGAAGATGTGGATGGCGGTATTCGCATGATGGGGACTATAGCCTTTGTTATGTTGATAGCTGCAGGTTATGCGAATGTATTACGAGAAACAAACTCTGTAGAACATTTAGTAGCAGCCACAGTATCTATTATTGACTCCAAATTAGTTGGGGCTATCGTGATGCTCGTTGTAGGACTACTGATTACTATGGGTATTGGTACATCCTTTGGTACAATCCCTGTTATTGCCTCCATATATATCCCTATGGGATTGCATTTAGGGTTTTCTGTGCCAGCTATTATTTTGCTAATCGGTATCGCTGCGGCACTAGGTGATGCAGGGTCACCTGCATCGGATTCTACATTAGGACCTACATCAGGACTCAATGCAGATGGACAACATAATCATATATGGGATACTTGCGTACCAACGTTTATATTCTATGACATTACTTTGTTAATCGGTGGTGTTGTAGGCGCGCTAGTGTTATAATACAAAAGGACTGTGACTCAAGTAGAGTCGCAGTCCTTTTACTCTGCAGAGGCATTTTATTATAATGTATCGACGGAAATCTGCCAAAACTCAGATGTCGAAATATCTTACCCCTGTGTATATGATGTATCTAAATATATCATAAAAGATAATAGTTAAAAAAACATGGCATATAAAATGGAGCTGACAATAAAAAGTAAAATTAGTAAGCCGATGATACATAGCGAACCCAATCCAATAGCATAAAAGAGATAGTATAGGGCACGTATAAGATTGGTAATGATAAAAAGGATGTGTTTAAACATAAATAGCCCCCCCTAAACACTAAGACTGTGCTACATAACAAAAGAACCGCACGATTGTACGGTTCTAAGCGTGGTGGAACACCAGGGGTTCGAACCCTGGACCCTCTGATTAAGAGTCAGATGCTCTGCCAGCTGAGCTAGTGTTCCATAAGATAAGTTAAACTATGGTTTTATTATAGTCCTATCATTCAATTTTGTAAACGAAAAATTTAGAAATCACATAGGAAATTACTTGCTATTTAATAGGTTCTATGTAATAATAGAGGAGTCAGGAATTGCCTGGCTTTTTTAGATTGCATTTGACATAGACTTCCACTTGTGGTAGTCTATATTAGTATGTTTATGAAGTAATAGCCGTCTAGGCACTTTAAAGAGAGGTGTAAACTGATGCGTAACGCAGTAACTATGGCTTGTACTGAATGCAAGCAACGTAACTATCAGACAAACAAAAACAAAAAAAACAACCCAGATCGTATTGAAATGAATAAATTCTGTAAATTCTGTGGTAAACACACGTTACACCGTGAAACAAAATAATTTTTAATTATTTGTTGACGTGAGGATGTGATATCATGGCAGGAACTAATTCAAAAGCTCAAGCACAACAAAATGGTAACGGTAAATTCGTTCGTGAAGTGCGCTCTGAGCTCAAGAAAGTAGTCTGGCCTACGAAAAAAGAACTTGTGAACTATACGATTGCAGTATTTGTGGCGGTAATTATTATTTCTGCTATTATCGGTATCGTTGACACAGTGTTTGCAGAACTTTTTAAATTGTTAAAGAGTGCTGTAAGGTAGGAGGCCTTTTTGATGGGAACAGATAAAAAGTGGTATGTCTTACATACTTACTCAGGCTACGAAAACAAAGTAAAAACCACTTTAGAGTTGAAAGTTCAAGCTATGGGGATGGAAGATGTGATTTCTCGCATCTTAATTCCAATGGAAGATGAAATCGACGAAAAAGATGGAGTAAAAAAAGTAGTAAAACGCAAAGTCTTTCCAGGCTATGTGCTGGTAGAAATGGAAGTGAATGACGAGTCTTGGTACGTGGTGCGTAATACACCAGGTGTTACAGGATTTGTTGGTTCTGTAACAAAGCCAGTGCCACTATCTGATTCTGAAGTAGCTTATATCTTGAAGTCTCAAGGTTTAGATCAAGAACCAGTACAAACTCTTGATGTTGAAGTAGGAGAAACTGTCCGAATTACATCCGGTGCCTTTGAAGATAGAACAGGCGTTATTACTGAAATCAATCACGAACATGCAAAACTACGTTTGAATGTAGAAATGTTTAATCGTGAAACCCCAGTAGAGGTAGAATATTCTCAAGTTGAGAAGATTCTTTAATATATTATATAACTCTAACCTTTTTAGGCGGCCGGGAGGTTGCCAGTGGGAGGGGCAATTTCGCTCCGTTACCACCACATTTTGACGCAAGGAGGTGTAATCACCATGGCTAAAAAAGTTAGTAAAGTTGTGAAATTACAGTGCGAGGCTGGTAAAGCGAGTCCAGCGCCACCGATTGGTCCAGCTTTGGGTCAAGCAGGTGTTAACATCATGGGCTTCGTTAAAGAATTTAACGAAAGAACAACTCAACAAGCTGGTCTTATCATCCCAGTTGTTATTACTGTATACGAAGATAGAAGCTTCACTTTCATCACAAAAACTCCACCAGCTGCAGTTTTATTGAAAAAAGCAGCAGGCATCCCAAAAGGATCTGGAGTACCTAACCGTGATAAAGTAGCTAAAGTTGGTCGCGATAAAGTTCGTGAAATCGCTGAACTTAAAATGCCTGACCTAAATGCTAACACTGTTGAGCAAGCTATGCGTATGGTAGAAGGTACTGCACGCAGCATGGGCATTGAAATCGTTGATTAATTAGCGTACGGTATGTGACTCACATATCGGTGGGAGGGACATCCCGTTACACCACATAAGGAGGAATAAAAATGGCAAAAGTAGGTAAGAAATATGCTGAAGCAGTAAAACTTATCGAAGCAGATAAATTCTACGAACCAGTAGAAGGTATTGAATTAGTTAAGAAAACTGCCACTGCAAAATTCGACGAAACAATCGAAATCGCTTTCAATTTGAACGTCGATCCTAAATACGCTGATCAACAAGTTCGTGGTGCCGTTGTATTACCACATGGTACAGGTAAAACTCAACGCGTACTCGTATTTGCGAAAGGCGACAAAATTAAAGAAGCTGAGGATGCTGGCGCAGATATCGTTGGTTCCGAAGAATTAGTAGCAAAAGTACAAGGTGGTTTCAGCGACTTCGACGTTGTTGTAGCTACTCCTGACATGATGGGCCAAGTTGGTCGTTTAGGTAAAATTTTAGGTCCTAAAGGCTTAATGCCAAACCCTAAAGTTGGTACTGTAACACCTGACGTAGCTCGTGCTGTTAGCGAAATTAAAGCAGGTAAAATCGAATACCGTACAGACAAAGCTGGTATCATTGCTTGTCCTATCGGTAAAGCATCTTTTGATGATGCGAAATTACTTGACAATTTCCGTACAATCGTTGATACTATTGTTAAAGCTAAACCTGCAGCAGCTAAAGGTCAATACATTAAAACTGTGACACTTAGCTCCACTATGGGTCCTGGCGTTCCTATGAACGTGTTTAAATTAACAAGCACTAGCAAGGAACAATAATTATATATGTTCTCTTAGCTGTAGACGGCTGGCATCATTTGATTTAATGAGGAAACTCGCCCGCTGAGGCTGAATCCAATCTATTATGGAATGGTTCTCGACCTCAACGTCTTCGTTGAGGTCGTTTTTACGCTAAGATAGTACATAGAAAATCACCAAAAATCTACAAGGAGGTATTCTAATGGCTGTCACTCAACAAAAACAAGCAGTTGTAGCTCAAATGAAAGAAACTCTTTCTGAAGCGAAAGGTGCTGTATTAGTTGGTTATAGCGGTTTGACTGTTGCTCAAGTAACAGATCTTCGTCGTAAATTCTTGGCTGAAGGTGTAGAATACAAAGTAATCAAAAATACTTTGACTCGCATCGCTGCTAACGAATTAGGTTACGAAGCTTTCTCTGAGCATTTAGAAGGTCCTACTGCATTAGCAACTTCTAGCACAGACGCTGTAGCTCCAGCTCGTATTCTTGAAAATTTCATTAAAGACACAAAAACTGAAGCTTTAACTGTTAAAGCTGGTATTGTGGAAGGTGAAGTTCTTGACGCTGCAAAAGTACAAGAAATTGCAAACTTGCCGAACCGCGAAGGTATGCTTTCCATGCTTCTTTCCGTGCTTCAAGCTCCAGTTCGCAATGTAGCTTACGCAGTAAAAGCTGTTGCGGAAGCAAAAGACGAAACTGTTGCATAATAGCAACACAATTAACTAAGAAAACATATATCAAAAATGGAGGATATCAATCATGGCATTGAACATCGAAAACATCGTTGCTGAATTAGAAACTGCAACTATTTTAGAACTTAATGATCTTGTAAAAGCAATCGAAGACAAATTCGGCGTAACTGCTGCTGCTCCTGTAGCTGTAGCTGCTGCTGGTGCTGCTGCTGGCGGTGCTGACGCTAAATCCGAATTCGACGTAATTCTTAAAGACGCTGGTGCTTCCAAAATCAACGTAATCAAAGTTGTACGTGAAGCTACTGGTTTAGGCTTGAAAGAAGCTAAAGCTATCGTTGACGGCGCTCCTGCTCCTGTAAAAGAAGGCGTAGCTGCTGCTGACGCTGAAGCTTTAAAAGCTAAATTAGAAGAAGCTGGCGCAACAATCGAATTGAAATAATTAATTCGCTAGTCAAGAACCCCTTGAACACTTGTGTTCGAGGGGTTTTGTGTTATAATACAATTGTTAGACGTAATTCTAAGTTGTAGAAAATTAGAGGGAGGAAATGGTTATGATTATAGTATTGAATATAGTTTGGTTTATAATTGCATTTATTGTTACATCGGTTATCTTGGATCCTCATTTTCAAGGTGTAAATAGACATATATTCTTTAGTAGTATTTTAACAGACTATGCTTTATTTGCAGTTATAATGCTTATTCCAGCTAACATTGCGCATAGAAAGGGTAAATCCTTTAGTTTATTTGCTATTTACGGAATATTGTTATGGATTGTTGCTATTATTCATGCGATTATGTTATCGAAAGATAAAGTAAAAGTAGAACCAGATAAATATAAGGTTTGCCCATACTGTGGTGAAACTGTACTTAAAGTAGCAAAAAAATGTAAGCATTGCCATGAAATGCTTGATAGCGAAATGTCTGAAGTTAGCTTAGAAGAAAATAATAATAATGAAAGAAGTTAGAAGCTATCTATTTGCAAAAAGACGGGTATTATACCCGTCTTTTTATATTAAAACTATTCGATGTATGGTATACTAGATAGGTCTATAAAAATACTATGAATAATATAAAGATTATAAAGGTTTAACATCATGACTATAGGGTATGAAATAAGTCAATATATTAAACGTTAGAATAGAGGACAGAATGAAATTAATTATATCCCCTAGTAAAACAAAAGATATAAAAGGTATATCAAGTGCACCTCAGTTTGCGCCACATATGACGGAACGAATTGTGAAGCATATGCAAGGTATATCAAAGGAGGCCTTAGGAAAAGCTTTAAAAATAAAAGATACAGTCTTAGATGAAGTATATGCTTTTTATCAAAACTATGACAAAGAAGTAGAAGGTATGGCAGCGCTTAGTTATGACGGGCTATCGTTTAAAAACTTTAACTACGAAGGTTTATCATCAGAGGGGAAAGCGTTTGCGAACACCCATATATGGATAGGATCCGCTTTGTATGGCTTGGTAGCACCTAATAGTGGAATCAAAGGATATCGACTAGATTTAATTGATCCTGTCCTAAAAGAGGAAAAGTCTAATCTTTATACTTGGTGGCAACCCTTAGTAGATGTAGCTGTAGCAGGGGAAGATTGGATACTAAATTTGGCATCTAAGGAATATTCTAAATGGATCAACCATCCCAAAATGGTGACCATAGAGTTTTTAGAACATCGTAAGGGTGTATGGAAACAGCTCAGTACATCGTCAAAACAAATGCGTGGTTCTTTAGCACATTATATCTGCGAGCATCACATTACGAAACTTTCAGAATTGCCAAAGGAATTGAAAGGGTTTGTATTAGATCCATTACCTGAACAGATAGACGGATCATTTACGCTCGCCTATCGTAAACAGGTATAAGGATGTTCAAACTAGATTTGGGCATATAATACAATATAGTAATGTATATGTGTTTGTTTATATAATGAATATATAGTGTAAAAAAGTATACCTGACCGAGGTATTAGCATTGAGGAAATATGACAGTAGATAGTATTTTACAAAAAGACCTTGTCGGAGATGAGTGGTTAACGGAAGAGGAGTTGCGATTCCTCATGACCATTACTGATGAGGAAACGTTACAAAAGATATATAAAAAAGCCTATGAGGTAAAAGCTGCTTACGTAGATAAAGTTGCATATTACCGTGGACTCATAGAATTTTCCAATCGTTGTATTAAAAACTGCTTATATTGTGGCATACGTCATGAAAATAGTAAGACAGAACGATTCGATATGTCTCGTGATGATGTATTGAAAATGGCAAAATGGGCCTATGATCATGAATATGGCTCTTTGACCTTGCAATCTGGAGAACGTACAGATGATGCCTTTGTAGAGTATGTGGTGGAACTTATCCGAGATATAAAAAAGTTAAGTAATCATGAGCTAGGTATCACCATGTGTGTAGGGGAGCAATCGGAGGAGGCGTACAAACGTATGCGTGAAGCAGGTGCGGACCGCTATCTTCTTCGCATTGAAACGACGAACAAAGACTTATTTGAGATGATTCATCCTAAGGATGCGCTGCACTCCTTTGAGACTCGTGTGAATTGCTTACAGTCTTTGCGTAAGGTAGGATTCCAAGTAGGTACAGGTGTTATGATTGGTTTACCAGGACAAACATTAGATGATCTTGTAAATGATATTTTATTTTATCGTGATATGGACATCGATATGATTGGTATGGGGCCGTATGTGGTACATCATGATACACCATTAGGACAGCGCGCGTTAGAATTAGGTATTGATTCGCAAGAGGGCAAATTAGAACGAGTGCAGTTAGGCTTAAAAATGATAGCTTTAACACGTTTATTCTTGAAAGATGTTAATATTGCTGCTACTACAGCGCTACAAGCCTTAGATAAATTAGGTCGTGAAAAAGGTTTAGCAGCGGGAGCCAATATCTTGATGCCGATTATTACCGTGCCAGAGCACCGTGCGAAATATTTGTTGTACGATAATAAGCCTTGTGTTGATGATAATGCAGACCAATGTAAAGAATGTTTAACTCGTCGAGTTATGTCTATTGGTGATCGTGTAGGCTGGAAACAACAAGGTAATTCACAACATTATAAAAAACGGATTCGATAATTTCATGTGAGGTGAATGATGAATTTATTAAATGAAATATTACGACATAATCGAGAATTTTTGGATAGTACCAGCCAAGAACATGGAGATGAACCTCCAACAGTGAGCAAGGTGCCAACCCGTGAAATTGCAATATTAACTTGTATGGATACGCGATTAGTAAACTTTATGGAACAAGCCCTCGGCATTGAACGAGGTCATGCAAAAGTGATTAAATCGGCGGGCAACTCCATTTCAGGTATGTTCGACAGTGTGGTACGCAGTTTGCTTGTGTGTATTTACGAGTTAGGCGTATCTGAAATTTTTGTCATCGGTCACTACGAATGTGGCATGGCAAAAACGACTTCTGAAAGCTTAACTACAGCTATGTTATCTAGAGGTGTTTCTCCAGATGCAATCCAAATGGTTCGTCATGAATTAGAGCATTGGGCTGATGGATTCTCACATCCAGTGGACAATGTACAAGAAACGGTCAGCATGCTTCGCATGAATCCATTGATTCCAAAGGATGTAGCAGTTCATGGACTAATGATGCATCCAAACTCTGGAGAAGTAGAAGTTGTAGAAGTTGGCTATGAACTTTAAAAAAGAATTGACAAATTGAATCAACTTGTGATATCCTTAATGGGTATCATGGAGGATTACTCAAGAGGCTGAAGAGGACGGTTTGCTAAATCGTTAGGTCGGGTTACCGGCGCTAGGGTTCGAATCCCTAATCCTCCGCCACAGGACAAGAGCACATATGTTATACATGTGTGCTTTTTGTTTTTTGTTTTATCAAAAATCGTCAAATAAACGTCAAAAAGTTATAATTTATATGCGTTCTAGTTATAATTAAATTTGATTTAATAAAAAGACTATAAAAAGTGTTATAAAAAATAGTTTATGAGATAATAACTATCTGTCATTTCACAAAATAAGCAGACTCTTGTATACTACAGTCATGCAATAAGAACACACACTCTAAGGTGTGTATACAAGGAAGGAAGTAACTAATATGAGTTTAGTATCAGCATGGATAGAAAATTTAAAAGAACATCGTTTAGAAGCATGTGAAGCAAGCCAATGCAAAGATAATAGCATTAAAGGCTGGCCACATCCTTGGACTTCTGAATTGCAAGATGAAGAAGTTGTAGAAGTATTTGTAGCAGAATGCTGCAATAATTAATTTAGCGTACTTTCCCTTTATATAGAGGACTCCAACAAGAAGCACAAAAAACCACGGTGAAGGAAGACACCGTGGTTTTTTGTTGCTGTTTTGGAAAATTCCATATCAGTTGTTTATCAGAGCCGGATTAGAAACTTTATTAGTCTATTATATAACGGATTTATATGGTGTGGGAGGACGTACTGCAGGAACTTTACTATTCTATTACCAATTATGTATATAGTATATTTAGACATCAGTCTTCAGGTATATCAGTAGTATACGGCAATTCTACCATACGAACATCTTGCAATTGCCAAGTTAAGTTACCACCAGTTAGATTCGTCAAATCAGCTTCTAAGGAGGCCACAGCTTCTGGTTCTACATAGATTTCAATAGATACTAGATCTGTAAACGATGCTGTATAGTGAAGCGCTAGAGTTTGTAGTTGGCGCTCTATGGCTCCAAAGTTAGAATAATCTATGGAGATAGTCACAATTTGACGAGGTGTAATGAGTAGTTTAGGTCCTTCTTGGACAGCCTTGGCTGCACTATGAGAGTACGCACGAATGAGTCCTCCTGCACCTAACTTAATACCTCCGAAATAACGAGTAACTACGACAGCTACGTTTGTAATGCCTGTTTTTTTTAATACTTCTAGCATCGGTTTTCCTGCCGTCCCTGAGGGCTCTCCATTGTCAGAGGAACGCTGTTGTTCTTGGCGAGGGCCGATAGCATAGGCGGTGCAGTTGTGAGTAGCATCCCAAAATTCTTTGGATATACGTTGGATAAATGTTTGTGCTTCTGCTTCAGTAGTAACAGGAGCGATAGTAGAAATGAAACGTGACTTTTCTATGATATATTCAGTTCTAAATTCATTAGCTATGGTGATATAAGATTGTGGAATGTCTGACATAGGAACTCCTGGATAAGAATAATAAAAATGAGATTACAATCGTTGAATACCTATAGTATAACATAAGTTAGTGGAACACTGTTGCTATACGAAATATAGAGTGTTAGATCTGTATAATCGGACAGCATAATACGGACAGGATACAATAGTTTGTGTAAACACGGTGGGTTAGACAATCGATAGCTATTAAATCGGTGTAAGCCATATACTGAGAGATTTGTATAAGGTATATACAGTTAGATTTGTATAGTCCATGTACTATGAAATAGGTTGGATATATGTTAATATATTTATATTGAGAAATTTAAATATCTTTCGTGTAGAACCATATATCATTAGGAGGAATCATGCGTAAAGAAGAATTTTCTATTATCGGCATGCACTGCGCAGCTTGTGTAGGGCGTGTAGAAAAAGTGGTCAGTAAGTTAGAAGGTGTGGCTGATGTAAAAGTCAACTTGCTCACCAATAAAGGAACGGTAGCGTATACAGATGATAGCACGATTGGTGCTACAGAAGTCATCGCTGCCATTGAAAAAATTGGATTTGAAGCACATATTGCTACTGATGCGGATATGAAGGTAGAAAAACCATCTCATAAAGGGCAATATATCCGCTTAGGCGTGGCTGCTCTCATGGCTATTCCGATGATGGTGTCCATGATGGGGCACTATTTATGGCATTGGCCTATGTTATCGCATGAGGTTGAATTGGTGTTAGCTACGATTGCTCAGTTTGGGGCGGGCTGGATTTTTTACACTAGCGCTTTTGCAGCCATTCGTAGTGGTACACTTACCATGGATGTGCTAGTCGCATTGGGAACTTCCGTAGCCTATGGATTTAGCATTTACCAAATGGCAGTGGGGAATCACGATGTATATTTTGAAACTTCGGCATGGTTAATTACTTTTATATTATTGGGCAAACTATTAGAAGATATTGCTAAGGGTCGTACGTCTGAGGCCATTCAAAAATTAGTGGCATTACAACCTAGCGTGGCCCATGTGGAACGCAATGGGGAGTGGATGGACATTCCTACGAAGGAGATTGTGCTAGGTGACAAGATCCAAGTGCGGGCCGGCGAAAAAGTGCCAGTAGATGGAATTATTTTAGAAGGTCATTCCACAGTGGATGAGGCTATGTTGACAGGTGAAAGCGTACCTGTAGAAAAAGGTCAGTCTAGTCAAGTCATAGGCGCTACAGTTAACATGTCGGGCACATTTATTATGAAAGCCACTGCTATTGGGGAGGAAACTATGTTATCCCAAATCATCAAAGTAGTGGAACAAGCGCAAGCATCTAAAGCGAGCATTCAGCGTATCGCGGATGTGGTAGCATCTTATTTTGTGCCGGTAGTCATCGGTATTGCCATTCTTACCATGATTATTTGGTATTTTGCATTAGGATCTACGGTAGGAGAAGCTTTATTATATGGCACAGCTGTGCTTGTAATTGCCTGCCCGTGCGCCTTGGGATTGGCGACACCCACATCCATCATGGTAGGTTCAGGCCTTGGGGCAGAACATGGTGTGCTTATTAAAAGCGCAGAATTTTTAGAAAAAGCAGGTCATATCAATGCGATCATCATGGATAAAACTGGGACTTTAACAGAAGGAAAGCTATCTGTTACGAAAGTGATATATACAGCAGGTGATGAAATGTATAACTTAGCTTTCACAGTGAATCTTGAAAAAGGTTCTACTCACCCTATTGCACAAGCCATTGCTAAATACGGTGCTAGCAAAGGCGTGCCACAAATGATCGTGAAAGACTTCCAAGATATTCCAGGAAAAGGATTGGAAGGACGTATAGCGGATAAATTGATTCGGGTTGGTCATACTCGCTGGATGCAAGAACTAGGTATTGATATCACGCCATGGCAAGCGGAGATCCACAGTCTGGAAGAACAAGGCAATTCTGTATCCGTCTTGTTAGTAGACGGCACAGTACACGGTATTTGGGCTGTAGCAGATACATTGCGTCCAGAAACTCCTGAGGTTGTAAAGGCTTTACAAGAGCAAGGCATCGATGTGTGGATGGTCACAGGAGACAATGCGCGCACAGCGAACTATATAGCTGCCCAAGCAGGAATTACTCACGTAGTAGCGGAAGTACTGCCACAAGATAAAGCAAATACCATCGCCACATTACAAAGTCAAGGAAAATCCGTTGGCATGGTGGGAGATGGTATCAATGATGCGCCAGCTTTAGCGCTAGCAGATATTGGATTTGGTATCGGTCATGGTACGGACGTAGCCATTGAGGCGGCGGATATCGTATTAGTGCGAAATGATTTGCGCACCTTAGTACAAGCCGTGACGATTAGTCGTAAAACGATGACAAATATTAAACAAAATTTATTCTGGGCATTGATCTTTAACTGCATTGGTATTCCATTGGCAGCCATAGGGTATTTGAGCCCTATCATTGCCGGAACCGCCATGGCATTTAGCTCTGTTACGGTGGTGAGCAATGCATTGCGATTAAAACGTGCAAAAGTGTAATCATTCACGTATATGATGATCCAGAGAAGGTCATAACTGTATGGTAATATCTATGGGATAGGACGTACATGGATATTCAACGTATGATCTATAATAAAAAAGGACTATAACAAATACGATTTAGGTACGATTTGTTATAGTCCTTTTTAGAAATATGATACGAAATGTTGAGACTATGTATACACGAGTGGTCAGTCATAGATTTTACATAAAAATAGAACCCCAACTCAAGGGAAGAAGAGTTGGGGTTTTGTTTCGGACATCGTCCTATCTATTTCACTCAAAGGTTGGGGTATATTCTAATAGTATGGGCGTACGTATTTGAATCAACCTTTTTTGTGCTTACATTTACCAGCTGTGTTGCCGCTCATAATGCGGTTGAACATAGCATGGATTTCCTCGGAAGATTGACCTTCTTCACGAGCTGCTTCAATATGACGCATTGCCATATCGTAGCGTGCTAATTTTTCTGGATCGTTCGCGTAAAATTCGCGACCTTTGTGTCCACATGCCATAGGAATAGCCTCCTTTTACAATATAGTTTATACTTATTAACTTGCTCATTGAGAACTCCTGTACATCTAGTACCTGTCCTCTGTTATTATAATAAAGTATATGGTTGTGGTGGAGTCAACAAATAAAAAGAATTATTTTTAAAATTTCTCATATCTGTCATTAACTATTGATAGTATAAGGTTTATAGAACTTAAAAGGTTCTGGACTAGACTTTTTTATGAGAATTAATTTAATAATAGATAAAAATATATGAATGAAACTCAATATATTAAAAAGCCCATAGTTATGCTATAGTATAGGTGTAGTTAAAACTATATACCTATAGTTTAGTTTTGGCAAAATACTTATGTATTACAGGAAATGAAATAAAAGAAGTATTATAAAGATTACAGATAATACAGAGATTGCAAATATTGTAAATGTATTATAAGCAATACAAGTATTAAGAGGATTAAAGGCGTTACATGTATTAAATCTATTAGAAGACCTAAATGCCTGTTGGAAATACAGTAGAAAGGATAGTATCTATGCGAAATATTTATATGACGATTGGAGATGTGTCGAAAATTTATGGCATATCAAAACAAACGATCTTATACTATGAAAAATTAGGACTATTTCTGCCAGCAAAAATTGAAGATAATGGATACCGCTATTACACATTAGAAGAGTGCTATCGATTAGAGATTATTTTGACCCTAAAAAAACTAAATCTATCCTTGAAAGATATTCAAGACTATGTGGAACATCGAGGTCCGCATATGTTGAAAACCTTATTAGAAGATGCACGCTATGGCTTTGATCGGGAGATTAATGATTTATATACAAATAAAATGAATTTAGAGAGAACCTTATTTAACTTAGAACGATATTTAAAAATACCTAAAAATCGATTGTTCTTTGGTATGAAAGAAGAATCTTTCTATGCACTAACTCCTTATGATGCAACAGAAAAAGGAAAGAAAAAGTTATTTACTTTATTAGAACATCAAGCTAGGCTTATAGAGGAAGTCCCTTTTAAAGCTATTCAAATTGGTATGGCTATCGATGGAGAAGACTATGAACAGGGAGATATCATCAAGTACAGCCATTATTGTACAGATGTAGGGTTTGATTATGAAGGAGATATGGAGATTGTTACTCGTCCTAGAGGGATGTATCTAGAAATGTTTTATACGAGGCTTTATGAAGAACAGGCTCAGTGGATGTACGATAAAGTAAGTAGTTATTTATCTTATGAGGGATTACAAATTGCAGGTTCCGTATATATAGAACCAGTACGGAATTATTGGACAGAGACAAAACGTGAAGACTATTTATCTAAAATTACAGTACCTGTTGAGGAATAGATGAAACATGTATGCTGAAAGAATTGGAAACAAAATATAAAAATGAGTTACCATAAGACGCGATGTAGTACAAAATATAAGATGTTGTGGTATAGATTATTTTGTGTGTAAAGGCAATTCACTTTACAACTATTGACAAGTTAGGTAAATATTGGTAATATAGGGTGTAAATATTTTTTGCTTGACAGATGATGTTTTCAGAATGTTTAGAAGGAGGAACCATGGAAGAACGAATGACAATTAGTTTGTTGTTAGATTTTTATGGAGCCTTACTGACGGATCGACAACGAGAGTGTTATGCATTGCATCATGAAGATGATATGTCATTAGGTGAAATTGCGGAAGAGTTGAGTATCTCAAGACAAGCGGTGCACGACAATATTGAACGTGCAAAAGCTAGTATGGAAGGATATGAACAAAAGCTACACCTCATTGAACAATATTTACTACGGCGAAAGATTGTGAAACAGATTAAAGATGAATTAGCATCTGTTGCCATTACATCTGAATCGATTCAGTCATTATTAACACAATTGGAGGGCTAGTATGGCTTTTGAAAATTTAACGCATAAATTACAAGAAGCCTTTGCATCCTTAAAGGGAAAAGGTAAAATTTCTGAAGAAGATGTTAACCTAGCGTTACGACAAGTTCGCTTTGCTTTGCTAGAAGCAGACGTAAACTTTGGAGTAGCGAAAGATTTCATTGCCCGTATCAAGGATAAAGCCTTGGGTGAGGAAGTATTTGGTTCCTTGAACCCTGCGCAAACGGTTATTAAAATTGTGAATGATGAATTGACCGAGTTACTAGGTGGTACTGAAAGCCGTATTATGATTTCTCCGAAAGCGCCGACCATCATTATGTTGGTAGGCTTGCAAGGGGCAGGTAAAACGACTACGGCTGGTAAGCTATCTGTACATCTTCGTAAACAAGGCAAGAATCCTATGCTAGTAGCAGCCGATGTGTATCGTCCAGCAGCGATTAAGCAATTGCAAGTAGTGGGCGCTCAAATCGATATTCCTGTATTCGCAAATGAAACGCCAGGTGCTAATCCGGTAGAAATTGCTAAAGCTGGTATTGAAGAAGCGAAACGTTTATTCAAAGACATTGTTATCATCGATACAGCAGGCCGCTTGGCTATTGATGAAACCTTGATGGATGAACTAGCTAATATCAAGGCTGAAGTAAAACCTCATGAAATCTTGCTAGTGGTGGATGCCATGATTGGTCAAGATGCAGTAGGCACAGCCGAAGCATTCAATAATTACCTAGGCCTTGATGGTGTCATTCTAACGAAAATGGATGGCGATGCCCGTGGTGGTGCAGCACTTTCCATTAAAGCTGTCACAGGTACGCCGATTAAGTTTACCGGTACTAGCGAAAAAATGGATGGTTTAGAAGTATTCCATCCAGATCGTATGGCATCTCGTATTCTTGATTTAGGCGATTTCAAAACGTTGATTGAAAATGTGCAAAGTTCTATCGATGAAGAAGAAGCGAAAAAAATGGCTGAGAAAATGGCCAAAAATAGCTTTACTTTAGATGATTTCTTAGCGCAAATGAACCAAATACGCAAATTGGGGCCTTTACAAAACCTATTGGGTATGTTGCCTGGTATGGGTAAATTGAAAGACCAGTTAGCGGGCTTTGACTTAGATAATAAAGAAGTACGTCAAATAGAGGCTATTATCAAATCTATGA
The DNA here is from genome assembly GCF_003992315.1 of Veillonella sp. 3891. Classification (GTDB taxonomy): domain Bacteria; phylum Bacillota; class Negativicutes; order Veillonellales; family Veillonellaceae; genus F0422. The sequence goes on from NZ_RQVE01000001.1 coordinate 197,930, forward strand.
CGATGGCGGAACGTACGGATCCTAATATATTGAACGGTTCTCGTCGTAAACGTATTGCGGCAGGTTCCGGCACTACAGTGCAGCGAGTGAATCAATTGATTAAACAATTTGAAGAGGCTCGTAAGTTTATGAAGCAAATGCAGTCTATGAGCAAAGGTAAGAAGGGCATGTTCCCTAAATTACCGTTCATGGGATAATATTCTATTTAAGGAGGTGAAAGAAGAATGTTAAAAATCCGTTTAACTCGTTTAGGTGCTAAAAAAGCTCCTTTCTATCGTATCGTTGTTGCTGACTCCCGCGCTCCACGCGAAGGCCGTCCAGTTGATACAGTAGGTCAATACGATGCTACTAAAAACCCAGCAATCGTTAATATTGACGAAGAGAAAGCATTAGAGTGGTTGGGTAAAGGTGCACAACCTACTGATACTGTTCGCTCCTTGTTCAAAAAACATGGTGTTATGCAAAAATTTGCTGACGCTAAAAAATAATTAATAGAGAGGCGTACTGTGATGCAAGAATTAATTACATTAATTGTTCAATCATTAGTTAAGCAACCTGAAGCCGTTTCTGTTACTATGGAAGTTCGCGATCAAGTGGAAGTCTATGAAATTCGTGTCGCACCTGATGACATGGGTAAAGTAATTGGAAAACAAGGTAAGATTGCGAAAGCGATTCGCGCTGTGGCTAAAGCAGCGGCTATTAAAGAGAACAAGAAGATATCCGTTGATATTGTCTAAAAGGGTGGTAACATGGAAGAAATGACATTACGCGTACCCGTGGCAATTAAGTCTAAGGTTACGGACACTTTAAAAAACAAAATTATTGCTGATTTACAACAACAAATGAATATGGCGGACCAAGATTTACAACAAATCGAATTTCAAGCTAAACGTTTGTTAAGTGAACAAGCAAAAATTGATGCACAAGGTTTAATCCAATTGCGTCAACAAATCGAGGAAGATAAGCAACAACGTATAGCGTTCAAAGCTCAAGTAGCAGAGCATTTGAAAGAAGCGGAAAAGCTTGAAATTGGTTCTGAAATCGCCCAAGGCCAAATGGAGCAAACTATTACTGTGAAAATCGGTGATAACTTAGATGCTCTTCTAGGGTCTGAAATTTTGCTAGAAGATGGCAAAGTTGTGGCATTCCGTAAATAATGGATCCCCAAGAACTGATTACTATCGGTGTGATCGTCGCTCCGCACGGTGTGCGGGGCGATGTTCGTATATTGCCGAGAACAGACTTTCCAGAACGGTTTATGAAAATGGATGTGTGCTACATCAATGGTCAAGTATACCATATTACATCTGCAAAATTTCATAAACAGTTTATTTTGGCTACTTTCAAAGAATTACCTGATCGCACTGCTGTGGAACGTTTAGGTAAACAAGAAATTAAAGTGCCAAGAAAAGATTTGGTGGAATTGCCAGAAGATAGATATTATATCTTTGAAATCGAAGGCCTTGCCGTAGAAGATACAGAAGGTAATGATTTAGGCATTGTAAAAGAAGTACTACAACCTGGTGCAAACGATGTGTACGTAGTCGCTAAAGAGGGGAAGCCAGATTTATTATTACCAGCTTTGAAAACAGTGGTATTAACCATTGATATTGAAGGTGGTAAGATGATCGTAGATCCTCCAGAATGGTTGTAATAGAAAAGTCCCTTGTACTGAGTGCAATGATGCGTTCAGTACAGGGGACTTTTTGTGTCTATGAATTATATACATAGACACTATAAAGAATAAATATTCATAAATTATTGCATAAATAATCTGTATATGATATTATGCATTCATAAAGAATAAAAATACATTATTGAAAAGAGGAGATTCTTATGAATGCAAATATTAAGAAATTGGCGATGGAATTTACAAAGGATATGATAGGATGGCGGAGACATATTCATGCACATCCGGAACTATCTGGTAAAGAAAAAGACACACAAAAACTGATTATAAATGTATTGCGTACATTAGGCATAGAATACAAAGAAAATGTATACGGCTATGCAGTGATTGGAACCATATATGGTGGACATGATGGACCTAATATTGCATTGCGGGCAGATATGGATGCATTGCCAATCGTAGAAACTACTGGCTTGCCATTTGCCTCGGAACAAACGGGAGTTATGCATGCGTGTGGACATGATAGTCATATAGCTATTTTGTTAGGTGTAGCTAGTATTTTGCAGAGTGTTCGTGATGAGCTGTATGGTACAGTGACTCTTGTTTTTCAACCAGCAGAAGAAGAAGCTTTGGTTGCTGGCGCGAAAGGCATTATGGAGTCAGGAGTGTTGGATACAGTAGATGAAATTTTTGGTCTTCATGTATGGCCTCAAATACCAGTAGGTAAAATAGGTCTAAAAACAGGGCATTTTATGGCGGCATCCGATAGATTTAATGTAGATATTGTAGGGAAAGCGACACATGGTGCGGAGCCACACAACGGAATTGATGCCATAGTAGCGGCAGCTAACTGGATTACCTCTGTGGAATCTATTATAGTTAGAGAGACAAATCCAATGGATCAAGTTGTTTGTACAATTGGCATATTCCAAGCTGGGGAACGATACAATGTAGGAGCTGGATTAGCTCACTTGGAAGGAACTTGTAGAACCTATGATCCGAATAAGCGGGACTATATGGAAGCTAGATTGACCGAAAGTTTGAAGGCCCTTGATACTATGTTTGGAACAAACAGTACAATCGAGTATAAACGGGGACATGGAGCTACGATTAATACACCTTCTTCCGTGGAGTATGCAGCCTCTGTGGTGGCTGACTATCTAGGTGAAGATGCTGTGCAAATGATGGAGTATCCCTCTATGGCGGCGGAAGATTTTTCTGCCTATTTGCAGCATATTCCAGGGACTTTCATTTGGTTAGGTACTGGATTTGAGGGGAATCCACCATTACATAATTCAGGATTTACTATTGATGAAAGTATTTTGACATCAGGTGCTACTATGATGGCTGCTATTGTATGGGAACGCTTAAGTAGTGTTACTACTAAAAAATAATGTAGCATAAAGAGGCAAAACTAGTATTAAGGATTGGGAGGATGAATAGGATGAACATACAAGGAAAATCATTTTTGACGTTATTGGATTATACGCCAGAAGAAATATATTATCTTTTAGAGTTGGCAGCTATATTAAAACAAGACAAAAAAGCTGGTCAAGAGAAAAAGCTATTGGAAGGGAAAAATTTTGCTCTTATTTTTGAGAAAGATTCCACTAGAACTCGGTGCGCTTTTGAAGTAGGGGCGGCCGATCAAGGCGCACATACGACGTACTTAGGGCCTAGTGGTACACAAATGAATAAAAAAGAAACATTAAAAGATACGGCCCGTGTGCTAGGGTCTATGTATGATGCTATAGAGTTTAGAGGTTTTGCTCAAGAAGATGTGGAAACCTTGGCAGAGTATGCAGGTGTTCCTGTGTGGAATGGTCTTACAGATGCGGATCATCCTACACAAACATTGGCGAACTTTTTAACATTAATGGAACATGTGGAAAAACCATTAAAAGATATATCGTTTGCCTATGTAGGGCATGGACAGTCAAATATGTGTCATGCATTAATGATTGGGGCAGTAAAATTAGGTATGGACTTTCGTGTGATTGGGCCAAAGAAATATGCGCCTAAGGGAGCGATTTATGAAGTATGCCTTGCAATTGCTAACACAACAGGGGCGACTATTACTTTCACAGATACTGTAGAAGAAGGTGTGAAAGGACTAGATGTTATATACACAGGCGTATGGGTGACCATGGGTGACACTTACGACATGTGGGAAGAAAGAATTAAAGAATTTTTACCATACCGTATCACACAGGATATGCTAGTACTTAGTGGTAACCCATCGATTAAATTTTGTCATTGCTTACCAGCTTTTCACAATGGGGATACACAAGTTGGTAAAGATATCTTAGAACGGTTTGGATTAGATGGAATCGAAGTAACAGAAGAGGTATTTGAAGGACCACATTCGTTAGCCTTTGAAGAAGCAGAAAATAGATTGCACACTATAAAAGCGGTGATGGTAGCTACCTTCGGAAAGTATCCAATGAAAGGAAGTGAACCCTATGTATAAAGCTTGTATCGTAGGCAGAGAGGGAACGACGGGGCTGAGAATTGACGAGCGATTACAAACTCATCCTAATGTAGAGATATTACCGATTCCAGAAGAACTGCGTAAAGATGTACCTACAATTATGAAAGTAGCGAAAGAAGCGGATGTTGTGTTTTTGTGCTTGCCGGATCAAGCATCGAGAGATATGGTTGCAGCGTTCCAAGAAACATGGACGGAGACTAAAGGACCAGTAGTCATTGATGCATCCACTGCATTCAGAGTGAATCAAAGCTGGGTATATGGATTTCCAGAATTAAGCAAGGCACATCGTCAACAGATTCAAAGAGCCAAATGGATAGCTAACCCAGGATGCCATGCTAGTGGGATGATTGCTATTTGGTACCCATTGATGCAGCAAGGCTTGTTAACTAACACATATCATGGTACGGCCATTTCATTAACAGGATATAGTGGGGGTGGCAAGTCTATGATTCAATCCTATGAGGGAAGTGAAAAAGGAATAGACTTGTGGGCTCCTCGCCATTATGCTTTGGGGCAGCAACACAAACATTTACCAGAAGTAGTCCATCAGTGTGGATTTACCACGGAGCCGATTATCATGCCTATAGTGGATGATTATTATAGTGGTATGCTTGTTTCTGTACCGTTGGCTATGGATGATCTGGTAGAACCTATGACAATGGAACAGATCCTGGAAGTATATCAAATGGCATATCAAGACAGCTCGATTATTTCTGTGGAACCTCAAGATAATGGAATGATTAGTGCTAATGCAATGAGTGGTCATGATGGTATGAAGATATTGGTGACAGGGCAAGACGGACGTGTTGTAGTTCACGCTATGTATGATAATTTAGGAAAAGGTGCCTCCGGAGCAGCTATACAGAATATGAATATTGCACTAGGGCTAAACGAAACAGCGGGGTTACATATATAAGGAGATATAGCGATGATAGATAATATGACAAGGGCACATTTATTGACGGGGGCGGTGCCGTATATTAAACAATACAGTAATCAATATGTGATAGTTAAATATGGTGGAAATGCCATGACAGACCCTACTTTAAGAAAAAGTGTTATGAAAGATTTGTTGCTTTTACAACTAGTAGGGGTTAAAGTCGTGCTTGTTCATGGTGGAGGACCAACGATTAATGAAACTTTAAAAGCTGTTGGGAAAACTTCCACTTTTCATAATGGATTGCGAGTGACAGATGAAGAAACCTTAGATGTAGCACAAATGGTATTAGCGGGAAAAGTCAATAAAGATTTAGTGGCAGATCTCGTAGTATTAGGCGGTAAGGCGGTAGGGTTATGTGGCATTGATGGACATATGATACATGCACACCAAAAGGAAGCGGCTCTTGGCTTTGTGGGAGTCATCGATCGAGTGGATACATCCTTAATAGAAACGACGATATCAGCAGGGTATATTCCAGTCATTGCGACTGTGGGTGTAGATGATTCTGGGCAGGTATACAATATTAATGCAGATACAGCGGCATCCTATATTGCAGGGGCATTACAAGCGGAAACTATGATAGCTATGACAAATATAGATGGAGTTTTAACAGATGTGACAGACCCTAACTCATTAATTAGTTCTTTAACTGTACAAGAGGTAAACAGTATGAAAGAAAAAGGAATCATATCGGGAGGTATGATTCCTAAAGTAGACTCTTGTATCGATGCATTACAAGCAGGAGCCAAAAAAGTGTTTATCATTAATGGAGAAATCCCTCATGCTATATTAATTGAATTATTAACAGATGAAGGGTTAGGAACTATGTTCATAAAGGAGTAACGCAGTTATGGGGATTAAACAGGTAAATGAGAAACTAGTAGCACATATACAAGATGTTGTGAAAGCAACAGAGGTAGAGGATACACAACAATTAGATACAATGTATATTGCCCATACCTATGGAAGACAACCAGTAGAATTTATACAAGGTAAAGGATCCACTTTAATTGATACAGCTGGCAAAACATATATTGATATGAGTTCTGGAATTGGGGTAACTGCATTTGGGTTTTGTGATCAGCAGTGGCAAAGTTCTGTGATAGCACAGGTGAAGGCTTTAAATCATGTATCTAATTTATACTATACATCACCGCAGGCAAAGTTAGCTGAAATACTATGTCATAAAACAGGTATGAAAAAAGTGTTCTTTTGTAACTCAGGTGCAGAAGCCAATGAATGTGCGATTAAAGTAGCACGTAAATATAGCTATGATAGCTATGGGCCCAATAGATATCGTGTAGTGACTCTGCAGAATAGCTTTCACGGACGAACATTGGGAACATTAATTGCTACAGGGCAAGATGTGTTTCATCAATACTATGGCCCCTTTCCAGAAGGGTTTTCCTATATGCCACCGAATGATATAGACGCGATTCCAAATTACCTAGGAGATGAAAGCGTTTGTGCTATCATGATGGAGTCCATACAAGGCGAAGGCGGAGTTATGCCTTTAGATGAGGCATTTGTAAAAGCAGTAGTCGACTATGCACATGATCATGATATATTGGTCATTATGGATGAGGTACAAACGGGTAATGGCAGAACAGGTAAACTATATGGCTATGAGCATTACGGTATAAAACCTGATATTGTGAGTACTGCTAAAGGATTAGCTGGTGGATTACCAATGGGTGCTACTTTGCTAGGGGAAAAAGTGGAGCATGTATTGCAAGTAGGAGATCATGGATCTACCTTTGGTGGGAACCCTATATGTGCAGCAGGTGCTATTTCGATTATGAGCCGTATTGATGATACTATGTTGCAGTCAGTTTGTGAAAAAGGACAATATATAAAGGATAGATTAATGGGGCAAGAAGGAATTCTCTCTATTTCAGGTAAAGGTTTGATGATTGGTATCGAAACGGTGGTACCTGTAAAAGATGTATTAGCAGCTTGCTTGGAAAAAGGGGTTGTGTTGTTAAGTGCAAAACAAAAGGTTCGCTTACTTCCTGCATTAACCATTTCTTATGAGGAAATTGATATAGCTATAGATGCCTTATTGGAATCTATACATGAGTTGCAGAGGTAAATAAAAGCACGCCGTATCTCCCAATGCGTAGGAGGTAGGCGTGCTTTTTATTGGATGTATCTTAGTTAATGTATAGAGGACTAGTAGTGTAATCATAATGACTGTCACGATAACGTGGATTGTCTACGGTGAGTCGCCATAGCCGGCTTGCTAGTTGATCTTGTTCGCACAACATTTTTGTAATTCCTATTGCTTGCTGACAAAAAGGTGCCCATTTTTGGACGATAGGGATAGAGGAGCGCTTTTCTTTTAAGTATTGACGCCCTCGGTCATTGAAAGCTAGGAGACGACCATAGGTAGGCCCCTGCTGGTGGCACTCTTGGAATATCTCTTTAGTGCGACTAAAGAGACTGTACGCAGCGATGCGATTGAGACGAGCATAAGTGTAGCGTCTTGATTTTAAACTTTCACGGGCTTGCTCCCAAGAGGAGAGGGCGCTCGCAGTGAGCCATGCATCTTCTAGGCCATCACTTATATCATGCAAGGTTTGTAATTTTTTTTTTGTTATTACACGACTGGTAAGGTGTATCATATCGTAATAGCGGTTTAGATTGGCATAATAGTTAGCTTGCACGATGTCTCTAGCAAGAGGAGATACGATAGGGGGGAGGTATTGATACCACTTGGAAGCGCTTTCTTCTAAAACGGTGGAGGCATAAATAGCATTTCGCAACGCTGTGCCAGATGGTAAGGAATCTCCTAAGGTTGGATTGTGATGGGAACTAGTGCGCTCCACGGGAATAATGTTTAACTCGATATGATAGCGATGTAAAGCGCGTATGTATTCAATGCCTAAGATAGTGTTAGGGTCAGTGTCCAATATGCGCATATGGTTTGAGTTTTCTAGTACATTATTTTTTGATGCCTCTTGTTCTGTTGATGCAAGCATGGTATCGGATATGTTTTTCCCTAGGAAATCTTCAGTGCTGGAGAAACTAACTGAATGAAAAAGTTGTGCAGCTTTACGTAAGGCTGTACCATAGGAGTACCCTTGCTCCAAAAAGGAGCGCAACGATTCTTGTGTACTAGGATGATCTAGAGTTTTGGCGACGGACACAAGTTCTTCTACTTGTGTATGGCTAGCCCCAAAGGAGATAGCATCACATCCTAAAGCATGTAATAACCGAACCCCACCAGCTGCAAAATATTCCGCAGAGCTAACGGAAAACATAGAAGGTAACTCGAATACAATATCGGCACCGCCCATGACAGCCCATTGGGCACGGTGGAATTTAGAAAATATGGCAGGTGTTCCTCGTTGCACAAAGTCGCCACTCATCACTACGAGCAAGGTTGAGTCAGGATATTTACGCCGAAGTTCTTGTAATTGATGGGCATGCCCTTTGTGAAAGGGATTATATTCTGCAATAATTCCTATGGTGTTCATAATCTAGTACCTCCTATTATGTATATTAGTATATCATGAGATAATACTTTCATAAATGATACTCATAGAGCATATAATTTGTTAAGAAAATAATGATGAATATTTTTTGCGAATAGCAAGAAGAGGGAGTGTACTATACGAAATAGTTATATACAATAGACTTGCTATGCATGAAATAGCTCACAAAAAGGGGTAGAAAAAAACGTGAAATTAATGTTATAATTGACTGTAGAAATTGTGTCTATTAGAGGTGACTATATGAAACAATATATCATAGCCCTTGGTTTAGGGATGGTGTTGTTCTTAGGTGGCTGTGGTAGTCAACAAGCCATCGATACCTATAGTTTTGGTCAGAAAGTCATCAATGTAGGTCAATCAGAAGTGATTGTAGACTCTCCGTTTGACTTCGGTCAGTTGGATAGAATTACAGCCAATGAAAAGGGACAACCTTTGACCATCTATGCAGGACTGGATAAAAATTATGGTGTCTATGTAAGTGCTACACAGTCTTCTACAGGAGCGCCATTGCCAACGCTAGAAGAGGGCGCAAAATTAGGGCAACAAGCTTTGGTGAAAGAATTAGGCCAAACGGGTGCCAATATACCATGGGACCAAGAGCAAGTACAGGTGGACGGCGTACAGGCTGTGAAATCTACAATGCTGGCAGGTGCTAATGGACAAAAAATTAGGTTTACTCAGTATACTTTTATTAATAAAGGTGTACTGTGGAATATACGCTATTCATACAGTGATAGTTCTCCACAAGGGGAAGACATCAATCAACGTGTGAATGGACACATTCAAGTTACTAAGAAAGAGGGATAAGACATGAACGTTTTAGTTGTAAACTGCGGTAGCTCCTCCTTGAAGTATCAATTAATTGATATGGAGCATGAAGTTGTATTGGCGAAAGGTCAATTTGAAAAAATCGGTTCCGATGATGCTATTTTCACTCATCGCCGTCCAGATGCTGACAAATTAGAACGCATCGAACCAGTGGCTGACCACAAAGTGGCGTTACAAGTCTTATTGGATATTTTAGTAGATCCAGAGCACGGTGTAATTGGTTCTATGGATGAAATCGACGCTGTAGGTCACCGTGTAGTACATGGTGCTGAAAAATTTGCTGATTCTGTATTAATCACTCCAGCAGTGATGGAAGCATTGGAAGAATGCGCAAAAATCGCTCCACTTCACAATCCTCCAAACATCCAAGGTATCGAAGCATGCCAAAAAATTATGCCCAATGTACCACAAGTTGGTGTATTTGATACAGCATTCCATCAAACAATGCCAGCTGAGGCATTCTTATATGGTCTTCCATACGAAGCATACACTGATTTAGGTGTTCGCCGTTATGGTTTCCATGGTACTTCCCACAAATATGTGGCACAACGTGTAGCAGAGTTGATGGGTAAACACATGTCCGATCTTCGTATCGTATCCTGTCACTTAGGTAATGGTTCTTCCGTTACAGCTATCAAAGGTGGCCGTTCTATCGATACTTCCATGGGTTTCACTCCATTGTCTGGTTTGATTATGGGTACTCGTTGTGGTGATATCGACCCAGCTATCGTACCTTACTTGATGGAAAAATGGGATATGACATACCATGAAATCGATGCTATCATGAATAAAAAATCTGGTGTATTCGGTATTTCTGGTGTATCTAATGACTTCCGTGTTATCGAAGAAGCTGCTGAAGAAGGTAATAAACGTGCTCAATTAGCATTGGATATGTTCCATTACAAAGTACGCGCTACAATCGGTGCATATGTAGCTGTTATGGGTGGCGTTGATGCTATCGTATTCACAGCTGGTATCGGTGAAAATGGTATTGGTAACCGTGATGCAATCTGCAACGGTTTAGAATACTTAGGTACTCGTATTGACCCTGAACGCAATAATGTTCGTGGTAAAGAAGCTGAAATCAGTGCAGAAGGTTCCAAAGTTAAAATCTTTGCAATTCCTACAAACGAAGAAATCATGATCGCTCGTGATACAAAACGTATTACTAGCCCATTAGTGATGAAAAACTGGTAATCTCTGATTATCTGTCAAAGAGTCTCCTCTATGAGGGGGCTCTTTTTGTTGTTGACAAATGCTTTCATCCATTGCTATCCTAGCAATAGGAGTGATGCTAATTAGGAAAGGGTGGAAGTATGTCTATACAGTATCAAGAAAAATCGAAGCATTCCAAAGCTGGAATTGCATTAGTCAGTGTATTTATTGCACTAGCAGTACTGGCTTTAGCATATAGTGTATGGCGTTATATGGAGCTGGGTAGTGTAGCATTAGCGGAAATATTAATAGAAGGAATTATACTATTTGTTCTTGTGTCGCAAGCAGTGGGAACTTACACATTTACCTTAACAGAATCTGATCTTATCGTTGATGAGTTAGGTTTACTAGGAAAGAAACGAATGGTCATACCCTATGCTATGATTAACGGAGTGTATCGATTTAAGCAGTCCATGATGCCCCCTTTAAAATTCCGTTATAAATATCGAAAGTTGTCTTCTACCGATGATCGCCCTGTATGGGCATTAGCCTATTCAGTAGTGGAAGGCAAAAAATTAAAACATGGCCGTGTGTTATTGAAAGCAGAACAAGAGTTCTTTGATATCTTAGCACAGCATGTACCGAATTTGATACAGGTGAAAGAAGACCAAGTCGTTTTTCATGCGTACCTAAGAGAAGATGCCTTTAAATATGGTGAAGATTTTGAGACTTATGCAGCCAATGTATATGGGCAAGGTCAAGCTGAAACAGCAGAATCGAAAGAGTAAGAGCAGTTTGTATAGGTTACATAGGAAGTGTATTCTAGGATGTGTTGTGACAGTTAGACCTCAATCGCTAGAAGATGTAAGACAAAGTTTGAAGAAAATAAAAGGGTTTTTTCAGTATATAGCGAATACATTATAAAGAAAGATATATGGGTACCTACTATGGTACATAATGATACGTCACACTCTTCGGAGTGTGGCGTGTTGTCGTTTATAGGACTAAAGGATGTACTTTCAAATGTTGGAGGAATTATGTTGGACTTACAATCGTATCAAATGCCACGAGAAAAATTTATTGCCTTAGGTGCTGAAGCGCTAGAGTTAGAAGAGTTATTAGCCATTTTATTACGAACAGGTCGAAAGGGAGCTACTGTCTTGGAAGTAGCTCGTGATGTGGTAAAGCGCATGGAAGGATTGGTAGGAGGCTTGAACAATGTTACCGTAGATGCTTTGCGAGAAATTGATGGCATTGGGCAAGACAAGGCGGTGACTATTTGCGCGGCTATCGAACTGGGCAGACGTCTAGGACAGATGAAAGTGAAACGAGATTGGGAAGATTTTAGCACTCCGGAGGCGGCAGCTAATTACATGATGGAACGTCTTCGTCATAAAACAGAAGAACACTTTTATGTCTTATTATTGACGGTAAAAAATAAATTGATTAAGCCTGTTCTGATTTCTAAAGGAGGATTGACTAGTAGTACGGCGGAGCAACGAGCAGTATTCCGTCAAGCTATCGATGCCAATGCGGCGGCTATTATTTTGATGCATAACCACCCATCAGGAGATCCTACCGAGAGTAGTGATGATGTACGGGTGACTAAAATTTTTGCTAGAGCTGGAGAAGTGATGGGTATCCCTGTGTTGGATCATATCATTATTGGTGATGGCATCTATGTAAGCTTATTAGAAAAAGGGATACTATAGGTGCAGATGTTCTATAAATTTGCTATAATTAAATGATTGGAACAATGAAAAGAAATCAGAGGTTATAGCGTGCGAATTATTGGAATAGATCCGGGCTATGCGATTTGTGGCTATGGTATCATCGATGTCATAGGGAGCTCTTTAAAACCTGTTACCTATGGAGTGATAACCACAGAGGCAAAAACGCCAGAAGCAAGCCGGTTAGAAATTATATTTAATGAACTAAGCGATATTTTAGAAGAATTTCGCCCTCAAAAGTTTGGTATAGAAAAATTGTATTTTGCCCGCAATGTAACAACGGGTATCGGCGTAGCACAAGCAAGAGGTGTTACCTTATTGGCGGCGAGTCAACAAGACTTACCGATTTATGAATATACACCATTGCAAGTGAAACAATCTGTGGTGGGCTATGGGAAAGCTACAAAAGAGCAGGTCACGTATATGACAATGAACTTATTGGGGATTCGTGAAAAAATTAAGCCTGATGATGCAGCGGATGCTTTGGCGATTGCTATCTGTACAGCCCATAGTTCCCATACGGATACATTAAAGCAAATTTTACAGTTGTGAGGAATTTATGATTGCATATATAAAAGGGATTGTTACCCATCGATTACTGGAAGCGGTGTACGTCAATGTTCATGATGTAGGATATCGTGTGTACGTGCCTAGCTCAGTGCAAAGTCAATTACAAGTAGGCGAGGAAACGTGTTTGTTTACGTATACTAATGTTCGTGAAGATGCTATTCAGCTATATGGTTTTCTGACCATGGAAGATTATGAGTTGTTTTTGCTGCTCATCTCCGTATCCGGAGTGGGACCTAAATTGGGCCTTGGCATTTTATCGGCCATAAGTCCAGAACATTTTGTAGGACTCATCATTAGTGGTGATACAAAAGGTCTTCAAAAATTGCCTGGTATTGGTAAAAAGTCAGCAGAGCGATTGGTGCTAGAGTTAAAAGATAAAATTGAAAGCCTCGGCATTGCAGGAACTTTCACGACGACAGGAAGAATTTCACCAGTAGAACAGGTGCCTGTAGGTATTACAGAGGAAGTGCTAGAAGCGCTCATGGCATTAGGGTACAGCGCACAAGAGGTACAGACAGTGATCCAAGATGTCTACGATGGAACACAGGAAGTGCCAGTTTTATTAAAACAAGTATTAGCGGCATTGGGTAAAGGGCGATAAGAATGGATCAAGAAAATCGAATTGTAACCATGCAAGAACGGGAGGAAGACAATTGGCAATTCAGTCTTCGTCCTCGCTATTTAAAAGAATATATTGGGCAGACCCAGGCGAAAGAAAATCTTCATATTTTTATTGAAGCGGCTAAGCTACGAGGGGATACATTGGACCATGTGTTGTTATATGGGCCTCCTGGATTGGGTAAAACTACCTTAGCGGGTATTGTTGCCAATGAATTAGGCGTAAACTTTCGTGTTACATCTGGACCAGCCATAGAACGAGCTGGCGATTTAGCGGCACTATTGAGCAATTTGCAGCCCGGAGATGTACTGTTTATCGATGAAATCCATCGTCTGTCTCGGTCTGTAGAAGAAGTGCTATATTCTGCTATGGAAGATTATGCTTTAGATATCATTATTGGTAAAGGTCCAAGTGCTAGATCTGTGCGCATTGAATTGCCTAAATTCACCCTGATTGGTGCGACCACACGCGCAGGATCTTTGGCAGCGCCTTTGCGTGATCGCTTTGGTGTAATCAGCCGTTTAGAATATTACAAACAAAATGAGTTAGAATTTATTGTGAGCCGTTCTGCTGATATTTTAGATATTCATATGGATCCAGAAGGGGCTAGTGAAATCGCTCGTCGTTCTAGAGGAACTCCTCGTATTGCGAATCGCTTGTTGAAACGTGTTCGTGATGTAGCACAAGTATTGGGTGATGGTGTGATTACAAAAGAAATTGCAGATCAGGCCTTACAGCGATTAGATATTGATAAACTAGGTCTAGACCGTATAGATCGACGTATTTTAAGCACTATCATTGAAAAATTCGATGGTGGTCCTGTAGGGGTGGACACGATTGCAGCCTCTGTGAGTGAGGAACGTGAAAGTGTTGAAGATGTGTATGAACCGTATTTGATGCAACTTGGTTTGTTGGCAAGAACAAATCGTGGGCGTATCGTGACTCCTGCTGCCTATGACCACTTGGGAATCCCTAGAAAGGTGGATGCATGAAAAAACTAGGATATCGCTATGTGGCGATAGCAGTGATGACGGCTCTATTAGGGGGTGTACCATTTGTAGGGATGGCTGCACCGCAAAAGGAAGTGCCGAAACGTACATTGGTGAAATCAACCTTTGTGAAACCGAACGAAAGAAAAGCTACAACAGTACCAAAACGAGTGATTCAGAAGCCTACAGTGAAAGCATCGAATGCTGTAAAACAGGCAGTATCGGAGTCCAATAAAAAAGATAAAACAGGAACTACCAACGCAGTAGCTAATACGGTACGTGAATCGAGTTCTAGTGGAGAGCCAGTGATACGAGTATTGCTAGGGCATCGATCACAATCTTTTACCATTAGTAGCGTTATGCCTATGGTTGTTCTCGATAGTCGTGGACATCAAGTACAAACTATCAAAGAAAACCAGAGCATAACAGTTTCAAGTGGAGGCGGATCAGTGCAGATAAATGGCCATAGTATTGATACGTCCATTACTGTTCAAAATACACAAGGCAGATATGGATCTGAATTGCAAACATTGGGAAAAACCTACCGAGGAGCCATCACTGTGCATGGTAATGCATCAGGAACTATGAGTGTGCTCAATGTACTGGGGTTAGAACAATATGTACAAGGGGTAGTGCCAGAAGAAGTAGTACCTAGTTGGCCTACGCCGGCCCTAGAAGCACAAGCAGTGGCAGCTAGAACCTATGCTTTATACTCCATGAAGAGCAAACAAAATAGTATATATGATATTGGAACTACTACAGCTGACCAAGTATATGGAGGTAAAAATAGCGAATTTTCCAGTACTAATGCAGCAGTAAAGCGCACGCATGGTGTGGTTATTACTTATCAAGGACAACCCATTAATGCCCTCTTTCACTCTGATGGTGGTGGTTATACAGAGGATAGTGTAAACCTGTGGGGCAATGATTTACCATATCTAAAAGGTGTAGTAGATTATTCTAATCATGAAGGGACCACGGTGTGGAATGTTATCACTAGCCGTCAAAGTATAGAACAGAAATTAGCTGGCGCCAGCAAATCTGTAGGATACTTACAGAAGATTGAACTATCTCCATTAGCAGATCGACCTATGAAAGTACAAGATCGTGGGGTATCAGGGCGTGTAAAAACGATGAAATTTATCGGTGAAAAAGGTTCTGTATCGCTCACAGGAGAACAGGTACAAGGCATATTTGGCTTAAAGTCCACCTTATTTGATTTTTATGTAGGACAAACCCCACCGAGTCGAATTCAGGGTTCTTCCGTAAAAGTTAACCATATCTTTAGTAAAGGCAATCAGACTGTGACAATTCATGGGTATGGTTGGGGACATGGTTTGGGACTTTCACAGTGGGGAGCGGCGGAAATGGCGAGTCGAAAAGAGGCGAGCCAGCCTGATTATTATAAAGTGATTTTACAACATTATTACCAAGGTACGGCACTTACGAAACTGTACAATTAATAAGAGGAATAGTATGAAAGTATCTGATTTTAATTATGATTTGCCTGAGGAACTCATTGCCCAACATCCTGTGGAACCACGGGATACGTCACGATTGATGATTTTGGACAAGGTAAGTGGAGCAATAAGCCATAAAGCATCCTTTCATTCCATACTAGATGAATTATGTGAAGGGGATGTGTTAATTTTCAATAACACTAAGGTCATCCCTGCTCGTTTGTATGGAGAACGAAAAGGAACGGGCGGCAAGGTAGAAGTATTATTGTTAACTCCCAAAGGAGAACATCTTTGGGAGTGCTTGGTAAAGCCTGGAAAAAAATGTCTAAAGGGACAATTCTTATCCTTTGGCCATAACTTAGAAGCGGAGGTCATAGACCATACAGATTTTGGCGGTCGACTGATTCAATTTAAGCCAAATGGTAATTTTGATGAGATTATCAATGATATTGGGGAAATGCCATTGCCGCCGTATATCCATGAAAAACTAGAGGATAAAGATAGATACCAAACGGTATATGCCAAAGAAAAAGGATCAGCTGCAGCACCCACTGCGGGCTTACATTTTACGCCAGAATTATTAGATGAGATTCAGTGCAAAGGGGTACAAATTGGATTTGTTACATTACATGTAGGACTAGGTACATTCCGCCCTGTGTCGGCAGAATCTATTGAAGACTATGATATGCATAAGGAGTTTTATCACGTGTCGGAAGAAACTGCAGAGCTGGTGAATCGTGCCAAAGCAGAAGGGCGAAGAGTGATTGCCGTAGGAACTACATCAGTGCGCACATTAGAATCAGCCTCTACTGAGGTAGGGCATGTAAGGAGTGGATCCGATTGGACGCAAATCTTTATTTATCCCGGGTATGAGTACAAGATGGTAGATGCATTGATTACTAACTTTCATTTGCCACAGTCTACGTTACTTATGCTTATTAGCGCTTTGGCTGGTAGAGAGCATTGTCTAGCAGCCTATGAAGAGGCAGTCCGTGAAAAGTACAGATTTTTCAGCTTCGGTGACGCAATGTTCATTCGATAAATTGAAAATTGTGTTATAATACAAAAGTAATAAAGGAGTGTATATATGGCAATTAGATATGAATTGCAAAAACAATGCCCCCATACAGGTGCGAGGGCAGGGTTATTGCATACTCCACATGGGACCTATGAAACGCCGATGTTTATGCCCGTTGGGACACAGGCGACGGTGAAAACATTAGCCCCAGAGGAGTTGAAAGCGATGGGATCTCAAGTTATCTTGAGTAATACCTATCATTTATTTTTGCGGCCAGGTCCAGAACTCGTAGAAGAGGCTGGGGGCTTGCATAAATTTATGAATTGGGATCAGGCTATTTTAACGGATAGCGGCGGATTCCAAGTGTTTAGCTTGGGAAAATTGCGCAAGATCACTGAAGAAGGAGTTAATTTTAGATCTCATTTAGATGGGTCTAAAAAATTTCTGTCTCCTGAAGTGGCAACGAAAGTACAAGAACAATTAGGTTCTGATATTATGATGGCATTTGATGAGTGCATTCCATATCCTGCAGATCATCGATATGCAGATGCATCGACAGCCCGGACCACACGTTGGGCGGAACGTTGCCAAGAGGCACGTCGTTCTAAGAATCAAGGTATGTTCGGTATCGTGCAAGGTGGTATGTATAAAGACCTTCGTGAAAGAAGCGCCAAAGAATTAGTATCTATGGACTTTGAAGGGTATAGCATCGGTGGCCTTTCTGTAGGGGAACCACATGATCTGATGTATGAAGTGCTAGAATATACAACACCATTGTTGCCTACTAATAAAGCTCGTTATTTGATGGGTGTTGGTACTGCTGACTGTTTAGTGGAAGGGGTAGCTCGTGGTGTCGATATGTTTGACTGTGTATATCCAACACGTGTGGCACGAAATGGTATGGCCATGACATGGAAAGGGCGATTGAATTTACGTAATGCGTCTTTCATGCGTGACTGGGGTCCTATTGAAGAAGGTTGTGGCTGTTATACATGCCAAAACTATTCAAGAGCTTATATTCGACATCTATACAAGGCAGAAGAAATTTTAGCTTTCCGATTGGTGTCGTATCATAATTTATATTTCTTACTAGAATTTATGCGTCAAATGCGTAAAGCCATCTTAGAAGATCGCTTTGTAGCATTCCGCGAAGAGTTCTGGCAATATTTTACTAAATAGGAGGACTTATGGATTTCTTAGAATTTTTCCAAGGACAAACAGGGCAAGCGGTTTTACCATTATTGATTATGGTCGTGATTTTTTACTTCTTGCTATATCGTCCGCAAAAGAAACAACAAAAACAACGTCAAGTGTTATTGAACAGCCTAAAAAAAGGTCAAAAAGTATTGACTGTTGGCGGTATTTACGGAGAAATTGTTTCCTTAACGGAAGATACATTAGTGTTACAAGTATCTGAAAAAGTGGAAATGAAGTTTGCTCGTACAGCCATAGCTCAAGTTCTTGGAAAGGAACATAAGTAATGGATAAAACGGCATTGCGTAGGACGTTTTTAGAACGTCGTCGCAATGTACAAGTCCAAGAGGTTTCTATCTGGTCTCAACAATTATCGGATCGACTTTGGTCCATTCCAGCAGTAGCTGATGCAGAGCATATTATGGCCTATTTGGCTATGCCTAAGGAAGCCAATGTAGATATGTTTATTACAAAGGCATTGCAACAGGGTAAGTATATATATGTGCCTGTGTGTGTGACGAAGACAGATATGGTAGGAGTTCGCATACAGAGTTTAGAGGACCTTACCAGTGGAACTTTGGGAATACGGATTCCCAAAGAACCGCATGTAGTTGTAGAACCTCAACAATTGGATTGTATTCTCGTTCCCGGTCTTGCTTTTAATCGAAGAGGTGGCCGGATGGGAATGGGAGCTGGATATTATGACCGATATTTACAACAAATTGCTGTAGAAAAACGAATCGGTATAGCCTGGGATAACCAAATATCAGAAGAAATGTTGCCTATGGCACCTCATGATGAGTGGATGCACACAATTGTGACACCATCAGAGAGTATCCATTGTTATAAAGAATAGGAGGGAATCCATTGAACACAAAAGCAGCTTTACGCTTTTTTGGCGTAGTGGCAGTGATTTTAGGCCTGTTTATTTGGCTCATTGGACCACTTGCTAACTCTATTAAACAAGGGTTAGATTTGCAAGGTGGTACCCATATTGTATTAGAAGCGCAAGATTCTGGTCCAAATGTGGTCACAGATGATGCAGTGGAACGGGTTATTCAAATTTTAGGCCGTCGTATTAATGAAATGGGCTTAACAGAGCCTATCATTCAACGAGAAGGTAAAAAACGTATCATTATCGAATTACCTGGTGAAAAAGATCCACAAAAAGCCATCGAAACAGTTGGTAAAACAGCGGTTCTTGAGTTCCGTGATGAAAATGGCAAAGTCCATTTAGATGGTAATGATTTAAAAGATGCGAAAGAACAATTAGAAGGTAAACAAGCATCTGTTAACATCCAATTAACAGATGAAGGGGCGAAAAAATTCGGCGCTTTAACAACAGCTAATATCGGTCGTCATATTGGTATTTACTTGGATGGTGAGCAGTTGACAAATCCAGTGGTAAACGAACCAATTACTGGTGGTAGTGCTCGTATTACTGGTAGCCGTGACTTAGAAGAAGCCAAAAGCTTAGCTATTTTGCTGCGTTCCGGTGCGCTGCCTGTTAAAGTAGAAGTTATGGAAGTGCGTACAGTTGGTCCTACCTTGGGTCAAGATTCTAAAGATAAATCTGTCGTAGCTTTTGGTGTTGGGATTGCCTTAATCATTGCATTTATGCTTGTGTTATACAGATTATCTGGATTTGTAGCAACTATTGCTTTGTTAGTGTTTGTGTTAATTTTGGTAGCGATCCTAGGACCGCATGCCTTGAATGCGACCATGACCCTGCCAGGTGTAGCTGGTATTATTCTTAGTATGGGGGTTGCCGTAGATGCGAATATCCTGATCTTTGAACGATTCAAAGAAGAAGTGGTGGAAGGTAAAACATTGCGCATGTCCATGGAATCTGGTTTCCGTCGTGCTTTCGATACAATCTTTGATGCAAATACATCTGTTATGATTACAGCGGTTATCCTTATTGTTCTAGGCAGTGGTCCTGTAAAAGGGTTCGCTATCAACTTGGCATTAGGGGTTATTGTATCTATGTTTACAGCTGTATCCATGAGCCGTACTTTAATGCATATGCTTATTGCAGCGCAAATTACGAACCGTCCATTCTGGTATGGTTCTAATGTATCTCCATCTGTTACCATTGAAGCATTTAAGAAAGGAGATAAGAAAAAATGACATTTGATGTAATAAAACGTCATCGTTGGTGGTTTAGTATCTCCTCCATTGCGGTTATTCTAAGTATCATTTCCATGTTTATGTATGGATTTAACTTTGGTATCGACTTTACAGGTGGTACCATTGTAGAAGTGGAATTTAGTAAACCAGTGCAGGTATCTGCTGTGCGGGAAAATTTGAAAGCCTTTGAATTAGAAAATGCAGTAATCCAATTATCTGGTGCGGATGCTACTGAATCAGAAGGTAAAACCGTAATGATTCGTACTCGTAACCTTGAAGCTAGTGAAAGCCAAGCTGTGGTAGCAGCATTGAATAAAAATTTAGCGGAAGGTACGGTGAAGCGTATTGAATCGGTGGGTGCCGTTATTGGTTCCGAAGTCACAGAGCATGCCTTGACTAACTTGCTCATTGCTTTCGTGGCATTAGCATTATATATTACGTATCGATTTGAGTACCGAGTAGCCTTGTCTTGTTTGTCAGCCATTTTCCATGACCTTATCATGGTATTGGGGATATTCTCTTTCTTTCATTTAGAAATTGATTCGTCCTTCTTGGCGGCGATTTTGACAGTTATCGGTTACTCTATGAACGAATCTGTCGTAATCTTTGACCGTATTCGTGAAAATACACATACCCATAAGCGTACAGATACATTTGCAGATCTTGCGAATGCAAGTATCCATCAGAGTATTCATCGTTCTTGTTATACATTATCTACAGTATTGTTCGCATGTTGCTCCTTATACTTCTTTGGTGGGGATACAACAAAGAACTTTGCTCTATGTATGATTGTTGGTTTCGTAAGTGGTGCATATTCCTCCATTTGCGTTGCTACATCCTTGTGGGCAATTTGGAAGTCGAAAAATAAAAAGGATGCACGAAACGTACGTGCCTAAAACGTCACTTGTGATGCTATTCTGTCTTGTGGCGGTTATTAACTGAATATGATGAAGGGAAGAGCACGACATACCCTCTCTCAAACGGTATTTCATAATGTTTGTTCGAGGGCATGCCGTGCTCTTCTTGTATTTGCATGATTAAGTCAATAACACTGCTACAAGTCGTTCTACGCGTAACTGCGTTCCTCAGAGGAAGGTTGTGAGTGTTTGTTCGGAGCACACCGTGCTCTTCTTGTATATGTGTAATTTAGATAGTAAGAAACGCCTCAAGGCTACTACACATAACTGCGTTCCTCAGGGATAGGGTTGTGAGTGTTTGATTGAAAGAACATCGTGCTTTTCTTATATATGCATGATTAAGTCAATAACACTGCGACAAGTCGTTCTACGCGTAATTGCGTTCCTCGGGTAAAAGTTTGTGAGTGTATGTTCGGAGTACATCGTGGTCTTCTTGTATATGTGTAATTTAGGTAGTAAGAAACGCTACAAGGATAGTAGGCATAACTATGTTCCTCAGAGAAAAAGTGTGAGCGTTTGATCAAAGTGCGTCATGCCCCTCTTGTATTTGTATAACTTAGAGAGTAAGAAACGTCATAAAGCGTTATACATATAACTACGTTCCTACGGTAAAAGTTTGTGAGTGTATGTTCGGAGTACGCCATGCTCTTCTTATGTTTGTGTAAGTTGGTTAGTAAAAATACCTTGGAGTTACTGCGTAATGGTTGGACAATTATTAAAAAAATTCTATAGTGAATACATGAAAATTTTATGTGAAAGAGGGGTTGTAATTTATTTAAAAATATCATATAATACATTCAGTGCTTGAGTCACAAGCACTTTTAATTTTCTCAAAAGTTATTAACTAAGAAAATTAAAAAAAGATTAAAATAACTGTTGACACGATGTTGTGAATCTGTTATTATAATCTAGTCGCCACAACACAGTGTTGTGAATGACAAAATTGATCTTTGAAAACTGAACAATGTAAGGTAATTACTTCGAAAGAAGTAAACATAAGCCAGAGTGCGGGTTTCACAAAGTTGAAACCAACCAAATAAATTCTAGCCAAGTAATTGGCAACAACGAAAATGAATGAGCTATCAAATAGCTTCAAG
>NZ_RQVE01000002.1 GCF_003992315.1 Veillonella sp. 3891
ATGAAAGTAGTCTCCCCACAAAAAAGAAACATAAGTGGGGCTACTTTGTGGTACCTAAAATTAGCTACATCCATTGTTCATCTTGCCTCTTATATTTTATATATTTATAGTTCCTAGATTTTGTCTACTTATCATTATACACCAGTATAGCCGTGTACCACATTCGGTTTCACGACAAATGTCGGCAATACAGCTTCTACTAACTGCCTCAATTTCTGTGAAAGCTCCGCTTTTGTATATTTCACACTATGCGGCACTTGTACGTCAAAGGCTATCTTTCTATTCTCCACATCGATGCGGATATCATACAAAGAAAAACTGTCATCATAGGCTTGGATAACTGACACTAACCGTTGTTGTAAGGCAACAGTTTGCTCATTCACAACGATTGGGTCCATGTGGATTGTGAGCTTTAACTGCAATTCTTTTAAAGCTTGTCGTTCTACACGGTCAACCATAGTATGGATGGTCATAGCATCTTGCTTGGCATCTACTTCTACGTGAATAGAGGCATACTCATGCCCTGGACCATAGTCATGAATCATTAAGTCATGAGTGCCTAAGATACCGGGCTTAGATTCTACAAAACTAATAATCTCTTGCACACGCTCTGCTGTAGGTTCAAATCCCAATAAACGGTCTGTCGCTTCTTTCAGCACCTCAAAACCAGCTTTTGCAATGATCAATGCTACAATTAATCCCAAATACCCGTCAACACTCAATTGAAATATGCCACCTAACAATAAGCCAATAGCAATTGCTGCGGTAGCCCATACATCAGATAAAGCTTCTTTCCCATTGGCACGCAAGATAGGGGAATCAATGCGATTACCAATGGAACGCAAGAAGAACGATAACCAAATCTTTAAAGCCATAGCGCCTAACATAACAGCTAGTGCAGACATGGAAAACTCCACTACCTCTGGGTTCATAATGTGTTCTACCGCTTCAATGCCTAATTGAGCAGCTACGACAAAGAGTAATATAGAAAAACCAATGGATAACAAATACTCCATTCGACCATGTCCATATGGATGTTCTGCATCTGCTTTACGTCCAGATAATTTAAAACTCAAAAAGGATACTAATGATCCTCCTGCATCTGCTACATTATGGATGGCATCACTAATCATGGCAATGGAGCCGATAAGAAAACCGATGACTAATTCGCCTAAACAAACTAACACATTTACCATAATACCTGTTATGCTTGCCATAATACCATATTGTTGGCGTACACTAGTATCTTTTACTTCATCTTTGTTCTTAACAAATAAACGGATTAAAACTTCTGTCATACATACTTCCTTCCTTTCTTTCTTTATTCTGTACTACTTATGATAAAGGTATATAACACAAGTATTGTATTACTCTGTGTAGCAAACCTTTTATTCTCAATTACTTTCTCATTATATACTTTTATTTTTCTTTTATCAACTATATTTTTAATTGAGAGCAATAGTTTTCAAAATTATCATATCCTATGTGTTACAGGAATAGCTCATTCCATTTTCATAGGATATAGGGTCATATTGTAAACTAATCATCCACATTAGCATTGCCACGAAGTAGTTTTACAAGTATCCTTAGTAGCCTCCCCCTTTATACTACTAGGGTACAATTATATACTTTACTATCTGTCATAGAACTAAAAAACTGTAGTGATAGCCTCCCCATCACTACAGTTTTTAAATTTATATATTATTAATAGATTACCATTTATGTTCGTAGAACACTTGTGTCCACATAGAAACCTCTGACAATGTTGGATGTGGAGCCATCGCCTCACCAATTGAGATAACCGATTGTGGATCCAAATACCGTGTCAATCCTTGTGCACGTAGTTCTTTTGTTGTGCTAGAACCGATGTCTTCATGAACCGGCACTAATTTCACTTCACCACTGTTCATCAAATGTACATATGGTTGGAACAAAATCGATGCTTGTGGTCCTACAATATGAGCCCCTAATAAACGATTCGTAGCTTTATCAACTACCACTTTGATGAATCCATCGTGTACATCACCTTTATCAATACCTAGGGCCATGCCTTTGGCAGAGTTAGAATAATGGTTGATACCAACTCCTACATCATAACCAGCTTCTTTTGCTTCCGTTTCTGTCATGCCAATACGACCGACTTCTGGATAGGTGAAAGTCACCATAGGAATCAAATCATAACGTGCCCAACGATAGTCTGTCGGAGACGTAGCACGATATAAGTTATGAGAGATAATATCCCCTTCATAGTTAGCGCGATGACGGAAGGCTGCATTACCATTTACATCACCTAAAGCATACACACCTTCTACCGATGTTTCTAAGAATTCATTGGTTTTAATCCAACCGCCTGGTAATTGTTCAATGTGCGTATTTTCTAAGTGCAAATCTTCTACAGACGGAGCAATACCAGTAGCCACCAAAATTTCATCTACACGGATTTCAGATACTTCACCAGTAGTACGATGTTTCACAGTGATTACTTTATCACCATTGTCCACTCGCACATTATCACATACAGTATCTGTTAATACATTTACACCGATAGCTTTCATTTCTTCTAAAATATGAGCAGAAATCGCTTCATCTTCTTTTGGCAACAAACGCACATTACGTTGAATCAATGTCACTTCTGTACCCGCTGCAGCAAACACACCAGCAAATTCTGTACCAATAGGACCACCACCAAATACAGCTAGGCGTTTATATGGTACCTTTGGATATTCATTGCCAAATAATTTCTCACTCGTAATATATCCCGCTTCTTCTAAGCCATCTACATGGTTCACTTTAGAATGACCACCTGTACCAATGATAATCGTAGGTGCTGTAATTTCTTCCGTTTTTGTACCATCTTGTAATGTGACATATAGTACTTTATCCCTTACAAAAGTGGCAGCTCCATGGTATACATCAGCATTATCAAAGCTTTCATAAAACTCTTTGACCCCTTTGCTTTTATTAATGGCTTTCCATACGCGTTCACTTACAACATCCCAATTTAATGTAGGAGTTGGCGCTTCTACACCGATTTTCTTCCAACCATGACTTTCATGTACCACATCAGCTGCAGTCACCATTACTTTTGTGGGAATACAACCACGTGTTAAGCAAGTGCCACCAAAGCCTGTTTTTTCAATAACAGCTACATGTTTGCCTGCATTCAATGCTGCGTCAGCCACTAAACTAGCACCACCAGTACCAATTACGATTACATCATATTGTTTCATTTACGTCATCCTTTCTAAACCAATGGATAATCTTTATTCTTTGTATATAGTATATCATACATCGACTATTTTAGATATGAGAATTTTTACTATTTTCCACTAGCAATAGAATCTAATAATTCAATATACGTTTCTTTGGTTAAAGGAGCTTCAAAGTTTTCTAGAATCTCCTCAGCTACCTGCGCCTCATCATATAATAAATCAACGATAGTCATAGCTAAGGCTTGAGCCGTTTTAATATAGGCTACATCTGGTACAGTAATATTATATTCCGCACTATGGAGCACTCCTTCAATACATCCCACCCAAGGATGGATGACAGGCATTAAATGGGATACATCTCCCATATCTGTGCTCGCTGTCATATGCACTCGCTGACGTACATTCTCTGTGCCGAATAGGGGTTCAGAATTGGAACGTAACAGCTGGTTCATATCTGGATTATCCCGCATCGGTAAATACCCTGGTAGATCATGAATGACACAAGTAGCACCCACTGCATCACCACCAGCTTTTAACGCACGATTCACTCGTTGATTCCCATCCACAATCGCTTGTACATTAGAGGCACGCACATAGCTTTCTACTTGCACATAATCAGGCACACAATTCACCAATGTCCCTCCTTGATTAATAATAGGATGGAATCGGAAATAATCGCTTTCTTTGAAAGTCTCCCGAATAGCATGCACTCCCATTACACCCATTAAAGCTGCATTTAATGCATTAATCCCTTCGTGAGGGGCTGCCGCCGCATGGGCAATTTTACCATGGTATTCAATCAGTTTCGCCACAAATCCATTGGAGGTACTGCCTAAGTTCATTTCTCCAGTCGGTGTGTCCGCTGTTTCCACATGCATTTGCATCGCCATATGGATATCATCAAAAGCTCCTTCATAAATCAGCTGTTGCTTACCGCCTAAATATTTAATTGTTCCTTTTTCACGCAATGTATTGCGATAATCCACTTCGATCATCTCTTCTGCTGGGACCGCAAATAAAACTACATCCCCACCGAGAGCTTCCATAACACCTTCTGCTTGCAAGCCCATAGCTACTGCAAATAGATTCGCAATTTGCACATTATGACCACAACAATGGGCTGCCCCTGTTAAAGGATCTGCCTTTGGATGTCGATGACATACAATGGCATCCAGTTCACCAATCATGGCTACTGTTTTTTTAGATTTGCCGCCTTGCAGACGTCCTTTCACACCTGTAATGGCATGCCCCGTTGTAAAAGGAATCCCTAATTCCGTAAACATATCTTGTACTTTTTGAGATGTCTTATGTTCTTTATATCCCAATTCTGGTTCATCCATAATGGCACTCGCCAACATACGCAAGCGATCTTGCCCTGCTACAATGGCATCGCATACACGTTGTTTCACTTCTTCTTTCGTTAACATAGTCTGTCTCCTTTTACATTGTATGAAAATACCTTCACTAAAAGGTATCTATATATGACTCTTACATCTTATTGTACCATGAAAACAAAGAGAGAGTTGATAAGAATTCATCAACTCTCTTTC
This sequence comes from Veillonella sp. 3891, assembly GCF_003992315.1. Lineage (GTDB taxonomy): Bacteria > Bacillota > Negativicutes > Veillonellales > Veillonellaceae > F0422. The sequence goes on from NZ_RQVE01000002.1 coordinate 4,763, forward strand.
ATTAGGTTCAGCTATAACCTATATCATTGTATTTAAATTACACCTTGCATATGCAATACAAAATGTGCTACTGCTGAAGCACATACAAATGTACCAGCTGTTACCGCTAACGCTACTGGAATGATTCTCCAAGATAGACGACGGAATGCTCCCAAGTCTTTTCCTAGGGAAAGACCTGCGTAAGCCAATACAGGTGTAGTAGTGGCTAAGAATGTTACTTCTTTTGTTTGTGCAATAATCCATGCTTGCCCTGGCATGACTGGCAAGGAGGCAATGACACCTACTAAAGATACCCAGAATACCATAGGGAAACGGTTTGCTAATGGCAAATAAGAAATAATAGCACCAATAATAGCTAAGCCTGCAATAACAAACACACCTACAAGGCTTGGGCCCAATAGATGCTTACCATCAATGATGTTCCCCACGGCAGTCATAATCGCTGCAATGCATATGACAATGACAAATTGCGTAATTTTTTCACTCATAGTCATCTTATTGTCCCTCCTCTGCTAAATCTTGTTCACGTGTGCGGCCTGTAAAGAAATTATATGTTTTTTCCATCACAGGTAAGGATACGAAAATACCAAAATACACACCTAATACGGTAGTCAACAAATTAGCTGCCCCTGCTAAGGCTGCAATTTGAGCTTCATACTCTGGATACACCGCAATGATAGGAGCTGTAGAAGCAGCCATCATACTAGCGCTACCTACACCTGCACCCATAGCCAATGCCAATGGATGGAACCACCCCATTTGAGCAAAGAATCCTGCTAGTACAGAGGCCCACATAGCACCAATCAATACGCCACAGATATACATCCCCATCACGCCACGACCTTCCGGAGAGCTGAATCCAAATTTATCGATGATAATCGCCACATTAGGTTCCCGGTCTACAGAGTAACAAGCACCTACTGCTTCACGGCGCATTCCTACTAGCAATGCCACTGGTAAGCCGAATAAAATAGTACCAAAGAAATGACCTAACTCTTGTAACATAAGAGCTAATCCAGCCGTAGATAAGATTTCTAAGTTAGGACCAATTCCTAAGCCTACTTTCACCATTAATAGCATTACTGCAATCCCAAGGTAATCTGCTGATTTTTCCATGGTTTCCACTGTTAAAATTTTGAATGATGGAATGGATACAAACAAGCCCATAATCAACGCGTAAAGAAGCGGTAAGAATACGACTGCCCCAAAGCGTTGAATACCAATCATCTCTGCAATGATGGTAATCACAAGAGCCAATGCATGTAATTTCCAGTTTTGTAATACTTGCATACAATACCTCCTATACTAATAGCAATATGATTTCTTTATTATAGTAAAGTTTAACATACACGGTCAATGTGTGATTGATTCCGAATTAGCAAGAAGGTTGCAAAAATAAAATAAGAGGTGAATAGATATATCTATCCACCCCTTATGATTAAGAGCTAGTATATTTGTGTATCATATGCCGTATATTGGCTTATGCATTTACTAAAGCTTTTCCTAATGCTTCACATTGTTCTTTACCAGAATCATCAGGTTCACCCATTACTGGTAATTTGTCAACTACAACGCCATTAGCGCCTTCTACGCGGCCAGCCCAGTCATCTAACCAAGAGCCACCCCAACCATAGGAGCCGAACAATACTACTTTTTTGCCTGCCAATTTAGGTTCTAATGCTTCATAGAATGGTGCAAATTCGCCGTCTTCTAATTCTTCAGCACCCATATCAGCGCAACCTAATGCTAATTTTTCATAGCCAGCTGCTTCATCAGCAGTGATTTCAGAAACGGATTTTACTACCACTTCTTGACCAGCATCAGCGATGCCTTTACCTACAGCTTCTGCCATTGCAGCTGTGTTACCTGTTCCAGACCAATAAATTACAGCGATCATAATGTTACCTCCTAGCATGCCGTTACGGCAACCAAAGACTCTAAAGATTTTCCTTTATTCAACTGTGCGTGACAGTAGTCACGACACATTCGAAAACAATGAAATGCGTGCATAGCTGACGCTTGATTTCCATATACCTTCCAGTCGCCACAGACTTTATAGCCTGCCCCACGGAATTGGATAAACGCTTTTACATCTTCTAATGGATATCCTAAAAATACACCGATTTCATGAGGAAACACATCGCTCATTTCAATGCGTCCACGCAAATGCAATAGCCAATCAGCCAATGTTTCATAGGATTCATATCCATAATGATGTAAAAATGCTAGCACCTCAGGTTGTCTCAAATAGTCCTCAAGCATACGTTCACGAAATACGAGTAATAATTTTCGTTTTTCACAATGGCATAGTTCATAAAAGAACAGTCCTTTTTGATTGAATTTATCATTATACTCATGTGTTTTTTCTACCATTACAGCCCCTAAATGCTGAGGTAAGGCAACAAGATTTGCTACTTTAATACCTCGAATCGCGGGCGCACAATGATAACCGATAATCTGCTCGATGGATTCCATTTGTTGTACCTGCCTTTTTACGTAGTTTGGGGAGAACACTTGCTCTCACAGCAAATAGATAATCCGGATATATATCATCTCGAAAGATGAATTAAAATAATGAAAATTATTTCTATTATTATAATACAAATAATCCTATCATCTGTCAATAAGTATGAGAAGTTTTTTCATTTAAAAGCAAAAAGTTGCATTCTTTAAGATGTCACTATTTCAATGCCTTCTAGACCTATAGTCACTCTCAAAGTTTGCAACTTTTATTTTATAATAAATAATTCAGTTGTTTTCTCAGCATTTCATCTTTCACATGGGTCATGACATATCGTAACCGTGGTCCCCCTGTTCCATCTGTTAAGAATGCAATCTGCAGATACATAGGGTATTCCACTTGTTTGAACCATGTATTCACAATGATTTCACCTAAGTACACATTCTTTTTTACTTCTCGAAATGGTACAACCAACTTAAATAGTTCTGGATGATCCTTTACATAGGCTTCGTAGTCTTGAACCATAGATATTGCGTATTTTGTTCCAACCGATGTTCCTGTAGGGGACCAGGATTCTCTTTGTGGACCAAATCCATAGAGTAAAGTTCCTTCACCATAACGAGCATAATAATAATTATTCCCTCGCTTATCCAGTATCTGATAAGACGTACTCATATCAATACCGATTTCACGTAGCCCCTCTTCTAATGGCTTTCCTACCCCAGAAGAAATAATACTATTGCTTGAACCTTCTTGTACCAACATGGTGGACGGCCATTTGATAGAGACACTATCCGCCGCTTCTGCGGTAGTCATCATACTGGTCATGAACCACGCAAGAACTACAGCCCACGAAAGATATATTATATTTCTATTCATGGTATCCGCCTAACCTTGTTTCTTTTGTAGTTTAGCCCAAGTATCCCGCATACCTACGGTACGGTTCATTACAATATGGTCCGCTGTGCTATCTTTATCAGTTACAAAATAGCCGGTACGCAAGAAATGATAATGGTCTCCTGCTTGTGTAGTACGGAATGCAGCTTCCCCTTTAGCAGCTTTCACTTCTAAAGAGTTTGGATTTAACTGTTGTAAGAAATCCTTATCTGCTGTTTCCTCATCTTCAGTTTTTAATAGATAGTCATAAAGACGTACTTCCATATCCACTGCTGTAGATGCTTCTACCCAATGTAATATACCTTTTACTTTCTTTTGGCATCCTGTACCAGATTTTGTATCTGGATCGTAGGTACAATGGATTTCAGTAATATTGCCATTGTCATCTTTAACCACAGATTGACATTCAATGATATAGGCACCTTTTAAGCGTACTTCTTTACCTGGTGCTAGGCGGAAGAATTTTTTCACCGGCTCTTCCATGAAATCACCACGTTCGATGTATACTTCACGACCAAATGTCACTTCACGAGTGCCCATGGCTTCATTTTCTGTATTGTTTTCGATCACTAATGTTTCCGTTTGACCTTCTGGATAGTTAGTAATGACAACTTTTACAGGATCTAATACTGCCATATAGCGCGGTGCTTTCAATTTCAAATCTTCGCGGATACAGAACTCTAATAAACCCACTTCTACTAGGCTATCTGCTTTGGCTACACCAATGCGCTCACAGAAATCACGAATGGACTCTGGTGTATATCCACGACGGCGCAAACCAGAAATCGTCGGCATACGAGGATCATCCCAACCGCTCACAAGATTCAATTCAACCAATTGGCGTAATTTACGTTTACTCATGACCATATTTGTCACATTCAAGCGAGCAAATTCGATCTGTTTTGGTTTTTCCGTATCTTCCCAATCTTCTAATACCCAATTGTATAGTGGACGATGCACTTCAAACTCTAAGGTACATACAGAATGGGTAATGCGTTCTATCGCATCAGATACGGGATGTGCATAGTCATACATAGGATAAATATTCCATTCAGAACCTGTACGATGATGGTCAGCGTGCAAAATACGATACAATACAGGGTCACGCATCACGATATTAGGGTCCGCCATATCAATTTTGGCACGCAATACTTTTTCCCCATCTTTGTATTTACCTTCTTTCATTTCTTGAAAGAGTCGTAAATTTTCTTCTACACTGCGATCACGGTACGGGCTATTCGTACCAGGTGTTGTAAAATCACCACGATTAGCACGGATTTCTTCTGGTGTTTGATCATCTACATAAGCCTTACCTTTTTTAATCAACACTTGGGCATATTCATATAGTTTACCAAAATAGTCAGATGCATAGTGTACATCTCCATACCACTCAAAACCCAACCATTTTACATCTTCTTCAATAGACTCTACATATTCCACATCTTCTTTCACTGGGTTTGTATCATCAAAACGCAAGTTAGTTAGCCCTTGATACGATTTTCCAAGGCCAAAATTTAGGCAAATGGATTTTGCATGTCCAATATGTAAATACCCATTTGGCTCTGGTGGGAATCGTGTATGCACACGTTTTCCATAGGTATTTTCTTCATTATCTGTATTAATAATCGCTTCAATAAAGTTAATAGTTTGAGGCGTTGTTTCTTCCGTACTCATCATCGTCTCTTTCGATTCCATGTGATTCTTCCTCTCTTACATTGATTATACACAAGTGCACGTTCTGCACATTCTCTTTATTATACCACAGGACTAGCTATGTTTCATTGGTTTCTTATGAATCTCATCATTTCCTAGCGCCCCTATTAGAGCATCATAAACTATTCCTCACTGGACTTATAATTGACACTTTCATTAACACAAGTCAACAGTGGTTTACCATGCACACCAGCAATCAGATTATTTGCCGTTAACATCGCCATATCTTTTCGTGTACGATCTGTGAAAGACCCAATATGTGGCACCACTAAACATTTGCCTGTTTTAAGTAAAGGATGGTCTGCCCCAATTGGTTCTGGATCCACCACATCTAGAGCGGCATAGTCAATTTGTCCCGTTTCTAATGCCTTTACTAATGCATCGGTGTCCACAATTTTGCCACGACCTACATTCACAAGTAATGCCGTTTCCTTCATCATTTCAAAGGCCTCTGCATCGATTAAATGATAGGTTTCTTCTGTCAATGGAGCCATTACTAATATCACATCACTAGTAGTTAATAGCTTTCCTAAGGATACATAGGTGGTCATCAACAAGCTATCATCATTACGGCGATTACGATTGTGATATTGCACGGTCATTCCAAAAGCACGTGCTCGACGAGATACGGACACACCAATTTTACCCATGCCAATAATACCCAATGTCATACGACTTAAATCCTTCCCTTTTATATTAGAAGGACGTTCAGCCCATTTACCATCCTTAACAAATTGAGCATTCTCATAAATTCTACGGCTCGCAGCTGCCATTAATGTGAAAGCTAGCTCCGCCGTAGTTTCTGTCAATACGTCAGGCGTATTGCCATAAGGAATGTGACGCGCTGTTAAAGCATCCACATCAATATTATCATATCCTACAGAGGCTTGTGCAATTACTTTCAAATTAGGCGCATCTTTTACTAGATCCTCATCCACTGTAAAATGATTAATACTCCACAGACCATCTGCATCACGAAGCCATTCCTTTAACACTTCTTTAGGCATCTTTTCTTTTTCTGTCCACTGACGTACTGTCACATGCTCGCTCAAATAAGCCACTGCATCTTTGCGCACCAACCCTGGCACTACTACAACTGGTTTATCCATAGTTCAACCTCGCTTTCACTCGTCTTATCTATCTATATACTGTATGAATATATTCTATAAGATTCAATCCTACGCTACTGCAAATAGGTACGAACCTTCTTCAGTAAATTATATCATATATACTTGGACAATAAAAAAGACAGTCCTATTTTCATAGAACTGTGCTTTTCATTTTGTAGATACAGTAACTTGCACTCTCAAACGTACCCGAGAGCTTCTACGCTTTCTATACGATGATATGCTATTCCACAAACGTTCCTAGAATAACATGTTTATCCTACCAATTGGATTTTCCTTCATTGAACATTTCAAATGCATGTGCAATTTGGCGTCTCAATTTTAGTCGTTGTGAATCACTTAATACATATTCTACACCATTATGTGCAATTCGCCCATTTTTTACAATGCTACTCAAATCGTAAAGAATTTCCCTGGCCATGCTTGCATTGCCAGCTAATTCATCAATCGTTACATCATAATAATTAGCTAATCGCTTTAAGGTTTCCAAATCAGGCTCTCGATATCCTGTTTCGTAATTTGACAGGGCAGCATTACTAATACCAATATCACGAGCCACGTCTAGTTGACTCCGCCCAATCCGTTTACGGGCATGTCTTAAATTTTCACCTAATGCCATTGTATCACCCCTTATACTACGTGAATCTATAGTATAAATAACCTATCCCTATTATAGCATGAGATACAATAGATATGCTATAGAAAACCTCTATTTCACATCTCACGAATTGTGTATCTCTCTATGTTTTTTAGCATTTTTGAATTGTATTACACGAATTGAATTGTTTATCCCAACTGCGCATGCATATTTTTGATTGATTTTAATCAAAATCGATAGTTTTTATTCCATTTTAATCATTTTCACTCATAAACTATTTATATTATTCATGTGCATGTTCTGGTGGCGGTAATTGCTCAACCCGGAATACCTCCCCAATAGTTTGAATTTTTCCAGGAATATATTCAACAATTTGAGTCATCAGCACATATAACAATCTCGGATCAAAATTAGAATTGGCACTTTGATTAATACAATCCAAATATACACTATCATCGTCTTCTTCGATATAGTATTTAAAGCTTTTATACGTACTATTTTCACGATTGATAAATGCCAAAATATCTTGACGATTTTCTTTGGTCACAACACCTGCACCAATTAATAAACGAATTGTAGCATAAATGGTGTCATCTAATAATAAAAATACAGGAATATCTCCTAGTTCTGTTTGTACATAGGAGCGAAATACAACTGTATGATCTTCATCTCCCACTTCACGTTTCTCAAAGCATGTCAATTTCTCATCCACAAGAAATTGCTCAAATACTCTAGCCTTTTCATTCATAATTATCACCTCGTTAAAAAAAGGGCATTGTTTGTCACAATGCCCATATGAATCAATTCTTACTAGATCTTAACCTTTTTTGGATTTTGTGGTTTTACGTGGTTTACTTGCTTTTTTAGAAGCTTCTCCAGTCGTTTTTTCTGTTGCTACATCCTCAGAAGGAGATTCTACTTTCACGCTTTCCACAGCTGCAATAATACGTGTTAAATCTTTTTGTGTATGTGGATACAATACTTCAAAAATGGTATATGCTACCAATGCAGGATCGAATGTCTCTCCACTCAATACGCTTACATCTAGAAGAATTGCTTCATATCCATCTTCTTCCATCAAATAATGTTTGAAACATTTGAATTCGCTATTTAATTGATTCAACACATCTAATGTTGCTTTTCGTTGTTCTGGAGTAAAGCGACCACCTGCAATTTCTAAACGAACAAAACCAAATGGTGTGTCATCCAATACAACAAATAATGGAAACACAATATCATTATATTCCACAGTCGCATCGAATACTACTGTATTATATTGGTCATTTTCAATCTCACGAAGAGTAAAAAGATTTGTTAATTCATTTTCTTCAATAAACTGTTGAAATAATTCCGCTTTTTTATTCACTGTCTTATCTCCATATTCTTTACATTTAAATTAAAACTCATTACCATAATAATACCACAAAATTGTATTCCATTTCAATCATTATTACTTTTCATCTTCCACATAAATGCAACGGTCATTTTCAAAGCGCGCAATACGCACTAAGGAATGTACATCATAACCTGCTTTTTCTAAGCGTTCGCGGCCAGGTTGGAAAGATTTTTCAATGACAATAGCAATGCCTTCCACTGTATCCCCTGCACCTTCTACCAACTTTGCTAATCCCATAGCTGCTTCACCGCTGGCTAAGAAATCATCAATAATCAACACTTTTTCACCAGAAGGCAAGAATTTTTTAGAAATAGTTACATCATAATTTTCTTCTTTTGTGTAGGAGTAGACAACAGAATGATACACATCTTCTGTCATCAAGATAGATTTTTTCTTACGAGCAAATACCAAAGGAACATCCAACTCAATCGCTACTTGTAACGCAATAGCAATCCCAGAAGCTTCAATAGTAACAATACGTTCAATACCTCGTCCTTCAAATTGCTTAGCAATTTCTTTGCCAATTTGAACAAACAATTTAGGATCAATTTGATGATTTAAAAATCCATCTACTTTCAACACTCGATTGTTCAATACAATACCTTCTGCATCAATACGTTGTTTTAATAATTCCACGATGATCCTCCTTATTGTTTTCTGTTTTTCAATATATTTATAAATTGCGAAACGCCTTCTGTTAATGCATCCATTCTTGACCGCACCAATACAATACGTCGTTCAGGAATCTGCAGATTCGTTTTCAGCTCCACTAACGAACCTTGTTTCAATTTTTCTCTCGCTACCAATTCTGGCACCAAGGAAATGCCTAAATTAATCTCCACCAAATCCATGAGTACATCTAAACTGCCTAATTCAAAAGCTGGACTGGTGCAACGATTGTAAGTAACTGCATCAAAAAACGTTCGACTACTAGCCCCCATAGTGAGTAATAACAATGGCTCAGCCATAATCTCATCGATAGTCCATACCTTAGTATCATCTTTATATGTAGCGCCTCCCACAAATATATCTTGCATCGACTCCAATTCTATCACTTCAAGATGATTATTATCATACAAACCATCATAGGCATGCACCACGGCAATTTGCGCCTCTCCCGCTTCAATCATCCCTACGCATTCTCGGGATGGTCGATTGGTGACACGCAAACTAATGTCTAGCTTTTTTTCTTGCCAACTTTTGAAAGTAGGTAATAAAAAGTGTTTACTCAATGTATCTGTAGCCGCTAAGTGTAAACTTTTATACTCCCTCGATAAGCGTTCTTGCAATTTCACAATTCCATTGTCCAAGATAGAGAACGCTTCTACAGCAGTTTCAAATAGCTCACGACCAGCTTTGGTAAATGCTACTGATTTTGTTGTCCTTTCAAAGAGGGGAATCCCCAAATCTTTCTCTAATTGCTTAATACTTTGACTAATGGCTGATTGAGAAACGCCATTCGCTTTCGCCGCTTTCGAGAACGATAAATGTAATCCTACCCCTACAAAGGCACGCAGTAACTCTGCTGATACAGACATAATAACCCCAATCTACTACGAACATAACATACTTTCAATTTAATTTTTACTATTATATATGCTTATAAGTTTACCTATATTTATTACTATTGTCAAATTGCAAATAGAGTTTTATCTATGTATTTCTTATAAACCTATACAAAATAGTTGCGTTCTAGCTTATAAACTAGTAATATATATTTGATAAGAAAATCTGGGGCATAACAATCCCCCCGTATGTATGAAAGGAATTTAACTATGCATTGCGCACAAAAATTGACTGATCATATTTATTGGATTGGTAGCAACGATTGGAGTACAGAACGTTTTGAAAACCTATTTCCAATTCCAAATGGGGTAAGCTACAATTCCTATTTTATTGATGACGAAAAAACATGTATCGTAGACTCTGTCGATGACAGCATTCGCCAAGAATTCTTTGACAATGTAGAACATTTATTGAATGGTCGTGAGTTAGATTATTTAATCGTAAACCACATGGAACCAGACCATTGTGCAACATTAGTCGAATTACTAGACCGTTATCCAAATGTAAAAATGGTAGGTAACAAAACTACATTCCGTTTCTTTGAACAATTCTATGGGCGTCCAGCGCCTGAGAACTACTATGAAGTAAAAGAAGGCGACACCATCGATCTTGGTCACCATAAACTTCACAGCTATACTATGCCAATGGTTCACTGGCCAGAAGTAACTTGTACCTTTGAATCAACAACTGGTACATTGTTCTCTGCAGATGCATTTGGTACCTTCGGTACTATTAACGGCAACATCTTCGCTGATCAATTAGATTTCGATCATGTATATGAAGATGAAGCTCGTCGTTACTACACGAATATCGTAGGTAAATACGGTGCACAAGTACAAAATGCATTGAAAAAAGCATCTGCTTTAGATGTCAAAATCATTGCTCCACTTCATGGACCAATCTGGAGAACTCCTGAAACCATCTCTTACATTCTTAATAAATATATGCACTGGAGCACTTACAATGCTGAGAAAAAAGGCGTTGTCATCGCTTTCGGTTCTATGTACGGCAACACTGCTGAAATGGCACAACAATTGGCAAAATTATTGTCTTTACGCGGTGTAACAGATATCCGTATTTACGATGTATCTAAAACAAATCCATCCTACATCATCTCTGATGCATGGAAATATAGCCATTTAGTATGTATGGCGCCAACCTATAACTTAGGCTTGTACTTGACTATGGAAAACTTATTACATGAATTACATGCCTTAAACTTCCATAACCATAAAGTATCTATCGTCGGCAACCACTCTTGGGCATCCGGTGCTATGAAACGCATGGTTGAGTACTTCACAAACGAATTCAAAAACATGGAAATCGTTGGTACACCACTTGATATTAAAGGTGCATTACACGACGAACAATTACCATTGTTTGAAGAATTAGCTGATGCTATCGTTGCTTCCTTAGAAGAAACAGATATTAAAACTTTATAATCAACATAAGCGACTCTACTAAGTAGGGTCGCTTTTAGATTATGTATAAACCAAGTATATGTGGGGCTATAGGACAAAATAAGTTGGTTTTAATAGCGATGAGCCCAGTTAAATACTAGGCTCATTGAATTTTAAAGTTATTTTTAAAAGTTGATGTAAAACAAAATGAGCTGTTATGAAGGGGATTCCTCATCATGACAGCTCATCTTTATATATACCATATAGCTTATTATCTAGTCCGGAATGTAAGTCTCAATCAATTGTGCATATATATCACTACAGTAAAGATAGCTATATCTCAGAGATACTACTGTACTGCTATCGATTATGGCGGCGTAACATACGTACTCCTTTAGGTTTTTCTAAAATCATAGACCACACCATGCCATGCCTAGCAGCCAAACGCAAAGATTCCTGCCTAGAGGTACTAGGATAACTAGATTCTTCTTTCCGCACCGCTTCAACAGAGGATCTTGCAAAAGTTTTTCTTGTATCCTCTGTTCGTTCATGAACTTCAGTACATATTTCCTCTGTAGTATATCTTACTGAATCTACTGGTTTCTCATAGGTATCCACACCCATTGAATTGCTTGTATTCTCAGCCCTTTCAGAGGTAGTGCCCTTCATCACATCAGGATCCACTTTCACAGATTCATCTGAATCCCGTGACAGTGTAATCCCGTAGTATTCTTCCATTTCCTCCCAAGTCATATCCTTATTTGGAACTGGTTTTTGTGAAGGCTCTTCATTGGGCTTTCCTTTTTTTAATATAAAGGAACCTAAGATAATCAGAATGAGTATCCCTATTTCCATAATCGGATACCTCCTCTATTTTATTCATGTGTGCCTTTACCATCGATAGTAGACGCATAATCACCTTCAGAAATACTTTCACGCATTTTGGTGTCCGCCATAATATTATTCATAGAATAGTAATCCATAACCCCTAAATTTCCCTCACGTAACGCTTGAGATAAGGCTTTTGGCACTTCTGCTTGGGCTTCTACTACCTTTGCTTGCATTTCTTGTGTATGGGCACGCATTTCTTGTTCTTGGGCCACCGCCATAGCACGGCGTTTTTCCGCTTGGGCTTGAGCGATTTTTTTGTCAGCTTCTGCTTGATCTGTCATCAATTGGGCTCCAATATTACGTCCCACATCCACATCTGCAATATCAATGGATAAGATTTCAAAGGCTGTACCTGCATCTAATCCTTTATTCAATACAGTACGAGAAATATGGTCTGGATTTTCCAATACATCTGTATGCTCTTCAGAGGAACCTACGGTAGTAACGATCCCTTCTCCAACACGAGCAATGATTGTGGCTTCCCCTGCACCACCGACTAAACGATCAATATTAGCACGTACAGTAACACGAGCACGAACTTTTAGTTCAATACCATTTTTAGCCACTGCTGAAATAATTGGTGTTTCAATAACTTTTGGATTGACCGACATTTGCACCGCTTCTAATACATCACGACCTGCCAAATCGATAGCTGCTGAACGTTCAAAGGTCAATTCCATAGTAGCCCGTTCTGCTGCAATCAACGCATCTACTACACGGTCTACGTCGCCACCTGCTAAATAATGGGCCTCTAATTGGTCTACCGTTACATCTAAGCCCGCTTTATTAGCTTTCACCAAAGGAAGCACGATTTGAGACGGAGATACACGACGAAGGCGCATACCAATGAGGGTCATAATACTAACGTTCACACCTGCTGCCAAGGCAGACACCCAAAGTCCTAATGGGACAAAATGTAAAAATAGAGAAATACCGATGATGAGAATGATCGGAAAAATAATGAATCCCACAGTTCCAATAATTGTTTCCATAATGCCTCCTATCTGTCTGTAGCTCTCACTACAATACGACCACCTGTAACAGATACAATAGTCACCTCTGTATCAGGCTCATAAAATTCGCCATCAGTAACAGCATCAAGAAAGCTTCCTTCTACCACGATAGTTCCTGATGGTCGCAATACTGTTTTTGTATATCCATTTTTGCCCAACCAACGATTAGGGTCTGGATGCGTGGCATATCCTTTTTCCTTTGTCGATTGCAAACGCAATGTCAATCGTTCCCCTAACCATGTCTTAGGAAAGACGGAAATAATCCACCATAAGAATAGTACACCTAGCACTGAAAGTACTGTGACAGTGAATATTGCCATAGGGCCACCGCCCATCCAATCATAGACACCCCAGAGAAATAGCAATAAGCCTGCTAGACCAAAAATGCCAAACCCAGGTATCATCATTTCGATTAGGAGCAAAATAATACCACTCACTATAAGTCCTATCATAATCTCTCCTTTCTAGTTATATACTAACCTACCTGTATTATATCACAATCTTTTTATATAAAAGATGAAAAAGCTAGAATAGAATACATTCTATACTAGCTTTTACTTTTTTATCTGAAAAATGCGTATGTTTCGCAACCCAATGTGTAGTTGTATTAAATCCTCAATGTAATACAAAAAGAGGCCTTCTAAAGAAAGCCTCTTAGTGATTAATTAAACGTCTTCGCGGTAAGGAGCTTGACCGATTTCGTAGAAATCGTTTCCTTCGCTATCGATAACAACGATTGCAGGGAAATCTTCTACAGTCAATTCTGCCAATGCTTCTGGACCTAAGTCAGCATATGCAATAACATCATATTTTTTAATAGATTTAGCAATTAACGCTGCTGCACCACCAACGGCTGCAAAGTAAGTTACGCCGTTTTTCTTCATAGATTCGATAACTTCTGGTTTACGAGAACCTTTACCGATCATGCCTTTGATACCTTGATCAAGCATTGTAGGTGTGTAAGCATCCATACGACCAGATGTTGTAGGGCCAGCGGAACCGATTGGATCTCCTGGTTTAGCAGGGCTTGGTCCTAAATAGTAAACGATTTTATCATGCCAATCGATTGGCAATTCTTCGCCACGTGCTAATGCTTCAGTCATTACTTTATGAGCTGCGTCACGAGCACTATAGATTTTACCAGAGATAAGAACCATATCACCAGCTCTTAATTTACGGGATTGTTCTTCTGTTAAAGGTGTTTGAATACGAATTTGTTCTGCCATGGTTATTCCCCCTTTTAAACTTCACCGTGAGCATGACGGCTAGCATGACAGCAGATAGTAACTGCTACAGGAAGACCAGCGATATGTGTTGCTGCCCACTCGATATTAACGGAAACTGCTGTTGTTGTACCGCCTAATTGAGGTCCGATACCAGTTTTGTTAACCATTGCATTGATTTCTTCTTCTAATTTTGCATATTCAGGATGTGCATTGCGTACTTCTACAGAACGAAGAAGAGCTTTTTTGGAAAGGAATGCTGCATAGTCCATTGTACCACCGATACCAATACCTAGTACCATTGGAGGGCATGGGTTAGGGCCAGCTTTTTTAACGATTTCAAGAACTGCTTTTTTAACGCCTTCAACGCCATCAGCAGGAACCAACATTTTTACGCCAGATTTGTTTTCAGAACCAAAGCCTTTTAACTCTACATTAATGTCAACTTTGTCGCCTGGAACAATTTTAGTGTAAATAACTGCTGGAGTATTATTTTTAGTGTTTACACGGTTGAACAAAGGTTCAGCTACTACGGATTTACGAAGATATCCATCAACATATCCTTTTGCTACACCAGCTTGTACCGCTTCTTCAAGATCTCCACCTTCAAAATGAACATCTTGACCAACTTCTAAGAATACGATAGTAAGACCAGTATCTTGGCAGATTGGACGATCTTCAGCATCAGCGATTTCCGCATTTTTAATGATTTGATCTAGTACCCCTTTACCTACTGGAGATTTCTCACACTCATAGCCTTTTTTCAATGCATTATACATATCTTTTGGAAGATGATATGCTGCATTCATACATAATTCTGCTACCTTTTCTGTTACTTTCTCAACGTGAATGTTACGCAAAGTAATCCCTCCTCAACTTAAAACAGAGACCTTTCTCTTGTGTATTATTGTAACACCATGCCCTATCTTTTTCAATTCTTTAAGAATAGGTGCTATAACTGTTTATTATGATAGAATCTATTATCATTTATTAAAAAATGCATATAGTTCTCTATTTGTAAGGGTCTTACAAATCCTATGCAACATCCATCAGATGGACAAACATCCACCCTTTATAAACCATTTAAAATACACATATATTTAATCTTATCAATGCGTTATTTCCTACTAAACTCTATTATGTTTAAGCATAAAATATTGCACCTACAAATGAAAAACTCTCTCACTAAATTATAATGAAAGAGTTTTATCTATACTTTTTTATATGTTTTCTTTTAAAAATAATGTCAACTATGATTTATTGATATAGTAAACATCAGCAAACACTTAATAGGTGTAACATTTTTTATAGACAATCATGCTAATTATAGGTCCGCTGCTTCAATCCACTCTTGTAAATCTGCTTCTCCACCAATGATGTCTTCATCATAAGCGCCCGCTAATTCTGGGTAACGACATACTTCAATGGTATATAGTATAGCTTCATCTCGACCATTGCGGAATGTACCAATCCACACACCACGGATAGTTGACTCATACCACTCTACCGGTTGATCTGTATCTTTTAGATGTATCGTTACATCACCACGACCTAATGTTTCCAGCACTTCTACTTGTTCTTCCATCGTCAAACCTGTGTTTTCCACATAAATTGTATAGGTTTCACCAGTTTTACGTAAATGGTGCATCGCATTTTTTAATTCTTGAAATACCGCTTTTACACGGCCAAATTCATTTTGCATAGAAACTCCTTATCTAATCATTACAGTCTCATATTATGTAGCATCCTATGCCTTTTTTTCATTCACTGGGGTAGCTGTTACATGCCAATTAGATAAAACCCTCAGCACCCGTTCTTTCACTTCAGCTACCGCAGCTTGCGCATCATCACTCAAGGTAAGACCTAATTCTAAGCTTGAAGGTTCTACACCGATGACAACGGCATCCTCTAGAGGATCTTCTTGTAACGCACGGATACGTAAGATATCTTGCATCCCCACTTCATGCACAGAAATAGCTTCCGTGAAATAACTATTCATTTCCTCATGAGGAAACTCGTATACTGTGCCCGGTGCATCACCACCATTAATGGCATCAATGAGTAATAGTTTTGTCATTCCTCGCATATACGTCAGAAGCTCCATGCCCATGGTTCCCCCATCAATAATGGTAATAGGAGGATTAAATACATAATCCTCCCGTAATTGGTTCACCACATGGACACCGAATCCTTCATCAGTGAGTAAGATATTTCCTACCCCTAATACTACGATAGGATTACTTTTTAGTTGGTCCATATAAGTCCTCTATATCCTCTGGATCAGTAGGGTAAAATTTCATACCTGAAACCATACTGGATACTTCTCCAGATTCTTCCATAACATCCTCGCGGAATGCCAAATATACGTGCATAATTGTAAATAACAAGAATCCCCATGCAATATAATGGTGAATCATATGCACTTGATATTCTGTAAACAATAAATTCACTGGGTTAAAGATGTGTGCTATCCACGTATTAGGATATACTTGTGCAAACATAGCTAGGCCTGTGCAAATTTCTAAAAATAACATTACATAGACGCCTACGTAACTTGTACGAGCCAAAGAGTTACGCAAGAAACGATGCTCCCGTTGTTGTGGCAACATCATGTAATGTTTCATTGTATCCCAAATACCCACCCAATACACTTTTTTATGAAACCGCGGGAATAAACGATCTCCGCGATAACGGATGCCTCCATAAATACGGAATACCAAAGAGGCTATCAAGATAAAGGCTGCAATAAAATGAATCTTACGAATCATTTCCATGGAAAACCAACCACCTACTGCAAGAGTAGGTTCCACAGTACCTGGTGTAGCCTGAAATCCTGGATTACCAATGTATAGTCCAGTCCAAAATAAAGCAGTTACACATAGTACCATGGTCCAATGGAAAATACGGAGCCACAAGCTAAATACACGATACGGCTTTTTATTTAACGGTAACATAGATTAGCCTCCTCCCTATTTACATAGGGCATCTGTATTAACAGATACAATTTTTTCACCTTTTTTATTGTACAAATGTGTTGCGCATGCTAGGCAAGGGTCAAAGGAATGGATACCTTTTAAGATTTCCAAAGGTTTATCTGGCACTTTTACCTTTGTATCAATCATGTTAGATTCATAGGCACCATGTTCGCCAGCAATTGTTTTTGGACATGCATTCCATGTGGTAGGTACGATACATTGATAGTTATCAATGCGACCATCCTTGATGACACACCAATGACCTAGTCCACCACGAGGCGCATCTAACAAACCTACACCTTTCGCTTCTTTTGGCCAAGAGTTTGGATCAAATTTACGTGTATCTGCTACTACAGTATCACCAGTTTTGATATTTTCCACTAAACGATTGTAAAAATGTTGGCTTAAGTTTGCTGCTACTTGTGCATCTAGTCCACGAGCTGCTGTACGTCCCACTGTAGAACATAACCATACATGAGCCGGCACGCCCAATACTTTGGACACCGCATCAATTTGATCCACCATCATTTTTTCAGCCCATGTAGGGTCTTTAATGATACCTTGTTTTACTTTTACATACACAACGATGTATTTCGCTAATGGACCCACTTCACAAGCTTTACCTTTGAATGTAGGAGACTTAATCCAAGAATATTTTTTCTCTTCATCCAAGAACTCCCATTGTTTATTCGTTCCTGTTTTAGGTCCTGTGAAAGCTGGTTTTGTTACACCGTCTAATGGATGCAATGTAGTAGTTCCATTTGGATATTCGAACCAGGAGTGATTGATTTCTTCTGACAAGAAGTCTGGATTCATCAAGTCTTCTCCTTCTAATGCTGTAAATGTTGCTTTTTCCCAGCCAAGCTCAAAATTTTCTACTACACCATTGGCGCGAACTAAAGATTTTTTGAAGAAATCTCCATCTTTAATACCTGTGTATGCATCATCTGGATAACCACCGTATGCTAATACACGTTTTTTCGCTAAACCGCCACCATCAACCATGCCGGCTTTCACATAGATATGACCGATAGCCAATAAATCTGGCAAGTAGAAATAATTTACTAAGTCTTTGGCAAGGGCAATCGATTCATCTACTGCTGCCAAACGAGCTGCATTGACAGGGGCATTCATATCATCCATAGAAATGGAACAAGGCATACCGCCTACGATATAGTGAGGATGTGGGTTTTTACCACCAAAAATAACATGTGGTGTCACAATATCACGTTGACGATCCAAAATATTTAAATAGTGAGAAACCGCCATCAAATGCACTTCTGGAGGTAGTAATTGATAATCTGGATGATCCCACCATTGAGCGGAGAAAATACCTAATTGACCACTTTCTACAATTTTTTTCACTTTTGCTTGGACAGCTGCATAATACGTAGCGTTCCCTTTTGGAAATTCTTTAGGATATGCAGAGGTAGACGATGCTAACTCACTAGGTTGCAAGCCACTCACATTGTACGTTTCCAATACTTGTTGCTGTAATTCTGCCGTTTTTTTAGGATCAGCTTTCAACGCTTCTACCGGGCTTACCCAATCAAGAGCATGCAAATGATAGAAATGCACAAGATGGTCATGCGTATCTAAACAACTATGCATAATATTACGAATATAGTTTGCATTTTTAGGAATTTGGATTCCCAATGCATCTTCTACGGCACGAAGTGATGCCAAAGCATGCGTAGAAGTACATACGCCGCAAATACGTTGCACGAAAGCCCACACATCACGAGGATCACGATTTTTTGCTACTAATTCAATACCACGCCAAGCAGTACCACTGGAAAGGGCATCTTGGACTTGACCTGTAGATTCATCTACACTTACTTCTACACGCAAGTGACCTTCAATACGGGTCACTGGATCGACTACAACTCGTTTCATTATTGGTCACTACCTTTCTGTTCTCCACTTTGTTTTGCTTCTTGTTCTGCCAAATATTTTTTCTCTTCTTGAATAGAATCATATTTATGTTTAGCTAGTGTAATACCACCGTGAGCAATGACAGCCCCAAACGCACCGAATCCAGCAACCGTTCCTAATGTATCCACATCGGTGATAGTATTTGGCGTATGAATATGAGGTAACCGTTCATAGAAGTTGTCGTTATCCCAGAATCCTTTTTCAGAGCAGCCAATACAACCATGTCCAGATTGAATTGGATAGGACAAACCATTCCACCAGCGCAAATTGCCACAAGAGTTATATGTTTCTGGTCCACGGCAACCTACTTTATATAAGCACCAGCCAGCTTTAGATGCATCATCATCGAAGTGTTCCACGAACAATCCAGAATCAAAGAAAGGACGGCGGTAGCAAGTATCATGGATACGGTTACCATAGAATTGTTTTGGTCTACCTTCTGCATCCAATGGAGGTATTTGTCCAAATAAAGCATAATGCATGATGACACCCGTCATAACTTCCGGAATTGGAGGACATCCTGGTACTTTAATGATTTTTTTGCCTTTTACGATAGAAGACACAGATACTGTATTCGTTGGATTTGGTTTTGCTGCTTGAATACCGCCCCAGGCTGCACAAGAGCCATACTCAATGATGAAAGCAGCACCCTCAGCACACTCTTTCAACACATCTACAAATGGACGACCACTCACTTGGCAGTAGGACCCATTTTCATCCAATGGCACGCCACCCTCAACAGCCAATACATATTTACCTTTTTTCGTTTCTAGCAATTCATGTAAATGATGTTCAAATGGTGCACCAGACGCAGCAGCTAACGTGTCATCATATTCCAAAGCAATCATGTTTAAAATCACGTCAGATGCGAAAGGTGATGTGGACCGAATGAAAGATTCGTCACATCCTGTACATTCATGACCATGCAACCAAATCACCGTAGGTAATTCTTTTGTTTCTGCCGCTGCTACGACTTTATTTGTCAATGCTGGTGGCAACCCTAAGATAGCAGTTAAGGCTACACAGGATTTCATAAACGTACGTCGGCTTAATTTACGTTCTTGGAATAAATTCCATAAACTGTTCAATGTTTCTTTCACAGAAAAAGCCCCTTTCTTGCAATAACTTTATAGCAATTGTATACATTAGTGTATTTCATATAGTATAACACAAACATATAATATTTCTATGGAATATAAATCACTATTATATAAAAATATTTTTATATCCTCTATTTATAGCTTTAATAACTTACGCACGGAGGCTGCTTTTTTATAGCCACCGATACGATCTTTTTGTTTTCCTTTTTTATAACAAATAATCGTCGGTACCCCTTGTACATCTTCTTTTAAGACAATCTCTTTCGATTCGTCAATATCGATGGCAATCATGCGTGCTACACCTTGCAATTCATCATGCAATACATCTAACTCTTCTTTCATCAGCTTGCATGGCTCACACCATTCTGCGGTGAAACAAGCTAGTACGATTTCGTCATCGCCTTTGACAATGGATTTAAACTCTTCATAGGTTTTAATGGATTCTAATTTCATAACGATACCTCCTACAATAACAAAACCGCTCCGAAGAGCGGTTTTGCGCAAGCAATCAATAAGCCGAGTTCTGTCCTGCTTTCGCAGTGGCGATTATCTTTCTAGGCGCATAGTTGCCTATACGCTCAAGCGGCACAACCCGAAAGGTAGGCGGGCAACCCTTAACCCTTTCCTATTCGGCCTTGCTCCGGATGGGGTTTACCGAGCATACATGTTACCATGTACCTGGTGCGCTCTTACCGCGACCGTTCCACCCTTACCACCCGAAGGTGGCGGTTTACTTTTCTGTGGCACTATTCCCTATGGTCACCCACGCCGGCCGTTAGCCGGCATCCTGCCCTATGGAGCTCGGACTTTCCTCAAGTCATAAGACTTGCAATCGCCTTTCATACTTACTGTTTTAGTCTAGCATAGACCGCACCTACGGTCAATAGCTCTTCCTTTTATTATACCTCAAATGGCCTAGACTTCAAAGAAAAAATCTCTTTGTATCTTACTTTCTATGACTTCTACTTCTCCATTGGTATAAGTATTTTCTATTATTCGTTTCAACAAGGTTTGACTCATGTATTCTGTACCATAATGGCCCGCATCCACAACTGTGATGCCTAATTCTTTCGCCATTTGCATATCATGATATTTTACATCCCCTGTAATATAGACATCCGCTTTTTGTTTAGCAGCTACCTTGATGAACTCTGCTCCACTACCTGTGCACAAACCAATGCGCTGAACTTCTGCTTTCCTAGCCCCACCCCAACGCAATGCACTGTGGGGTAATACAGATTGTAATAATTCTTTGAACTTCTCTATCGATAGTGTTTGTGGTAGATTGCCAATACGACCAATATAGTGTGCATCATAGGCATTCTCTAAAGCTACTACATCATAAGCAATCTCTTCGTAGGGATGAACTTTTTCCATAGAAGATAGAACCTGACCTAATAGCTTTGCAGGCACTACCGTCTCCACTCGTTCTTCCTGTACAGTTTCCATTGTACCTGTATGACCGATAAAAGGATTCGTCCCTTCCAAGGGTAGAAATCTTCCTTCTCCAGAAATAGAAAAACTGCAATGACTATAGGCACCGATATGACCTGCCCCTGCATCACCCATAGCTTGGCGAAGTTGTTCACTATGTGTAACCGGCACATAGACAGCCACTTTATAAGCTACGTCTCGTCCTGTTTCTTCTAGCCCTTGTATATCTTGTAACCCCAGTCGTGTAGCGACTTCATCATTGAGACCACCCTCTGTGACATCTAAATTCGTATGCGCACTATACACATTAATACCATGGCATAGTAGATCTTTAATCATCTTTCCTTGCATCGTATCTGTGTTGATAGATTTGATCCCTTTGAAAATCATCGGATGATGTGTCACGATAGCATCTACTTGTCTCTCTATCGCTTCTGATACTACTTCTGGTGTTACATCGAGAGCTGTTAAAACTCGTTGCACTGCAGAACTCATAGTTCCCACTTGTAATCCACAATTATCCCAAGATTCTTGCAACTGCAATGACGCCTGGCACTCAATCGCTTGAGCAATATCTTTCATAGTTACCATATATACCTCCTATCCGCCATCTCAACGTATGATGCAAAATTTCATACTTATCAATAGCTAAACTTTTAATGCTGAAAGTTTCACCCGTATCTATCGTAAAATGTCTTGCAATCCTTGCAATTCCTGTTCCATCACCTGAGCCGCATCACTAGACTTCGCGGCGTCACGCATGTGTTGTAATATGGATTGCAACGTGGTAATTCTACGTTGTATGTGCTGCGTCCAAATTTCAGATTGCGCTTGTTGTAACAAGGCTCCATATTCCCATAACATCGATTCTTTAGACAACTCATCATACACGGAAGCAACGCCTTTCTGTACTAGCCACATATCATAATATTGATGGCCCTCTAGTAAGCATTCTTCTTGAACAATGCCATACCCTTGTTCTACTAAGAATTGTTTCAGCTCTCGCCGATGGCTTTGGGGTTGCAATACGTAGGTGTCCAATAGTTCTGGTCCTATGGAGATGATGTGTTGCATCAACTCTCCACCCATACCACAAATGACTGCACAATCTACTTCTCCTTGTTTTGTGGCTGCCAATCCATCTCCCAATCGACATTCAATAAATTGTTCTAGCTTTCGTTCCTTCACAAATCCTTTGGCAGACTCTAAGGGTCCTTGATTGACATCAATGGCAATGACCTTTTCAGCTACTCCTGCTTCTATACAAGCCACAGCTAAATACCCATGATCTGTACCCACATCTGCCACCGTTTGACACTGTGGAATCATATGTAATACTTGTTCTAATCGTTTTGAAAGTGCCATATTTACTCTCACATTTCTAATGTATCTTCACCGGCATATATTGATATGTATTCCTTACATATACGTTTCTTACACCATCAAAGATTGACAACTACTCTTATATACTTACTATTGATCGTTATCCCTTGTAAACTTCTCTTTCATTATACAATGAACCCCTATAGATAACAAAAAAACCATCTCACAATGTGAGATGGTTTCCTTATGGTGGGCCCACCTGGATTTGAACCAGGGACCGACCGGTTATGAGCCGGTTGCTCTACCCCTGAGCTATAGGCCCTCGTTTGGTGCGGATGATGGGACTTGAACCCATACGAGCGTACGCTCACCACCCCCTCAAGATGGCGTGTCTGCCATTCCACCACATCCGCATGAGGATATGTATATGGTGCCTCAGGGCAGAATCGAACTGCCGACACACGGATTTTCAGTCCGTTGCTCTACCGACTGAGCTACCGAGGCGAATATATAAATATATGAATGTACCTAAAAATAGGTAAAAAAAATGGCGACCCCGATCGGATTTGAACCGACGATCTTCGCCGTGACAGGGCGACATGTTAACCGCTACACCACGGGGCCGTGTACTGAGTACTCATATACTATACCATAGGTATTACATCTTGGCAATACCTATGGACAATTTTATATATTCCTAAAACGCATAGATATTCTTTTAATAGCAATTGGGTTTCCGATCCCGGAACACATTGATTTTAGACCGAATATCTTTCACTATATCTACATCGATAGTAATGGTTTGTATTTGCGGCATTTCATCACATTCTAGTAGCACTTCTCCCCACGGGTCTACTACCATCGAGTGACCTGCCATGGGTAACTTACCAATAGTGCCACAACCATTAACACTACAGAAATACATTTGATTTTCTATGGCTCTCGCTTGATTCAATATGCGCCAATGATGTAAGCGTAACATCGGCCATTGAGCTGGTAAAAAGAATAGCTCTATCCCTTGTAAGGCAGATTTACGAATTAACTCAGGAAAACGAATATCATAACAAGTGGCACTAGAGCAAAGCACACCCTCTAATTCAAATTGATGAATCCCATTGCCACCAGTAAAGAATTGATCTTCTTTGGCAGGGCTAAAGCCATGCATCTTATCATAGGTAGAGAGCAATTCGCCTTTTCGGTTGTACACATAGGTTCTATTGTAGATAGAGCCACCTTCTTTGACAGCCACCGATCCACCAAAGATATTCACATGTTCTGATTGTGCCAATTCCTGCAGCAAAGATTGTGACCGTTGACCACCTTCATCTGCTAATGCATGTAATTCTGGACCTGTCATGAATCCTGTATTCCAGGTTTCTGGCAATACGACTACATCCACACTTTGCTTTGCCAAGGCTCGTACCTTTTCTGCTAGGATATCAAAATTTCTATCCACTTGCCCAATCTCTGTAGCTAATTGAACAATGCCTAATCGCAACTCTTTCATAGTTCCTCCTAGATATGCCACGCCATATGATCTGTAAACTCGTTTGGTTCCAATGGCAATGCATGGCGCCGTGGTACATAGGACCCTTTGTCAAATCGATCTACCTTAGGACGCCGATAAATGATGTGATCTGGTTCCGTTTCAAAGATGATTACATTGCTAGGAACATCTCGTTTGATGACTAAGTTACAACCTATCTTTGAACCTGTTCCTACCGTTATATCCCCTAATACTTTGGTACCAGCACCAATGAGCACATCATCTTCTACCGTAGGATGGCGTTTTATCTTGCGTGAATCCATCCCCCCTAGGGTCACACCGTGAAAGAGGGTCACATTATCTCCAACGATAGCTGTTTCACCGATGACAACGCCCATCCCATGGTCAATGAACAAACCTTTCCCAATTTGCGCTCCTGGATGAATTTCTATCCCTGTTACCCGACGTGAGTGTAACGCCACTCTTCGTGCCAAGGTAAACCAACCTTTTCGGTACAGGCGATGCGCAAAAAAGTGCCAAAATAAGGCTGTTATATGAGGATATGTCCAAACTACCATGAACCAAGAGGTAGCCGCTGGATCAGATTGTAATACGCGCTGTATGTTATATCGAATGGAATTCCATACCTCTCTCATTAATACCTCCCTATACAGAGATAGCATGGCCTAGACCATGCTATCTTTCGTATCACAATCGATTAAGAATGAATCCAATCTACACTTTCAAATTGAATCATAGATAGATATTTTTCTACTCCATCTGGAGCTACCACGACAACGTCCACATCTGGGAATTTGCGACCGTATTGACGAGCCACCAAGATAGCCGCCGCAGAGGAAATACCGATACCAATACCAGTTTCTCGCATGAAGTTGCCTACTTCTTCGATAGCATCTTCATCAGTTACTGTTTGTACTTCGTCCATCAAAGAAGAGTCGAAGTTTTCTGGAATAAATCCAGCCCCAAGACCTTGGATTTTATGAACTCCGCCAGTACCGCGAGAAATTACTGGAGATCCTTCTGGCTCTACAGCCACCGCTTTAATGTACGGATGTTGCTCCTTCAAAGCTTTTGTAACACCAGTGAAAGTACCCCCTGTACCAATACCAGCTACGAAAATGCCTACATTCGGTACATCCCGTAAAATTTCTTTTGCCGTAGTTTCATAATGAGCTGTTGGATTGGCTGGGTTCACAAATTGACCTAGTGTCACCGCATTTGGATAATTATCAAGAATTTCTTGCGCTTTTCCAAGAGCACCTTTCATACCCAATTCTTTTGGAGTCAAAATTAATTGTGCACCGTACGCTTTGATTAATTCGCGACGTTCTTTACTCATACTTTCAGGCATAATGATGATTGTTTTAATGGATAACATAGCACCTAGCATAGCCAACGCAATCCCAGTGTTACCACTAGTAGCTTCTACGATAATCGTATCGTTTTTAATTAAGCCTTTTTCTTTCGCATCTTGTAACATACCAAGGACAGCACGGTCTTTTACACTGCCGCCTGCATTATACTTTTCTAATTTTACATATACATTAGTATCTGGAATTCGATACACTGGTGTGTTTCCAATTAAGTCAATTGCATTTTTTACAACAGCCATAATAATTCTCCTCTACTTAGACTTCATATATAAAACACTTAAATTTATTCCTATTGTATAGGTGGGATTTGATTTTGTCAACCAATTTTTTCTCAAAATTTCAATTATTTTGATTGAAAGCCACCATGACCCATACGAATACAATCTTCTTTTGTAATCCGCACATCTGCTAATAACCGTGGCGTAATCACATCAAAGGCACTGGGGTTATTATATAAAACACCACCCGGAACGCCTAGCACAGGGGTGTTGTCATCTAAATAAGCAATGCACACCATAGACCCCGGCAACACTGGCAATCCATAGGTCACCACTTCTTTTGCACGACGTGCAATGGCACCTGGCGTTAAGTCATCAGGATCTACACTCATGCCGCCAGTGCAGAATACAATCTCCGCCCCTTGAGCTTTTACTTTGTCCATAGCCTCTACAATTTGATCTGTATCATCTGGCACAATTTCATGGGCTACCAGTTCCACGCCATAGTCCGATACACGTTCTTGGATAACCGCGGTGAAAGCATCCTCAATACGACCAGCAAAGACTTCACTACCCGTAGTAACAATGCCCATTTTCTTACGCACAAATGGATGCACTTGTAAGATAGGTTCCTTGCCTTCACGTAGCCGCTTCGCTTCCTCTAACTGCCATGCTTCTAATAATAATGGAATACATCGCATGCCCGCTACCGCTTGACCTGCTTTCACAGGTGTACCGTGTAAGCGTGTAACGATCGTTAATTCTCCAATACTATTAATACCGTGTAATCCTTCCACATCCACAGTCAATACACCATCATGGTTCGCCAGCGCCTCAATCTTACCTTGTTGTACTGGCGTAGGGCTGATAGATGGATGTTCACAAAAACGATATAATTCTTCCGCCACTTGCTCCTCGTGAACTAAGTTATAATCGTTTTCTTCCATCACATAAATATGCTCTTTTCCTAATTGCAATAGTAAAGCCACATCTTCTTCTCGAATCACGTGCCCTCGCTTAAACGGCGTATCTTTTACCTCTCCAATAACGATGCGCACAATATCGTGGCAAAGTGCTTGCCCCACTGCATCTTTTACATGTATTTCTTTCATCGTATTATCCCCACATTCGTTTACCAATGGTGAAAGCCAGCCCACATAGGCCATATCCAACTAATACCTGTCCACCCATGTAAGATAGCATATACCACAAACCTTTTTCTTGTAGCATATACCCTTCAAAGATAAACGTAGAAAACGTTGTAAGCCCACCTAAAAAACCTGTAATAGATAACAGCTTAACCCAAGGTGATAGATTGGGTTGCCCTTCAATATATGCCATACCTAAGCCAATTAGCATGGACCCTATCATATTCACTAGTACTGTGCCCCAAGGATACAGCGCTCCTTTCGTGACCATGTACTGCCCGATGCCATATCTCGATAAGGCGCCAATCGCTCCACCAATAGCCACTGCTATATATACATTCATAATCAAACTCCTTTATGCCTTTATTATACACCACATTAAGTATGATTATATACTAAAGTGTGAGATTTTCTCTCTCGATTTATATATAAGATGTTATAGTTATACGCTATATTACAAGCACTCGATATATTTTTCACTATATGTTATGTCAATCTTATATATATTGCTTTTTTTACAGTTAGTAAGGTATGTATTGAAGAGTCCAATTTATACTATTCCAACCTTATATACGTTGCCTCTATCACAGAGTATAAGTTAATCCACATAGCAAACTCAAGCATACTTATGCTAGTATACCTTTTTACTTATTACAAAAAACTTTTTTATACAAGCCATACGCAAGTGCAACTACACAAACAACCTAGTTCATCCACTCTTATACAGGTTCTATCATACAGAAACTGGACAGATTAATGCTGTCCCCAAAATTTGACAAAGAGCTCTTATACATCAAAAAAAGAACTGCCTATGTCTAAGCAGTTCTTCTTGTTCATATTTAGTTACCAGGATGTTTTACTAAATCTTGACCCGCAATACCAGGGCGTGTCATTTCTTTTGGAGACAGGATATAATCCATCTCTTCTTTCGTTAACAATCCTTGTTCTAGAATAATTTCTTTTACACTACGATCAGTTTCTAAGGCTTCTTTCGCTAAGGCAGAGGCATTTTCATAACCGATATGTGGTAACAATGCTGTTACAATGCCAACAGAACGTTCTAACCAGTATTCGCATTGTTCTTTATCCACTTCAAGATCAATCAACAATTTATCTACAAATGTGTTCACCGCATTTTTTAAGTAGCACATGGAGTTGAACAAGTTATACGCAATGACTGGCTCCATTACGTTCAATTCAAACTGTCCATTTTCCACGCCAAGGGAAATTGTTAAATCATTACCGATGACTTGATAACAAGTTTGGTTCAATACTTCTGCGATAACTGGGTTTACTTTACCTGGCATGATAGAAGAGCCTGGTTGACGTGGAGGCAATTTTAACTCACCAATACCGCAACGAGGGCCCGATGCCATTAAACGGAAATCGTTAGCCATTTTAATCAATACTAGAGCTGTTACTTTCAATCCAGAGGAAATATCTGCAAACACGTCTGTATTATTGGTCGCATCAATTAAGTTATCCGCTGTAATGAACGGTTCACCTACAACACGAGATAACTCATCTACGACAGCTTTGATATACGTAGGTTCTGCATTTAAGCCAGTACCAACAGCAGTAGCACCCATATTAACTGTATGTGCTTCTAACATGGCGGATTTAATACGACGAATGCCACGACGCACGCCAGATGCATAAGCCCCCATTTCTTGACCTAATGTAATTGGCACCGCATCTTGCAAGTGAGTACGACCCATTTTTAAAATTTCTTTATATTCTTCTGCTTTTTTATCTAATTCATCTGCTAAGCGACGAAGGGCTGCCAATAGAGGTTTACTTTTCATGATGGCACATACTTTAATAGCCGTAGGGAACGTATCATTCGTAGATTGCGCCATATTCACATGGTTATTAGGGGATACGATATCGTATTGACCTTTTTCATAGCCTAAAATTTCCAAGGCACGGTTTGCTAATACTTCGTTCATATTCATATTGAAAGAAGTGCCTGCTCCACCTTGAATAGGATCCACTGGGAATTGATCATTGAAGTTACCACGTACTACCTCATCTGCAGCACGACTGATAGCTTGCCCAATTTTTTCATCTAAACGACCTGTACTCATATTTGCTAAGGCACACGCTTTTTTAACCATAGCCATAGCTTTTACAAAGTCTAAATCAATTTGCTTACCTGTAATAAAAAAGTTTTCAATACCACGTAATGTTTGCACACCATAGTACAACTCATCAGCTAATTCCAATTCACCTAGAAAATCATGTTCTTTTCTCATAGTATACCTCTTTTCATACAACATCAGATGCATAGGCACCTACTGTATAAGTTTTGTTTATATGATATACCTGTATTATATCATGTATCTTGTATACATAATAGAGATATACTTTCTAGTTACGAATAATGCTACCTTGTATATCCAACTAAATAACTAAAACTCATAGAGCTCATTATTTTTTATCATTTTATTATATTTCTATAGACTATATAGGAATATTACCTATTCAGCATATACTTGTATTAAAAATAACTACACAACTATGATAGCTGAATTTCATCTCCTCATATGAAAAAGTGGTTGCAACCGGGTAGCAACGATTTCAATTTATACCCTTTTAACTCCCTTTTAGAAAACAAGAAACCCAGTAACTAGGCTAGTTACTGGGTTTTCATTTTGTATTGAATTATTCTGCTGTGAATGGCAACAACGCGATTGCACGAGCACGTTTAATTGCAAGTGTTAATTTACGTTGATGTTTAGCACAAACACCAGAAATACGACGTGGAAGAATTTTGCCACGTTCAGTCGTAAAACGACGAAGTTTAGCAATATCTTTATAGTCGATTTGATCAGCATGGTCAACACAGAAGTTGCATACTTTTCTTCTTGGTTTTCTGCCTCTATCTCTTCTCATTGAGAAACCTCCTTTGATATAGTTGTGGAGTTCTTAGCTTAGAACGGAATTTCTTCACCTGCGCCTGCACCGGAACCTGCACCAAAATCATCAAAATT
This sequence comes from Veillonella sp. 3891, assembly GCF_003992315.1. GTDB lineage: Bacteria > Bacillota > Negativicutes > Veillonellales > Veillonellaceae > F0422. The sequence goes on from NZ_RQVE01000002.1 coordinate 35,054, forward strand.
GGATGCACCACCGTCAAAGGCATCAAATGTTTGCGTATCCAAGGCTTGGCCCACGAAATTAGCAACCACTTCTGTTACATATCGTTTTGTGCCATCTTGTGCTTCGTAAGAGCGAGTCGCAATACGACCTTCTACAAAACAACGACTACCTTTGCGCAAATTTCCCGCAGCCTCTCCTAATTTTCCCCAAGCTACACAGTTTACAAACGCAGTTTGTTCCTTAGTTTCACCGTTTTGATCCACATAAGTATTGGATGCAGCCACTGTAAAAGTAGCAACAGCTCGACCAGTTTTTGTGTAACGCACCTCAGGGTCACGAGCTAAATTTCCTAAAAGTTGTACAGAATTCATATTCTTAACCTCCTTAGGCTATTATTGTTCGTGTTTTACAATCAGGTGTCTAAGAACGTTATCGTCGATTTTAAGTACGCGGTCGATTTCTTTGATTTCGCCAGGAGCTGCTTCAAAGTTAATCAATACGTATACGCCATCAGTATGTTTATTTACTGCATACGCTAAACGGCGTTTACCCCAAACGTCAACTTTCTCAACTGTACCGCCAACACGAGCAATTAAAGCTTCAATTTTATCAAAAGTAGCTTTGTTTGTCTCTTCATCAGCCGGTTTCACAATCACCATGACTTCGTATTTGTTCATACAAAATCACCTCCTCTTTCGGACTAACGCCCCTATCTCACATAGGGGTAGGAAGATGCTTACCATCAATAAGCTTTATTATTATACACCATTCCACCTAGAGTTGCAAGGAAAACATGAAAATAGACATAGCCCAAAGGAGCCATGTCTATCTCATTATAATAGGAATCGTATGTCTTAGATTACGCTTCTGCTTGTTTTGTTAGTTTAGCATAACTTTCCGCTTCTACTTCTTTTTGCGTTCTATAGTCTTGTGGTAACGTGGATAAACGAATCCAGCTACGAATAGCCTCTACTAATACAACAAGAATCATAATGAACATTGCCACAGAGAAGGCTACTAAAATCCATTTACCAGCTGGCACATAGTTATAGAATACGTTTTCATAGTCCGCCGCAACAGCCACTATCGCCATGAGTATGGTCGGCACTCCGGTTACCCATGCATATCGTTTTTTACCTAAACGCATGATAATTGTCGTACTTACAGCCAATGTCATGGTGCCTAATAGTTGGTTAGATACACCGAATAATGGCCAAATTGTTCCGATGTTACCTTGTAATACGAGGTAGCCCCACATGATACAAATCAATGCAGCACAACCATATACGCCAGGAGCCCAATGTTGATCATTGAATTTAGGCCAGTATAAGCCAAGCAATTCTTGTAATAAATAACGACCTACACGAGTACCTGCATCAATCAATGTCATGATGAATAAAGCTTCAAACATAATACAGAAGTGATACCAATATCCTAATAAGTGGTCCATATTAGGAAGACGAGAGAAGATATGTGCCATACCTACCGCTAAGGATACGGCGCCACCAGGACGATGCATCAAGTCTTCCCCTACTAACGCCGATAAGGCTGGTAATTCATGTACTTGAAGACCTAGTGCTCTGAAAGATTCCGCTGTAGAGTTAATCGCAAAATAATCATCTGGATGTAATGCGGTAGCCGCAATCATAGCCATCATGGAAATGAAAGATTCTGTTAACATACCACCATAACCAATCGGTAATACTTCTCTTTCATTCGTTAACATTTTAGGTGTAGTACCTGTAGCGATAACCGTATGGAAACCAGACAAAGCACCACACGCAATAGTAATGAAGATATATGGGAATACAGACCCTTTTAATACAGGACCGCCACCCCAAATATAATCTGTTACCGCTGGCATTTGAATTTCTGGCATTACAATGATAATACCCAATGCTAATGCGCCAATAGTACCGATTTTAAGGTATGTGGATAGATAATCACGAGGCGCTAATAACAACCAAACTGGTAACGCTGCTGCAAAGAAACCATACACAGCTAACATAATTTCGATAGTTTTCAAATCATAAATGAACCAAGATGCATATTCACTAGCTGCAATATTAGGTCCATAAATGATAGCCGCAAAGATAAGTGCCACCCCAATAATTGTAGCTTCTTGAATTTTTCCAGGACGCAACCATTGTAGATAAATACCGATAAAAATAGCAATAGGAATCGTTGCAAATACTGAGAAAAATGCCCAAGCTGAATTATGAAGTGCATTGGCTACTACGACCGCCATACCTGCTAAGGTAATAACAAGTAAGAACAATGTGGCTAACATAGCTCCTAAACCAGCAATTTTGCTAATCTCTTCACGTGTAATATCCGCAATCGATTTACCATCGTAACGGATAGACGCAAATAAAATTACCATATCATGGACTGCACCGGCAAATACGGAGCCGATTAAAATCCACAGAGTACCTGGTAAGTACCCGAACTGTGCTGCAATGACTGGGCCTACCAAAGGACCTGCCCCTGCAATCGCTGCAAAGTGATGACCGAATGTAACCCATTTGTTCGTAGGCACATAATCGTGTCCATCATTGTGTACCATAGCTGGCGTCATTCGATATTGATCAAGTGTCAACACTTTAGCCGCTATGAATGCCCCGTAAAAGCGATACCCTAACATCAAGATACAGGCTGAGGCAATAACTAAATAAATACCATTCATGACCATACATACACCCCCTAAATGTTAGATGAGTCACGCAAAAACATACCTATATATCACATGACATCATCCTATGATCTATGCAAAAAAGTAAATTGGTATTTCTAATTTAATTATAGTACACTTTTCATCATTGTCAATTTACTATTTCTCATAACAAGTGACATACTTACCTTGTACAACCTTGAATTTCCAAGGGTTTTCAAGGATATGAACGTTCTTTATTCTCAATATTACAACAATTCATGGCCACATATAATAGATAGAACCTATTATATTGTTCTTCTAGTATAGTCATCCAAGAATTGTTTGTACTCTTCTACTACAGAAATAAACGATTCTCGTCCCATTGCTACATTCAAAGCATTCCTCCAACGTGCCGCTTCTGGTAAACCTTTAATATAGAAACTAGCATGAGTCCGAATTTCTCGTGTAGCTAAATCCACACCTTTATAGTGGCATAGCGAATCATAATGACGTAAGAGCATAGCAATGCGTTCCACACCCGTTGGATATGGACGATAGTGTCCCGTTTCTAGATATTCTTTAATCTGTTGAAATAACCAAGGATTTCCTTGTGCTGCACGACCTATGAGCATTGCATCACAACCAGTATATTCTAGCAAGGCTTTTGCACTTTCAGGGGAATTGACGTCACCATTGCCAATGACAGGAATGGTTAACGCTGATTTTACCTCTTTAATGTAATCCCAATTGGCTTTACCGCTATACATCTGTTCACGGGTACGACCATGCACGGCTACAGCAGCGACCCCTACGGATTCCATGCGTTGTGCCATATCTACTACATTGATAGATGTGTCATCCCAGCCTAGGCGCAATTTGACCGTCACCGGAATTTGCACCGCCTTCACAGCTGATTCTGCCACCTTCATGGCTAACTCTGGAGTCTTCATCAATGCCGAGCCATCTCCAGAGGATACTACTTTCTTCACTGGGCAGCCCATATTAATATCTACTATCGGTGCCCCCGCTGCCTCTACCACTTTTGCACCAATGGCAATGGCTTCTGGGTCTGACCCAAAAATTTGCATAGACACAGGCTGTTCTACTGCTTCCATATAGAGTAATTCTTTTGTATGTTCATTATTATATTTAATCCCCATGGCACTGACCATTTCCGTACATACGAAAGAGGCCCCCATTTCTTTTGCTAATAAGCGATAGGACACATCGCTAAATCCAGCCATGGGCGCTAACCCAATACGGCCAGGAATTGTGACATGTCCTATGTGCCAGGATTCATTATTGATTTCTTTCATAAATAAGTCGTAATCCTTCTAATGTCATCATTGGATCAATGTGATCAATCACATCAGTTTCTGCACTAATGAGAGACGCTAAACCTCCAGTAGCCACTACTTTTGTGTCCTCTGGCATTTCTCGTTTCATACGGGCCACAATGCCTTCCACCTGTCCAACATACCCAAATAATACACCTGCCTGCATGGCACCAACTGTGTTGCGACCAATGACAGGACCAGGATTTTTAATTTCAATTCTTGGTAACTTAGCTGTGCGACCAAATAAGGCTTCTGCAGAGATGCCAATCCCCGGAGAAATGGCTCCGCCCAAGTACACACCACCATCTAATACAGCAGAATATGTCGTAGCTGTACCAAAATCAATGATAATTAAGTTGCCGCCATATTTTTCATAAGCAGCCACTGCGTCTACAATTAAATCCGCTCCTAGTTCACGTGGGTTTTCATATTTAATAGAAATACCAGTTTTAATGCCAGGCCCTACGAATAATGGCTTCTTATGAAAATAGCGCAAGCATACGCGCTCTAACGTAGGGTTCAAAGGAGGTACTACAGAGGAAATAATAACTGCTTCTACATCCTCTTTATTCACCTTTGGGTCATGAAGAAATAAATTGCTCAACAACATACCATATTCATCGGTAGTTCTTCCACGATCAGTAGAAATGCGCCAATGAGCCATAATTTCTTTTCCCTCATATACGCCTAATACGATATTCGTATTCCCTACGTCTACAACTAATAACATCTTAATATCCTCCTCCAGTGGAGCGTATAGACACATCCCCTGCTATGATACGTTCCTCACGTCCATCCTCTAATTGAACGATCAGATTTCCATCTCTATCTAAATCTTTAGCGTACCCTATGTAATCTTTGTCTGGCGCTTTTACCAACACCTCTTTATATAAAGTTACACTATACTGTTTCCATTCTTCTAAAGTAGAATCAAAACCTTCATTACATACCTTTTCATACTGTTCTTCTAAAGCTTTTAAAATCACAGCAAAGGCTTCTTTACGATTTACCTCTATACCTGCTATGGCAAAGGACATAACCTTATCCTTCAAATCCTCACTGACTTCTTCAATAGTCGTATGTGTGTTGATCCCAATCCCTAACACAATGTAGTTAATCTCTTCCATGGTACCATTCATTTCTGTTAAAATGCCCACCATTTTACGAGACCCTACCAATATATCGTTAGGCCATTTAATGCCCGCCTCTGAAAGACCCAACTCACGGAATGCTTTTACCAAGGCAACACCTGCCATCAATGTACACTTTGAAGCTTCCATAGGCAAAAATTTAGGCCTTAGAATTAAGCTAAACCAAAGCCCTTTTCCATATGGTGAATACCAACCTCTAGATAAGCGACCACGACCGGAAGATTGTTCTTCTGCACACACCACAGTTCCCTCTGGAACTCCATCCATGGCTAACGCCTTGGCAATGCTATTCGTAGATTCTAATCGTTCTTCGTACACATAATAGCGTCCAAAGGATTTTGTTTGCAGTACCCCTTCCATCTCTTCAGGGCTAATCAAATTTGGCTCCTCTAGTAATCGATATCCCTTCTTTGTAAAGGATTCGATGACATAGCCACGTTTGCGCAACACTTCTATATGCTTCCAAATCGCTGTGCGCGACACATGGCAAGCCTCTGACATAGCTTGTCCTGATACAAATTGATCTCTGTTTTCTTTTAAAAAGTCTAGTATTTCATCTCTCACGGCTTGTCGCCTCCTTACCTGTAGCGAGGTTTACAATACGATTGTACAGAGGTCCTACATAAAATGCAAGTCTTTTCTAAGTATTTCACCGCTCCTAGCTATGCGAATTTGGTACACCTAAATAAGATTCACTATACGCACAGCATTAAATTCTTCCTAACACGCACAAAAGGTATCTTCCCCGATGGGAAGATACCTTGGCTATAGCATCTCAGATTATTCTTTTGATGTATCAATTTTTTCTGGCATCACGATACCAGCTGCTTCTAGAGGAGTTTTCTTACTATTTTCTTCCTCCTCTACTTTTGCTTGTGCCTCTTCTGGACTTAATAAAGTGCCATAGCGATACAAGTTTTCCACTTGTTTAGCATCAATTGTTTCTTCTTCCAATAAAGCTTTCGCCATATTGTGTAAGAAATCAATATTTTCTGTTAACAAGTTCATCACATCTCCGTATGCTTCTGCTACGATACGATGCATTTCGTTATCAATTTTTTCAGCCACTGCTTCGCCATAATTGCGTTCAGAACCTAAGCTTTTACCTAAGAAGACTTGTTCTTGATGTTCACCAAATACCAATGGTCCTAACTCATCGCTCATACCTAAACGAGTAATCATTTCACGAGCAATGTTCGTCACCATTTGCAAGTCCCCAGAGGCACCACTACTGATTTCTTTCAGCACTATAGCCTCTGCACAACGGCCACCCAAAGCCACGCGAATTTGCGCCAACAATTGGGAACGAGTCATATAATTTTTCTCTTCTTGTGGAAGCATCATAGTGTAACCACCTGCGCTACCACGAGGAATGATTGTTACCTTATGCACTGGATCTGCATTTGGCCATAAATGAGCCACAATAGCATGACCAGATTCATGGTAGGCTGTCAATTCACGTTCTTTTTCACTTACCACATGACTTCTGCGCTCAGGGCCGTAGCTTACTTTTTCACTAGCCTCTTCTAAGTCATGCATGGAAATCGTTTTACGATCTTGACGAGCTGCCAATAAGGCTGCTTCATTTAATAAATTACTCAAATCAGCACCAGTAAAGCCAGGCACTTTTTTCGCAATAGTTTTTAAATCTACATCTGGATCCAACGGTTTATTACGAGCATGAACTTGTAAAATCGCTTCACGACCACGAAGATCTGGACGACCTACTGTCACTTGACGGTCAAAACGACCTGGGCGCAATAATGCTGGGTCTAAGATATCTGGGCGGTTCGTAGCAGCAATGGTAATAATGCCTTCGTTAGCACCGAAACCATCCATTTCTACCAATAATTGGTTCAAGGTTTGTTCACGTTCATCATGACCGCCACCTAGACCGGCGCCACGTTGACGACCTACCGCATCAATTTCATCGATGAAGATAATGCATGGTGCATTTTTCTTAGCTTGACTAAATAAGTCACGCACACGAGAGGCACCGACGCCGACGAACATTTCTACAAAGTCAGAACCACTGATCGTAAAGAATGGAACCCCTGCTTCTCCTGCTACGGCGCGAGCTAGTAAAGTTTTACCTGTACCTGGAGGGCCAAATAATAAGACCCCTTTCGGAATTTTAGCGCCAATCGCATTGAATTTGCCAGGATTACGCAAAAATTCAACGACTTCTTCTAATTCTTGTTTCGCCTCATCTGCGCCAGCCACATCTTTAAAGGTCACATTTACTTTACCTTCCCCTTGCATTTTAGCACGAGATTTACCAAAGTTCATAACACGACCAGATCCACCTTGCGTAGATTGCATCATAAAGAACCAGAATCCAATAATCAATACAATTGGTAAGGCAGATGTTAATAAACTAACCCACCAAGCTGGTTGCTCAGGAGGTTGCGCCGTCACATCTACACCACCTTCGGACAATTTTGCAAAAATACCTGCATCACTCGGTGCATAGGTTGCAAATTCTGTGCCGGATTTTAATTTACCTGTAATCGAATGATCCCCTGTAATTGTGACACTCTCTACATTTTTTCGTTGTACCTCTTGCAGGAACGATGTATATGTAATTTCTGATTTATTTTTAGTACCTTCAGAAAAAGAGTTAATTGCTGCCACTGCGGCCACAATTATCAACAAATAGAGGAGTACATTTTTTAAGCCTCGCTTCAAATTTTTCTCCTTTCTCATCTATAATCTAAATTGATACTTATTTATCATATCAAATTTCGTCGAATATATCAACGATTATTGATAGACTTCTTCTTTCAAAATGCCAATATAAGGCAATTGACGATATTTTTCATCGTAGTCTAAACCATAACCAATCACAAACTCATCAGGGATAATAAATCCTTCATAGTCTACATGGACATCTACTTTGCGACGATCTGGTTTATTCAATAAGGAACAAAGACGAACGCTTGCTGCCTTACGAGATTGTAAGTTTTCTAGTAGATAAGACAAAGTAGTCCCTGTATCTACAATATCTTCTACTACAATGACGTGTTTTCCTTCTACAGGACGGTCTAAATCCTTTAGAATGCGCACAACGCCACTGCTCACCGTGCTACTACCATAGCTAGAGCAAGAAATAAAATCCATTTTTACATCGCCTTCAATATGACGTGCTAAATCTGTAAAGAATACAATAGCCCCTTTTAATACGCCTACAAGGACAATTTCTTTACCTTTATAATCTTCTGTAATTTGACGGCCTAATTCCGCCACTCGTTTTTGAATTTGTTCTTCTGAAAGTAATAATTCTTTCACTTCTGGTATCATAGTAACTCCTTATTAGTTAGGTCTATTTCTTTTCTATGTCAGTACATAGAACAATCTTAATTGTATCATATGACGTCAAAACTTGCACCTGACGAAAGCTAAATTCTTTTCCTTTTGGCCCTTTTACCAGTGAAAGTAAGCTATCCATCACCGTTTGACTCAACTGTTCTGGTCGTACATAGGGACTTAATATTCGTTTCCACAACCGATTCACTAAAGCAGCATGCTCACCCATCAAACCTCGTTTATCCAACACTATGCTATCACCAGCATGACTGACATAGTCCATTTCTAACCGTGTCACTGCTTGCTCGAAATAGGCGGCATCACATTGTGCCAACGCTCCTAAGCGGCACAAAGCATGTACCGTTTGCGGATACCGCTCTGCACAAGTAGGTAGTAACACTTGGCGAATCCAATTTCTATCATAGGTCGTATCTAGATTTGTTGCATCTTCTCCATAAAAACAATGTAGCCACTTCGCATAGTCTTGTAATACTTGCTTGGGCACAGTTAAACAAGGTCGCCACACATCTTCCGTTATAGTCTTCATACCTTGCAAGCCCTCTAGTCCAGATCCACGCAATACATGGGCTAAAATGGTTTCCCCTTGATCGTCTAAGTGATGGGCTGTCACAATATATTCATACCCTTTGTCCTCTGCAATGTCTCGCAAATGTTCATACCGTAGTTGACGCCCCATCATTTCAAAAGATATCCCTGCTTCTTTGGCCTTTTCCATGACATCTTCTTTCACCGTATAGCACGGCATCCCAAATTGTAGAGCATACCATTCTACCAAGGTAACTTCTTCCGATGCTTCTGGTCTTAGACCATGGTCCATCGTAAATACACCTACATTGGTGAAACCTTCTAGATACAGATAATGTAACAAAGCAATGGAATCTACCCCACCAGAACAAGCGAGCAATACAGGTGTATCCTTTGTCATCACGTCACCCATAGCTTCTGTGACCGCTTGTCGCAACCGTAACAGAGTAGCCCACATATCTCCATACAACGTTTTTTCTTGACTACGATTCATCGTCCTAGTGCAGTGAAACATGCGGTGCCGATACGTATGATACTGATTGATACAATCTTCCCCATAGAATGTATTCAACACAGTGCGACTGTGGTCCACTTGATCTGCCAGTTCTTCCATCGTCAGCAAGGGCACTACCATCTCCACATGTTTCCGTGTTTCATTTGCTTTTTCCACTTCAATAACGGTGTGAAAGTCCCCTTGGCTTTCATAGGCATCTAATAAACTATCCACCAAGGTTGCCCAAAAATAATAGCTTTCTTTATCTTCCACCATATTGTGATTGCCACCCTTCTAAGCCATCGGCTTCACTAATCACAATCGACCCAATTTGATACGTATCCATCAGTGATGTAATAATCTCAGCCCCTGGCACAATGATATCTGCTCGACCTGGTTGTAAGCCTTTCACTTGTAATCGTTCCTCACGACTCATATAGCGAAGTTGTAATATCATAGCTTCAATAGTGCCACGATCCATGCGATACCCCTGTATTAGTTTTGGATCATACGTTTCCATTTGCAAATCGATAGCTGCCAACGATGTAGCGGTACCACCAATACCAATAAACTCACCAAAGGTGCCTTCAATAGGTAATTCATCCCACATACGTACCGTTTCTTCCCATATACGTTGTGGTCCCTCACTAGACATCTCTTGCATACGCACCGCTCCAGCAGGATAGGATTTCGTAAAATATACATGTTGTGCATTACCCAAGGCAATTTCCGTACTTCCTCCCCCTACATCAATCGTAGCATAGTGAAAGTCTGGATTTTCATAAACCGTAGCTCCCTTAAATCCATAAGTAGCTTCTTCATCACCGCTTAGCACACGGTATTCCATAGGACACGCTTCCTTGGCTTGTTCTAAAAAGTCCTGACCATTCTCTGATTCCCGAATGGCACTCGTAGCAAGGCCAATACGGATAGTTGCGCCATAAGCATCTAAGACCGCATAGATTTCTTTGAGTGCTTGTAGTCCACGTTCTATGGCTTCCTTAGTTAATAATCCATCACTGCTACGCTTACCTAATTGTGTAGTCCATATTTGCTTCGGTTCATTTTGCCACCCTGAGCCATCATAGGTTCCTAATAATACTCGAAATGAATTGGACCCTAAATCTACAATTCCTATCCGACTACCTTGTTGCACTGTATATTGTTTCATTTATATCACTCAACTTTCTATCCCTTGTGATTTACATCCATATTTACAGCCTATCCATAGAATACACAAAAAAAGTGATACCTTTGTATCACTTTCCCTTATCGAACATAGGGAACTTCCCCAGGTTTCACTAGGCCCAATTCTTCCCGTGCTACACCTTCGATATGTTTATCGTCTTCTAACAATTTCTTTTGCTCCGATAAACTTTCATTTTCTTGTTTTAGTTCCTGTAATTGTTGCTCCAACTGTTGTTTTTCTTGATGCAAGCTATAAATCGTATACACTTGCTGCACTAATACGATTGCAAACAAGACGAATACAGCGTAGCGTATCTTTTTCCATGTACCACTTGCTTTTGCCCTAACAGGACGTCTCGGCCTTCTATTACCGTTTTCCATGGTCTTCACTCCCAATTTCTATTGATTCGATGTTACCTGTGTTACCTATTTTGCCTATATCTTTTGTATAGGATAATGTATAGTTTTATATATAGTTGTATTATAGCATATCTCCACAGCTCCGTGTAAACTTCATTCACAATAATTAAGTCTCCCTACTACATGTTGCCGCTACTCATACAAGAGTAATCTCTGGATTATAAGCCAAAATGGTGTTATAGGAGAAAATGAGTTGTTAAACAAATTCCAATCTTTTGTCAAAGAGCCATAACTCCCAACATAATCACTATGTAATTACAATAAAAAGCGACCCCATAAAGAGGTCGCTTTTTATATGTGAATGTAAGGATTAACTATTCACCTTTGTAGTTCAATACTTTTTGAGTTACAGGTGTTGCATGTTTTTCGAAGTATTGAAGTGCTACTTCTGGGAACATAGCGTATGTTAATACGTCTTCTTCTGTTACACCAGTGAAGCCTTTAGCTTCAAGATCAGCACGCATTTTTTCCATTTCTGGAGCTACGTCATCAGCTGGACGATGAGTGATAGGAGTTTCATCACCAATGATTAATTCTTTGATTTCTGGTTTTACAGCTGCTGGAAGTTGACCGTATTTACCACGAACTAGGTCTTTTACTTCAGCTGGTGTAGTGTTGTAACGAGGCAATCCTTGGGATTGGAACAACACGTTCATCATAGCCATTGTACCAACGATTTGGGATGTTGGAGTTACCAATGGAGGGAAGCCAAGATCTTCACGAACGCGAGGCATTTCATCCATTACGTCGAAGAATTTATCAGCCATACCCATTTCTTTCAATTGGTTTTGAGTATTGGACAACATACCGCCAGGGATTTGGTAGTGACGAACTTCTGGCAATACTTCATGAGCTGGAGTCAAGCCGAATTCATCAGCGATTTCTTTACGAACGCCACGGAAGTATGTAGCTAATTCACGCATTTTAGCAAGATCTAAACCAGTATCGTATGGAGTGTTTTTGAAGATTTCAACGATAGATTCAGTAGCAGGTTGGCTAGTTGCATGACCGAATGGGCTCAATGCAGTGTCAATGATATCAACACCAGCTTCTACTGCTTTTAAATATGTAGCAGATGCTAAACCGCAAGTGAAATGGCTGTGTAAGTCGATATCGAATTTTTCGCCAAATTCTTTGCGTAAGTCTTTTACTAAGGATTCTGCATCGTATGGAGCTAACAAGCCGGACATATCTTTGATGCAAAGGGAATCGATACCCATTTCTTTCAATTCTTTAGCAACTTTTACGAAGCTTTCATTAGTGTGTACAGGGCTAATTGTATAAACCATAGTACCTTGTACATGAACGCCAGCTTTATTACCTGCTTCGATAGCAGCACGCATGTTGCGAGGATCGTTCAATGCGTCGAAAATACGGATGCGGTCCATACCGTTTTCTTTTGCTTTACGAACGAATGCTTCTACAACATCATCAGCATAATGTTTGTAACCCAATAAGTTTTGGCCACGAAGTAACATTTGCAATGGTGTGTTTTTTAAGTTTGCTTTTAATGTACGAAGACGTTCCCATGGGTTTTCGTCCAAGAAACGGATACAGCTATCGAATGTAGCACCACCCCAACATTCCAATGCATCATAACCAATTTCGTCCAATTGTTGTAATGCTGGAAGCATGTGTTTCATGCGCATACGTGTAGCCAAGATAGATTGATGACCATCACGAAGAACTGTTTCTACTAATCTTACTCTTTTTGCACTCATAATCCTTCTCCTTCACATTGACCCTTCCCTATCAAGACTCTACCACCTGATAGAAGGGGAATTATTAAATACATGAGTTACTGTTATCTCATGTACATTGTACATACCTATATTAGACTACTAAACGCTTTCTTTGTCAACCTAAACACATGCTTTTTAGTCATATGAATTTTATCGATGTAGTTCCATGTTTTTATACTAATATAGAGGGATTTTATTAGATACTTTTCGATATTTATTGTCAACCTGTTATCTTTATTTTACTTTTTTTGGTGCCGTTTCTAACAAGATATTGTTTCCATTTCGTTTGACTTGAATGGAGAAATCTTTTACATCTTCTTTAAAATAATCCATTTTTATTGCTAACAATAACTTGCCGATTTCTGTTTTTATCCGCTCCGTTAAAAACTCTTGGTAGAAATCATCTTCTGTTTTTTGATGAGATATTTTTGTTACTGGTTTGTTACCAGCTTTGGCATCATCTTTCAATACTGCAGTCTCAAACGTTTCCGTTTCAACAAAGCCTTTCATCATATCTGCATCACTTAATCCCTTTTGGATTTTAAATTTTGCCATTTTTTAATTTCTCCTTTCCCAATCTTCCATATTTTCGTTTCTATTATGACTAATTGTTATAGCTGTTTACGAAATATAGTGAATTTTGTTACTGAAAGTTATGAAATATTTCTATCTTTTTACTTCTTTTTCTCGGTAGAAGTACTATCTTTAGCAGATTCTTTATCTTTCAAAATAGAATCCACCGTGATTTCCGTTAATTCTGTTGGGTTATCATAGGTATAAATTTTATTAAATCCTACACCTAATTTTCCTTCATAAGCCTCTAAAGCACGATTTTTTTCATCTACTTTTACAATGTAAATCAATTGTCCTTGAGTCACACCAATTAAGCGGAATTTTCCTGGAGGATTGATGGCACGCCAGCCACCTTCCGTCCCATTGAACATGAATACATCGCCAGTACGTGCATTGTCATAGAAGAACCGATCTTCATTGTAGAACATACCAATACGTCCAATATCGGAGGCTTGCATATACACACGACGGGTATCATAGTTTGCATCCGTACGATACACACGGTATGCCCCATCGCCTACACGGACTTTCATATACACCACATTCGTTGCAGCAGAATATGCCACATCCGTAATCCGTGCCCCATTCGGTACAGAATTAATGGTAGTATCAATTTCATGATCTGGTGCTTCTGGATCAATGCGGGCTAAGACCACATCATTGTGTTTACCACCAAATAAACCAACGATGGCTAAGTTGCGATCTGACATCCATTCAAAATAAGATACTTCTCGTTCTTTTAAATCTAGCGTCACTGGTGCTTCTTTGCCAGCGGTGTAAATATCTACCCGATTCTGTTCCACCACTGCCATGTATTTATGGTCATGGGAATAATAGCGAGTCCCTTCTTTTACATCAGGAAAGTTTTTATCTACTTCTTCCCCATTGGTGACCTGAAAGTTCGTGGTAGGCGCTAAGTATACTTGGTCTAAATAATAATAGACCCCACCTTGTAATACTAAGCCCAGCAAAAAGGCTGTGGTTACTTTTCCAAAGGTATTCATAGACTCTCCTATTTTACGATAAATACAGTAGGAATCATACGTTCCCCTAACAAATCTGCAGGTTTATTCACAGTTTTACCATTATAATACAATGTTGTACTAGAACCTCCATCTAAATTGGCTGCTATCACAGCCCCTTCTTGGAATAGGATATCTTGCACATCACGCAAAGTAGCCCCAGCAGAATAGGCTTGACGACCATCGATGACTAAGAATAGGACCGTACCATCTTTCTTTTGCGCAATGGCAGTTCTAGGACCAATCCCCCAACCACCATCACCATCGGTGATCATCTTTTTGCCATTCACGATAAGAGGTGGTCCAAAGGTTAAGCCTTCTTTGGCACCCATTTCTTTTAATTCCCGTTTGTTATAGGTACCAGCAATTAAGTTACCAGATTTTGTAAATCCGATAAAGTCTACCTCTTCATCAGGCCCTACGTCTTTACCGATGACATATTCACCATCATGCAAAATGAATCCATAAGGAGAACGACCCGTACCCGTTCCATTTGGATCGTGGAAACCACCACCATTAATAGCAGCTACTGCTCCGTTGAGGCGCGCAATATTACTAGTGGTTTCCCCTTTTTCATTCAGCTGTGGCGCTGTAGCCACCTGAATGCGACGAGGATCTGGAATTTCCAATATAAACCCTGTATACCGTTTAGACTCAATTTTACGCAAATTCAAGGATGTATCTTCTTTCACATCGAATTTAAATAATTCTTGGTTTTCACCTGTACCTACAGTGCCTACAATTTTTTGCAATTCTTCAGGCGTATAGAGCCATGTAATATATTGCGGGTGACGAGATCGTAAAATAGCGCCCACTACGGTACGTTTAATGTTATCAAAAGGCCCGAATAGCACCACAATAGGTGATGTAATAGCCGTAAATATAAACATGAGAAGGATAAATTTTACCCATCCTTTTCTAAAAAAAGAACCCATATAGTATGCTCCTTATTGATTCATATCCTTTTGCAGAGAAACTGTTATTCCATTGTCAACAGCAGTCATTCATTGCATAGGGCATGTGTAAATGCTTTAAGATTCTAAGATTCTAATACTCGTAACGTGTCTAGGCGACTAGCAATAGAAACGCCTTCATAGTTGAACGTAGGATACACCTCTTGTAAGGGCTTCAACACAAATTGGCGTTCCCAAAAGTACGGATGCGGGACCTCTAACTTTTGGGTATGTACTTCAACACATTGACCCGCTTCATCTTCTATCCATACAATGTCTAAATCTAGCGTTCTAGGTCCCCAGTGAATGTCTCGCTGTCTACCTGCTAACCGTTCAATATGTAATATGGTTTCTAACATAATCAGCGGTTCTAGACTGGATTGGACTTTCAATATACCGTTTAAAAATGGACCTTGTTCCACAGGGCCCCATGGCGGTGTTTCTATCCAACTAGAGTGCTCTACATTAGCCACGCCCTGTACACTATATAATTGGTCTACTGCGAATGCTAAATACCCTTCTCGATCGCCGAGATTAGATCCGATGCCCATATAGTAGGTATACATTATAGTTGACCTCGTGTAATCACCACTTCTACATAGTCCAACACACCTGGGATAGGCGCCTCTGGTTTACGCACCGTCACTGAAAGTCCCACAATTCCCTTGTACGTATTCCACAAATCATCTGCAATGAGTGTTCCTACCCGTTCAATCAATCGTTGTGGAGGCCCTTCCACGATAGCTTTTGTCCGTTCATACACATCTGCATAATTAATAGAATCTTCAATGCTGTCAGACTGTCCTGGTTTCGTCAAATCTACACCAATAGAAATATCTACAAAAAAACGTTGACCTAATTCATTTTCACTAGCTAAATTACCATGGTATCCATAGAATGCCATATTTCGCAAGTTAATTTTGTCCATTACTCACCTCGTAATAGTACATCTGCCACTGTGACAGCTCGTTTATGCATTTCCACATTATGTACACGCACCATATCTACGCCTTGAATCATACCTGTAATGCAAGTCGCTACCGTGCCTTCATCACGCTCTTCCGCTGGTAATTCATTTAATATAGTACCGATAAAACGCTTACGACTAGGTGCTAATAACACAGGATATTCATAGACTGTAATTTCTCCTAAGCGTTGGATTACTTCTACATTTTGCGCATAATCTTTACCAAAACCAATACCTGGGTCGAGCCAAATATTCTGAGGTTTTACCCCTTCTTTTAACGCTAAATCTACGGAGGAGAAAAAGAATGCTTTCATATCATCGATGATATCATCATAATTCGTATGATTCTGATTGTGCATAATAATCACAGGTACATCGTACTTAGCCGCTACTGCTGCCATATCTTTGTCGTATTTTAAGCCCCAAATATCATTCAGAATATGAGCTCCATGGGATAAGGCAAACTCAGCCGTTTCTGCCCTGTATGTATCTACAGATACAGGCACCGTAGAGACCTCTAATACAGGCAGCAAAATTTCTTTCATCCGTTCGATTTCGTCAGCCACAGAAATTTGTGTATGCCCTGGACGGGTGGATTCTACGCCTACATCGATAATATCTGCACCATGCTCAATCATTTGTTTTGCATGAGCTACGGCTGTATCAGATGTATTGTAGCGCCCTCCATCTGAAAAGGAATCAGGAGTGCCATTTAAAATCCCCATAATTAATGTGCGATCTTTTAGTTCTAATTGTTTACCATCTTGCCAATTATACTTACGGTACTTAAACATGATCGTTACCTCCTAATAACACCAACGCTTCCTCTCTTAATACCCCCATAGGCTCTAATATACCTGTGGCTACTATAGTTTTCGCCACCGTTTCTTGTGCTACTTCGCCTTTCATGAGCATACATAAATGAGTGGCTTCTACCATCACCATAGCGCCCAACACATCACCATCTTCCACTAAAGATATAGCAATATCATGGGTGAATCGCTCTTGTAATTGCGGTCGTTTCGCAAAGACATCAACTAATGCTTTCATACGACCTAAGCCAAATACTTTACCATCCCGTGGTTGATACACAATGTGCACCTTTCCATAGAAGGGCATCAAATGATGTTCGCATATGGAATAGAACGGAATATGATTCACCGATACTAGACCCGTATGTTCCGTCGGGTATACATCGCCGAGCGCCTCTTTACCCGTGCTATCACGTCCAGAAAACAAGCTTTCAAATAACGTGGCCACACGCTTCGGCGTATCTGTCATTCCCTGCGCTTCAAGATCGATGCCCAAGCCCTCTAATAATTGGCGCACACCGTCTAGAGCTTGTTCTTTCATAATCATCTCCTAAATAATCTTTGTCGTCCAATCTTCAATAGTCCAAATATCAGTCACCCAAGATTCGTAAAATTCCGGTTCATGGCAGACGAGGACGATGGTCCCTTTGAAAGCCTGCAATGCCCGTGCCAATTCTGCCTTCGCATCCACATCTAAATGGTTCGTCGGTTCGTCTAAGACAAGAACATTATAGGACTCTTGCATCAATTTACAAAGACGAACTTTTGCATTTTCCCCACCCGACAAGACGCGCATTTGGCTCGTAATATGCTCATTGGTAAGCCCACATCGAGCAAGAGCTGCACGCACCTCTGAATTCGTCAAGGACGGGTAAGCATCCCAAATGTAATCCAACGCAGTTTTCGAATTATCTCGACTGTCTTCTTGAGCAAAGTAACCAATTTGTAAAAACTCTCCTTTTTCTATCTGTCCAGATAGGGCAGGAATCATACCTAATAAAGTTTTTAATAAAGTCGTTTTCCCTAAACCATTCACACCTTGGATGGCGATTTTCTTACCTCGTTCGATCACCACTTCTACAGGACGTGTCAATGGCTCATCATAGCCCAAAACAAGGTCTTTCGCATCCACGATGAAACGACTCGGGGTACGTCCTTCTTTAAACCCAAAGGATGGTTTTATCTTTTCTTGTGGTTTCTCTAAGATTTCCATTTTTTCTAGGCGCTTCGCTCTAGAATTCGCCATACCACGAGTAGCTACACGAGCTTTGTTGCGTTGAATGAAATCCTTCATATCTGCTACTTCTTGTTGTTGACGCTCGTAAGCACGTAAAGCTTGTTGCTTTTTTACTTCATAAGCCGCTAAGAATTGATAATAATCGCCAGTGTATCTTGTGAGCTGTGCTTGTTCGATATGATAAATCACATTGACAACAGAGTTTAAGAACTCCACATCATGAGAGATCAAGATAAAGGCATTTTCATAATTTTGCAAATAGTTTTGCAACCATTTAATATGATCCACGTCTAAATAGTTTGTCGGTTCGTCCAAGAGTAAAATCGTCGGTTGCTCCAGCAACAATTTTGTGAGCAATACCTTCGTCCGTTGACCACCGCTCAAATCCATGACATCACGGTCAAGACCGATGTCCATCAATCCCAGACCTTGCGCAGTCCGTTCAATGGTCGCATCGATTTCATAGAACCCACGTTGCTCTAACATCTCTTGCCATTCGCCGGTAAGCTCCATGAGCTCATTCATTCTGTCCTCAGAACAATCGCCCATTTCTAAATAGGCATCTTGCAATTGTTGCTCAATACCATAGAGAGAATCAAAGGCCCCTCGCAGTACATCGCGAATGGTCATTCCTTTCTCTAGAACGCTGTGCTGATCTAAATAGCCTACCGTCACTTGGTTGGACCATTCCACCTTACCTTCATCGGGCATCAAATGGCCTGTAATGATATTTAAAAAGGTGGACTTCCCTTCTCCGTTGGCGCCGATTAGGCCCACGTGTTCCCCTTTCAGCAAACGAAAGGATGCATCATCTAATATTTGTCTTGCCCCAAATCCATGGGTTACATTGGTTACAGTTAAAACACTCATATTCAATCTCCAAACTATTGTTATGTATCTCTTTATTATACGTTAACATGACAATAATTTCTAGTTTTTACATATCTGTCCTGATACTTTTATAATTTCTGTGTATTTACGTATGACACTGTAGAAGTGTATACTAAGAGCATTCTTAGAATATCCTTCTTCACATATAGTGCGCCTGTACAGGTTTTGTTTACTAGGTAACAAGCCCCAAGATGTTATCCACAACTATAAGAATGGGAAAACATATATTACAAGTATCATAGTGGTGCTGTTATGTGAAGGTATCTATTACAAACAAAAGGAGAGTGTCCTATGAATCACGTACCTACTATACTATCCATACAAGATATGAGTTCTGTCGGTCGTTGTTCACTCACTGTATTCATCCCTTTAGTGAGTGCCTTACGATGTCAACCCATCCCATTACCAACAGCGGTACTTTGTAATCATTTAGAATATCCTAACTTTGAATTGGTGGATATTACGGATCACCTTGAAAGTTTCTACAACTGTTGGAACAAAAACGATATCACTTTCGATGCCATTCAAAGTGGATTCCTCGCATCGCCAGAACAAATTCGTCTCGTAGAAGATGCCATCGAACGATTCGGCAAAAATAAACTCGTTGTGGTAGACCCTGCTATGGCAGATGACGGCAAGCTGTATTCCATCTACAATGATGAAATGGTGAAAAAAATGCGTAAGCTCATCACCAAAGCGTTCATCATTAAGCCAAACTACACAGAGGCTTGTTTCCTCTTAGACATGCCCTATGACCCTACACCACAATCGGAAGAAGTCATCTATGATATGTGCCGCCGTTTACAAGCCCAAGGCCCCGAATATGTGGTCCTATCTAGCTTGCCATCGGAAGACTCTGCCCTCATCGCCGTCTATCGTGGTAGCACCGATACTATCACATGGGTATCCAATCCATTAGTACAAGTGAAAGCACACGGAACAGGTGATACTTTCACAGCTATCTTGACGGCCCTCGTACTACGTGGCTATACCCCAGAAGAGGCGTCTCGCATTGCCGGACAATTTACTACAGAGGCAGTCAAGTTTACTCACAAGGAAATCGGTTCCTTGCGTGACGGCTTAGCCCTTGAATTGCTATTAGATCGTTTAATTTCTATTCCCAATCCATAATTAGGAGGTTTCATGAACACTTACAAAACAAATAATGATGTCACTCAAGCTACTAACACAGCAACATCTACTAGTTCAAGATCTACAACAAAAGATATCATCTATATTGGATTATTATCCGCTTTATGCATCGTATTTACGACTATTAAAGTACCTTTACCAACAGGCGCTATGGTGCACCTTGGTTCCGCCGCTCTATTCTCCATAGCATCCGTATTCGGCGGATTCTATGCGGGCCTCGCTGGAGCCATCGGATCTGGCATCTTTGACCTTATCATGGGGCATTCCCAATACACCCTATTCTCCATCGTGATTAAAGGATTAGCAGGCGTGATCGTGGGCTTATTAACAGTAGGTTGGAGACCTACCGTTCCTGCTCGTTCCATATCTACACCTCGTATCTTATTAGCTATGCTAGTAGGTGCTATTTGGACAGCGGCAGGGTACTTCGTAGCCTGGTGGGTCGTGCTCGACAGCTACCTCGCTGCCGTCACAAGACTACCAGCCTCCTTCCTAACTAGCGGCATCGGCATCTTAGTTGCTTTGCTACTAATCCCTATCTTGCGCCGCATCCCTCGCAAATAATTTGGCATACCGTTAAAAGTATGGTATGCTAGATATAACAAAAGAGAGCCAGTAACGTGTTGGAGGCGTTAGGCTCATCTCAGAATGCTATGAAATGAAATCGCCTAACGTGTTGAGGTGTGCAAGACCTCATTCGTTAGGCTTTTCGCTTACATATTTAAGTAAGGAATGCCGTTATGTGTAGTAGCCTGTGGCATTTCTTACTACCAAAATCATACGAATACAAGAAGAGCAGTGCGTGTTCCTGAACAAACATTATAAAATACCGTTTGTGAAGGAATATGCACTGCTCTTCCCTTTATATGATTCAATTACAAAAGCCACAGGCTACATAACTTAACCAGTGACGATTTTGGCCATGAACTTCTCATTATTAATAATAAACCGTTCATGTGTACCACGACCAATAACTTTTTCACCTTCTTTAGCCACTACCTCAAAAGTTACTTTTCTACCATCAACAGCTACTACCGTTGCCATTGCAGTTATCGTTGCGCCTAACGGGCTAGCTGCTTCATGGCTTGTTTCCATGCGAATCCCCACGGATCCTTCGCCGTCTCCTAAATCACCTTGAATCCCTGTATAGGCTGCTTTTTCCATCAATGCCACCATCGCAGGCGTCGCAAACACAGGTAACGTGCCACTACCCATGTACTCCGCTGTATTGTTAGCTTCCACTACTACCGTAGCCATACCAACTTGTCCAATCTCGATTGCCATAGAAACTCCTTTCTAATCTATCATTCATACAGAACATCATTTGCTTACATTCTAGCACTTTTGCGGGATATTTTCTATTTTATTTTCCCTGTAAACATTTTACACTAACTACATATATAGATTTTTCTTACTTCATTACTTTTAACCTCAAATTTCTTGACTTTTTTCGTCTCTATGTTTACAATGTAAACACCGGAAGTGAGGTGATTATCATGGCTGTTATATCTGTACGGTTTAATGAAGCAGAAGATAAAATTATTCGTCAATATATTGAAAGTAAAGGAGAAAATATCTCTCAATATATTAAAACTATGTTGTTAGAACGAATCGAAGATGAATACGATATATCTATCGTCAACGAATATTTACAAGAAAAAGATTCTATGGAGTTCCTAACATTTGAGGAGGCTGCTAAAGAATGGGATATCAAGTAATTATTCCTGTTAAATTACATAAAAAAATAAAAAAAATGGATTCTTCTACTCAAAAATTATTATACTCATATATTAAAAAAAATCTTTGTGGCACAGAGGATCCTCGCATACATGGGAAGTCTTTAAAAGGAAATCTTAAAGGTTTCTGGAGATATCGTATACTTAATTATCGATTAATAGTTGAAATTAAAGATGATAAGTTAGTTATTGTAGCAGTTGATTTTGACCATAGAAATAAAATTTACACATAAGCAAAGTGGGTACCACGTCGTTACGACGGGGTACCCACTTTTTGGTATGCATAGTTTAGTCTTAACTATTGTTATTCAGTTTTATGCCATACCCATGCGTTCCATAAGCATTTTAATTTGTGCTTTCATTTCTGCATTTTCTGCATCTTTTCTAGCATTTTCTGCTTTCAACGCTGTAATCTCATCTTGCATTACATAGATAGAGGATACTGGGCCACCTTTGTAACGTTCTGGGATGTTATCATCATCACCAGTTCCGAAACGATATGTAGCACCTAGGTTTGCCATGCTCTTACCAGAGCCCATTGTAAAGCCTGCATTGAACATGAAGTTTTCATTTGCATAATGAGCTAC
Organism: Veillonella sp. 3891; assembly: GCF_003992315.1. Classification (GTDB taxonomy): domain Bacteria; phylum Bacillota; class Negativicutes; order Veillonellales; family Veillonellaceae; genus F0422. The sequence goes on from NZ_RQVE01000002.1 coordinate 57,800, forward strand.
ACCCAATGCCAACGCTTGGTTGCCTTCATAGGAACCGATGCCTGCCATCACTTGAGTTTTTCTCAATGGATCATAGCTTAATGGGTTCATTGCTGCTAATGCTGCGGAATGTGCCCCTACTTGGCTAATACGTTCAGAGTTTTTCACAACTGCATTGCCTACTGCATTGAAGGCTTCTGTTACTTGACCTACTGTTGCTGCATCAGTTGGTGCTTCACCTGGAGCCAAGTTAGTGATAATCTACACGATTTGTTAATTTATGCAGTATTATATATTCATATTTTCCGATGTGACTAGTATACATCATCTTCATGAAAGATTAATGAAGAATTCTCATTATTTTCCAAAATATTCTCAACTATATATGCAACTTGTGTATGCACATTAGGAATACAAAAGACACCCAGCCTTTCGACTGAGTGTCATTTTTATCATCCCCTAAGGCATTCACCTCATATATGGTGTATTACTTTTTTGCTTCCAGCATGGTTACACGTTCGATAAGCATTTTAATTTGTGCTTTCATTTCCTCATTCTCTGCTTCTTTTTTAGCATTTTCTACATCTTTTCTAGCATTTTCTGCTTTCAAAGCTGTGATTTCATCTTGCATTACATACACAGAAGAAATTGGGCCACCTTTGTAACGTTCTGGAATCATGCTGTCTTCGCCGCCGAATCGGTATGTCATACCTGCATTCACCATGTTTTCACCATTGCCTACGCTGACCCCTACGTTGAATAGAGTATCTTCGTTAGCATAGTGTGCCACGCCGAGTGCCAATGCACTGTTACCTTTATAAGCGCCGTATCCAGCCATGACTTGGGATTTTTTGAGAGGATCATAGCTCAATGGATTCATCGCTGCTAGTGCCGCTGCATGAGCCCCAGTTTGGTTCACCTGACGACTCACCGCGCTGGCTGCTGCCACCACTTGACCAAGGGTCGCCGCGTCATCTGCTGCTGTACCTGGTGCCACGTGATGAATCGCATTGCCACCATTATCCAAGCCATCTGCCGTTAAGCTAACGGATGGTTTGTTTAAGCCTTTCACTGGAGCAATCGTTATGCCTTCTCCATTCACAGTGGTAGTGACAATAGAAATAGGATTACCTTCTTTATCTGTTTGGTATTTCACAGTTCCATCTGCGTTCTTAGCGATGTCCTTCGTACCATCAGGTTTTGTGATTACCTCAGGCAAGTAGTAATTGTAGGACGTAGAACCGTCTTTCATTTTCACATCTTTTGCCAAGCGTACTGTCATGGTAGCTGGTGTTTTGCCGTTAGCTTCTGTTAATTCTACACCAATGTTGTGATCTGTTAATGCACCTGTAGCTCCACCTTTAATGGCTAACGTATCTCCTAATGCCACTGTAGTAGACGCTACTCCAGTATCAGCTGCAAAGACACGACCTTTTTGTAATGTATCAGATACATCTTTCACTTGACCTTGCGTAGCTGCCTTACTACGATCCGCATCCGTTACTTTTGTTGGATCCCATTTCGTATTCGTCAAGCCAGACACTGCACCATCTTTAATGATCACAGTGGATCTTACCGTACCATCCGGTTGTTTTGTCGTTACCGTTACACCTTCAGAGGTTACCACCGTATTAGTTTTATTAGCATCACCCACTTGAACTGTATTCGTATTCACTGCATTGATCGAAGCATTTGGTGCTGTAACAGTACCTGTTGTACCATCGATAGTAATTTTGTTACCCTCTTTACCAAATGTCACTTTATCATCCAGTTTCGCTGTGAAAGTTTTCACTCGTGACGTTGTATCTGTATCCGATGTCACAGTAATACCATTCGTGCCCACTACATTTACTAAGCCTGTCACCACATCTTTACCTGCATTGGTAAGGTTGCTCAAATCTTTTGTAGCTGAATTACCTTGTAGATTTTTGATATCCCCAGCATTTTTAGCGATGGCCACTGCATTCGTTGTAATGTTGTCGGCATTTGTTTTGATATTGCCTGCGTTCGTTGCTATATCTCCTGCGTTCTTAGTGATATTCGCTGTATTCGTTGCGATGTTGCCAGCATTTGTTGCGATATCGCCCGCATTTTTCGCAATATTTTGAGCATTCTTAGCGATTTCCTGTTTGTTTGTGTTAATCGCTTGCGTATTGCCAGCAATATCCGCTTTAGCTTTTGTCATATCACCTTGCAAGGTCGTGATATTTCCTTCTGCTGTAGTCAAACGAGTATCAATACCTGCGATTCTATTAATTTCTGCTTTCGCTGCATCCGTCAAATCTACTGTGTATTCTCGTTCCCCTTTAGCATTTAGATCGCCACCTGTGACAGATACGCTACCACCTGTAGCTGCTTTCACAGTCGTATCTCGACCATTCACAGTGTAGGTTGTAACATTATCTTTCGTTGTTGGGTCAATCGTTACATTGTTACCTGCTGCTACTTTGACAGCCCCTTGCGCCGCATCGATAATTACTTGTTTACCTGCTGTGGTCAAGTTGCTTAGATCTTGGTTCGCCGCATTGTCGATAGCACTACGAGTATCACTGTCTAAACCGATGTTGACCACACCATCAACGTCTGTGGAAATAGCAATACCTTTTTTAGTCGCCACAGAATCTGTCGCCGCTGTTGGGCTAGTTGCAGTTGTTGCGCCTCCTGTTGGATTTGTGCCATCTGCTGCTTGAGCTTTAGGTGCTACTGTGCCAGTGCCTGCTACGAAGTTGAATCCGTCTGCTAATTTAACAGAGTTTGCATTTGCTTTTTCTGCATTGTTCGCACGGTATTTAATGGATGCATCTAAGTTTTTAGCTACTACATTGCTGTCACCGAAGTCTACGGTAGCTGGTTTAGCTGGTGTTGTCACGTCACCTGTCGTAGGATCGTTCACAGCTGGTTTTGCCGGCTTCAAGGTAATCGTTGCATCACCATTTTTGATCACTAGGTTATCTGCACCATTACCAGCAACTTCTTTGATATTCGCAAGATTTTCTGCCAATTTCACATCGAATCCATCGCCTGCCGTGTTTTTCACTACATCAATGTTATTCTTAGCGCCTTCAGCACGAGCAAAGTTCTCAGCCCCTTTCACTTTTAAAGCTTCACCAAGATTACGGTGTACTTTATCTGTGTCAGCAGTGTCTTTATTACCGTAGAAATCTAATCCTTTTGTAGCTAAGGAGCTGTTTGCATTGTTGATACGGCTATCTAATTTAGAAATCGCATCGCCTACGGTTTTCGCTTCTTCGGTTATGTTAGTACCGTCATCTTTTGTGATGTTGTACGTAGGACCTGTAAAAGATCCATCAGCATTGACTTTGGAATCACCGCCAAGGGCTGTAGCTAGGTCAGATTTCACAGTGTGTAATTGACCACCGTTCACAGCTTCTTTGGAGTTAGCTGCTACTTTGCCATCTGCAATGTTAGATAAAATCGTCGGAGCTTTTGTATCTCCATTACCGTTCACCACACGTGCTTGTGGGTTGTCGATTGCTTGTGGTGCTTTGCCATTGTTTTCATCAGCAGTTTTTACAGTACCATCAGCTTTTACTTCATCAGCTTTATAGTATTTACCATCTTTTGCTTTTACCACACGGTCCCCAGCTTCGTTAGTGTATACCACAGATCCAGCTTCGCCATTACGTAAAGCGTTTACTTTGTCATTTAATGTGGCATTGTTTAAACCATCTGCACCCGTTAAGCCTTTTGCTCCAGATACTCCATCTTTGCCATCACGGCCGTTAGATGCTGTATCGCCAACTTTAGCTAATTGGTCTTTCACAGCTTGTGCCAATTCCACAGTAATCGTATCGCCTTTTGCTGTAGTTACAATGTTGGTATTATCACCGTTGACATGTAATGTACCTTTCGCTAAGGATAAGCCTACTTTTTCTGTATCTTGATCCTGTGCGTCTTTCGTCACATTACCAGCAAAGTTCAATGTCGCGTTATTCGTTAAAGTTTCACCTAACTTATTGATAGCGCTATCTACGTATTGTTTGTTCGTCGCATCGCCATCATTTTTAGCTTCTCCTACATTTGTGATGTTCATGTTACCAGCATTAATACCATCTTTACCGATAGTGACAGTTTTCGTTTCTCCTGTTGTAGCACCTGCTACTGGAGCTTGCGTATTCGTAATTGTTACGCCATCAGCACCTAACGTAATTTTGCTACCTGGTTTGTTATCTGCATCGGCATTTGTGATAGATGTGATGTTTTTCAAATCGCTTGCCAATTTTACGTTCAATGTAGTCGCATCCGTACCATCTTTCTTCACAGTGATATTATTTTGACCATGGATGTTTAAAGTTTCTCCTAATTTACGAGCTACTTTATCTGATGTCGCATCATCACCGATGAACGTCATACCACCGTCTACCAAATTAGAAATTCTTGTATCTAAATTGGTAACTGCTGCATTCACATCAGCTTTATCGGCAGCATTGTCTACTTTTTCACGTGTAGCCTTATCTAAACCAAATGTAACTTTACCATCATCCCCTGCTGTAATAACCAACCCAGATTTAGGGCCATCTTCAGTTGTAGTTGCCACATTACTTGCTACAAAATTTAAACCTTTTTGCAATTTTACAGATTTTGCATTTGTATCCTCAGCATCATTTGCGCGATATGTAATAGATGCGTCTAGGTTTTTAGCCACTAACGTTGTATCACCGAAGTCTACACTTGGTTTCGTCGCTGGTATTACTGTTCCAGTCCCAGCATCTGTACCACCTACTTTACCTGGTTTTACAGTGATCGTTGCATCGCCGTTTTTGATTACTAAGTCATCTGTACCATTACCAGCGATTTCTTTCATATTACCAAGGTTTTCTGCCAATTTCACATCGAATCCATCGCCTGCTGTGTTTTTCACTACATCAATGTTATTCGTACCAGTACGTGTAAAGTTCTCAGCGCCTTTCACTTTTAAAGTTTCACCAAGGTTACGGTGTACTTTATCTGTGTCTGCAGTATCTTTATTGCCGTAGAAGTCTAAGCCTTTTGTAGCTAAGGAGCTGTTTGCATTGTTGATACGGCTATCTAATTTAGAAATCGCATCGCCTACATTTTTCGCTTCTTCAGTTGTATTGCTACCATCATCTTTTGTGATGTTGTACGTAGGACCTGTAAAAGAGCCGTCAGTGTTCACTTTGGAATCCCCGCCCAGTGCTGTAGCTAGGTCAGATTTCACAGTGTGTAATTGACCACCATTCACAGCTTCTTTGGAGTTAGCTGCTACTTTGCCATCTGCAATGTTAGATAAGGTAGTTGCTGTTTTTGTATCTCCATTGCCATTCACCACACGTGCTTGTGGGTTCTCCAAAGCTTCTGGTGCTTTGCCATTATTTTCATCAGCAGTTTTTACAGTACCGTCAGCTTTTACTTCATCAGCTTTGTAGTACTTGCCATCTTTTGCTTTTACAACACGATCCCCAGCCTCATTAGTGTACACCACAGAACCAGCTTCGCCATTACGTAGAGCGTTTACTTTGTCATTTAACGTGGCATTGTTTAAACCATCTGCACCCGTTAAGCCTTTCGCTCCAGATACTCCATCTTTGCCATCACGGCCGTTAGAAGCTGTATCGCCAACTTTAGCCAGTTGGTCTTTTACAGCTTGTGCCAATTCAACAGTAATCGTATCGCCTTTTGCTGTGGTTACAATGTTTGTATTATCTCCATTGACATGTAATGTGCCAGTAGCTAATGATAAACCTACTTTATCCGCAGCTTTATCTTGTGCGTCTTTTGTCACGTTACCTGCAAAGTTTAGATTTGCATTATTAGTAACTGTTGTTTGTAGCTTAGTAATCTCATTATCTACATATTCTTTATTTGCTGCATCGCCATTCTCTGTTGCTTTCGCTACATTAGTGACTTTCATGCCGCCAGCATTGATACCATCTTTGCTAATGGTTACAGTTTTTGTGTCGCCAGCTGCGCCATCTGCGCCTGCTGCTGTATTAGCAATAGATACACCATCTGCGCCTAAGGTAATTTTGCTACCTGGTTTGCCATCTGCATCGGCATTTGTGATGGATGTGATATTTTTCAAATCACTAGCTAACTTAACATTTAATGTAGTCGCATCGGTACCATCTTTTTTCACAGTGATGTTATTTTGACCATGGATGTTTAAGGTTTCTCCTAGTTTACGAGCTACTTTATCTGCTGTCGCATCATCACCAATGAATGTCATACCACCATCTACTAAATTGGTAATTCTAGTACCTAGATTCGTAATTGCTGTATTTTGACCTTGGTTGGCTGCATCTAATTTTTCGATAGCATCTTTCAAGGTAGTTGCATTTTCACTAGTACCGTCTGCTTTGGTAATATTGAAAGTTGGTCCTGTTACTGTACCATTTGCAGCAATCGTTGTACCACCGATAACAGTAGCCAAACCACTTACAGCAGTTAATTTGCCTTTGGTAGCATCGGATAGGTCTAATGTATAAGCACGAACTTTTGAAGTAGCATCTGGAGTTGCATTATTGATCGTTAATGCATCACTACCTACTGCTACTGTTGTGTCATTTGCATTCACTTTGTAGATTGTTGTACCTACTGTAGTTGTTGTATCCGTAGTTACCGTTGTATTGATACCATCTGCTACTTTTACAGCTGTTTTCGCCGCATCTTTCGCTAATTCTTTTACTTTATCTTTGCCAGCATCAGATAAATTGCTTAAGTTTTTATCGGCTGCATTATCTACTTTACTACGAGTATCTTTATCTAAGCCGAATGTAACTTTACCATTATCCTCTGCTGTAATCGCTAAACCAGATTTAGGACCTTCTGCAGTTGTGGTTGCATCATTACTTACTACGTAATTAAATCCATCTGCTAATTTAACGGATTTCGCATTCGCTACTGCTTCATCATTTGCACGATATTTGATAGACGCATCTAAGTTATTAGCAACTAATTTCGTATCTCCGAAATCAATGCTGCCTGTATTTCCAGCTTTAGGAGCTTTTACTGTAACCTTAGTATCGCCGTTTTTGATCACTAAGTCATGGGTACCATCCCCGGCGATTTCTTTCATGTTCGCAAGGTTTTCAGCCAATTTCACATCGAATCCATCGCCTGCAGCATTTTTCACTACATCAATGTTATTCTTAGCACCTTCAGCACGAGTAAAGTTTTCTGCGCCTTTCACTTTTAAAGCTTCACCCAAATTACGGTGTACTTTATCTGTGTCAGCAACGTCTTTATTACCGTAGAAATCCAAGCCTTTTGTAGCTAACGTGGAGTTTGCATTGTTGATACGAGTATCTAATTTAGAAATCGCATCACCTACATTTTTAACAGGTTCAGTCCCATTAGTACCATCATCTTTTGTGATGTTGTACGTAGGACCTGTGAAAGAACCGTCACTGTTCACTTTGGAATCACCGCCAAGTGCTGTCGCAAGGTCAGATTTCACAGTGTGTAATTGACCACCGTTCACAGCTTCTTTGGAGTTGGCTCCTACTTTGCCATCTGCAATGTTAGATAAGGTAGTTGCTGTTTTTGTATCTCCATTGCCATTCACCACACGTGCTTGAGGGTTGTCTACTGCTTGCGGTTCTTTGTTATTGTTTTCCGCTGCAGTTTTTACAGTACCGTCAGCTTTTACTTCGTCAGCTTTGTAGTACTTACCATCCTTAGCTTTTATAACTCGGTCCCCAGCTTCGTTAGTGTACACCACTGAACCAGCTTCGCCATTACGTAGAGCGTTTACTTTATCGTTTAATGTGGCATTGTTTAAACCATCTGCACCAGTTAAACCTTGTGCACCAGATGTACCATTTACACCATCCCGGCCATTAGAGGCTGTATCGCCAACTTTAGCCAATTGGTCTTTCACAGCTTGTGCCAATTCAACAGTAATGGTATTGCCTTTTGCTGTGGTAACAATGTTTGTATTATCGCCATTAACATGTAATGTGCCAGTAGCTAATGCTAAGCCTATTTTATCCGCAGCTTTATTTTGTGCGTCTTTTGTTACATTACCAGCAAAGTTTAGATTTGCATTGCCTGTAATTGTGCTATTTAGGTTAGTTAATGCATTTTCTACATACTCTTTACTTGCTGCATTATCAAGAGTGGTACGTGTAGCTTTATCTAATCCAAATGTAACCTTACCATTATCCTCTGCTTTGATCGCTAAACCAGATTTAGGACCTTCTGCAGTTGTGGTTGCATCGTTACTTGCTACGTAATTAAAGCCATCTGCTAATTTGACAGATTTCGCATTTCCTACTGCTTCATCGTTTGCACGGTATTTGATAGATGCATCTAAGTTTTTCGCTACTACAGTGCTATCACCGAAGTCCACTGTAGCTGGTTTAGCTGGTGTTGTTACGTCACCTGTCGCAGGATCAGTTACAGCTGGTTTTGCTGGTTTCAACGTAATCGTTGCATCACCATTTTTGATGACCAAATCAGTTTTACCATCCCCAGCGATTTCTTTCATGTTTGCTAGGTTTTCTGCTAATTTCACATCAAGAGCTTTATCATTTTTCACAACTTTAATATTGTTCTCATTGGCTCCTCGTGTGAAGTTTTCTCCACCTTTGATCGTTAAGGTTTCTCCTAAATCACGGTGCACTTTACCAGTATCCGTTGTGTCGTCACCAGTGAAGTTCAACCCTTTTGTTGTGGCGGCTGTTGTAGCTGCTGTTCCAGCTTGGGTAATTTTGTTAGATAGGTCATTGTAATTATTAGTAACTGTTGTTCCCAAATCTGTTACTTTGCCCGCAGTTTCAGAGATTTTTGTATTTTGCCCCGCATTAGCCGCATTTAATTTATCAATAGCATCTTTTAAGGTAGTAGCATTTTCACTAGTACCATCTGCTTTGGTAATACTGAAAGTTGGTCCTGTTACTGTACCATTTGCAGCAATCGTTGTACCACCGATAACAGTAGCCAAACCACTTACAGCAGTTAATTTACCTTTGGTAGCATCGGATAGGTCTAATGTATAAGCACGAACTTTTGAAGTAGCATCTGGAGTTGCATTATTGATCGTTAATGCATCACTACCTACTGCTACAGTTGTATCAATTGCATTCACTTTGTAGATTGTTGTACCTACTGTAGTCGTTGTATCCGTGGTAACCGTTGTATTGATACCGTCAGCCACTTTTACAGCTGTTTTCGCTGCATCTTTCGCTAATTCTTTGAATTTTTCTTTGCCAGCATCAGATAAATTGCTTAAGTTTTTATCGGCAGCATTGTCTACTTTACTACGAGTATCTTTATCTAAGCCGAATGTAACTTTACCATTATCCTCTGCTTTGATCGCTAAACCAGATTTAGGACCGTCTGCAGTTGTGGTTGCATCGTTACTTACTACGTAATTAAATCCATCTGCTAATTTAACGGATTTCGCATTCGCTACTGCTTCATCATTTGCACGATATTTGATAGACGCATCTAAGTTATTAGCAACTAATTTCGTATCTCCGAAATCAATGCTGCCTGTATTTCCATCTTTAGGAGCTTTTACAGTAACCTTAGTGTCTCCATTTTTAATGACTAAGTCATTCGTACCATCACCAGCGATTTCCTTGATGTTACCAAGGTTTTCCGCCAATTTCACATCAAGAGCTTTATCATTTTTCACAACTTTAATATTGTTCTCATTGGCTCCTCGTGTGAAGTTTTCTCCACCTTTGATCGTTAAGGTTTCTCCTAAATCACGGTGCACTTTACCAGTATCCGTTGTGTCGTCACCAGTGAAATTCAACCCTTTTGTTGTGGCTGCTGTAGTCGCCGCTGTTGTAGCAGCTGTTCCAGCTTGGGTAATTTTGTTAGACAAATCATTGTAATTATTAGTAACTGTTGTTCCCAAATCTGTTACTTTACCTTCTAAGGTAGTTACTTTACCTGCCGTTTCAGAGATTTTTGTATTTTGTCCAACATTAGTAGCATTTAATTTATCAATAGCATCTTTTAAGGTAGTAGCATTTTCACTAGTACCGTCTGCTTTGGTAATATTGAACGTTGGTCCTGTCACTGTTCCATCTGTAGCAATATTTGTACCACCGATAACAGTAGCCAAACCACTTACAGCGGTTAATTTACCTTTTGTGGCATCGGATAAATCTAAGGAATACTTACGTACTTTATCTGTACCTAGATCACCACCAGTAATTGCAAGGCCATCTCCTGTAACTGCTACTGTTGTGTCATTTGCATTCACTTTGTAAATTGTTGTACCTGCTATAGCTGTTGTATCCGTAGTAACCGTTGTGTTGATACCATCTGCTACTTTTACAGCTATTTTCGCCGCATCTTTCGCTAATTCTTTTACTTTATCTTTGCCAGTATCAGATAAATTGCTTAAGTTTTTATCGGCTGCATTGTCTATAGCACCACGTGTATCGCTGTCTAAACCGATATTAACTACGCCATTTGCTGCTGTAGAAATGGCGATACCTTTTTTAATGGCTACTCCATCTGTTGCCGCGGTTGTGCTTACCATACCTGCTGGTAAATTTTTAGGTGCTACTGTACCAGTACCTGCTACGAAGTTAAATCCATCTGCTAATTTAACCTTATTCTTCGCTGTTTCAGTACCCGCTTTATAGGCAATATCTGCGTCTAAATTAGAGGCTACAACTTTTGCGTCACCAAAGTTAACAGTCCCTTTATCATTGCCTTTACCAGGTGTTACTGTCACTGTATTTGTGCCATTTTTGATCACTAAATTATCTGAGCCATTACCAGCGATTTCTTTCATACCAGACAGCTTGTCAGATAATTTAACAAGTAATCCATTGGCTCCATTAGAACCATCTTTTTCAACACGAATATTCGTATTCGCTGTGGTAGATGTGTAATTAGCGCCGCCTTTCAGCGTTAACGTCGTGTCTAATGTACGAGCTACGCCAGCATTATCGTCACCTGTGAAAGTAATTGTTTTACCTTTGAAAGCGTCAAAATCAGATTGGCTAACTTTTCCTCCTACCGCAGTAGTAAGATTGGAAATCTGTGTCGTATGAGTATTCACTGTTGTATTGATACCATCTACTACAGATTTTTTAGCCACATCTTTAATCGTGAAAGCTTTATTATTTTGAGCTTGGCTATTAGCGTTTTCTTGAATTAAAGATACATCACCATCATTACCAACTGTATAATTACCAGGTTTTACATGCAATTCATCTGTTTTATTAACTTTCAAATCAAGGGCTGTTTTCACAATGCCAGAGGTAACTAGTTTTCCATCTTCACCAGTGGCTCCTACAGAGCTTGCAATATTAGGGGTAACGGTCACAGCTCCGTTACTAGGATTCACCGTCAATGCTGTACTATTTCCGCTAGAAATTGACGTTACTACATTCTTAGCCTTAATGGTAACCGTACCATTAGTATTTTCGATGGCAATGTTATCGCCTGCTTTTAAAGTAACAGCTTTTTTCGTCAAACCATTTACAGTTTGCGGTGTAGCGTTTGCCGTAGTATTGCCATCTTGGGTACGTAGCATCCATTCATCGGATTTTTTCGCTACATCCGTAATTTCTGCTGTTTCACCAGTAACATCTTCTCCTTTACCGTTTACGTAATTTAGAGTGATTGTACCAGTAGCATCTGGCTTATAGGCAGCATTTCCTGTTTTTGCCTTGATATGGCGCTCGTTAGATTCTAACGCTTTTAATTGTTTGATATTCGCCGCATCATAGTCATTCGTACCACTAGCTAAGCCGACAATTCGACGCAGTATAGTTCCTGTATCATTTGTACCATTAGCATTTTTGTCATTACGTTTATTACCAATAGCAATGACACCATTACCACTATTACTTACTGATTCATTTGTTAAATATCCAGTTGTAGCTGTAGCATCATTTGATGTGGTAGTAGAACCTTCACCGAGTGCTACGGAATGTTCTAACCCCGCACTTGCATTAGTTCCTATCGCTACTGCACTAGTTGCACTAGCTTGAGCTCCTGTGCCCATAGCTACCGTATAGGCTGCACTTGCGGTAGTTTTCTTACCTTGATAGTCTGCACCAATACTAATGGAACGATTTCCTGATGCTGTAACTTGATAGCCAATACCTACTGCAGCAGTTCCGGATACGGATGTATTAGAGCCGGCACCAAAAGACTGATCCCCACTTGCATTCACTGTATACCCAATTGCCGTCGATCCACCACCAGTTGCTTTGGCTGCATTACCAAATGCACTATCATTAGCATTCGACGCACGAGAAGTAGTACCTACTGCGATGGTATCCGCCGCTTGTGCTTGCGCATCATTACCCACCGCAATACCACTTGTACCGCCTGAAACAGCTCCTTTACCAATGGCAACAGCATTTTCTTTTTCTGCATTGGCACCATCACCGATAGCTGTAGCACTAGCCTCTGTTGCCTCTGCTTCTTTACCAATAGCAATAGCATTGCCTTTTGATGCTTCAGAGCCTTTACCGATGGCTATTGCATTTGCTTCGGTTGCTTTAGCACCAGAACCTACGGCTGTAGCATCTCCTTTTGATGCTGTAGCACCTTTACCAAGAGCCGTAGCATTAACCTCTGATGCTGTTGCTCCAGATCCTAAGGCAGTCGCATCACCTTTTTGAGCTTTTGCTGCTTTACCTACAGCTGTAGCACCTTCTGCAGTAGCTGCGGCGCTTGAGCCTGCTGCCAAGGTATCTTTGGCTGAAGCGGACGCACTGGTACCAATAGCTGCTGCATTTTCTGCAGAGGCAGATGCCTTGTTTCCTAAAGCAGAGGCACTTTTACCCGATGCTGTAGCGTTATATCCAATGGCAGTTGCTTTTTCAGCTGTGGCTTGGGTCCGCTCTGTATTATCATCAAAGCTATTGCCATTACCGCCACCGATCGCTACGGCATTTGTTGCTGTAGCCGCTGCATTACGGCCTAAAGCTGTAGCATTACCACCTGTAGCGAGAGCACGTAAGCCCACAGACATATCGCCCCAATTATTATAGGCGTTAATCTTGCTTTCGCTATCTTTATTAATATCATTACCTGGTACACCTACTGTATATACATCGGCACCGGCTAGGGATTGCCAGCCGATAGCAATGGCACCTTTGCCATAGCCACGAGAACTAACACCTAATGTAGTGGCACCTTCTTTAACGGAGCGAGCTTGTTCCCCCACAGCAATACCATGTAGTGCCGCTCGTGTATTATAACCAACACCAATGCCATAGTCCCCTGTAGCTACCGCCGTACGCCCAATAGCAACCCCATAATTCACATCTTGAGGTGACAATCCATTAACACGATATCCAGACTGCGCATTATGACCTATAGCAATAGATCCCGCACCATTTGTTCGCGCTGTATTACCAATAGATACCGATGATATATTCTTATCTCTAGGATTATATCTATCATTTCCGCCATAGGAACTAGTATCTTTCCCTAACGCAACTGAATCGGCTGATGTAGGTCCTTCAATTACGGCTTGTACAGATACACCCATATCCGCACCCACAGCCATAGCCGCCAAGATGCTTGCCACGACAATTTTCTTTTTTCCAGAATGATTTTTTGCCATTTCAGAGACAACGATATAACATTGCTTAGACTTGCTCCAGATAACTTTAAATATCTTATTCATTGTGTTTTGACTCCTATACACACTGTTAACTACGTTCCATATATTCTGCACTCGCTGTTACTACATGCTTTCACCTTTGAAAGTCCTACTACGACTAGAGCAAATCTTACCTGCGATCTCTCGTCTGCCTACTATTGAATGCTTATGTATATTATTATGTTTTCTTTTACTATCCTACGTAATCCCATAGATAAACATTCTCTGCGTATTATTTCATATCTTATAACCTCCTAAACCACAGCCCTCATGTATTTTGGTAAACATAAAAAAGACCTCATTCCTTCTCAAAAATGACGTCATATAATCAAAATTATATACCAAATCAGTGTTCTTTACAAATTGAAAAGATCAACTTTCTTTTAAATCAAAAGAAATTGTTGCACTTATATCAATTTTAGTCAGCACAAATGTGTTGCTTAAAGTACATATTCACTAATTTATAATCATTCTAGATTCTATAAATGTGCCTTCTCATTATAGCAAAATACTATAACACTAAGCAATTATATTGTTAAATATTCATCCTTCAATAATTTCCATTAAATCATTTTTCACAACTATGAATCAAGTTGCCTCACGCCCAATAACTTGACTTTCATTCATAGGTAAACAAATACCTTCTATAGAATCTCTTATTCCTGTGATATACTGTACATATACACATGTACGCATGCACGCATATAGCATGGTACGCTAACTCATCATTAGATATTCGCAAAAAGGGGGTGCGTATATCCAACGTTTTCTGTATCCATCGTAAGTCAATAAGAAAAAGAAACGGGAGAGATATGATGAAAGAAGTATCTACTAACACACAACCGATCCGCAGACGCTATTCCTTGGCAGCTTCTACTGCTGCCCTATTCGCATCGACTATCCTATTGTTTCCGTGGAGCCAAGCACAGGCAGGTTTACCAAAAGACATCGAATTGCATGATGCAACAGGTATCCTATATGATGCCATGGCTGCCAATACTAGCACGAATATTACGGTCGGTCCTAAAGCCACCGTCATGATGGGGGGCGGCAAGCAAGAAGGGATCTTATCCTTTGGCGAAACTTTCAGTGGCCGAGATATTAAAAATGAAGTAGAAATTTTAAAAAATCTACCAGCCGGTATGGCTGTGGGCGCTAATACCTACGCTCGCACGGGTTCTATTGAAGTAGGTGACCACACGCTAGAAAAGAATGACATTGCCATTGGCGATAGTTCTGCGAGCAAGCTTAAACAGTTTGGCGTAGCCTCTACTACAGTAGGCACCAACTCCTATACAGGCGGTGGTTTTGCTACTACCTTGGGCAGCTATAATGTGCAGTCTAGTCCGTTCAATGCCAATGGATTCTTTGATACCCTGTCGAATGCGACAAAAAATGCCTTTGCCACTGTGGTGGGATCATTGAACTCCAATGAATCTATGTCTAGTCGTTCTTCTACTTCTGGTGTTGCCAATGTGATCACTGGTACAGCCAACTCTGTGAAAAATAGTAATGGTGCCATCACTATGGGAGCCGGAAACCGCATCGAAAATTCCATCGGCGATTTCAGCGCCTCTGCGTATAATACTAAATATGCCTCTGTGAAAGACATGCAAACTGCGCTACAAGAAGGCGTTGCAAAAAGTGCGGGCGGCGCTACCTTAGCCATCGGTGGCGCTAATACAGCCGATTATACTTCGCACACACAAATTATCGGGGTTGGTAACACCGTAACAGGTACTAAATCTGTGCCAAGCAAGTACAACATGGTAAATGGTTACAAAAACACGTTAACCAATGCCAGCCATCTATCTGTGATTGGTGCGGAGAATACAGTCACTGATACTACGTCCTCTATCTTGTTTGGGGATCATCGGACCTTAACCGCCGCTAATGAAAGTGTCCTCATCGGTGGCGCTACCAAAGACATGACTACCAATGTGGCACGATCGACTGCTATCGGTTTTGACTCGAATGTAACCACTGCAGGTGGTGTTGCCGTCGGTAGTCAATCTGTGAGCAACACAGCTGCAGGTGTAGCAGGCTATGACCCAGCTACGAAACTAGCTTCAAAACTGACAGACCACACATGGGTATCTACCTTAGGCGCTGTGTCCGTGGGCGATACAGAGAAACAACTTACTCGCCAAATTACTGGCGTCGCAGCTGGTACCAACGATACGGATGCCGTCAATGTAGCACAACTAAAAGCGGTAGCGGCAAACAGTCAAGATGGTAACGATACCTTGGTAACTTCTACCACTGGCTTGCATCTACAAGATAAAACATTGTCTTTGACCGTAACAGATACTGCAGGTCATTCAGTAACTGGCACCGTAGACTTATCTTCTATCGCTGCCAATCCTGAGGCGTTCAAGCGAGTGGAGTCTTCTGTGGATCGTCTAGGCGGTCGTGTCGATTCCTTAGGGGCTAGTGCGGCGGCTCTTGCTGCTTTGCATCCACAAGATTACAACAGCGAAGATAAATGGGATATCGCCGCTGGCTATGGACATTACCAAGGTTCTCATGCCTTGGCACTAGGTGCGTTTTATCGTCCTAATGAAAAAACTATGGTTTCTTTCAGTACGAACCTAGGTGGTAGCGAGCGTTTATTTAACGCTGGCCTTAGCCTTAAATTCGGTGAAAGTAACCCCTATGCGACATACAGCAAATCACAGCTAGTTACATTAGTACAGAAACAACAAGAACAAATCGCTCAACAACAAGCCGACATGCAACAAGTACAAGAACAATTGCATCGCATCATGGAGCGGTTGGAGATTAAATAAGCTATATAGTGACTATAACAAAAGAGGAACATCGGTATTACTACCGATGTTCCTCTGTTTTAGGTTAAAATGGGTTTTCAGTCTCCATTATGACCGCTTGCTATAGGTTTACTGTCTCTATACCGACTATTATGTATCTTTATGTTAATCTTCATTGTGCAAATTGTCAATATCTTTAATAAGCTAGACGAATTATAGTCTTACTATTTACCCAACTCTGCTCGAATCTCTTTTGTTGCTTGTACCATGTGTTGTAAACTAGCTACGGTTTCTCTTTCGCCACGAGTTTTCAATCCGCAGTCTGGGTTTATCCATACATGTTCTACTGGGATTTTTGAAACGATCAAACGTATGACTTCTTTGATTTCTTCTACACTTGGTACTCGTGGAGAGTGGATATCGTATACGCCAGGGCCTACTTCTGTTTGGAAGTTATTTTCCAATAAGGCATCTAGCAATGTCAACTTGGATCGTGACGCTTCGAAGGTAATCACGTCTGCATCCATGGCATCGATTTCAGAAATAATATCTTCAAACTCGCTATAGCACATATGCGTATGAATTTGCGTTTCCACTTTCACTTTCGCATGACATAGACGGAATGCTTTGATAGCAAAGTCTAGGTAGTCACTATACCAGTCCGCACGCCGCAACGGCAATTTTTCACGAAGGGCTGCCTCATCAATTTGGATAATGCGAATACCTGCCGCTTCTAGGTCAAGTACTTCTTCACGGATAGCCAATCCGATTTGATACATCATTTCTTTCGTGGAAATGTCTTCACGAGGGAAGGACCAATTCAAGATAGTCACAGGACCTGTCAACATGCCTTTTACTTCTTTATCTGTCAAGCTGGTAGCATAGGCATTATAATCCGTGGTGATTGCTTGTTTTCGTTTGATGTCACCGAACACGATTGGCGGTTTTACGCCACGTGTGCCGTAGGACTGTACCCACGCATTGGATGTAAACACATAGCCTTCCAAGTTTTCTCCGAAAAATTCCACCATGTCATTGCGCTCGAACTCGCCATGCACTAGCACATCTAAACCAATGTCTTCTTGTAACTTGATGCAGTCTTTGATGAACTCTTTCGCTTTCGCACGGTATTCCGTTTCAGAAATCTCACCTTGACGATACAATTTGCGATTTTCTTTTACGGCCTTTGTTTGTGGGAAGGACCCAATCGTTGTGGTCGGCAACAACGGCAATTTGAAAATAGCTTTTTGCGCCACTTGACGCTCTTTGATATTTTGTGGACGGTTAAAATCTTCTTCTACCAAGGCTGCTACCGCTTGTTGCACGCTTTCATCCGTACGAAGTTCGGACTTTGCAAACAATGCTTGATTCGCTTGGAATGCTTCTTCAGATGTGCAATCTGAAAGCTCTGCTAGATCGGTGATTTCTTTCAATTCCCCTAGTTTTTCATAGGCGAATGAAAAATGTTGTAACACCTCTTGTGAAAGTTTCGGCTCGTTCGCCACCGTATACGGCACATGCAGTAAGGAGCAAGATGTACTAAGCACCACATCGATGCCAGCTACTTTTAATTCATCTACCTTTGCTAACACTTTTTTATAGTCCGTACGCCAAATATTTTTACCATTTACTAAGCCTGCAAAGAGCAGTTTACCTTGCGGGAATCCATAAGATTTCACTAAGGAGTCTGTTTGCTTTCCTTCAATGAAGTCCAAGCCAATGCCGTCAAAGTCAAGCCCTGTCACTACTTCATAAGCATCGCGGATATCTCCGAAGTAAGTTTGCAGTAATACGTGTAACCCTCGTTTTTGTGGGAGCAAGCTTTCATAAATACGACCAAACAATGCTACGTCTGCTTCGCTAAGATCATACACCAAGTACGGCTCGTCTAGCTGAATCCAAGACACGCCTTCCTCTTTGGCTGCCTTGAATATGTCCGCATAGGCTGCGATGACATCATCCACTACATCGTCGATACCCTTGCTACCTCTAAAATCTGCTAATTGTAAGAATGTGAAAGGACCCACCAAGACAGGTTTGGTTTCGATACCTAATGACTTCGCTTGACGATAACCATCTAGGAACGCTGTGGAACGCAATTGCAACTTCACGTCATCATCGATTTCTGGCACCAAATAGTGATAGTTTGTATTGAACCATTTCTTCATAGAGAAGGCTTTCACATCGCCTGCCTCACCTTGGTAACCACGAGCTGCTGCAAAGTACGTATCTACCTCACCTAACCCTAGATCATGATAACGTTTTGGAATTGCATTCAACGTGAATGCTGTGTCCAACACACCATCGTATAATGAATAATCATTGGATGGAATGAAATCCGCCCCAGCTGCCTGTTGCACTTTCCATTGCACCTCGCGTTGCTCTTTCACAACCTTCGTCAAATCCTCTAGACTCACATCGCCACGGAAATAAGACTCAGTAATAAATTTTAACTCTCGTTTCGCCCCAATACGTGGGAATCCAGTTACAGAATATTTCATATATACAACACCTCCATAGTGTACATCGATAAGTATCAATCTGATGTCTATACTATACTCCTTAGGTAGGTATTTGTATAATATGTATAAAAGATAGTGAGTTATACATAAAAGCTATAACGCAGGGATTCCATACGTACCGCAGTAATAAGAGAACTGCCCCCATTCCCAAGGAACGCAGTTAGGCGTAGTAGCCTTTGTGGCAAGTCTTACTGAGTAAATCAAACAAATAAAAAAGAGCTCAACCCTTCCCTAAGAAATGCAGTTAGGCGTAGCAGCCATAGTGGCGCGTATTACTGACTAAATCAAACAAAACCAAGATGACCGCAATATACCTCCGAAGAAACATTATGAAATACCGTTTCTGAGGGGGTGTATTGCGGTCATCCTTTTATCTAATCAGAAATGCCACAAGGCTACATAGCGTAACAAGTGACGATACATTATGAAATACTGTTTGTGAGGGGTATGCCGTGCTCTTCTCTTTGCCTAAATCAAGACAATATAATTGATACATATCCCTTCTCCCTAAGGAACGCAGTTAAGCGTAACAGCCTTTGAGACAGGTCTTACTGAGTAAATCAAACAAACGCAAGATGACCGCAATATACCTCCGAAGAAACATTATGAAATACCGTTTCTGAGGAGGTGTATTGCGGTCATCCTTTTATCTAATCAGAAATGCCACAAGGCTACATAGCGTAACAAGTGACGATACATTATGAAATACCGTTTGAGAAGGAGTATACCATGGGCTTCCCTTTATCATATTCAGTTAAGGCCGCCTCAAGGCTGCATAGCGTAACAAGTGACGTTTTATAAGAGCGCATGCTCTTTTCCAATTTGAATCACTTGGTCTACAGGCATATTGGTAATGCGGGCAATCATCTCTACTGATAATTTTTCACGTAACATACCAACAATTGCTTCTAGTCTCCCCTCTACTTTGCCTGCTTCTTTGCCCTCACGCCAATATTTCTTCCGATCCATTTCTAATTTCATATATTCACCCCTCCATTCCTTACTTTGCTTCACTACGTGCACAACCTCATCCATCTGTTGTAACAAACCATCTACAGGAGGTCTACCATCTACATAATCCAAGAAGTTCTGTAATAATTCTGAAACATCATTCATTTGAGCCTTGGTACTTAAAAATATAGTGGTTAAACCATCTCCCAACTCTCTGCCCAGCTCTTCTGTACACTTTTTTGTATACGTGTACTTATGGCGCTTTCCTGAAAATATAGGGAACGTACAGATAAAGATAACAAAACAATCATTCAATGTCATATAGTCAGCGCCCTTTTCCATAGAATAGTGATCAATGGCACTATGATAAAATCGTGAACGTTTTATTAACTCAGGCATATTCTTGTACGTTTGCATTTCAATATTGTAGACAGTTCCTTTGTCATCATTCACATACACGTCCAAGCGCACACCTTTATCATCAAGACCAGACTCCATTGTCTTTTCCGTTTCAATGTACGCAATATCCAGAATTGAAATCTCCAATACCCGTTCTAACAATTCCTTACAAATCGATTTCTCACGCATCACCTTTTCAAAGATAAAATTATCTTGAATACTCAACTCATCAAAAGACTTGAATTGCATAGATGTACCTCGCTCCTTGAGTTAACTAAATTATACCACATCCATAATGCAGTACGGTAGCGCGCCATGCACCACCTATCCATACAATTCGCAAACTATCGTTTATCCTCCTTTAAAATTTCCTATCAGTATATATTCTCCCCAAGGAACGTAGTTACATGTATAAAACTTGTGCTTCCCTTACTAACTAAATAACACAAACAAAAAAGAGCACTCCACTTCCCTGAGGAACGCAGTTATGCGTAGAAAACTTGTGACGAGTTTTACTATCCAAATAATACAAATACAAAAAGAGCACGGTGTGCCCCCGAACAAACATTATGAAATACCGTTTGAGAGGGGGTATGCCGTGCTCTTTCCTTTATTTAGTTAAGCCGCCACAAGTTTTCATAGCAGAGCCAGAGACGTTTTACTCCGGTTGAATCGTGAATGACAAGCTAGAGAAGTATTTTGTTTGTTCCCCTTTTGTTTCAGTTGGGAATGCTACTTCTACGCCCACAACGTTCAAGCCATTAGCACTTACTGTTACCATTGCTTTACCTTGTGCATCAGCTTGACTTTCATTAGTCAAATCATTGATAACGTCTTTGATCAATGGAGCGTTAGCATAAGGCATACCATCTTTGAATACTTGGATTTCGTAAGTATCACCTTTGCGCAATGTCAATGGATTAACGCTAGGAACAATCTCAATTGGCATATTCAAACGTTCAGGTTTTACTGCTGCATTCCAATAGTTTACATTATATTTCACAGCATGCGTAGATTTCACCGCATTTGGTACATCTTTCATCATAGCTTTATGCATTTTGCCATCTTTATCTTTTGTAAAATAGCCGTAGTCAAATGTAGTTGCTGTAGTACCTAACATTTCATTTTTCTCAATAGTTACATTGTGTTCGTGAGGCATTACTTTCATGTCCAATGGATTATATGCCACATCATATGCTTCAAAACTTTTTACCATAGATGGTTCGTATGCGTTATCTACAGGATCTTCGCCTAATACCAATGTTGGTTGATCAATGCGTTCTGCAAACCACACGCCATGTGCTGATGCATTGGATCCTACAGATACAGCCCCTACTAATGCTAATGCAAGAATTGCTAACTTACTTTTTTTCATGATGGATACCCTCCTATGAAATATAAAATTACAATACTTACATTGTACATCTTTTGAGAATCACTAGCAATATTTATTTTTAATTATGAATTATTTCTATAATTGACTATTGTTTTTATCTATGTATTAACAAGACGCATATCCATTAATTATAGGATTAGATGAACAATACTTTCAAAAATACCCAAAATCACTGCAAATACTGGACGAATCACAGCACCTAAAAATCCAAATTGTCCCAATACCAGAATGCCGATAAAGAACCACAACTGAGCGCCTAATAATTTTTCTTGCCACTCATAGGGCAAATATTGTAGTAGTACATAAAATCCAATAAAGCCTGGCACTGGTAGCATATTAAAAACGCCAAAGCCGATGCACAAGGTCACGATATAGGACATGACCATTTGTAAGCCAGTGCTTACTGTGCTGACTTGCATGGCAATGGACATACCTACATAGGCTAGAAACGCCACTAAAATATTAGCACCTAATCCAGCTAAAGCAATTTGTATCATCGCAGTGCGTGGGTTTTTAAAATGATAGGGTGAAAAGGGAATCGGCTTACTCCAACCTACACTAGCAATGAGCATCACCAATATACCGAGTAAGTCAATATGAGCGAAAGGATTAATCGTATCTCTTCCCCATTGTCTCGGTGTAGTATCACCTAAGCGAATAGCCATCTTCGCCTGTGCGTAGTTAAATATAGAAATTGCGATGGCAATAGCCGGTAGCATCGCAATATAATGAATCATATCTTTCATACTATCTCCTTTTAACATCAAAACTGTCCCTTTTATTATACACGATGGTCCCCCTCTTCCTCCATAGATAGCCAAAAATTTCCTGCCAGTCATGCACACTCCTACCAGTGAGTGGACAATGTGCACTATTCTGTGCATACTGAAAGTAATCTATCTTTCATAGAAAACATAGGAGGAGACCTATTATGAGCCAAAAAAAGTTCATCATTTCCATTCCTTATGAATTACTGTACCAACTGTATGTAACAAAAGGCATGAGTACTAGTGCTATCGCCGAGCAATTACACTGTAGTCAAAGTACCATTTGCCAACGACTACGAGACTATGAGATTCCCTTTCATAGTAGAATTCCCACGATCTCCAAAGAGGAACTGACTCAACTCTATGAAAGTGGTACCTCCATCAAAGCTATAGCGCAGCATTTTCATGTATCTCCTCGCACTATCTATAGCCGATTGCATAAATGGCACCTAAAAGAACCCCATCCTAGTTCTTCACTAACATCATTACCTATCTCCTATATCCTGGAATCTTACGATAGAGGATCTAGTGCCGCCATGATTGGCAGGGAATTACAGGTGGCTCCTTCTACGATTATCCATCTATTACAACGCCATGGTGTTTCCCTCCGAAATAGCCTAAAGCGTATTGACCTACCTATTGATGATATTTGCCAACTCTACACACAACACAAACTGTCTACTATTCATATTAGTAAGCTATACTCCGTCAAAGCCTCCACCATTGCGTCACGGTTACGAGAACGGGGGATTATGTTACGAGGGAATAAAGAACAACTCCCTACATACTCCATTATTTCTGACTATGTACAAGGTACGTCGTTGCAACAATTAGCCACCACCTACCAAACTAAGTACCATACAATTCGCAATCTATTAATCCGCCACGGGGTCTACCGAAAAGCGCGACGCATCCGCGAACATACGTATGCTATACAAAGTTTACACAAAAGGGAGCAACTATCTGTAGCAGAAATCGCTTCTCACTATGGATGCCATCCAGAAACAATTCGACGGATTATCAAAGGTACACATCCACAAGAAATTTCTCCTAATACCCACTGATATCTATTGATATCCTTGCTATGCGTTCCAAAGTAACGTATACTAAAAGTAAATATATCATGTATTAAAAAGGAGTTCATTATGGAGTATATCTTGGCCTTGCTACCTTACTTTACAATAGGTATTGTAGCCGCATTCATTTCTCGATTTACGGGAATTGCTATTTCTTTCTTATTAGTACCAACCCTATTATATTGGGGGGCTACACCGGTAGAAGTCGTATCATTTATGTTGACATTCACTTTGTATAACACATTTACCTTAGAAACACAGGATGTACGACTAGACTTCAAAGAGTTAACCTTCTTCCCAGGTTGGAAATTACTTATCCCTCTAGTTATCTCTTTTGGATTAAGTCTAGTGTCTCCTCATCTATCCATTGGGTTGTTTATTTTCTTCTTTATCTTAGAATTAGGGGCTGCCCTATACAAACGCATTCCACAAGCAGAGCGACCTACCCTAAAACAAATTGGGATTTCCTCCGTACTGGCCGCTGGTTGGACTATCGTCGGTGTCTTAGCATATCGTCATATCCCTGATACTTGGTATTTTCTACTAGTAGGGATTGCTATGTTGGGCTTAACTTGGTTTGCTTACTATGCAGGGGCGAATCGCTATGCTATGCGTCAATCTTGGACCGCTATTTGGCCATCCTTATCCTTACTATTAGGTCTATTTGGATTAGATATTTCTTCCTATATTCATGGAGTGAAACGAAATTTCCCATCATCTTTTGATCGCATTGTACCTATGGTCACAGTCATCGGCGCTTTTGCGGGCACCATGGTTCTATTTGTACTAGAAAATCAATTTTCCTTAGCTTCCTTAATTGCTGCCGTTGGTTGTGCCTTCGGTATCCGCATGTTTGGATACTACGGATTCAGTAAATCTGGTAAATTCTCTTGGTTAATCATCGGTTTAACCATCCTCATCGTGCTTTGCTTATATTTGGTAAGCCCTAGCCCTGTGGGCATGGATACTGGCAATGCTCTATTACAAGCACCGATTGCGGAATAACTAAAACTAAAAAAGGGCTATCACAAAATAGTACCCTATAAAATGGTTCCCAATACAATAAGAGGAAAGTTGATTGAAACATCAACTTTCCTCTCTTTTTTATATTTTAATAGCCAAAAAGCCCCTAAAGAACCCTATCCATCCATAACGTCAAAGCCGTCAAACATCTATCCCTGCGGAAACGCTCCGACAAACTCCCAAATGCTCATATCTGGTAAATGGTTTTGTACATACATGGTTTGTAATGTATCCATACACCATGGTATAGTCACATACTTCTTCACATACATATAATTATGACCATCTTTGGATAAGGCAATTTCTAAATTTAATTGATCCGGGTGAGCTTCATCCATAATGGCTTGGACAAAGTGGCAGTTTTCTTTTGGTGTATCCCAAACTAATGTAAAAAACACACGCTCATCTGCCACAATCTGATGTAGAACCGTTTCTACATCATCCCAAGTGCCTTGTTCATAGGTTTCTTCATCCGTCACTAAGCGAAACATTAGGCTTCTCCTTGTTCAATGCGGATCACATCGCCAATACGGTTACATAATTCATCCAATTGATCTTGGTCTGGACCTTCTGCCATAACGCGAATTAATGGTTCCGTACCAGATGGACGCACTAAAATACGACCATTGCCGCCCAATTCTTCTTCTGCTTCACGGATCGCATCTTGAATCGCACTATTCGTCTCCCAACCTGCTTTTGTAAGCACTCGTACATTTACTAACAATTGTGGGTATTTTGTCATCAAACCAGCTAGTTCAGATAAAGATTTTCCTTTTTCTTTCATAATGGACAAGGTTTGTACTGCTGTCAATAAACCATCGCCAGTACTATTGTAATCTAAGAAGATGACATGTCCCGATTGTTCGCCACCAATAGAGTATCCATCAGCAAGCATTTTTTCCAATACATAACGGTCCCCTACAGCAGTGCTGCATGTTTGCATACCCAATTCTTTTGCCGCCTTGTGAAAGCCGATATTACTCATCACTGTGCCTACAATCATATTGTCTTTTAGTTTACCTTGTTCTTTCAAATGTAAACCGCAAAGTAACATGATTTGGTCACCGTCTAAGACTTGACCTTTTTCATCCACCATCAAGCAACGGTCTGCATCACCATCATTGGCAATTCCCACTTGTGCGCCTTCACGAAGCACCGCCTCTTGCAAGCCTTCTAAATGCGTAGATCCTGCGTTATCGTTGATATTTGTGCCCGTTGGCTCTACATTGATGGCTACTACCTCTGCCCCTAATTGGCGAAGAATCTTAGGGCCCACATAAGAAGCTGCCCCATGAGCTCCGTCATAGACAACTTTCAACCCCGTTAAGGTATCGCTAGTAGATACTACGAAGTTCACATATTCTTCCACCCAGTCTTGATGATACGTAATACGACCAATATCTCCATCTGTTGGACGTGGCAAGCAATCGTCAGCACTTTCAGTGCAAAGTTTTTCAATTTCATCTTCTACTGCATCGGGCAATTTAAATCCATTACCGTCAAAGAATTTGATACCATTATCTGGATACGGATTATGGGATGCAGAAATCACAACCCCTGCAGTACAACCTTTTTGGCGAACCAAGTAAGCAATCGCAGGTGTCGGTGCTTCCCCTAAAATAATCACATCACCGCCTACTGCGCAAATACCAGAGGCTAAGGCATTTTCTAGCATGCCTCCAGAAATGCGTGTATCACGTCCAATTAAGAAAGTTGGACGTTCTACGGATTGACCAAAATAAGACGCCGCTGCTCGACCTAAATGATAGGCCAACTCAGGCGTTAAAAATTCATTGACTAAACCTCGTACCCCATCTGTACCGAATAATCTACTCATGATGATCTCCTTTCAAAGGGCCATATGTATTCATAATTAGTATGGCAGTTTCTGACCCATCCAAAGCGGCACTCATGATGCCTCCTGCATAGCCTGCACCTTCCCCGATAGGATATAATCCCTTCGTGGACTGTGAAAGTCTATGTTCATCTCGTACGATGCGAAGCGGTGCTGATGTTCGTGTTTCCACCCCAGTCATACACACATGGTCCGCATCAAAGCCTTGTATACGTCGCCCAAAATATGGCAACGCTTCCGCTAATGTATTCGTCACATAGTCTGGCAAACATCGACGAATATCTGCTGGTGTCACACCAGGCTCATAACTGTAAGCTTTACGCTGTACATCATTTGTCTCTGTGCGGCCTAAGAAGTGACCTACCGTCTGAATTGGTGCATGGTAATTGCGACCTCCCACGATAAACGCTTGTTCTTCCCATTTTCGTTGAAAGTCCACCCCGGCTAATGGATGGTCTCCAAAATCACGAGGTCCTACAGTAACCACCAATGCACTATTGGCAATGCCACTATCACGAGCGTATAAACTCATACCATTAGTCACAACGCCACCTTCTTCAGAAGCACTGGCAACAACTTGTCCTCCTGGGCACATACAGAAACTATAGCAAGAACGATCTTGTTCTTTATCGTGATATACCAAGGAATACTCTGCTGCTCCTAAGCCAATATCTGCTGGATGCACCCCATACTGTGACGTATCAATAACATCTTGATCGTGCTCAATACGAACGCCGATGGCAAAGGATTTTCCTTCTAAATGGACTCCTCTATCATAGAGCATGCGATACGTATCACGCGCACTATGTCCAACCCCTAACAGTACAATATCTGCCGGGATTCGTTCTCTTCCATTGATCACAACGCCGGTTACTGCTTGATCTTGGACTTCAATATCTGTCACCTGCGCACCAAAACGGACTTCCCCGCCCCAAGCAATGATTTGCTGGCGCATAGCTTTTACCATGTGGCGCAAAATGTCTGTCCCTACATGAGGTTTATGTTTATATAAAATTTCTTCAGGAGCTCCAAATTCTACGAAGTACGTAGCAATCTCATGAAGCCTTGGATGGGTGACACGAGTGGTCAATTTACCGTCTGAAAAAGTACCTGCTCCACCTTCACCAAACTGTACATTCGATTCTGGCTTAAAGATGCCCTCTTTCCAAAATTGCTCTACATCTAACGTTCGTTGATCCACATCTTGACCTCGTTCTAATACGATGGGACGATATCCTTCTCGCGCCAAATAGAACGCTGCCAACATGCCAGCAGGGCCAAATCCAACTACTACTGGTCGATGTTGCATAGGCTTAGCGCCACACACAATGGATTCTGGCATTTCAGGCTCCATTAAGGTAATATCTTTATGACGACTTAATTTTTTCATCACCTGTTGCTCTTGGTCTACTTCTAAGAACAGAGTATACACAAAAGTAATATGCGGTTTCTTCCTAGCATCAACGGCTCGTCGCACCACATGAATTGCTTTAATACGTCCTTGTAAAGGGCTATATTTTTTAACAAGCAATGCTTCTAACTGCTCCGCCTCTTGCACGGGTATCCGAAAATTTATAATACGTAACATGTTTCTCTCCTACATATGAGGTTCTATTTCTACTTTTACTACTACTCGGTCTGTCGATGTAGTCACACCTTCTGGTAATACAAAGCTATAGTTCCCCGTAAAACTACCTGTAGCGCCATTGACTGGAATATCAATGGTTTTCACTCCATCAATACCATTTAAAATGGATTCTTTTCCTACAATCGTCAATTCTTTTGGTTCCACTACCACTCGTTTCACTGTATATCCAACTGGTACATTACCTACTACATTGGCTTGAACAGGTACTTTCTTCTCCATCCGAATGCGTTCTAGTTCATATTGAATTTGCGCACCTTTCGGTGTGATCGTCAATCCTTCTACCACATTGCCCGCAGAATCTACTGGTAAAATATCGCCTACTTCCGTAAAGCTTTCTCGATGTTTATCTAGGTTAATCCGAATCACGGCATAGGAGGCTCTGCTTACCAAATGGGCTGGCCCAGAAATCGTTACCGTAGTAGGCATAACTTTAGAGTCTTTAATAGCAATGTCATTCGGCACCGTGCCTAATGGTTGCGCCTGCACTTGTAACTCTTTTACCATGTATTCATCCACCGTAACTGTTACATTTTCTGGGGTTATGCTATCGATGAAAGTCCCCGTCGGGGCTGTAAAATTGATGGCTACATTTTCCTGTCCTACACGGGCATTCTTCATGTTTACATAAGCTTTTAGTACAGATGGATTAATATCAAAGATCGCATTACGAGGTCCTCGCAAATGAACACGCACTTCGCTCGGTACCCCTTCTACCAAATAATTTTGATCCAAATTCTGCACTTGCACTGGTACAGTATATGTCATTTCTATCACAGGATTTTGGTCCTTCATGACAAATACCCACATACCAATGGCACAAAATAAACAGAATAATTTCATCCCCCAATTATGTTTTAACCCTACCATCCAATGCATCATTTCGATTCACCTCGTTTTATTTTAAGTAAAGAACTGACTGCACTTGGTGTTGGCTCTAATAAAGACAACATAACTGTGCGCAATGTATCTTCTGTGACGCCACGATGAATTTGTCCACCTAAGGCATAAGAAATTTGTCCTGTTTCTTCGCTGACCACTACTACTAAAGCATCGCTTTCTTCGCTTTGCCCTAAGGCAGACCGGTGTCGTGTGCCTAATTCCTTGCTCACATCTCGGTTTTGACTGACAGGTAATAAACTAGCAGCCGTCTCAATACGTCCATTACGAATGATTACTGCTCCATCATGAAGAGGAGATTTAGGATAAAACAAATTCATCAACAGTTCACTGGTCACAAGTCCATCGATACGAGTCCCCTGCATGGATAACACATCTAATTTCATGTTTCTTTCAAAAACCATGAGCGCCCCAATTTTACGACGAGACATACTACGACAAGCAATAACGACTTCTTTCACAATGGATGTGAGCTCTTCTTTAGAAATTTTAGTGCGGGATGAGAAAAATCCAGTACCACTACCCAATTGTTCTAAAAGGCGTCGTAATTCTGGTTGAAATACAATCGGCAGAGCAATCATTAAGACTGCCACACTTTGTTGCATAATCCAGCTGATGGTATGCAACCCCATGAAGTGTGCTACGATATTGATGACCACTAATACGCCTAACCCTTTCAATAAGCCTAAGGCTCTCGTATTTTTAACTAGTCTATATAACCAATAGAATAAAGTGGCTACAACTATAATATCTACGATATCTAAAAATCGTAATGTTTCTAATGTAGTTTGTAATTGAAACAGCATAGAATATCTCCTATCCTTTCTAATACAAAATAAGGGCACATGCTTATGCATGTACCCTTTTATTGTATCCTATATTGGTATTTTTTTCTAGTAAACCTACGATTTATGCACGGTAAGTTTCGATAAGTACGTCCATATTACCGCCGCAAACCATACCTTCTTTGACTGCTAGATCATCGTTTAAGTCCACATAGATACGACGAAATGCTTCTTTCTTCTGTAACGCATCTACAGCACTTAATCGAATTTCATTTTCTGCACGGCCCCCACCGATGGTACCAAAGATAGAGCCATCAGGATGTACAATCATAGTAGTACCCGCTTTCCGTGGAGTGGAGCCATGTGTATTTAAAATCGTTGTCACTGCTAATGTGTCCTGCTTATGTTGTTGTAAATACTCAATAAACTCATACTTCATGTGTGTACCTCTTCTTTGATAAAAAACCACCTTGTTTACGATAGGATACTGCCATGTATTCTGCTACGATGGAAAGTGCAATCTCTTCTGGTGTTTGCGCTCCTAAGTCTAATCCAATAGGACCATATAACATATCTAGCTCTTGCTGTGTCCAACCTTCTTCTTTCAACACTTCAAAGGCATGGAAAATACGTTTATGGCTACCCATCACACCCACATAGGTTGGCAACACATGGCGCACTTGGTGCAAGCACATGCTATCGAACTCATGAGCTCTTGTAACCACCACAATACCTGTATAGGCTTGAAGATTTAAATGATCCTTGAGTGTTTTAAAATCTAAATGTACTCGTTTTACGCGGGAGTCAAAAAAGTGTTCTTGTAAATATTCTGCTCGGTCATCGACTACGGTGACTCCGCAACCAATAAACAAGAATTGATCCGCCACACAACGACTGACATGTCCAGCACCCAAAATAAGAATTTCTGGATCCTTTTCAAGAGGTTGCAAAAAGCATTCCATATCTTCAATAGAAAACAATTGTGGTTCTATTCGTTGAGGTACTGTAAAGCCTTCAATAGCATTGCCATACACCACTTCTCCTGTATAGCTATACATCACCTTATCACCTTGTCGATTTCCAGATAAAATCGTCACAATCAAAGATGATTCATCCTTTGCCATACGCTCTTGCGCAATATCAATCAGATTCATGGTTCTACTCCTTTATCTGCTCATATTCCCAAGCAGTGATGGCCTCCATCACACCACCGCCGACAGCCAATGCTTTATCTGATATAGTAAAGCAATGGCTGTCTTCACATCGTGCGTCCACATCCGCCAATTTAAAGCCTTTCGTTACTAATATATTAGAAGCTAAGATGCCTCGTAAGGTACCTGTTATTTTTGCATGCACTGGCACATTCTCTACATAGCCTATAACAGAGCCTGCTTCTACTTGATCTCCAATATGGCTTTTCGCTACAAATAGACCTTCTGCTGGGGATTTGATCACTCGCTCATGCGTATAGCCACCCACATTGCCCGGAATCCCCGTATTTGCTAAGGCTGGTCCCTCATAAATGCATCGTCCTAAGGTATGACCACGCATAGTTTCAATCACCACATGCACATCTTTACCGGCACTAAACCCAGGACCACATCCAATGACTAAGGAAGCATCACTTTTTTGAGTTCCTACATTTCGCTTCGCCAAAATTGCATCTACCACGATCGTCGGTTGTATCGTAGCCAATACGGTTTCATAAGGTTCTGTCACCACAGGAATTGCCTCGCGACTAGCCAACAGTTGTGCCACATCTTGTAAAGGTACATGGCGTGAGCGCAAGCGCTCCAAGATCATTTCCCCTCGGTGCACGGCATTTCCATAGGATACTTCTCTACGAATCATGGTAGGAATGGCAATTTCATTAATCACCACTGGATACCCTGCTCGCCACAAACGATAAATAGCGCCAGATGCCACATCTCCACCGCTACGGATGAGAATGATTGGTTTCATAACGTCCTCCTTCGCTTACGATACGGTCATAGTCTTCCTTCGTATCGATATCAATACCACTATGCATAGTACATTGCCTTTCAAGCCATACATGCCTCACATGAGGAGCACCTTCACCTCGTAAAATGATACGCCCTCCCTGATCGCCAGGAATCAGACAAAGTGCATCCGCCCAATATCTGCCAAACACAACGGGATTACCTCGTTCTTGATTCGGTCCATACTGTGGCTGTACAATAGCCTTTTCATCGCCTATATCTCTGAAAGCATGACACAATTCCTCAATGACTTGTCCATCCAATAAAGGTTGATCGATCACACCACATAGAATTGCCTCTAAGCGCTCTTTCTGTGTGCGTTCCCATTGTAACAAGGCCTCCACTCCTAATCGGATTGATGTGCCTTGCCCTAGTTGTGGTTCCACATTAAAAACAGGAATTCCCTGTACCTTACGCACCATATTCTCCACACCCATACGTGGGTCAATCACCACTGCTAGAGGTTGTATCTTGCCATACTTAGAAAGAGCACTCTCTAACAAAGTATGCCCTTCATAGGTCAATAATTGCTTGGCCCGTCCCATACGTTTCGATTGTCCAGCCCCTAATACTACACATCCTATTGCCATGTTAGCACCTTTTGTATACAACAATGTTCACCATATCCATTAGCCAATACCACTTTGTATAATGGAAGGGCATGCAAAGCTTGTAACAATGCATCCACCACCGATGGATGTACCGCATCGCATCCCGTACAGAACACAATCCGTTTTCCACGAGCATATTGAAAAATACCATTCTCGTGTCCTAATAGTTTTGCTACTCCTTCTGGGGTGATTCTATCTCCTAGTGCAAATCCCGTGATAGACTGCACTTCTTCTATACGATGCACATAGTCCTCTGCGAGCGGTTTGCCTAAGACCTGCATATTGACTACTGCAATGGTAGTCACCGTGTTAGCCGGTATCACTGGTTCATGAGGCTTAGGGGCTTTCAACCATTTAGTTTTCGCCCCATCTGCCTCAACGACAATAGACCAATCTAGATGACGATCATGCAATGTATCCAGTAATTCTGGCTCTAGGCCAACTACTTTGTGACCTGCTATCGCTTGGAACCATGCCCCCATCTGACCACGTTTCACTTGTTCTACAATATGAGCCTCACCTAGTGCTAGATCATCCCCATAGCAAGGATTCCAAGGAGCTACTTGTTCCGATCCCATCTTTGTTGTAGTCGTTACCACTACGGGACGTTTTAGACTGGTTGCCACAGCACCTAATTTAGATACCACTGTTGTTTTACCACCAGCCCCTACGACAGCAAGTATTCCAGGTTCTAGTAAGGACTCCCAATACTGCCTATCACTCATCTCGAATCTCCTATTGCTAGCTCTACTTATTTATTTTGTAATGCCTTATACACACGTTCTGGAATCATTGGCAATGTAGTTACCTCTGCACCTGTTGCATTTAAGATAGCCCCTTGAATCGCTGGACAGGAGGTATTGATAACTACTTCCCCTATGGATTTAATACCGTAGGCACCTGTTGGTTCATAGGATTCCACAAAATCTACATGAATATTGCCAATATCTAATCGTGTTGGTAATTTATAATGCATGAAATTATTCGTTTCTAACACACCTCGAGAGGAATAGCGAATTTCTTCATACAAAGCCATGCCAATACCTTGTACCACGCCACCTTCTGTTTGTACAGTGGCTAAATTTCGATTCACAATCGTACCGCAGTCAACCACAGCATAATAGTTTTCTGGTGTGACTTTACCAGTTTCCGTATCTACCTTCACTTCTGCTATACCTATCATAAAAGGAGGAGGAGATGTTTGACTGCCCCAAGTCGCCATACCACTTAGGTAATGACCTTTCGGGCCCGATACAAGCTTCGGCGCTAGCTCTTTAGTCGTCATCGTTTTAGAACCATCTTCGGTCCACACTTTTTCTCCATCAAAGGAAAGTGTACTTGGGTCCACTTCTAAAATACGGCCGAACTCTTGTAAGATTTTTTCTTTCAATTCGTCACAAGCCAGTTTAGTAGCAGTCCCTGTCACATAGGTCGTACTCGATGCATAGGAACCTGGATCAAAAGGCACTACATCGGTATCTGCTTCATACACAACCATCATATCCATTGGACATCCCAAGGTTTCACAAGCAATTTGTGCCAATGCTGTATTGGAACCTTGGCCCATATCTGTAGATCCTGTAAATAACATATACGTACCATCATCAAGCATGCGCACTTCTACAGAAGCAGAGTCAATATTGGCAATCCCCGAGCCTTGAAAGGCTAGGGCAACCCCTAAACCACCCATATGGCGGTCATCTATTTTCCAGGATTTCGGACGATTATCCCAATTGGACATTTCTTTCGCCTTTTGGATAGCCTCACGCAACAAGCCAGATTCTAATATTTCTCCTGGATGGAAGGATTGTGCAGTTTCCCCTACACTAATTAGATTTTTCAAGCGCAATTCAATTTCATCTACACCCATAGCATGCGCCAATTTCGTAATGGCACATTCTAACGGCCATAAAGCTTCTGTAGCACCATACCCACGGAATGCACCGCCTGGCATATGGTTTGTGTACACCACATTCGATTCATAACGAATCGCTTTAGTTTTGTTATATAATGGCAAGGATTTGTGTTCCCCTGCGGTGAAAGTCGTCAGCGCATGGCTACCATGTGCTCCTGCATCGGATACCGCCACCATGTCGATAACTTGAATAATACCATCCTTTGTGGCCCCTACACGAACTTTCCAATCCCGTGCATGTCGGCTAGTGGAACAGTTATTCGCTTCATGACGATCGTATATGATATAGGACGGTTTTTTCAACTTCCATGTTACAAAGGCTGGGAACATTTCTGTACAACCAGTTTGTTTAGATCCGAAACCACCACCAATACGAGGCTTGATAACACGAATTTGTGCCGCTGAAATCCCTAACGCACGAGCCACATGTCTACGAATATGGAATGGTACTTGTGTCGAACTAGTGATGACAAGGCGATTAAATTGGTCAATAGTGGCAAAGGTTCTAAAGGTTTCCATTGCCGATTGTAAAGTAGCTTGGTCAAAGTAAGACTCTTCTACTACATAATCACATTTCGCCAATTCTGCTTCTAAATCACCCACTACATGACTATAGGAACACGCAATATTTCGCTTAGGATCTCCCCCTACTGGGAAGTTATAATGGAGATCATCTTCTGCATGAATAATACTTGGATGATCGATGGCTGTATGCATATCTAAGACTGGTTCATAGACCTCATATTTTACTTTAATGAGAGGCATCGCTTTTAATGCGGTCCGTTCATCCACGGCCACCACTAAGGCTACTTCATCCCCCACATAGCGAACCACTTGATCTAAAATCAACATATCGTATGCAGATGGTTCTGGATAACTTTGACCCGCTAAGGTAAATCTAGTTTGTGGCACATCTTTGTAAGTATAAATCGCTTCCACACCTGGTACTTTTAAAGCGGCCTCAATATTAATATCTACAATTTTAGCAAATGCATGAGGACTACGAAGCACCTTAATACATAGTGCATTGGATGGAATAAAATCTTCTGTATAGGCTGCTTTACCACTCAAAATCGTTGTGGAGTCTGTTTTTTTGTAACTTTTTCCTAAGTGTTTCATAGTGTTTTGCCTCCTAAAAATTTACGAATCCCACGCATATGCGATTCATAACCTGTACAACGACATAAATTATTGTTTAGGTAAGCTTTAATTTCTTCATCCGTAGCATTTGGATATTTACGGCTCAAGGCAATGGCACTCATCATCATGCCTGTTGTACAGTAGCCACATTGATCAGCCCCTTCTTCTGCCAAGCAATCCGCCAAATGAGCTGCCTCTTCCGCTACGCCTTCTAAGGTAGTAATCTCATGGCCTACGGCTCTGAAAGTAGGATAGGCACAAGATAACATAGGATCTCCATCTACCCATACAGTACATAAACCGCAGTTTGTCGTATCACAGCCGCACCGCACACTATAAAAGCCTAAGTTACGTAATGTTTCCAATAACATTTCATCTGTTTCGATGAGAACTTTTTGTTTCACTCCGTTCACTTGTAACATTATTTCCATTGTGCCACCTCTTTTACCAATCGTTTAAACATGTTTTTTGCCATCTCTAAGCGATACTCTGCACCTGCATGTGAGTTACTTTGAAAGGATAATTCCTCTTGAATTAAGATTACCGCTTCATCCAAAGCATCTAATCCTTTTTCATTAATCATCTGGCAAGCTTTTGTAGCTAATGCTGGTTTGCCCGGACGACAACCAATGTATACGGAATAACCTTGATCATCTAATCGAGCAGATCCTGTTAAATATGGAAAATCTGAAGTCGATTTTCTTAAGGCTTCAATCGCCACTGGTACTTCTTGTTTTGGTACAATGATTTCAAGCAATAAATCTCTTGTTCCATAGGTTAAGTATTGTTCAATTGGCATGCGGCCCGCTTCAAATAAACGTACCTCTGCTCGTAATGCTAATAAGGCAGGAATAATATCAGAGAACCCGAATTTCGCTGCTACCGATCCCCCCATGGTAGCCATACTCCGGAATTGAACACCTAAAATATCTTTCACAGCTTTTGGGAGCACTCCCCCACAGAATGTTTTAAATGGTTCATATACCTCTACATCCCGTTGTGTTGCCATGGCTCCAATGCGATATTCTGTGTCCTCTTCTTCAATATAACGAAGGCCCAATTCAGACAAATCAATCACCATTGGCCATTTACGATTTCCCAATCGTGTCCAACAACCACCTGCTAAGATAGGCGCCATCTTTTGCTTCACCATTAGTGCATGTGCCTCTTCTACTGTTTTAGGCTGTTGCACTTGCATAAACATAAGCATACTTATACCTCCTGACTCCAACATCTCTATACCCTTATTGTACCATGTATATGAAGATTTTGGCATATGAATTACCTTAGATACTACGCATCCATATATGCATAATCCATATACATCATAACTTACTAACAATCATGGAAATAAAAATAGGCATACACAAACTACTTCGTACTCCAATGAATCTATCATTATGCGAGACTAGTTTATGTACGCCTAATATCAATTTTATATGAAATATAGCTTGCAAGCTGTTCAATTACTTTTATAGATTTCTCTATATCCTTCTCTTTGTTTCTCTACAACCTGCTCTATATCTTCTAAAATATCTTCAGGAATGTCTTCAACAATGCATCGATCCACTTGGAAAATTGCACATGTACCACATGATGAGCTAAGCCAACGAGGAACAGGCTGTAAGCGTACAGTTATGTGTGCCTGCTTACAAAATTGTTCAAATTGGATAGCCCCGAAGTGAGAATAAAACGTTGCTACATATTCCATATTATTTTGTGATAGTGAGAATATACTCACCGTTCTCCTCTTGAGATACGATTGTGTATCCTTGAGCTACTACAAATCGAGTAATATTTTCCACTGCTGTTTTAGAGTCAGATTGCACAGTATATTGACTGTCACCTGATGCCATTGCTTTTTGTACCATAATCACTGGTTCTGGACAAGATAGTCCTCTTACATCAATCATACTTACCTCCCGCTTTCCTTATTTACGCATATTTTTAACAGCAATTACTAAGGCGATAACAAAGCCTACACCTACTGCAATTTGGCCCGCTACTGGAACACCTGTACCTGTGGCTGCCAAACCAAAATTGTGAGCAAATGCTGCACCTGCCGCTAAACCTACGACTGTAATCATAGAATCGGAATTACCTTCACCGGATAAGATCAATTGACGTAATGGGCAACCACCCATTAATGTACAGCACAAGCCAGCCAAGGCCATACCTAAGAAGTTCCACAATCCATCTGTATGCGCAATTGGTTGTTTCACAAAACCAGGATGGAAGTTACCAACCGAAATGTTCACTAGGAACGCTGCTACAAGAATCGCAATAAAACCAAGAATTAATTTTGTTTCTTTAAATAGGATGATATCTCGGATACCACCTACCATACAAAGACGGCTGTATTGTGCTAAGCCACCTACGACTAAACCTGCTGCCAAAGAAATCCACAATGGAGCATGAATGGCACCTGGCCCTTTTTCAGTAAAGAAAATGAACGCTGGCGCTGCCACCACAAGACCTAATAAAATTACCTGTGCTGCCGGCATAATATAGGAGTCCATTTTAGATACGATATACGTTCTACCCAAGGAATAGCCACGTTTTAAGAATACTGTACCCACTGCAATACCACCAGTAAATCCTAATAGACCCATGATAGCATTCCAATCACCACCAGCTAATCGTAAAATCATACGGAATGGACAGCCTAAGAAAATAAGACAGCCAATCATAGTAAAAAATCCTAAGGTAAATCGTGTTGCTGGAGCGGAACCACCTTTAGCAGATCGCTCTCCACGGAACCAAGATAATAAAAAGGCTCCTAACACTAATCCAATAATCTCTGGACGAATGTATTGTACTGGTGCTGCTCTATGCAGACCCAATCCCCCTACAGAATCACGAATAAAACAGGCAATACAAAAGCCCATATTTTGTGGGTTTCCCGCTAGTACTAAAAAACTAGCAATAGCACCAATAATTAATCCAGCAATAATAATTCTTTGCTTTTCACTTACTACACTCATAGTACCTCTCCTACTAAACATTACCTCTTCGACTAGGTTACTTTTGTCCCTATAAATTGATATTTTTCACGCCTTACTTTATACTAAATATAATATACATATTAAAAGGAGTTATACTTATGAAATCCATCTATGCAGATAATAGCAGTACCTCTTTTCCAAAAGCGCCCACTGTAGCGCAGGCTATGTATGATTACATTTCCTATAATGGAGCCTCCGTTCATCGATCCTCTAACGAGGATGCATACCAAGTAGAACGCTTACTCTTAGAAACACGTCAACAGTTACAACAACTATTGGGTGGACCTAGTCCAAAATACGTCATCTTTACTCCCAATGTAACAACTAGTCTAAATATGGTCTTACAAGGTCTTTTTTCTGCCGGTGATCATCTCCTAATTTCCAGCTTAGAGCATAACGCCGTCATGCGTCCGCTCCACCAATTATCTATGAAAGGTGTATCTTACTCCACCATTCCAAGCACACCTCAAGGGGAAATGATTACCTCCACCTTAGAATCACTCCTCTTACCTACTACAAAGGCCATTCTAGTGACTCATGTATCTAATGTGTGTGGCACCATTCAACCTATTGCCGAAATCGGTGCATTCTGTAAAGAACACAATCTATTGTGTATCGTAGATGCTGCACAATCTGCTGGTATCTTACCAATCCATATGAAAGATATGAACATTGATATCCTGTGCTTTACCGGTCACAAAGGATTATTGGGACCTCAAGGGGTAGGAGGCTTTCTCCTTACCAAAGATGTGGCTCATCAAATACACCCTCTACTAACTGGTGGCACTGGTAGTTTCTCTCACACTATAGAGATTCCCACTACCTTTCCCGACCGCTTTGAACCTGGTACGCCCAACATTCCAGGCATCCTCGGTCTTCATGCTAGTTTGTCCTATCTCAATACAGTAGGCATCGACAGCATTTACCAACACGAATTGTCTTTGACCAAACAATTCATATGTGGATTACAAGAACTACCAAAGTATACTATTCATGGTATGCCCAACATTCATAATCGGACAGCCGTAATTTCTATCTCTCCTAATCATTGTGATCCAGCAGAACTGGCGCACAATTTAGAAGAAACCTATCATATTATTACTAGAGTTGGTTTGCACTGTGCTCCTACAGCCCATCAAGTACTAGGAACCTATCCTAGAGGAACCGTTCGCTTTTCCTTTGGATACCACAACACAGCTGATGAAGTGGATACTATATTAAATAGCTTGGATCTGTTACAGACTACACAACTCTTATAACTAGAATACCATACATCAAAAAACAAAGTAAGCACCAATTATACATATAATTGGTGCTTACCTATTTTCGTGCTACTTTCTGTATAAAGAAAGCACTTATATATGTAACCTAACTCTAAATTTTACAATATTTTAATTAGATAGATTGTTTTCTACGAATTTTGCGTTCTGCTTTCCATTTGTCCAATCGAGCAATCGCTTTTTCCCGACGTGTTGCTTGTACTACATGTGTTTCGGTTCCATAGCCATTTAATAATACATTAAGAGCTACTGCCATCAAGCTACCAAATGTAATACCACTGTGAAGAACAATTTTTAGCCATTCAGGGAAATGATCATAGAATGTTGGAACTGCCAAAGGAATCATACTCACGCCAATACTGATTGCTACAATCATAAGGTTGTAAGTGCCATCAAATTGTACTTTAGACAAAGAACGAATACCACTAGCGATAATCATACCAAACATAGCCACGCCAGCACCACCTAATACAGGATTTGGAATACTTGCTACAACAGCCGCCATTTTAGGGAATAAACCTAATAACACTAAGATAACACCAGATGCTGCCACTACGAAGCGACTTTTTACATTGGTTACTGCTACAAGTCCAACATTTTGTGCGAATGCGGTATGAGGGAAGCTATTTAGTAAGCCACCAATCATAGTTGCAAAGCCGTCTGCTCGCAAACAAGCTGCTAATTCTTTCTTACCAATTGGTTTTTCTACAATTTCGCCGATAGCAATACAGTCACCAGTTGTTTCTGTCATAACAACTAACATAACAATGACCATAGAAATTATGGATGAAAATTCAAAAGTTGGCCAACCAAAAGCAAGTGGTGTCACTACTGCAAACCATTCAGCTTCACCAACGGCTCCTAAATGGGCTACGCCAAGAGCCATGGACACTAATGTTCCTACTACTAGCCCTACTAATACAGCTACATTACTCCAGAAGCCTTTGCCAAATCGATACACAGCTACCACGATAACCAATGTTAAGATAGCCAGAAATAAATTGACAGGGTTCGCAAAATCAGGAGAACTAGGATTACCTCCCCCTACCCAACGAACGGATACTGGCATTAATGTAATACCAATTATTGTAATAATGGTACCTGTTACTACAGGTGGAAAAAAGCGGATTAAACGACTAAATAGATGGGAAATCAAGAATGTAACAATCCCTGCTACAATAACGGCCCCATAAATACTTGTCATCCCATGTTCCTGACCAATTAAAATCATAGGGGATACTGCGGCAAATGTAATCCCTTGAATCAACGGGATTTTTGCACCTATTTTCCAAAACCCTAATGTTTGGATCAATGTAGCGATCCCACAAGTAAATAAGTCTGCATTAATTAATTGAATCAATTGCGCTCCTGATAAGTGCATAGCTTGAGCTATAATAATTGGAACCGCTACTGCTCCAGCATACATGGCTAATACGTGTTGTAAGCCGTAGGCAAACAATTTAGGAATGGGTAACATTCCATCTACATGATTAACTCCCTGAATTTGATGTGCCATATGAATCACCTCATATTACTTAATAGAATATACTAGTCTTATGCTTATATCATGTTTTGAATATTCGACATCATCTTACGCTGTAACAAGCACTTCCGTGCTTGTTACAACATCTCCCTCATAGACTTAGTACACTCTCTCCCTTACTGATTATTTTCTATATCCAGTTTTCTCAAGTGGTAAAGAACAACGTTCCATACCGTCCAAACGATTATATGCATTGGCAATAGCTGGAGCAATTGGGATACTACTGATTTCCCCAATACCTTTAGCACCATATGCATATTGGTCCGGCGTACCTTTTTCTATGAATGTGCATTTGATTTCTGGGCGTTGCGTAGCTCTCAACAAGCCTAATGTGCCATATTTTGTAACTACTTTACCTTCATTGTATTTGAAGTCTTCTGTTACACCATAGCCCATCCCCATGATTGTGCCACCTTCAACTTGGCCTTCACAAGATTGAGGGTTCACCACTCGTCCTACATCATAAGCCACATGAATTTCACTTACCTTGTTATCATCTCCTATCGTAGCTACGCAAGCTCCATACCCATAAGCCACATGGCTCTTAGGATGTTTTTTATCCGAATCGAATGGATCCGTAACCCCTAGGAACTCTTCGTATATTTCTTTACCTTCAAGGTCTGCTAACGTTTGAGTTTTCAATAATTCTGCTAATTTTTCAGCAGCTCTACGTGTTGCTTCCCCTGTAAATACCGTTTGTCGAGATGCTGTAGTGGTACCAGAGTTTGGTGTCCGTTCTGTATCTGGTGCTTCTACTACAATTTGTTCTGGTGAAAGTTTCGTAGCTTCTACCACAATTTGTGCCGCTACTGTACCTACACCTTGACCAATACAAGCTGCTGATGTACGAATACGAACCTTGCCATCACGAACCTCTAGGATAACGCGTCCTGTATCGGGCAAACCTACACCAACACCACTATTTTTCATGCAAATAGCAAGCCCTGTACGATCACTGGCATAATACGAATCTTTAACGGCTTCCAAACATTCCACAATGCCTGTATCTGGAGTACATACTTGTCCATTTGGTAAGTAATCACCAGGTCGTACTGCATTTTTATAGCGGAATTCCCATGGATCCATACCAACTTCTTTAGCTAGTAAATCAATATTTACTTCTTGCCCAAAAATCGTTTGTGTTACACCAAACCCACGGAATGCACCGCCAGGTACTGTATTTGTATATACACAAATACCATCCATAGAGAAGTTTTCAAAATTATATGGACCGCTAGAGTGTGTACCTGCCCGTTGCAATACCGGGCCACCTAAGGATGCATAGGCTCCACAATTGGAAACAATTTTTACTTTTGTCGCTACTAATTTACCTTCTGCATCACAAGCGGTAGTAATATCCATTTCCATGGCATGGCGTTTTGTATGTACTTCTAAACTTTCTTGTCGAGTTAACTGTACTTTCGTTGGAAGTCCCGTTTTCCAAGCTACAAGTGCTGCATGATGTTGCACACTCATATCTTCTTTACCACCAAAGCCACCACCTACTAGCATGCTGTGGACTTTTACTTTGGATACATCCAACTCCAGCATACGAGCCACTTCACGTTGATCATCATATATACTTTGGCTGCCTGTATAGAGTTGAACTCCATCTTCAGTTTTCACTGCAATAGCACATTCTGGTTCCATAAATGCATGGTCCGTTTGTGGTGTAGAATAATGACGAGTAACTACATGCGCCGCATTGGCAATTGCTTCATCTGCATTACCACGACTTAATGATTGATGCGACAAAATATTACCATTCGGATGTAATTGAGGCGCCCCTTCTGCTAAAGCCTCTTCTGGAGTGACTACAGGTGTCAATTCTGTATAGTCTACAGTCACTAAATTACACACTTCTTGTAAATATTGTTTTTCTTTTACCGCAACTACGGCAATGGCATCGCCTACATATCGAGTGATATCTCCTTCTGCAATCATTACGTCCCAATCTGGAACAATATGACCTGTTTTATTAAAAGGTACATCTTTGGCTGTTAATACTGTTACGCATTGAGGATGTGCTAGAGCTTCTTCAATATGAATTGCATCTACACGAGCCCTTGGATATTTAGAGCGAATAGCTTTGGCATAAATCATACCATCCACTACCATATCATCTACGTATAAACCTGTACCCAATGCTTTCTCCATCGCATCAACACGATGCAACCGAGAGCCTACTGTACCATCTGCATCATTTTTAGGAACAGGTGTATTCTCTTTAAACATACGAGCCGCTAATAAAATCGCATCTTCAATTTTAACATAACCTGTACAACGACAAATATTGCCCAGTAAAGCTTTTTGCACATCTGCTCTTGTAGGCTCTAATGTAGTATCCAATAATGCTTTGGCACTGATAATCATGCCTGGAATACAGAAACCACATTGTACAGCTCCACATTCAGCAAACGCATATACATATACTTCTTTTTCACGTTCTGTAAGGCCTTCAATAGTGATAATTGATTTACCTTCCATTTGTGAAACTTTGCCTATGCAAGCTTTTACTTTTTTCCCATCAATGAGAATCGTACAAGCTCCACAAGCACCTGCACTACAACCGTCCTTTGTTCCGGTTAAACGTAGGTCATCACGAAGATAATCCATTAGTCGCTTATCTTCTTCTACCTCACGCCAAATACCGTTAACTTGAAATCGGTACATACAGAGACCTCCCTCCAATTATTGTTGGAATTCCCCTTTATAGGCTTCCACTAATTTTCTATCTTGCACCACATGGTGCCCACGTAAAAACACATCATCTATTCGACCATGTACAGTCATTCCCTCATAAGGTGTATAATCTGACCGACTATGAGTTTTATCCGAAGTCATACATTCTGTTACATCTAGTGAAAGTATTACGATATCTGCGTCACTTCCTACCTGTAACGTACCTTTTTTTGGATATAATCCATATAACTTAGCTGGTGTTTCGCTAGTTAATTTCATATATTCTACAGGATCGATTCGTCCACTATGAACAAACATATCCCACATTAGAATCATCCGCTCTTCTACACCTGGCAGACCACCTGGTGTTTTCGTAAAGTCACCAAGACCCTGCGCTTTTTGCGCCAATGTATAATTGCAGTGATCCGTACATAAAGTTTGGAAAACTCCACGCTCTACCGCCGCTTGCAAAATCTCCACATCTCTTTGTTTTCTAAGAGGTGGACTTAAGATATATCGCAATCCTTTTCCATCCGGCTGATTATACAATTCATCTGTCAATAATAAGTATTGAGGGCAGGTTTCACAGGTTACTTTTGCCCCATTTTTTCTGCGTTCCTCAATCACATCTAATCCTGCTGCAGAGCTCACATGTACAATATGTACTGGATAATCTGCTAACTCCCCTAGTCGAATGAAGCGATGCATTGCTTCTGCTTCTATGGTATCTGGCTTTGAAAGTGGATGATACTTTGCTTCAGTATCTCCTTCCTCTCTCATTTCCTGTACCTTAGCTGCAATCATCGCTCCATTCTCACAGTGGGCTGCCACCAACGCACCGGTTGGGGCGATTGCTTTAATTGCTTCATAAATTGACCGATCATCAATACTAAAGCTATAGGCCATATATACTTTGAAGGATGCGACGCCTTCTTCTACGACCTTAGGAATTTCCGCTGCTACTTGCTCATTCATATCTAACAATTCCATATGAAATTTATAGTCACAAGAGCAACGTCCTTCCGCCCGTTTTTTATCGCGTCGCAAACCTTCTAACAAAGATTCTTCAAAAGGCGATGCAAAATTGATAATCGTCGTGGTCCCCCCCATAATGGCCGCTTTTGTG
Organism: Veillonella sp. 3891; assembly: GCF_003992315.1. GTDB lineage: Bacteria > Bacillota > Negativicutes > Veillonellales > Veillonellaceae > F0422. The sequence goes on from NZ_RQVE01000002.1 coordinate 102,744, forward strand.
CCACTTTCAAAATCGTCTGCCGTGGTGGCAAAAGCATTGGTCATTTCAAAATGGGTGTGTGTATCGATTCCTCCAGGCAATACATAGCGCCCTTTTGCATCGATTCGTACATCTCCCGGTTTTGCCTCAATATGAGGAGCTACCTCTACAATTGTATCGTTTTCAATTGCTATCGTCCCTTGCATGACTCCCGTTGGGAGTACAAGATATCCTTGTTCAATGAGTATCATAGATATAATATGGAAGTTCTTTAATGAACGCTTCCACAACTCCTTTCAACACCTCTGGTAAGGCATCAATCGCTGTGCGACCTGTAGCGCCTTGGAAGCGATATCCGCATTCCTTACCTTGAATATAAAAGCCATCATTATCACTTGCTAATAAGCGTTCTTCATCAATGAAGTATGTTAATTTATCTTTATATGGGAAGCATGGTTGTACGCAATGACAAGCACAGTTACCACATTCATTACAAGACTCATCAATGTGAATAATCAATTTTTTACCATCTACAGTAATGCATTCATTCGTTCTATTTGGACATACACGTACGCAAGTACCACATACCACACGGCATTCATGATTTTTATCATGAGCTGTTGGGAAACCTGGTTGCTCTTCGCGTTTTTTCTTAGCAGCTGCAGATTTTTTGTATGTTGGCGCTGTTCCCATAGCCTCAGCAAAAGCTTTGATCTCTGTTGGTTTAACTACCTTAGCAGTATCATAATCTTCTGCTTCTACTAATTTAGCCAAGTTATCCAATTGGTTGTAGCCTAAACCTTGTAGCAAGGTTGTACATACTGTAATTGGCCAAATACCTGTGCGGAATAAAGCTGCAATATTTTTCGCATCAGCACCACCGCTATAGGACATTGGTAAGCGTTCGCCAAATGTTTCACTCAATAATTGAGCCACACCGATAGATAATGGTAATAAGGATTTACCAGACATATACATTTGCTCACCTGGTAATTCTTTTTCGTGAATCGAAACAGGGAATGTATTTGTCAGTTTCACACCGAATACTAAACCTTCTTCTTCTGCAATCGTCAACAATCGTTCAATCATTGGCACTGCTTCCTTAAAAGATAAGTCCACTTCAAATTGATGTGCATCAAAATCAATATATCCAAATTCTGCTTGATCTAATAATTCTCTTACACGATCATAGCCTAATAATGTTGGATTACATTTTAGATATAGATTCAAATGTTTTTCTTTCATTAGATATGTACAAATCGATTCAATTTCGCCTGCAGGACAGCCGTGCATGGTAGATAATGTAATACCTTGGCAAATGTTGTCATCAATATTGCGAATGTAATCTTCTGTTACATGTTTAAATTGATGTACATTAGCTAATGCCCATTCTTCGCATTCCTTCCAAACTGGTTTAGTACGTGCTGCACGTAAACATTCCATATAGGAATCTACATCTTCACTTTGAATGCCCGCTAAGTTGTAGCCAACACTCATAATAAAGATGAATCCATCTGGATCGCCGATGCCCCATTCTTTACTAATTAATTTAATAGCAAACCATGCTTTAATGTATTCATCAGCAGCCGCATGGCAATGGTACTCAGAGGACCATTCCACATTGTATGCTTCATCTTTTGAATAAATACATGGTCTTGGGATGCCCAATTCTTCACCGAACATAATTTGTACTGTTTTTAATTCTAAGAATCGGGAACCGCCCACATAGGCTGCTACTAAGTTTTGAGCTAATTGAGTATGTGGACCTGCTGCAGGGCCTAATGGATTTTCTAGATTACGACCAAATAAGGATAACCGTTGATTCGTGCCTGTTGTGTGCATGCGCTCCACATTATATACTCGATTGTGTGTAGCATATTCTGTTAGAATATGGTTCATTAAATGTCCGAAACTTACCGGATACATGATATCGCTCATAGTATTCACTCCTTACTGAAAGTGTATTATGGGACTAATCGTTTCCATAAACGATGGGAAATTTGTCGTACTTCTCGTAGCAATTCTTCTTTATTCATGCCACATAATTGACGATCTAGCATACGTACCTTACCACCAGAAATCGTTGTAATTACATTAAGACCATTTAGGCCAAATAGTAAATGACCATTAATATTATCAGCATGTAAATCTGTTCTAGGAATATAATCTAAAACAATTACATCTGCTTCTGCCCCCGGTGTCAAGGTACCAACTTTTACAGGGAAGAATTTTTCAATCATTGCTGGGTTAGTATTGAATAACATATGTGGAATTTCAGTCCAACCAACATTTGGATGTTGCATGTTATGTTTCACTAAACAATTTGCTACTTTGTAGGATTCTAACATATCGCTAGTATATCCATCTGTACCAAGACCCACTGGAATACCTGCTTCCATAAGTTTTAATACATTAGGTGCTCCTACCGCATTACCCATATTACTTTCTGGATTATGAGCCACCATGGTGCCAGTTTCAGCTAATACCTTCACTTCACTATCATCTACATGGATACAATGCCCAGCAATTGTTTTCGGCCCTAGGATGCCATCTTCATGCAAGCGATGCACTGCGCGCATACCATATTTTTCTTGGCTATCTTCTTGATCTGTAGTGCCTTCTGCTACATGGATGTGATATCCTAAATTGTCTACGTTTTGTTCACGAACATAAGCCAATGTGTCTTTGCTCAATGTGAAAGATGCATGTAACCCCATCATAGCTGCGAGTGTTTCAGGGTTTTCTTTTGCTTCTTTACCAAAGCGTACGTTTTCTGCTACAGCTTTCTCCATTTCCTCTTGGCCATTCCGATCACTTACTTCATAGCACAAGCAAGAACGAACACCGAAGTCTTGAGCAACCTCGCTAATAACAGATAAACTACCTTCTGTTTCTCCATAACTTGCATGATGGTCGAATATGGAAGTCACACCATTTTCGATACATGCCATATAGGTCACAATCGCACTTGCCCACACATCTTCTTTAGCAAGACGTTTATCTAAGTAGAACCACAATCCATCTAAAATTTCTTTAAAATTTGTTGGGTTATTACCAGGGATATATAATCCGCGGGCTAAGGCAGAATAAATATGATGATGAGCATTTACAAAACCAGGCATAATCAAGCGTCCATGAGCGTTCACTCGATATGCTTTTGGATATTGTTTGCGCAATGTTTCGTATGAGTCTACCGCCACAATTTTAGTGCCATCCATTAATACCCCACCATCTTCAATAATGGGTTGTAATGGATTACGTGTAACGACAGTTCCTTTTCCTAGTAAAATCATAGATAGGCTCCTTTCTATGAAACACTGTATGTATTTGAAATGCTATTGTTATAATTCGATATGTGTACCTGTTTTTCCTTCTATACCTTCTCGAGATTTTTCTAATTGAGTAATAATAGCTTTTCTACCTGGTTTCGATTTAGCAAATGCCACTGCTGCTTCCATTTTTGGTTTCATAGAACCTGCTGCAAATTCACCATTTTTGATGTGTTTTTCTGCTTCTTCTACAGTAATGTGCTCTAACCATTGTTGGTTTTCTTTACCATAGTTAATCGCTGCTTTTTCAATAGCTGTTAAGATAATCAATACATCAGCATCAACTTCTTGTGCTAATAGGCTACTAGTCCAGTCTTTATCGATAACTGCAGAGGCACCTGTTAAGTGATTTCCATTGCGAACTACAGGAATACCACCGCCACCGCAAGCAATCACTAATTCATGACCAATTAAACCTTTGATTGCTTGTAATTCAATGATTTCTTTTGGTGCTGGTGATGCTACGACACGGCGATAACCACGACCTGCATCTTCTTTTACTACGTAATCATATTGGTTCACTGCATGTACGGCTTCTTCTTTTGTCATAAAGTGACCAATTGGTTTTGTAGGGTCTAAGAAAGCTGGATCATCTGCATCTACACGAACTTGTGTAACCATTGTTGTAACAGGTAAGTCTTTAATACCTCTATTCAACAATTCTTCGCGTAATGCGTTTTGTAAATCATATCCAATATACGCTTGGCTCATGGCTACGCATACAGACAAGGGAGTATTAGGTTGCCCTTCTACTTCTCTTGTCAATGCAGCCATAGCATTATTGATCATACCGATTTGAGGACCATTACCATGGGTAACGATAACATCACAATCTGCTTCGATTAAATCTACGATTGCTTTCGAAGTTTCTTTTACTGCAAGCATTTGTTCTGGTAATGTATTACCTAGGGCATTGCCCCCTAAAGCGATAACAACACGTTTTTTCATAGGGTACCTCTCTATGGTGTATATATTCCTAACTACTTTGTAGGGATTAAAATAAGGGACTGTCTGAACAGACAGCCCCTTTGCTCTTAGCGGAGAACTCTTTCTGTTCCCTTTTCTTCTAGCTCTTTCAATAATTCTACTGGATTTTCAAATTTGCTTAATAAAATCATAGCAGCAATTACATATGGTTTATAGCTTGCTTCTTTGTAAAGAGGTACACGATAACGATCAAATACAGATGCGTCAACTTCACCTTCTTCACAGCTTACGCCAGTGATATCAGCTGGTAAGCAATGTAAGTATAATGCTTTACCGTCTTTTGTAAGACTCATCATTTCTTCTGTGCAAGCCCAATCTTTATGTTGTGCATTTTGTTCTAATAAACGACCTTCTAATTCTTTAATGCCTGCTGTGTCGCCTTTACCATATAGGTCAGTTCTTTCTTCCATTGCTGCGAAAGGTGCCCAGGATTTTGGATATACGATATCAGCATCTTTGAAAGCTTCTTTCATGTCGTTTGTACGTTTGAAAGATCCGCCACTAGCTTGTGCTTGTTTTTTAGCAACTTCTTCAACTTCTGGCATTACTTCATATCCTTCTGGATGCGCTAATACAACTTCCATGCCTAAACGAGTGAATAAACCGATAGCACCTTGTGGTACGGAAAGAGGTTTACCATAGGATGGGGAGTATGCCCAAGTCATAGCCACTTTTTTACCTTTTAAGTTTTCAAGTCCACCAAATTCGTTGATAAGGTGAGCAGTATCAGCCATCAATTGTGTTGGATGGTCGATATCACATTGTAAGTTTACCAATGTAGGACGTTGTTCTAAAACGCCGTCTTTATGACCTTCTTCTACTGCATCAGCTACTGCATGCATGTATGCATTACCTTTGCCGATGTACATGTCATCACGGATACCGATGATGTCAGCCATGAAGGAGATCATGTTAGCTGTTTCACGTACAGTTTCGCCATGAGCGATTTGAGATTTTCCTTCATCTAAATCTTGTACTTCTAAACCTAATAAGTTACAAGCAGATGCGAAGGAAAAACGAGTACGAGTGGAGTTATCACGGAATAAGGAGATGCCAAGTCCACTGTCAAATACTTTTGTAGAGATATTGCGCTCACGTAATGCGCGTAAAGCATCAGCTACTGCCCAAACTGCTTGCAATTCATCGTCTGTTTTTTCCCAAGTTAAGAAAAAGTCATTATTGTACATATTTTTTGTATCTAATTTAGCAAGAGCGTCTACACATTTTTTGAAATCTGTCATTTTTTGTACCTCATTTATAATTTATAACTTTATAAAACTGACACTATTATTTGCAGTAGTTTGTAGGCAAGATAGCATATACTGCTGCACATGTTACAAGGTCTTGTTTCCATGTGATTTCGTTAGGAGCATGTGCTTGTGCTTCTGCGCCAGGACCAAAGCCGATACAAGGGATACCATTACGTCCCATGATGGATACGCCATTTGTAGAGAATGTCCATTTATCAGTCAATGGGCGAGCTTTACGTTCTGCCAATGTAACTTCAGCACCGATACGTTCTGTGCCAAATAAGGAGATGTAAGATTCTTCTAACGCTTTTGTTACTTTATGATCTTTAGGAATTACCCATGTTGGGAAGTAGCATTCGATTGGATATGTTAATCCAGTCCAAGATGGACGAGCATATTCGTACATAGATACTTTCGCACCGTATTTTTGTACAGCTGGTAAGTCTTCAATTTCTTTTAAGCAACTTTGCCATGTTTCACCTGCTGTCATACGACGGTCAAGAGATACTGCGCAAGAGTCTGCTACGGCACAACGGCTAGGGGATGTGTAGAAAATTTGAGAAGTAGTTACTGTACCACGGCCTAAGAAACGAGCTTCTTCATAATGATCAGGGTTGAATTTAGGGTCCAACATTTTTTCTAAGCCACGAACACGTGTGCTTTCAGTAGAGTTATTTGCATTTAATGCACGAACATCTTGTAAAATATCGGCCATTTTGTAGATGGCATTGTCACCGCGATCTGGTGCAGAACCATGGCAAGATACGCCTTCTACATCGATACGGATTTCCATACGACCACGTTGACCACGATAGATACCGCCATCAGTTGGTTCTGTGGATACTACGAATTCTGGACGAATACCACGTTCTTTAATAATGTATTCCCAGCACAATCCGTCGCAATCTTCTTCTTGTACTGTACCAACTACTAATACACGATATTTATCATTCAATAAACCTAAGTCTTTCATGATTTTTGCACCGTATACTGCAGATACGATACCACCTAATTGGTCAGATACACCACGGCCACCGATTTCAGTATCGCTTTCAAATCCCTCATATGGATCAAAGTTCCAGTTATCACGGTTACCGATACCTACTGTATCAATATGTCCGTCAAAAGCAATCAATGTTTTACCAGTTCCCATATAGCCAAGAATGTTACCCATAGGATCCACTTCTACTTCATCGAATCCTAAGTCTTTCATTTCTTTTTCAATACGGCGAACGTGTTGTTCTTCTTCCGCACTTTCACCAGGGAATGCGACGATTTCTCTTAAAAATTTTGTCATCGCTGGTTCATAGGCTTTTGCTGCTTCTTTTACTGCTTGTAAATCCATACCTTTTTCCTCCTTAAATACACATATACGTATACGTTAAAGTTAAAATTAACTGTATATGACTACTTGGTTATACTAAAATTTTCCTTGCCATACGATTTCTTGATATCGTGTTGGATCTGTGTCCCCCTCTGTAGAGAAGCAAAGAACTTTAGAATCTTTTGTAAGGCCTAAGTCTTCACGTAAATCTTTATATTCATCCATTGTCATAGCGGCTGCTACTAAACCAAATGGTACGGCACCAGATTCACCAGATGTAATGCTAGCATCACCTTTAATAGGAGCTGCACTCATGCGCATACCCAAGGATGCTACCCAGTCTGGAGCGGATACGAATACGTCCACATGATTTTTTAAGATGTCCCAAGAGATTGTATTTGGTTCACCGCAAGCTAATCCTGCCATGATAGTTTGTAAATCACCACCAACAATGCGTAAGTCTCCATCACCTGCTTTAGCACCTTTGTATAAGCAATCTGCAGCAGATGCTTCTACCACAACAATTTTTGGTTTTACAGGAGCATCTTTGTAGCGGTTCACTACATAACCAGTCACAGCACCTGCTAAGGAACCTACACCGGCTTGAACGATAACATGTGTTGGTACATCTACACCTGCTTTTTCTAATTGCTCAGTAGCTTCTAATGCCATTGTGCCATAGCCTTGCATGATCCATGCTGGAATTTCTTCATAGCCATCCCACGCTGTATCTTGAATAACAACGCCATGGTTTACTTTTTTAGATTCTGCTGTAGCTAAGCGTACACAATCATCGTAGTTCATTTCTTCAATCGTAACTGTTGCACCTTCTGCTGCAATATTTTGTTTACGAGTTTCTGTAGAACCCTTTGGCATGAATACTACAGATTTTTGACCTAATTTATTCGCCGCCCAAGCGACGCCACGACCATGATTGCCATCGGTTGCTGTGAAGAATGTAGCTTGACCAAATTCATCACGTAATTCTTTAGATGTTAATACAGCGTATGGTAACTCGGATACTTCTTTACCTAATTCTTGTGCCACGAATTTAGCAATCGCATAGGATCCCCCTAATACTTTGAAAGCATTTAATCCAAAACGATAGGATTCATCTTTAATGAACAGTCTGTTCAATCCTAAATATTCTGCCATACGTGGTAATTCAGTTAATGGTGTTTCTTCATATTGTGGGAAACTTTTATGAAATTCCCTTACACCTTCACTTGATTTCACACTCATAATATGCGTATTTAGATCTTCAGACCCAGGCATATTATTTTTCACCCATTGAATCCGTTCCATGTAATTCCTCCTCTTCTTTCACCTGATTTAGGTCATTATATAAAGTAAATTTGGAAACATTAAAATACTCTGAAATTTTGTCAGATGCTTTTGAAATCAAAAAAGCGCCTTGACAATATAAATATCGTATTGCTTCCAGACGCTCATTTTTATTCATCAAATGTGCTGGCCGCCCTACTACTTTTTCAGCTTGAGATAACATATCGCTCAACAAATCGCTAACAGATGTAACAATTCGTTCACCTTTTGTTTCCCATGCGCGATTACTGGATGTAATAATTCGATCTAACGAGTTTTGTAATGTAATAAAATCAGTAATATCATAGTTAATACACAATAAATACTGTAATTTATCATTATCATCACGTATATACATCGTCGTCGATCGAAGAACTCTTCCATCTTTGGTTCGTGTGAGATAAGCTTGTTTACCCTGACACTGACCATCGTCATTTCGTATCGCATCTAGTACTGCATGCGAGGCGCCATCACCTACATTTCGGTTAGAAATATCTCCGTGCTCAATATACACAATAGAACTCTCTAATGTTTCTATTTGCACGTCGTGAATCAACACTTCACATGAAGCTCCAAATTGTGTCGCAATACCATGCGCAATTACCTTTAATTGTTCTAATTTCATAATTGTCTCCTAACTATTATTTAGGCTATCTAACAATTTATTAGGTATGCCCTTATTATAGCACCATCAATTCTATAATTCAATACTTTTTCTAAATATTTTTCAGGTTTTCTAATTTTTTGTTAGGTGATATTTTTCACAGCCCATTCATAAAAAAAGATAGAGGTAGGTCGAATTAACACTCAACCTACCTCTATATTATATACAAGTCCTATTCTTAATAAGGCACTTCTGTTTTACGAGCTACACCAGTTTTGATTGCTGTTTCAGCCACTGCTTTTGCTACTGCTAATGGAACACGTTTGTCGAATGCATTCGCTACTACGTAGTCTTCTGCTAATTCTTCATCTGTTACAAGAGCTGCTAGCGCCTCAGCGGCTGCCAATTTCATTTCATCATTAATTTCACGTGCTTGTACATCGATGGCTCCACGGAAGATGCCAGGGAATACATTCACATTATTGATTTGGTTAGGCGCATCACTACGACCTGTACCCATAACACGTACGCCAGCTGCTTTCGCTTCTTCGTACATAACTTCTGGAACTGGGTTAGCCATAGCAAATACAATAGCATCATCCGCTAAGCTTTCCAAAATTTCTTTTGTGAAAGCACCTGCTGCAGATACACCTAACAATACGTCAGCGCCTTTTGCAATCTCTGCTAAGTTGCCAGTTTTTGTTTCTTGACCCAATGTTTTGATCAACTCAGCTTGTAAAGAATCAAGACGTTTGTAGTCTTTGTTCAATACACCGGAGCTTACCATTAATGTAATGTTACGAGCGCCTGCTAAGTATAATAGACGAGCAATATTAGCACCCGCTGCACCAGCACCATTTACAACGATTTTAACTTTGGATAAATCTTTTTTCACAAAGCGAAGGGCTGCTTTTACACCTGCTAAACAAGCGATAGCTGTACCATGTTGATCATCATGGAATACAGGGATTTCTAACTCTTTTTTCAAGCGATTTTCGATTTCGTAGCATTTAGGAGAAGAAATATCTTCTAAGTTAATGCCAGCAAAGTTTTTTTGCACTAATTTTACAGTATTAATTAACACGTCTGGATCTTTTGTATCAATCACCAAAGGAATGCAATCTACATTACCAAAGCGTTTAAACAATAGGGATTTACCTTCCATAACTGGAATCGCAGCAGCTGCTCCGATATCACCTAAACCCAATACGCGAGTACCGTCAGATACAACGGCTACCATATTAGAACGACACGTTAAGTCGAAGGATTTGTCTTCATCTTCTTTGATATGAAGGCATGGCTCTGCTACACCTGGAGTGTATGCTACCGTTAAATCATGAGCATCTTTTAATTCGTATTTTGTGCCAGTTTGCAAGAAACCTTTTAGTTCCAAGCGTTTTTCAATTGCCTCTTGTTTTACGTCCATGGGAAAACCTCCTAGATTTTCAATGATGGTAAGTTTCTACCGTAAAAGATTTCAGCCATCTCTTGTTTGAGTTGTTGGTTGATTTGTTTGCGCTCTTTTAGCGTCAAATCTTCTTCGGTAATACCAAACAAATAATTATTAATGTCGTACTCTTTCAGCATCATTTTGGTATGGAAAATATTTTCTTGATACACATTCACATCGAGCATATTGTAAAGATTACGAGTTCTAGAATTGATGTAATTTTGGATGGAGTTCATGCGGTGATCCATGAATAATTTTTTACCATGAATATCGCGAGTGAATCCACGCACTCTGTAATCTAGGCTAATGATATCGGAATCAAAGCTATCGATAAGATAGTTCAATGCGTTAAGCGGAGAAATTTGACCACATGTGGACACGTCGATATCTGCACGGAATGTACTGACTCCATTGTCTGGATGACTTTCAGGGTAGGTATGAACCGTCAAATGAGATTTATCGAGATGCATCACCACATCATCTTTATCTACTTTATCAACAGGTTCTTCCGAAATCAGAATGGTTACGCTTGCCCCTTGTGGATCATAATCTTGCTTTGCCACATTCAGCACATTGGCTCCGATAATATGTGAAACCTCTGTTAAAATATCAGTCAGGCGCTGTGCATTGTAAACTTCGTCAATGTATTCAATATATTGGCGTTTTTCTTCTTCTGTACGCGTATAACAAATATCATAAATATTAAAACTCAAGGTTTTTGTTAAATTATTAAACCCATAGAGTTTCATTTTATTTGATTTTACAGATGTATCCATAACTTAATATCTGCCTTCCTTATAATACCTACCATTATTATATCGAATTAAATCCATATATTCAAGACTTTCGATATAAAATTTTCATTTTTTTATTAATTACTTAATTATAGTGTGTCGCAATTGCTCCACCAATGCCCGTAGCGCCTTACCTCGATGGCTAATAGCTTGCTTTTGTTCCATAGAAATATTGGCCATCGTCGTTTTTAATTTCGGAATGTAAAAGTATGGATCATAACCGAATCCACCTTTTCCCATTGGGCTTAACTGAATAAGTCCTTCACAAGTGCCTGTTGCTCGAACGCATTGTCCATCCGGTGTAGCCCATACAAGAGCACATTGATAGCGTGCTGTTCTATCACTTGGAGTAACATCCACCAATTCCGCTACTAATCGCCGATTATTATCTTCATCACTGCGATGCAGTCCTGCATAACGCGCAGAATATACACCTGGTGCACCGCCTAAGGCATCTACTTCTAAGCCCGAATCATCTGCCACACATGGGAGACCGCAAGCCTCTGCATAGTATAAAGCCTTCAGTTCTGCATTTTCCATAAAGGTAGTGCCAATTTCTTCTGGTTCATCAATATCTACAACATCATCTATAGTACGCACTTCAAAGCCTAGTTCTTCAAAGGCTGCCGTAAACTCTCGAATTTTCCCTTTATTCCGGGTGGCTAATACCACTGCTTTCGGTGCATTTTCGTGACCCACCATATGGCCAATTTCACCTAATGCTTCACGTTGAGCTTGCATCAATTGCTGTGTGCCATCTTCACCCAAATCTAGCAGGCTATTCAACTCTTCTCTCGTGAAAGTCCCATGTTCACCTGTTCCTTGCACTTCTACTAATTGGCCTTTACCGGTACAAACCACATTCATATCCACAATGGCTGCACTATCTTCTTCATAGCACAAGTCTAGCATAGGGCCATCTTCACCGATGCCCATGGAAATAGCTGCTAAATAGTCCGTTACAGGGAATTTACCATATCCATCATAGATAGAATAGATAGCGTCTACTAAGGCCACAAAAGCCCCTGTAATCGAGGCCGTACGAGTGCCACCATCAGCTTGTAGTACATCACAGTCTACCGTAATCGATACTTCGCCTAAAGCTTCTAAGTCTACAACAGCTCGCAAGGCACGACCAATCAAACGTTGGATTTCCACGGTGCGACCTGTCTGTTTACCTTTGGCTGCCTCTCTAGGTACACGAGTATGTGTAGCTCGTGGTAACAAGGAATATTCTGCTGTCACCCAGCCTGTACCAGTGCCTTTCAAAAAGCGGGGAACGCGATCCTCAACGCTAGCCGTACAAAGCACTTTTGTATTGCCACATTCAATTAGTACAGATCCCTCTGCGTAGGCTGTGTAATGCCTAGTGATTTTCACAGGGCGTATTTCTTTTAAACCACGACCATCAATTCGCATCGTCATTCCTCATTTCCCTCTAACATCGGATTATACATACCTCTTATTATACACAATCTTAGTACTGATTGGCAATTTGTGTATGCCTTTGACTGAGGGTTCTTTGAGTCGTTCATGAGTAGGCGTTTTGGTGTGAATCTCCGAAATGGCAGGATGCGGTGCACTCCCTCAGAAACGGTACTACGTAATGTTTCTTCGGAAGTACACCGCATCCTGCTTAGCGTTAGTGTGAATTTTTCAAAAGCGCCTACTCACATTGTCCTACCATGATATGTATATATCAGTCAAAGGCAAACATCTATGTTGAATCTGTCTATAAGATTGTGTATCCTCATCGTTATGTGAGGGGGATCCTCAAAGTGGGAGGGGAACGAGAACTTTGTCTATCCTTTTGCCGATAGATTATAAAGCTGAGCTATATGATGGATGTCCCAGTCTGTTGATAGCTCCTTTATCTCCTACTGAGTATATGTATGATTCTAGCTAGAACTATACAAAATGACACGGTACATTTAGAGGTGCTTGTATTCTATGAGGAAGTAAGTATAAGGAAAGGATATTTGTACACAAAAATGCGACATACCTAGTACAAACTATATAATACGGTTTGTGCCTCGTTATGTCGCATTTGCTTTGCATGATTTGATACCAAAACTCGTAGCATAGAGTTTAGGTACGTTTATAATGTTTGAACCTTACACTCTCAACATAGAGTTTAGGAATGCTTGTGTTCTTGGGTTTTGTGGATTCCCGAAAACCTTTTCTGGGGTTCCTTCTTCTTGTATTTTACCGTCTGCCATGAAGATGACTCTGTCTGCTACTTCACGGGCGAATGCCATTTCATGGGTGACGATGATCATGGTCATATCTTCTTCGGCTAGTTCTTTGATGGTCCGCAATACTTCACTGGTAAACTCTGGGTCCAAGGCAGAAGTAGGTTCATCGAAGAGCATAATTTCTGGTTTCATCGCTAATGCTCTAGCAATAGCGACCCGTTGCTTTTGTCCCCCTGACAAGGTGCTAGGGTATACGTCTCGTTTATCCCAAAGACCTACTTTTTCTAGCAAGGACTGAGCCATAGGTAATATATCTACATCTTTCATTCCTTTCACCATACGAGGTGCCACCATAATATTTTCTAGGACGGTCATGTGTGGAAATAGGTTAAAGGATTGGAATACCATCCCCATTTTCAGCAAGATTTGTTGCTGTTCTTCTTTCTCAGCATAGACCGCTGCGCCAGTGTTCGCTGGCGTGTCCACCAAGATCGCCCCATCGACGATGATAGTCCCTTTTTGAATGGTTTCTAGTTGTCCTAAGCAACGAAGAAAGGTGGATTTGCCCGATCCAGAGGGACCGATGATGGACACCACTTCGCCACGTTCCATGGATAGTGACACGTCTTGCAAGACCGCCACCGAGCCAAAGCTCTTTTCAATATGTAACATGTCTATGAAAGCCATGGTTTCCTCCTAATCTTCGTAAATCGCCATACGGCGTTCTAAATATTGATACAGTTTCGTCAGTACAAATGTCATAGCCAAGTAGAATACCCCAGCTACAATAAAAGCTGTAATATCGAAATCACGTTGTACAATGCTACGAGTGATTCGCAAAATATCATTCATAGCCAATACATACACCAAGGATGTATCTTTCAGCAATGTAATCGTTTCATTCGCCAATGGTGGCAATACACGTTTGATGACCTGTGGCAAAATGATTTTGTACATCGTCTGCACATAAGTAAAGCCTAATACCTTCGCCCCTTCATATTGTCCTTTTGGAATCGATTGGATACCACTGCGGAAAATTTCACATAAGTAGGCGATGTAATTCAACACGAAGGACAGCACCGCCGCCGTCATATCGGTCAACTCAAAGCCATCAATCATAAATGGCAAGCCGTAATAGATGAGCAAAATTTGTAGCATTAACGGTGTGCCACGCATTACGTACACGTAAGCATCCACGATGGTCGTTACCACTCGATTTGTGCTCAATCGGAGCAGTGCCAAGAGCAATCCACCTGGCACTGACAAGATGATGACGATGAAGAACAAGGACAAGGTCACTTGGAATCCGCCAGCAATGGCCGGAACCATCTGTAAAATATATTCCAATACGTCCATGTTTATTTATACTCCTCTTTCGTCAAGATAGATGTGTCGCCAAACCATTTTTGCGCCAATTTGTCAGCCGTACCATCATTCATCACTTCTTGTAAGGCAGCGTCAATTTTAGCTTTCAACGCTTCATCTTCTTTGCGCATACCTACGCCTGCTTTTTCAGTGGCAAAGGAACCATTTGCTACGGTGAACACATTATTACCTTTTTTGCCGATTAAATAACGGCCTACCATTTCATCTACCACGATCGCATCGATACGGCCTAATTCTAGATCCATGAAAGCATTCACATAATCGCCATATTCTTTGATTTCTTTAAAGTTTTTAGATTGTGGATCATTTTTTACTGCTTCTAAACCAGTAGAACCTGATTGAACTCCTACTCGTTTGCCATCGAGTTGGGCCTTGTCAGCAATACCAGCATCCGATTTCACAGCAATGATTTGGTCCCCACGAAGATATGGTTTAGAGAACAAAATATTGCGCTCCCGTTCCTTCGTAATGGTTAAACCATTCCACAACACATCAATGCGTTTAGATTTTAGTTCTGCTTCCTTGCTATCCCAATCGATGGATTTAAATTCCACTTCAGAACCAATACGCTTAGCTACCTCTTTTGCCAAATCGATATCAAAACCTACGAGTTCACCTTTTTCATCTTTAAATCCCATAGGAGGGAAGTTATCATCTAGACCAATGACAATTTTCTTAGGTACCTCAGTATTCGCCTGCTTCGTAGATGTCCCACAACCTGCCACTAACCCCACAATTACCAATGCACTAGCTGCTGCTAATACTGTTTTAGAACATGTTTGTAACCAATTCATAGTACTTTCTCCTCTCTACAGATATGTAATCTCTATTTCATGATTACATTATACTTTAGTTAATTAAAGTTGTAAAGAAGTAAATAATAAAATTTTTATCATATGTTATTAAAGTAATTTATACTGACAACGTCCCTCCAATATCTAACTATCAAAACAAAAAGCGATATAGTAAGTTATGTACTCACTATATCGCTGATTTTCTCTTTACCTATATATTATATCAAGCCATGTGCTTTGCCTATTTCATTTATTTCTTTTAACGTTAAGTTAGTAATCTTAGCAATCATCTGCATGGATATATTTTCTCGAAGCATTTGAACGACAACTTCAGTCTTCGCTTTAGCCTTACCTAGATTTTCACCTTCTACTAACCCTTCTGCCCGACCTTCAGCCACGCCTTCTTTCCAATATGTATAATGATCCATTGATAGCATTGAATATTCCTCCCTCCAAGTCTCACAATGTTTTGCTTCATCTACGGCACTTTCAATTTCTCGTAGTAACTCATCCGATGCAGCATGACCGTCCACATAATCTAAGAACCGTTGCAACGGCTTCGAAATATCATCCATTTTACCCTTGGTACTTAAAAACAATTTTGTAGCCCCATCGTTCAACAGAATATCATGTTCTTCCATACAAACATTTTTGAATGTGTATTTATGACGATTTCCAGTAAACACAGGGAATGTACAAATAAAAATAATATACGAATCATTTAATGTCATGTACTTCTGCCCTTTTTGTAAATGATACATATCCAAAATACTTTGGTAAAAGCGTGTGCGCTTTACCAGTTCTTCCATATCCTTGCTGGTTTGCATCTCGATATTGAATACAGTTCCACTGTCGTCATTCACATAGACATCTAAACGAATACTTTTCGTTTCCAAGCTTACATCCAGAGTTTTCTCCTCTTGAATGTAAACGATATCCTTGATAGAAATATCCAGCAACCGTTCCAATACTGCCTTACAAATGGATTTCTTTAGCATGACCTTTTGAAAGATAAAATTGTCCTGAATGGTCAGTTCATCGAATGATTTAATACGCATATAACGCCTCACTTTCATTCTTACCAAAATTATACCACAATTACGTGCTAGGTCGGTAGATACACCTCCAGCATATAGTTGCACTTCTCCTTGAATCTTATCCTTCCTCTAAAATTTCCTAACAGTGAATATTTTCAAAAAAACAAATAAAAAGAACCACCTAGCACCTTGCCAAGTGGTTTTTTTATAATCCTATTCAAGTATTTTTATATCGATTCAGTGCCTCTAAAACTTTCATTTTATCTTGATGGCTCAGAAACTGTAAGCTAATGGACACGATATATATACCGCCTGTTTCTGTTTGCACATACAAGGTTTTCCAGTCCTCCCCGAATCCCATGATGCCTTGATAATGAACAAAGGTCAAATATAAGTCTGGTGCAAAAAAACGTTCAATTCGTTCTTTTACTAATATAGGCGTTCGTTTTAGAATGAGCCCTTCTGTAGCAATATAAATCTCCACATCGTCTTGCTGGTACATACGAAGTAAGGCGTAGCCAGCAACCATCACAAGGAGGATGAACCACATATTCATCCCTGACTCTAGCTCTCGATAGAGGAGTACACTGCGATAGATGCCCCATACTGCAATGGCTGCATATAACAGCTGAAAGCCCCATACCATAACCGTAGAATTATGTATTTCACCTTGAATCGTTCCACAAGGAAACATGTTCTCTAATTCTTCACGTTTCATAGGTCCTCCAAATATACAGCTTGAAAAATAGTTATGTTTATTTCCTAATACATTAGTTTCTACATAAATCTGCAATATCTAGTCTTGTTTATTTTCTAAGCTATAATTGATTCTTAAGATTGGTCTTTTTGACTCCTCTTCTCGTGCTTGCTCTAGCTCTTCTGCTTGCCGCTTCTCATAGGCTTTCGCCTTAGTATCACGATCTGTTAGTTTTTTTACCAGTTCCCAGATTGTCTTGCCGCTATCAGACTCACTAAAATGAAAACTATAATCATTGATTCGACGTCCTACCACCACATTAGATTCTGGTTTATAGAGCAATGAATCTTTCACCATTATTAATCCGCCATTAAAATACAGCACATAATGTACAACTTCTTGACGATCTTCGTTTGTATCAAGTCTAGCTATCCAAGCATCAGCTGTGTCCAATTCTTCATTATAGGAAACTGTATTCACATCAAGTTTTAAGAGTAAACCATCATTAGAAAATACTGTCTGCCAACGTGGATCGTTAAAGTCTTTTCCACTCACTGTATGGAAAAATCCTAGAAACAATACCATTCCTAATACTATGCATTTTTTCATCTTATCCCCCGCATTTTATATCTCCTACAACACGATACCAAAAAGATGTAATGAAACGCCACGAGAGCATCTCATTACATCTTCATCATTACTTACGTCGTAGGCCCATAGCTTCTTCTACACGAGCTAATGTTACATTTGCCACAGCAGCTGCTTTTTCAGCACCTTCTGTCAAAATCGTATCTAGCTCTGGGCTGTCAATTAATTCTGCATACCGTTCATGGATTGGTGTCATCGCACCTACTAATAAGTCTGCAATATCACCTTTGAAAGTTCCATAGTTTTTGCCAGCATACATAGTTTCAATGGCCTCGAAGGAATCTCCTGTTAAAGCATTGTAAATGCCCATCAAGTTGGAAATGCCTGGCTGTTTTTCTTTATCGTAGCGCACGACCCCTTCAGAGTCAGTAGCCGCTTTTTTAATCTTTTTCACCACTACATCTGGCGTATCCAACAAGCGGATGGTAGCCCAATTGTTATCATCGGACTTACTCATTTTCTTCGTTGGATCTTGCAAGGACATAACACGAGCCCCACCAACTGTGGTTTTAATTTCCGGCATAGCGAATACTTCACCGTATTTGAAATTGAAACGTTGCGCCAAATCACGAGTTAACTCGATATGTTGACGTTGGTCGTCCCCTACAGGCACATAGTTGGTTTGGTATAACAAAATGTCCGCCGCCATCAATGGTGGGTATGTCAACAAACCGGCCGGGATCGTTTCCCCTTGTTTTGCCGATTTATCTTTGTACTGCGTCATACGCTCTAATTCACCGATGGAGCTCAAGGTTGTTAAAATCCAACCTAACTGCGCATGGGCAGGCACTTCGGATTGCACAAATAAAGTTACTTTATTAGGATCCAAGCCTACTGCCAAATATAAGGCAGCAAGGCTTCGAGTGTTGTGAATTAAGTCCTTTGGATCTTGTGGTACTGTGATGGCATGTTGGTTCACGATACAGTAAAAACAATCATGGTCATCTTGGAATGTCAAGAAGTTGCGAAGAGCTCCAAGGTAATTACCAATGGTCAACTCACCGCTAGGTTGTATTCCGGAAAATATAACAGACATAGTATCTCCTATTCTACGGTTACAGATTTCGCCAAGTTTCTTGGTTTATCTACATCAGCACCGCGAGTGATAGCTGCATAATAGGACAACAATTGCAATGGTACAACGGCTAAGATAGGCACTGTGAAAGCGTCAGTTTTTGGCACGAAGATAGTATGGTCCACATATTTCGCCAACTCTTCGTCACCTTTCATACCCACACCGATTACGATAGCATCACGAGCTTTTACTTCTTTGATATTGCTCATCATTTTTTCACGTACCGATTCTTGTGTTGCCAAAGCGATGACAGGAATGCCTTCTTCAATCAATGCCAAAGTACCGTGTTTCAGTTCACCACCTGCATAAGCCTCTGCATGGATGTAAGAAATTTCTTTCAATTTCAAAGACCCTTCCATAGCTACGGCATAGTCGATTAAACGACCTAAGAAGAAGGCATCTTCTTTATAACCATAATGGTTAGCAAAGGCTTTGATTTCGTCTACGTTTTCAAAGATTTCATGCGTCAATGTAGGCAATTCTTGTAAATTTGTCAAAATTTCATGTTTTACCGCTTCATCGATGCGACCATTTAATTGACCTAAGTACACAGCCAATAATAATAGAGCTACTAATTGTGTAGTGTACGCTTTTGTGGAGGCTACGGCGATTTCAGGACCTGCCCACGTGTAGATTACTTGATCCGCTTCACGAGATACGGCGGAGCCTACTACGTTGGTGATACCCAAGGATTTAGCGCCTAAGCGTTTTGCTTCTTTCAAGGCAGATAAGGTATCGCTAGTTTCACCAGATTGGCTGATAACGATGCATAAGGTATCTTCATCCGTTAATGGTGTACGGTAACGATATTCAGAAGCGATGTCTACCTCTACTGGAATACGCGCCAATTGCTCAATGTAATATTTCGCTACTAAACCTGCATGGTATGCCGTACCACACGCTGTAATCAAGATGCGTTTGATACCTTTCACTGTATCTGGTGTCCAGTTCAATTCATCATAGATAACTTCTGTAGCATCTTTATTGATACGTCCGCTCAAGGTATCACGAATCGCTTTTGGTTGTTCGTAAATTTCTTTTAACATGAAATGTTCGTAGCCGCCTTTTTCAGCCGCTTCTGCATTCCATGTAATATGGTAAATATCTTTTTGTACTGGTTGGCCAGCTCGGTCAGTGATTGTCACGCTATCTGGTGTCACAATAACAACTTCGTTGTCGTTAATGATGTATGTTTCACGAGTGCGTTGAATAATAGCTGGGATATCAGAGGCGATGAAGTTTTCACCTTTTCCTAAGCCCACTACCAATGGATTATCTTTTTTCGTAGCAATGATTTTATTTGGCTCATCGGCGCAAACCATCACCAAAGAATAGGACCCTTCGATGCGTTCTAACATGCGACGAACGGTACTTTCAAAATTGCCATCGTACATATCGCTCAATAAGTGAGCTACTACTTCTGTATCTGTTTCAGATGTAAATTCAACACCTTTAGCCAACAATTCTTCTTTCAATGGCATGTAGTTTTCGATGATACCATTGTGCACTACGGCAAATTTTCCATCTGTACTTGTATGTGGGTGTGCATTCATATCGCTTGGACGACCATGAGTTGCCCAACGAGTATGACCGATGCCGATATGGCCTTGGTTAGGATCTGCTTTCACTACAGCTTCCAAATTCGCCAAACGACCCATTTTCTTTTGCACTTTAATCACATTGTTTTCGCCCACTACGGCAATCCCTGCAGAATCATATCCGCGGTATTCTAATTTCTCTAAACCTTCCAGCATAAAATCTGCTGCATTTTCAAATCCAATATATCCTACGATACCACACATGGTATGTACCTCCTTGATTAATTCATTGCTATTGCTTCTGAAAGTAGCCTTTGTGCACCTAGTTACCTTGATGTTTTGCTCTACTTCTACGACTGAAGCTAGCCGAGAGGCATCCGCTGAATTTCGATACTCCTCTACCTCGTCCGCTGTGAAAGCTGTCTCTTTCCAGCGCTTGCGCTATTCGCCTGTACGAATTTGGTTCCTCCTTTGCATCTGTTTCGACAGTTCTGTTGACTATGCCTAGGTATGTTAAAAATAGTCATAATCAGTAGTATTATACTTCATATGAGCAACAACTGTAAAGAAGCAAACACATTTACCCTTAACTATCATAAACGGCATATACTATTGCCATAGTCTACACCTACATAGATGTATCATGAAAACTACAAAGACCCTCTGCTATTGTTATACTATACTGAAAAGTGATTCTACCATTATATAGAGCTACCATAATGTACTATAACAAAATAAAATAGAGAAATGTTGACCAAAACGTATCAACATTTCTCTATTGTTCCATTGTGTTATTATGTTATCTTGCTATTATGCATTTGCCCAGGTAGTCATCACCTCAGTGTTGCAATATAGGTTCACCTATCTCCGTTATATTGTATAAGCACTGAACTTGCGTTCCCATTACACCTCTTCGGCAATCATCCCATCTCGACACAAAAGCCGGTGGTTCCCTACGGCAGCCGCCTCTTCTTCACTATGAGTGACCCACAAGCAAGGGATTCCCCATTCAGAGATAATGTCCACTAAGTCTTGTTGCAATTGCGACCTCAAGTTCACATCTAAGGCAGTAAGCGGTTCGTCTAGGATAAGTAGCACTGGTTTGGAGTACAGTGCTCGTCCTAATGCCACCCGTTGTTGTTCCCCACCAGACAAGCCTTTGGCTTTCTTCTTAAGATGTGGTGTCAATCGCAAACGCTCCACAATATGATCGAACAACTCTGGAGAACCTTGCTTACTATATCGGATATTCTTCTCCACGGTCATATGAGGAAACACAATATTGCCTTGCGGCATATAGCCAATGTGTCGTTCTTGGGTAGGTGTTACTACCTTCTTTCCATCAAACCATACCGCATCATTGGCTGTAATCCTACCTTCTTTAGGCGTTAACAATCCACATAAAGCTTTCAAAAATGTAGATTTTCCACTTCCAGAAGGGCCCATCAATGTAGTAATACCTTCTTGTAATGTACCTTGGGCTTTCACAACAAAAGTACCTCGTTCTATGACGATATCAAAGGAAATCATAGTACCTCCTTACCGATTTGAGAAGAGGGAACCTTTGGTTAGACCTTGAATGGCCCACACAAGCCCCAATGTTAATACACAAATATAAATCACTAATTCAAATGCACCGCTATAATCGCCAAATTCTACGAGAGAATAAATGGCTAATGGCATCGTTCTTGTGACACCTGGAATATTTCCAGCAATCAAAATAGTAGCCCCGAACTCACCCAATCCACGCGCAAAGGAAAGGATGGATCCACTGAGAATTCCTTTCCACGCTAACGGCAAGGAGATGGTCCAAAATACACGAAACTCCGAGGCTCCTAATGTACGGGCTACATCTTCCATATCGCTATCGATAGCGGCTAGCGCTGTTCGAACAGATTGATAAAACAGAGGAAAACTCACCACGGCGGATGCAATAATTGCCCCTAACTTAGAGAAGACCACGCGAATTCCATGCGCCTCTAACCAAGCTCCAAAGGCAT
Organism: Veillonella sp. 3891; assembly: GCF_003992315.1. Taxonomy (GTDB): domain Bacteria; phylum Bacillota; class Negativicutes; order Veillonellales; family Veillonellaceae; genus F0422. Next base: position 125,154 of record NZ_RQVE01000002.1, read on the forward strand.
TGCCTGGAGAAAATATGATGAGCAACACAAAGCCTAATACCACTGGTGGTAATACCAAGGGCAATGTAAAGAAAGAATCAATTAAAGATTTTCCTGGAAAGGCATAATGTTTCATCACATAGTTCAAACTAAGTCCAAAAATGACATTAATCAAAAGTGCCAGAAAGGCAACTTCGATGGATAGTTGTAAGGCTATCATTTTTGAGCTGGCTCAGCGAAGCCCCATTTGGCTAATACTTCGTTAGCTTCTTTACTTGTTAGGAACGCATAAAAATCTTCAGTTAATTTATTTTGGTTCTTTTTCACCACACCGATAGGGTACTCGATAGGTGCATGTAATTTAGCATCCACTGTAGCAGAAATATCTACTTTATCTTTCAATGCTAAGGCATCAGTTTTATATACGAATCCTACATCAGCTGCGCCTTCCGCAATGTACGCACCTACTGCTTTTACATCTTTCGCAAATACAATATTAGGTTCTACTGCATCCCACAAATTAGCTTTTGTTAAGGATTCTTTTGCATATTTACCAGCTGGCACTGTTTCTACTGTGCCGATAGCTACGCGTTTTGCATTCGTAATATTATCTAATGTCACAGATTCTTTACCTTTTGGTACGATCATTACCAATGTATTCGCTACGAATGGACGAATGTTATCCATTAATCCTTTTTCATTCAATTGATCCATATTCTTTTTGTTCGCAGAAATAAAGATACTAGATGGCGCCCCCTCTTCAATTTGTTGACGCAAAGTGCCAGAACCTGCATAGACAATATTCACTTGTTCAGGTTTTAAGTTATGTTTTTTCACATAGTCTGCTTTTAATTCTTCCAATGCCCCCTGCATACTAGCTGCTGCAGATACAGTGATTGTTTCATTTGTAGATGGTGCTGTAGACGTCGTTGTTCCTTGTTGTCCACCACAGCCAGCTAATGCCAACATACCTGCCATAAATAACCCCATTAACCAATTACGCTTCATAATGATATCCTCCCTAATTTAAATATATACACTTAGAAGCTTACTACATATTCTCATTATACTAGAAAAACAATATTAGGCAAAATGATTTATATTCATGTGGTACAATAGAGATGACAACTATACAACCTAAGGAGGTTATCCACTATGGATTTATTTTTTCACATTATTCTCACCAGCATCGTCCCCATTTTGTTACTTACCCTCATGGGGGTCTTATTAGATCGATGGTTTCACCTCGATTTACGAACTTTGAGCAAATTAAACTTTTACTTATTTTTGCCCGCCTATATTTTGAAATCCTTTTATGTCACTGAGTTAACCCATGAAAGTTTTGAAATTTTTGGCTGCGCTCTCATCATTCTATTTGCTAACTCTGTCTTAGCAGGTATCGTCGCTAAGTGGCAGGGTTATAATTTAGGAAAAACAGAAATCGTCCGCAATGCAGTGATGTTTTCCAACATTGGTAACTTAGGAGTAGCCCTAGGCACTTTCGTCTTTGCCAACGAACCATACATCATCGATGGTGGTACCCCTTATTTACATGATGGGGTCATTGCCATTATCGCTACCTTTATTATCCAAACTGTATTCTGTAACTCCTTGGGATTCTATCAAGCTGGCAAAGGAAAGTTAACCACTGCAGAATCTTTACGTACTATCTTACATATTCCTATTATTTACTGCGTACCTATCTCAATCATTGCTCATTACTACATTCCTATCGATTTCACCCAAACCATTATATGGGGGCCTTTAGATATATTTGGCCGTTGCTTTGTAGGCGCCGCTATGCTGACTCTAGGAGTACAGTTGAATCGAACGCCTTGGAACTTCATCAAAAAAGATGTAATGATTACTTCTTTCTTGCGATTAATCGCAGGACCTGTATTAGCATTAATTGTGGTACTTCCTATCACCATGTACTACACCCCATTAAGTGCTATTGCAGCGCAAAGCATTATCATCGCTTACGCAGTCCCATCTGCAGTAAACACCGCCCTTATGGCAGTGGAAATGAACAACAATCCAGAATTAGCTACGCAAATCGTACTAGCTACTACAGTTCTTTCTTCTTTCACCATGCCACTAGCTATTTTATTGGCCTACTATGTATTTCCGTTATAACGAATATTATGATAAATCAATTCGTCTACGCATGATAAATAGGTTTATTTTTACAGGCACACTACATTAATTTTGTGTAGGTGTGATGTATAAATACCATTTAGATAGATAACCTAGCAGTCTAGATACGTACCCATACACAAGGGCTACTACGATATATTCTATTCTCACATAAAAACATACAATCCCCCCTATTCGACACTACATCTGTACAGTGTTGATAGGGGGTTTTTCATGCAAAAAGGGCTGCTTTCGCAACCCTTCTACATGTTTCTACACTTATTGATGTCCCACGTGTTCTAATCCTTGACGAATCAGAACAATCACATGGTCATCATTTAAGCGATACCAAGCTGTTTTTCCTTCTTTTCTAAATGTTACAAGTCTTGCTTGACGCAACACACGCAACTGATGAGATATAGCTGACTGGCCCATATCCATAGCATCTGCAATTTCAGTTACACACATTTCTTTCTGAAGCAGATGTCTAACAATACGCAACCGCGTTGGATCACCAAGGACCTTAAATAGTTCAGCTAACAATTGTGTTTCCAACTCTTGTTGATTTGTTTCCATCTTAACCTCGCTATCATATAGTAATCCGTCCTCTAATTAGAGTTCGGTATTACTATTATATCATCTTTTTCTTGTTCTGTATCACCAATTTTTTCTAAAAGAACTCGTGAATCTTTTTCTTGATCCACTACGCTTTCTGGCGTAGCTAATTCCAACGGTACCCCCTTGGCATAAACACCAGTGACTACGCCATAGCCATCACGTAATTTTAGAGTACCAATCAAAGTACCTCGATAATTGGTATAAAACTTATTATCTACCTTGCTAAGGTCTACTTTCACACGATTGAAAGGAATTGAAAACTCCACTACACCATGATCAAATCGTTTCACATTCGCCCGAATGTATTCTTGATCTTTTGGAGTTTCATCAGTGGCGGATACCACTTGCAATACACCAGACTGTTTAGGTGTAACGATGACATACACTTCATGTCCTACTTCTGGAGTTTGCTTCCCTTCCCAATTGGCATAAGAACCCAAAAACTCTATCTCTAAGTAATCTGACGGGACCCATCCGATATGTCGACTTACTTTCACAGGCCATTGGTATTCAGCCCCACCTTGCAATAAGGTTGTATATCGTTGTTGAATATAGAATTGACTTAGCAAGGCAACAATCGCAGCAAGAGCAAAGAAAATCCATTTTTGATATTTCATCGTTCTTCCTCCTTCATAGCTACCTCTGATTCTACGTTTCTAGTTTCCTCTATCGCAGTTTTCTCTTCCATCGGTGTTTCCAAAGCTGATACATCTGCTACCTGTCGACGTGCTTGTCGAACACGTTGATTTACCGTAGCACGTTGTTTCCCTTTTCGCCATAAATAAATAGCATTAATCCCTAGTACAATCATACCTAGCACTAAGAAGGATACGCCTCGCTCTACAAAGGTAAAGCTAGGATCGAAGAAACGGGCCCCAAACATAGCTATCAAAGTCAAAATGCTGCTATTTAATAAACTTACCTTTTTCACCAAAGTGCCACGAATGAACGTCCCTAAGGCTGCTATTAACACATAGGCATTAAACAAAATGGATGTCAAAATAGGAGTCGCTCCAGATACAGTGACGATATAACAGCCAAAGACAACGAATGGAATTAGTCCAATACAGCTTTCAATACGTTTTGCCAATACCAAACGACGTAACACAAGAAAAGCTACACCTAGGCTCAGTAACATACAAAGCCATAACCACCATACCATGCTGCTTTCACCTATACGAATCCATGTACTGATGTAGGTGCCTTCCACAATGGTATACAGTAAGGCAATCGCACCTACCCCCTTACAAGGCAACGCTAAAAGGGTTATTTTCTTTTCTAATGTGCCTAGTCCATAAGTAACGGCGCCTAATACACTGATAAAAAATAGATTCATTTGCGGTTCATAGGTGGATAAGGTAAAAAATACTTCCCCAAAAATGGCACCTACAAATGCCCACGACACAGACACTAATAAAGGATCTTTCACCTGTTGATACTGACCAAAACGACGTATATAATATGGCACTGCTACTAGTAACAGTCCACCTACCGCAGCCGGTCCTACCCACGCATTCAAAGGATGACTGGAGAAACTCCAGCCTAAAACGCCAATAAGGTATAAAATCATCCCCAATGCTGAATCTAGGATATAAATGATCGGCAAAGAACAACACAGGATAATCAGCACATATAATCCCATGTGTTCCCCTGTATAATAGGTATCTGCCACTAATAAGGTTGACGTCGTTAAAATTGCCATATAGATAACTGTAATGGCCTCGGCAACCATACTCGCTGGCTTGGCTTTCCAAACACCGCCCCCTACAATGGCGATTGCCAGTAATAAGATGACTAATGACCAGTCAAAGCGTCCATTCGGGGAAAATCCATACCAATAGCCTGCAAAGAGCAAAATAACTCCCAATAAAATGAGCACAGCGCCCCCTAACACGGTGATCAGTCGCGTCCAAGATGGCCCCTCTGTAGGAATGTACCCATACTTCGCTTGTAGCCGATGGCTTTGCTCTTCCGAAATTAGACCTTCCTCACGCCATTGCTCAAGTTCTTCATGTAACCAACGTATATGTTGTATATTCATATATCTCTCCATAAAAAAAGGCTTTGCTCAGAGAACAAAGCCTTGTATCCTATTATTTAACAATTAATACTGGACATGTGGAATGACTAGTTACATAACTACTTACACTACCCATAAATAGGCCTTTCAAAGGTCCTAATCCACGGCTCCCCATAACAATTAAGTCTGCATCATATTTTTTAGCCACCGCTAATACAGCAGGTCCAGGAGACCCTACTTCAAAGACGCATTTAACTTTCATATCAGCTGGTACCTCTTCTGCTACTTCGCTCAAGATTTTTTTACCTGTTTCTTCCATATCTTCAGCAATTTGTTCAGATACATAACCACCACTGATTGGAGTTTGGTCAAAATTAGAAATTGCGGATACAATGTTTGCTACGTGCACTAAAATCAATTCCGCATCATTACGTTTAACAATTGCCAATGCATGTTCTAACGCTCTTTTACCATTTTCCGATCCATCTGCAGGAACAATTATTTTTTTATATTCCACCATAGTAAGACCTCCTCCATATTGTCACTGTGCTACTATGTAACTTGCCTATATCACTATAATTCGACATAGACTTGAAAATTCCTTTTCTTTACTCTTATTGTCTCACAAAATTCCAATCTTCGCAAATGAAACTTGCGTCACGATGATATCTTTATGGTGTTCTTTGGCTACATTACATTCTGAAAGAAATGCGCGGCACACCTCAGCCCTTAAATAAGCGATTTAATTATACTAAGTTAGTTAAAGAAAGAGCACGGTATCTTTGTAGAGTGGCGTTCTTTATCTACTAACTAGCAAAGGGAAGACCGTGGCACACCTCTCCACAAACTGATACTCCGTTAGGTTTGCTCCGAGGTATGCCACGTTCTTCACAGATTAGCATAGTTTGGGTAAATACAAACGCCACTGTATGTGGGGTATACCGCGCTCTTTCGATTTGGCATAAGTTTGGCAAATACAATCGCTTATAGACATACATCGTCTTCAATATATGTTCCGTGCATTTCTTACTGCACCCTAAAGTGACAAGAGAACACCTACAAGAGTATATCCTGCCACTGCGTTTCTACGGAAAGGTATACTATGTTTGCGGTGGAATTTACCGTGTTTTTCTTGTAATATATAAATTTAGAAAATAAAAACGCTACTTTATATAGATATACCGTGCTTTTTCGGGCTTAATGTAAATTTGCAAATAAAATTGTCTTTACCACTACACTTCCTTCCATATATGTCCACGCTTTTCTTACTATACCCTAAAGTAGTAGAAGAACACCTACAAGAGTATATCCTATAAGTAAAATTTTTATTCTATGCTCAATTTTATATATACTTTTTTATTACTCTCCCTTGAAGTTATATAGAAAAGAGGGTAAAGCAGTATAACCTTATTTTAATCGAATTAATGACAACAATATCGCTCCGATGATTGGAGAGATAGACAATGCCATTAGCGCTGTTTGGTAATTACCTGTGGCTGTTAATACTGTGGACAAGATGATAGGTGCTGTGAGTGCTCCTATTTGGTTGAACAAGTTCACGAATCCTGCTGTAGTTCCCCGTAGTTCTGGTGGTGCCGCTTGGATAATGATAGCGTTGGTTAATGGGCTATACATGAATGCACCCATACCTAATAAAGGTGCTGTAATGTATAACATATCTGGATTACTTGTGTTCGCAAAGATTAGCAAGGCTGGAGAGAATAGGAACATAACGATGGCCGCTAAATAGTTCCTTGGCAAAGAAATTCTATCAGAAATAAATCCAATAGTCGGTTTGGCAATCACCGCAGCGATACCATAGAGGCTCATGATGGCTCCCGCAAAGATAGGTGTCACATGTAATTGTTTCACCAAATACAAGTTAGCCCATGTGGTAACGCCCCAGGTGGTACCTGTTGCGAAAAATCCCATCACTGCTAACAATAAAATGTTGCGGTTCATTCCTACAAACTTCAAACTTTGTGCCAATGACATGGACTGTTGCTCTGTACCTTGTGTGTCTACTGTACGATTCTTTCTGAAAGCTTGTACTTCTTTCACTGTAAACAAAGCTAAAAAGAATACTAGTAATGGCAATAAAGCGGTAATCAAAAATGCCATTTGCCATCCATAGTGTACAGCTACAAATGGCGCATATCCGTTGACCACGGTAATACCAAAGGATGTACAACTCATGAAAATACCTACGGCTGTACCGCGTTGTTCTGCACTGAAATGCTCTCCAATAGCTTTCAAACAAGCAGATTGCACAGGACCTGACACAATTCCCAATAAGAAACGCAATACTAATCCGTATTCATAACTTTGTACAGTGCTCATAAGCCCCGTTACAATAGCCATAGCCACTAAGCTGCCTAGAATAGACTTGCGATAGCCAAATCGATCTGCTAACAAGCCTCCTGGCAATACAGTCAATGCATAGCCAAAGTAAAACGCCGTTAAATAGGACGTCCCTTGCTGTGCTGTAAAATGTAACGCTTCATTCACAATGGGCATCAACGATGACCAGGATAATCGCATGACAAAACTTAATAAAAATGTTAACCACAAAGTCAGCAGTATACCTGTTTGTGTAAGAGTAAATCCCTTTTTCATGTAATACCTCCTATGGAATACCACAAACCTATATAAAGAATATAATCCGCATAAAATTATAACATATGTAACATAGTTTCACACCTATTTCTAATTGACAAATCCCCTCATTCAATGATAGACTATATCTAGTTTTTATATTTGGAGAGGTGTCCGAGTGGTTTAAGGAGCTGGTCTTGAAAACCAGTGACTCCGCAAGGGGCCGTGGGTTCGAATCCCACCCTCTCCGCCACAGTAAGCTGTTATCGATATGGTAGCAGCTTTTTTTATCCCCCCTAGAATCGCAGTTATGCGTAGTAGCCTTGTGGCTACCTTACTATCTAAATGACACAAACGCAAGAAGAGCACGGTGTGCTCCGAACAAACATTATGAAATACCGTTTGTGAGGAGTATACCGTGCTCTTCCCTTTATCATATTTAGTTAAAAATGCCACAGGCTACATAGCGGAGCAAGATTAGTCTTTGAGTTCCTCATTCCATAGACCTGTTTTACGGAAAATGGCAAATAGAATGCTCAACAAGATAGCTGTTACTGTTGCCAAGCCCATCCCCTGTAACACAACTGGACCGATAGCTAATTTAGCACCGCTCAAACCAATAACTAGTACTACAGATGTTAAGATTAGGTTAGAAGATTTTGTATAATCCACTTTACGTTCTACCAACATACGTAAACCAGAAGCAGCGATGATGCCGAATAGCAAGATACTTACACCGCCCATAACTGGAACTGGAATGGCATGGATTAAGGCTGCTACTTTACCAATGAAAGAGAACAAGATAGCGAGCACTGCTGCACCAGCGATAACGAAGGTACTGAATACACGTGTAATCGCCATTACACCAATGTTTTCTCCGTATGTTGTATTTGGTGTGGCACCGAATAAACCAGACAACACATTAGATAGACCGTCTGCAAATAAAGAACGGCTCAAACCTGGATCTTTCATTAAATCACGACCTACAATATTACTTGTTACCACAATGTGACCCACATGTTCTGCAAACACTACGAATAATGCTGGCATAATCATCAAGATCGCATTGATATTAAATTCTGGTTCATAGAAATGTGGAAGTGCAAACCATGGTGCATTCGCTACATTAGTGAAATCTACTACACCCATAATTGCAGCCGCAACATACCCAGATACGACACCAATTAATACAGGAATGACTGCAAAGAATCCACGGAATAATACAGTTCCTAAAATGGTTACCCCTAAGGAGAACAAGGATAAGAATAAGGCTTGTTCATGAGTCATACCAAAGCTTTGCCATTGATCTCCAATAATACCAGCCATTCCCATCGCTACAGGGGCTACTTCTAAGCCGATAACGGCAACGATAGCGCCCATCGCTGCTGGCGGGAACAATGTATCAATCCATTTAATACCAATGAATTTTACTAGTAAAGCCAATAGCATAAAAGACACACCAAAAGCGATGAAACCACCTTGGGCTGCTCCATAGGTCATACCGGAAGCGACTACAGCACCTACTGGACCAATGAAAGCAAAACTAGAACCTAGGTAAGAAGGAATCTTTCCTTGACAAATTAATACGTATAAAATCGTACCGATACCATTCATGAATAAGGACGTAGCTGGGTCAACTTTCAATAAGAATGGTACTAATACAGTAGCCCCGAACATAGCAAATAAATGCTGGAAACTAAGTGGTAATAACTTAGCGAAAGACGGGCGTTCGTGAACATCAATAAAATCTTTCATGGTGCATCTCTTTCTGTGTAAATCACACTTAAAACATTAAGACTTAGGTTGAAACCGATGACGCGTTTCTTCACCGATGGATGGTAAATGACGAGTCGTTCCAATTTGTTTGCGTGCATATTCATTGCGGCGCGCAATATTTAATAATATGCCGATAACGGCAAAGTTTGTAACCAACGAGGAACCACCATAACTGATAAATGGCAACGGAACCCCTGTAACTGGTACTAAACCTACCACCATAGCAATATTAAAAAATGCTTGAATCGTAATAAAGAAAGTAAACCCTATAGCAAGGATTTGACCTAATACATCTCTTGATTGACGAGCAATGGACAGACCATATTTCGTAAACCACAAGAAGAAAAAAGCTACCAAGCAAACGCCTACAAAGCCAAATTCTTGAGAGAAAATCGAAAAGGCAAAGTCTGTATGAGCTTCTGGCAAGTAATTATATTTAGAAATCCCTTTCGTAAATCCTTCTCCCCAGAATCCACCAATGGACACACTCAATATACTTTGCGTCACTTGATATCCATTGACAGTTGTATCTGACCAAGGGTCATAGAAAGCGACTACACGTAGCCAACGATATTCTGTATAGCGAACCAACAGATATGCAATGACACTGAGTATAAAAAATACTACCCCCAAATATTTCCAATCCGATTTCCGATAGCCTACGCAAAATGTCATTAACGTAGGAAATAATAAAATCAGAATCGCTGTTCCCATATCTGGTTGAAACATAGTAATTACAGCATATAGAATAGGTACAGCAAAGGCAGATGGCAACAGGAAGTTTGGATGTAATTTGCCGGGAGTCCCTCGAACCACTTTCCACAATCTATTGATTTTGGATATCACAAAGACCCATGCTTTCCAAAGCCACCGCAAGCGTTTATATTGTCCCCATTGATGAGGTTCAAATAAATGCATAATGCCTCGTTCTTTCACCTGTTTATCAATGCGATACGCTGCCCAAAGCATAGCTGCTAACTTCGCAAATTCTGACGGCTGTAGCGTGAACCCTAACGGCAAACTAATCCACCGGCGAGCCCCGTTCGCACCATGTCCAAGAAACGGTATAAAAACGACACCCATGAGGATAAGTACAATCACCAACAATTTACGTTGTACCTTAGGGTCTCCCCATTTACGATAATCAAAACGATAGAACCACCAAGCTACAAAAAAGCCTGCTCCCAAGAATAGCGCTTGCTTACCTAATAGCATCCAAAATGGTTTCCAATTGTCGCCTCCATGTAGGGTCGTCGTATAGGTAGCACTATAGCCATTCAAAAAGCCTATTAATATAATGCCGAAGAGAGGAACTAATATCCCCTGCCCATCATGTTTGATAACACTCTTATAAAGCGCTCTTACTTGCTGAAATATGCCGATATTTTTGTTAGGTGAACTACTATTCTCCTGCATTTGTCGTATCACTTCCTTTAGCCGGCTTAATCGCCTCTAAGCGGAAAATTGGTTGCCCTTTAGCACTAAATTTCTCTTCATATTCTGTGCGCACATTTGGCATATCCGTACTATGTAAATCATAACTTACATTCTTTAATGTCCAACCAGAATTTTTGAACTCCTCCAAGGAGAACATAAACAATCCTTCATTATCTGTTTTAAAATGGATTTCTCCATTCTCTTTCAACAATCGTGCATATCGATCTAGGAAGGTATGGTAGGTCAAACGACGTTTCGCATGCTTTGCTTTTGGCCAAGGATCACAGAAGTTAATATAGAAACGGTCCACCTCACCTGGTGCCACCACTTCTTCAATCCCTGCAATATCAAACAAGCTCACTTTACCATTTTCAGCTTTTTGTTCATACAATTTTTGAGCTGCATAGTATAGCACACCAATTTGTACTTCAAAGCCAACAAAGTTTGCTTCTGGATGTGCTTCACACATACCTGCAATGAATTTACCTTTTCCCGTTCCTAGCTCCATATATAATGGTTTGGACGGATCTGCAAAACTTTCACGCCATTTTCCCTTGAAAACTTCGTGATTCTCTAGTACAGTATATGTATTATATTCTAGGATTGCTTCATCAATCCACGGCTTTCTACGTAAACGCATACTATCTCCTTTTATAACAATCTTATCCTTATTATTATAGTACATCATCTGTTCTATGTCAGTACTCACTTATAATTTTTTTATTTCCATGAAAGGTTTCCTATGAAAGCATTAGTATTATCCAGTGGCGGGGTAGATTCTACTACCTGCTTAGCTATGGCCATCGATGCCCTCGGCACAGACAACGTTAGTGCCCTTTCCATTTGGTACGGGCAAAAACATAAAAAAGAATTAGATTCCGCCAAAGCTATTGCGGGCTATTATGGTGTTCCTCACTATGAACTAGACCTGACGCAGGTTATGTCCTATTCCAATTCGTCCCTCTTATCTTCTTCTACTGAAAGTATCGATCACCGCACCTATGGTGAACAAATTGCAGAAAGCGGTTCAGTATCTACTTATGTGCCGTTCCGCAATGGACTCATCCTCTCCATGGCAGCTAGCTTAGCTCTTAGCCTCTATCCAGATGAGGAAGTGACCATTTATATCGGTGCTCATGCTGACGATGCTGCGGGCAATGCCTATCCAGACTGTCGACCTGACTTTAATCACCATATGAATGAAGCCATTTACATTGGTTCCTATAACAAAATACACCTCTATGCTCCCCTCAATGATATGAACAAATCGCAAGTTGTCCAAGAAGGGTTGCGTTTACAAGTACCCTATCATCTAACATGGTCTTGCTACGAAGGTGGCGATACTCCTTGCCACACCTGTGGGACTTGTCGTGATAGAGAGCAAGCTTTCACTGATAACGGCATCGTGGATCCTTTACTACTATGATAATGTACAAAAAAGCTATTCAAACCTAACGGAATGAATAGCTTTTATTCTTCTTTCGTCACTTCCATAACCTGACTGGAATTGGCATCAATCGTTACATGCATCGTATCACCATGCATATCCAATACCATATGGTATCGAGCAACATATCCTTTTGTTTCTAATTCCCAACGTATTAGACGAGCTCCACTACCCAACATAGTGATAGCCACCTCTTTTGCTTCCTCTGGGTTAATGAGATTTCCCAAATCTATGGCTGCAGAATCAACCATCGGTTTGCGAGCCTCACCTACATTGGTTTGTAACACCTGCCCTGTTGTAGCATCTATGGTTACACTATGACCCGCTTCCGAGGATACCCCCTCTACCTCATAGCTTTTGCGTCCATCTTGTGTTTCAAATGTTATCCCTTTCACTTGTGCTGTTGGATATTGTTTCTTGTATAGATTGACAGCCCCCTTGGCATCTACAAGGATTGAATCTGATCCCTCTTTCGCATCTGAACTTTGCGGCTCTGTAGATACAACTTTTACCTCTGGTAAAGGAACTTTCTTCAATGTAATCTCCGTTCCATCCACCATTTTTGTCGTAGAAATCGACTCATTTCCAGTACAACATGAATACCAAGAAATTGCCCCTACCGAAAGAATAGCACAAATACTAAGGATACTTATAAGTATTTTTCGTCTCATATTACATCCTTTATATATACTAATCAGTTTCTAAATCAGTATACACTATAATTATGAACGTAATATGAACCATTACTTTATACTTTCACAATGTATCGTAATACACCGTAACTAATTTCATAGAGCAAAATCATAGGTCCTGCAATCATAGTTTGGGACAGCATATCTGGTGTAGGTGAAATGGCCGCCCCCACAACAAAGGCTACTAGAATAAATATCTTACGATACTGGCGTAATCGATTCGATGAAAGAATACCCATCACCCCAAGAGCAATCAATATCAGTGGCAATTCAAAGGTAATGCCAAATGGTAAAACAAAGGCGATCACAAAATCAATATACTGACCGATGGAAAACAATGGTTGCAATTCATCCGTACCAAAGCCGATAAAAAATTGTATAGCCATTGGTAAGACTAGGTAATATGAAAACAGTACCCCCACCACGAATAAGGTGACTGCCGTAGGTACCACCATGAAGGTTACCTTTTTCTCACCTTTCGACAAGGCTGGTACAATGAACGCCCATAACTGGTAAAACCAAATAGGACTCGATATAATACAACCTGCTACTATGGAAATTTTCATATATGTAAAGAAAGCTTCCGTCGGTTTTGTATAATACAATTTTCCAGCTGGAGCCACTAAAATCTGCAGAATATCCTCCACATAATAGTACGCCCCCAAAGTACATATGATGATTGCCACAATGGCTACTACTAGACGCATGCGAAGTTCGCTTAAATGGTCTACTACAGACATAGAAGACGCCTCTTCCATGAGTTTTGCTTCCGTCTCTGTATAGTTATCCTCTTGTAATAAGGCGTCTTGCTCTGCTTGTTGCTGAGCAAGACGCTTTCTTTGCGCTATCACACTATTCAAGGACGGACGTTTGGCACTCATGTCAAAGTCTTTTACTTGAAATTCTTTCATGCTTACACCTTACGGTTCGATAATTTTTCAAGAACAGTTTCCAAAATATCTTTTCCTTTAAAGGACGGCAATTGCTCTAATGCTATCTCTGCTTGTCTGCGATACATCGCCTCAAGAGCTAACGCTTTATCGATGCCGCCTTCCGCCATAACATAGTCCAACAATTCTTTTGTATCTTTTCCACCACGAATTTCCTCAATCATGGTTGTCAAAGAGGCTGTATTTTCTGGCGTTACGATAGATAATAATGGATAGGTCAGGATGCCTTCTTTCACATCCTTACCTACTGGTTTTCCTGTGGTCACCGTTTGCTCACGATAATCCATCACATCATCAGTAATTTGGAATGCCATTCCTAAGCCATGACCATAGGTGCGCAATAATGAAATATGCTCCTCTGACCATCCCCCAAGGATGCCGCCTAATGCCAAGCAGCCTTCAATGAAGTCTGCTGTTTTCTTTTGTGTTTTTAAAAGGTATCGATCTGTGCCTTGATCTAATCGGTACACATCTTCCATTTGCATAAATTCGCCTTCTACCAAGGCAGAAATAATTTCAGAAAAAATAGTTAAGCATGGAATAGAACCGATTTCAGCTACAATACCGAAAGCTTTAGCAAATAAATAGTCTCCACTAAGGATAGCCACTTTATTGCCTTTCGTACAATGAATAGAAGTCACGCCACGTCGCACTTCTGCTTGGTCTAATACATCATCATGAATGAGCGTAGCCAAGTGCAACATCTCAATGGCTGCTGCCATACGAACTCTATCTTCTTGTTTGGAATCTCCACTCAAGGCAATTAACAAACACAATTGCGCTCGTAATCGCTTGCCGCCCCCTGCTGAAAGAGGACGAATAAGTGCATTAAAATCTTCTGCACCAGTTTGTAGAGATTGTTGCAAATATGTTTCTACGCGTTCTAAATCGTTAGAGACCCGTAGCTTCATTTGTGCATCTGTAAGAATACTCATTCCTCTTCCCCCAATAAGACTGCATTAATACGTGCTAATAAACGATCACGACCTGTATGTTTTAAAGAACTATACAAAATAGGTGGATATCCCGTCGGATATCGCTCTTCAATAGTTTTTAACTGTTTTTGTCGCTCGTTCATTTTTAATTTATCCGCTTTTGTTACCACGATTTGTAAAGGTACCCCATGGGATTGTAACCAATCAAAGGCCTCTTTATCGATAGGCAACTCTGGATGACGACCATCAATGAGTAAACATAGTAGCATCATCCGTTCGCTTTGTAAAATATAATTGGCAATAAAAGAAGACCAAATATTGGTATTGGACCCACCTGTTTTTGCATATCCATACCCTGGTAAATCCACTAAGAACCAATCAAAGCGACGTTCCATATCATCTGGTAAATCTTCCTTTGATTCTATACTAAAGAAGTTGATCGTTTTCGTTTTACCCGGTGTACCACTGACCAGCGCCAATCCTCGATGATTGCATAAAGAGTTGATGAGAGATGATTTTCCCACATTGGATCGTCCCAAGAAGGCGATTTCAATGGTATCACCTTCTGGGTATTGATCCGCCTTCACTGCAGACGCTATATATTTCGCTGCGATAATACGTGGACCTGTCGTCTCTTTTCTAGTATACACTGGTTTTGGATGACGTTTTACAGCTGGTTTCTTCTTCATAGTAATGCCTTTTCTAATACTTCTTCCATCGTTTTCACAGGAGTAATGATCAATCCTTCTTTGACGATATCTGGTAAGTCTTGAATATCCTTTTTATTGCCTTCTGGAATGAGTACTTCTTTCACTCCATAGCGAAGAGCCGCTAATAATTTTTCTTTCAAACCACCAATTGGCAATACTCTACCACGTAAAGTAATTTCGCCAGTCATAGCAATGTCTGATCGCACTTTTTTACCGGTTAAAGCAGATACAATAGCCAAGGTCATCGTAATCCCCGCAGATGGGCCATCTTTAGGGGTAGCCCCTTCTGGTAAATGCACATGAATATCCAGTTCCTTGTGGAATTTTTCTGGCAATTTCAATTCTTTTTGACGATGACGAATGTAGGACATAGCCGCTTGACCAGATTCTTGCATCACTTTGCCTAAGCTACCAGTCAAACTTAATTTGCCGGTTCCTTGCATTGTTGTCGCTTCACATGGTAAGACAACTCCACCTACGGAAGTCCAAGCTAAACCATATACAAGTCCAACTTGCGCTTGTTTCTCTCGAGATTCTTCCACAAATTTAGGCGTGCCTAGATAATCTTCCAAATTTTTCACCGTTACTTTAGGTGCTTTTTCACCTTCCGTAACCACAGCAAATGCCAATTTACGGCAAATTTTAGCAATTGTTTTTTCTAAGGTACGCACACCAGCTTCACGAGTATATTCGGAAATCACACGTTTTAACACAGCATCTGAAAGTTTCACACTGTGACCTTCTAAACCATGTTTCTCAATTTGTTTTGGCACTAAGTAACGTTTAGCAATTTCTAATTTTTCTTCCTCTGTATAGCTGCTGAGTTCAATGATTTCCATACGATCCAATAGTGGTCTAGGAATATTACCCGCTACATTGGCAGTAGTAATCCAGAATACATCAGAGAAATCAAATGGAATTTCAATGTAATGGTCACTGAATGTGCTATTTTGTTCAGGATCTAACACTTCTAATAAAGCAGATGATGGATCCCCTTTATAATCAGATGCCAATTTATCAATTTCATCAAGCAAAAATACAGGATTACGAGTACCTGCATTTTTTAGCCCTTGGATCATACGACCTGGCAAGGCTCCTACATAGGTACGACGATGGCCGCGAATTTCAGCTTCATCACGGACACCACCTAAGGAGGCACGGATAAATTTACGATTCATAGCTTTTGCAATGGAGCTTGCTAAAGATGTTTTACCTACCCCTGGTGGTCCTACTAAACATAATATGGAGCCGCCTTGTTTACCAGATAACTTGCGAACTGCTAAAAATTCTAGAATGCGTTTCTTAATTTTTTCCAAACCATAATGGTCACCGTCAAGTACATCGCTAGCTTCTTTCAATTCTAACCGATCATCAGACAAAGTATTCCAAGGTAATTGCAATAACCAATCAATATAATTACGCAAAATATTGGATTCGGGCATCATTTGTGGCATACGACTATAGCGAGTAATCTCTTTGTCGATACGTGTATGGATATCCTCTGGTAATTCTAACTTTGCCAGCTGTTCCCGTAATTCTTCTGCCTCTTGATCAGGGTCCATTTTATCCCCTAATTCATCGTGGATAATACGGATTTTTTCACGTAAGAAATATTCCTTTTGTGCTTTTTCCATAGATTGACGCACTTGGTTATTAATGGAATTTTCCATATCCGAGATTTGTAGTTCTGTATTCAATACACCTACAACCATATTCAAACGTCGATTTACGGATAACTCTTCTAAAATATTTTGGCGCACTTTCAATTGGATAGGCACGAGGAATGCCACTTGGTCCGCCCATTCACTAGCATCTGAGCTTCCCAAAACATGATCTAATCCTTCATCTGTATTGGGCTTAAGCACCTCTACCCATTGTGCAAATTTAGTTTGCAAGATACGTCGATATGCTTCTTCTTCCATCGGATCTTCATGAAGAGTCTCCAACGGAGTTACTGTTACTTCATAAAATGGATCTGTACCTAAAATAGCGTCTAGCTTAACACGGCTTACGCCTTCTACTAAAATACGAACCACTCCCCCTGGTAAGCGGAGCATTTGATTTATTTTAACAATCGTCCCAACTTGGTATACTTCTTCCAAGGTAGGAGTTTCGATATTTTCATCTTTCTGAGCAGTAACCACCAAATATTGGTCTTTATCCATAGCTGCTTTTACAGCCTGTACCGATGTGGTACGACCAATATCTAATTGTGTCACTACTTTGGGAAATACAACAATTCCACGTAGGGGAACCATCGGTAATGTCATAGGTTTAGTTTCCATTGAACCTCCCAGTACTATATTATAAAAAGAAACCCATTCCGCCTTTGAAATGAGTTTCTTTGCCTTTACTATCTGATTGCTTCAGCGTGGACTCATTTATTGAGTATTGGCTCTTCTTCGCCACGAACCGCTTTGTCTGTTACAATGCATTCTTTTACATCTTTCATAGATGGTACTTCATACATCACACGTTTCATAACTTTTTCGATAATGGCCCGTAATCCGCGTGCTCCCGTATTGCGTTCCAAGGCTTCTTTCGCAATCTCACGGAGTGCATCTGATTCAAAGACTAATTTCACATCATCTAAAGACAGCATTTTTTCATATTGCTTAGTCAATGCATTTTTAGGCTCTGTTAAAATTTTGATCAATGCCTCTTCATCAAGTGGGCTGAGCGTAACCATCACTGGCAATCGTCCGATAAATTCAGGTATTAACCCGAATTTTTGTAAGTCTTCTGGCACAACTTCTTTCAAAATAGAGGCTACATCTTTTTCCTCTTTCTTTTGAATATCTGCACCAAAACCTAATGTTTTCTTCGCAGTTCGCTTCGTGATTACTTTGTCCATACCATCAAAAGCACCACCGCAAATAAACAAGATATTTGTTGTATCTAAATGTAACATCTCTTGATTAGGATGCTTCCGCCCTCCTTGTGGTGGTACAGAGGCTACTGTTCCTTCTAGGATCTTCAGTAATGCTTGTTGTACACCCTCGCCAGATACATCGCGAGTAATGGACGGATTTTCTGATTTACGAGCAATTTTATCGATTTCATCAATGTAGATGATACCTCGTTCAGCTAGCTCTATATCATGGTCGGCGGCTTGAATCAATTTGAGGAGAATGTTTTCTACATCTTCCCCTACATAGCCTGCCTCTGTCAAACTAGTAGCATCTGCCATGGCAAATGGTACTTGTAACATTTTTGCTAATGTTTGAGCCAATAATGTCTTGCCACTACCTGTAGGACCAATGAATAATACATTGGATTTTTGCAGTTCTACATCATCGATGACATTATCATGTTGCAAACGTTTGTAATGATTATATACGGCTACAGACAAGGAAATTTTAGCATCATCTTGACCAATCACGTATTGATCAAGATGAGCTTTAATTTCTTTTGGAGTCGGGATATCGTTTAAATCAAACGCTTCCGGTAGTTCTTCAATTTTGTCTTCATCAATAATATGCTGGCATACATCAATACATTCATTGCAAATGAACACATTAGGACCTGCTATCAATCGTTCGACTTCTGTTTCTGCTCTACCGCAAAAATTACAACGTCTTTCTTTATCGTCTTTATTCAAACCCCTGTCTCCTTATTTTTCTGTTGAGGATGGACGAGTCAATACTTCATCAATCAAACCATATGCTTTTGCATCTTCTGCAGACATGAAATTATCACGATCTGTATCTTGTGCAATCACTTCTATTGGTTGACCTGTATGATGTGCTAACACGCCATTCAATTCTTCTCGTAACCGCAATATTTCACGAGCGTGAATTTCAATTTCAGACGCTTGCCCTTGAACACCACCCAATGGTTGGTGAATCATAATGCGAGAGTGTGGCAACGCATAGCGTTTGCCAGGGGCTCCCGCTGTAAGCAACAAGGAACCCATACTAGCCGCTGAGCCTACGCAAATTGTAGACACATCAGGTTTAATGTACTGCATAGTATCATAAATCGCCATACCAGCCGTTACCACACCACCTGGGCTATTAATGTACAAGTGAATATCTTTATCTGGATCTTCCGATTCTAAGAATAGCAATTGAGCTACGATACTGTTGGCAACTGTATCATCAATAGGACCGCTCAATAGAATGATTCGATCTTTTAATAGACGAGAATAAATATCGTAGGAGCGCTCACCACGACCAGTTTGCTCTACCACGATTGGCACATACATAGACATCTAACACCTCTTATACATGTACCTGCATTAGCAATTATTCAGCTTTTTCAGCACCTTTAGCATTCTCAATAATGAAACGAGCTGCTTTTTTGCGTGCTACGGAACTTGCTAACATAGATACACGACCTTCTTTTACAATGATATCGTATACTTCTTTAGGGTCAGCACCGAATTGTTGGGACATAGCAAAGATTTCATAGTTCATGTCTTCAGGAGTAACTTGAACGTTTTCTGCTTTTGCAATTTCATCTAATACTAAGTCAGCGCGAACGTTTTCAGCGGCTGCTGCTTTATTTTCTTCACGTAATTCTTCAATAGTTTTGTTGGAAAATTTCAAGTAGTCTTCTAATTTCAAGCCACGACCTTCAAGGTTCATTGCTAATTCTTGAACCATTTGTTCAGCGCGGTCTTCGATCATGACTTCAGGGATATCTACTGTTGCATTTTTAACAGCTAATTCCACTAAACCTGCATTGTATGCATCGATAGCACGACGTGCTGCATCATCTTCCATACGTTTGCGAAGATCTGCTACAAATTCTTCTGCTGTATTGTAAGATGGTTCAGTTTTACCTTGACCAACAGATACGGAACGTACGAATTCATCAGTGATTTCTGGTAATTCTTTACGTTTAATATCATGGATATGGCATTCAAATTTTGCTTCTTTACCAGCTAATTCTGCTACGAAGTAATCTTCTGGGAAAGATACAGTAACAGTTACATCTTCACCAGCTTTGTGACCAATTAATTGGTCTTCAAAGCCAGGGATGAAGCTACCGGAACCGATTTGCAATGGATAGGATTTGCCTTCACCACCATCAAATGCTTCGCCATCGATGAAGCCTTTGAAATCAATTGTGGCAAAGTCATCGTTTTGTACAGTTGCATCTTCTGGAGCTGCTACCATTTTAGCTTGTTGGCTACGGATATTGTTTAATTGTTCTTCTACTTGCTCATCAGTGATAGTAGCATCTTGTTTTTCAACTTCTAAGCCTTTGTAGTCACCCAAAGTTACTTCTGGTTGTTTTACTACTGTTGCTTTGAAGATTAAATCTTTACCTTCTTCAAATTGTTCACGTTCAATTTCTGGGTTGCTAACAGGAACGATTTCGTTTTCACGAAGTGCTTCTGTGTAAGCACGACCTGCTAATAATTCAAACGCTTCTTCAGCGATAGCTTCTTTACCATAGTTCATTTCCAAAACTTTACGAGGTGCTTTACCTTTACGGAAGCCTGGAATGTTAACTTGGCCAGCGATGCGTTTTACAGCTTGCGCAAAGCCTTTTTTCACATCTTCCGCTGGAATTTCGATTGTAATAGATACCTTGTGCTGATCAACAGCAGTTACAGTTGCTTTCATGAAAGTATTTCCTCCTTAGGGTATAATGCACCCAAATTATAAGTTTTAATATTGCATTTTTAATATTATCATAAAGTCGTCAATCGTGCAATTATTTCCCTATTTACCTTGTTCTTCAGCGATAAGTTTCATGATATCATGACGGCTTACCATACCAATCAAATGATACGCATCATCAACAACTGGTAAGTTTTTCAAATGTTTTTCTACCATAGCCCCTACAGTTACTTCTACCTCGGCATCTGCATAGGCCGTAATCACTTCTGTAGTCATGATTTCTTCTACATGAGTAGCCATCAATTTTTTGAATTGTCCATCGTATTCACCGATACCACCATAGTAAATGTTAGCACCTAAAATATTGATGTAATGTGGCGCATGAGGACGAACTTTTTTATACAACAAATCCCCTTCTGATACAATGCCAATCAACTTGTTATCTTCATCTACTACAGCAATAGCTGTTAAATTGTGTTTCACCATCAATTTAGCTACATTCGTAATCTGTTCATCTTTACCAACAGTAATTGGGTATTTGTTCATAATTTCTTGTAATGTCATAGTGAGTTCCTCCTATTTCATATATACATAGGCAGCAAAGATAGCAATGACTATCGCTGTCACAACCAAAATGGCAGTTAAGCTTTTACGGTTACCACCATCGCCCCCTTCATGAGTACCAATGTGATTTCCTTCTTCATCATAAGCATGACGATATTGACCTTCTAAATCTTCATAATCTGTCACATCTTCGACTTTTGCTTGTTGGCGCAATTCTTGTAATCGTTTTCTACGTTCTTCTACATCGCTAGCTACAGAATGGACCTGTACTTTCATCACATCTTCTCGCAATCCTTCTAGACGAGGCACCATTAATTGCAACCGTTCTACCAAAGACTTATTAATTTCTACGCAAGAACTCAGTGCTGTTTGATGTAAAAGTAACATATGCACCACATCTTCTTCCGAAGCGCTTGCGTCACCGGCTACCCCTGATTTCACAAATTCTGTTTCTTTCGAAAGTATCTCAACCACGGTAGAAATATAATAATCTAGACGATCAAAAATCTTATTTAGTTCTACATTCTGTTCTAGCAATTCTTGTTTACGATGCAATAAATACACTGGATTACCGCCAGATGTCTCCATTTGTTGAATCATATTTGCCATATCTATGTAGGTATCTAATACAGTACATACTGTATCTGTCACATTCGTATATTCTCCTATACTATCTGACACCATATGACGACGTTCTTCTAAGGACTCTAATTGCCCCTTCTCTTCTAATTCGACAAAGAGTGCCTCATATCCTTGTACCAATCCCTGTATTTCATTTTGAATCGCAAGAATATCTTCTTTTCCTTCTGTTAATTCCGTAGTATAGTGCCTCACAAATTCCGGATCTTCTATGGACAATTCCTGCATATCTGCCGACACATAAGTAATTCCTTTTTCAATTGCACTTGCCATGCATATCTCCTTCCTACCAATGATAAGGTTCATTCCGATTAATTTTACAAGCTCTATATAATTGTTCCACCAGTACAAGTCGCACCATCTGATGGGTGAAAGTCATAGGGCTAATGGATAATTTCCACTGTGCCCGTTGTCGTAATTCTTCTGCCACCCCAAAGGCGCCACCAATACAGAATACCATCTCGCTATGGCCTTGCACTTCTAATTCACTAATTCGTTTTGCCAAGTCTTCAGAACTCATTTGTTTTCCATATACATCTAGCAATACCACAAAGGATTGTGGTGTACAATATTTGAGCAATCGCTGCCCTTCATCATAGAGGGCTTTTTGCTTATCTGATGGACTTGGCTTATCTCCTAATTTACTTTCTGGTAGCTCTGTAATAGTGATGCCCCCATACGGTTGCACTCGCTTAACAAATTCTGCCACCCCTTCTCGTAAATAAGGTTCTTTTAACTTTCCTATACAATAGATAGAAAATTTCATAGATTCCTATCTCCTAAAACCTTCAATACATGCCAATCTAAGACTCTTTATATATCACGAGATACACCAATGGAAGTATACTTTTTGGGATCTCCATGATACGCCGTAAACCCTTCTTGACCTTGTGTATGGCACCAAGCTAACAAGCGATCTGATAGCTGCTCTACTAAATGGAGCGAATTATTTTGCTCGGAACGATGAGCAAAGACCACTTCCATCCCCTTAGGTCGTCTTAGGGCTGATAACACTTTCATGGCTGTTACATTACACAAATGTCCTGATTGACCTTTTACACGACGCTTTAAATCTGGTGAGTACGGTCCATAGAGCAACATCTGTTCATCATAGTTCGCTTCCAAGACCAACAAATCTGTATCATGCAGATGCGCTAACATTTCCTTTGATACCATACCTGT
The DNA here is from genome assembly GCF_003992315.1 of Veillonella sp. 3891. Lineage (GTDB taxonomy): Bacteria > Bacillota > Negativicutes > Veillonellales > Veillonellaceae > F0422. The sequence continues at coordinate 148,407 of NZ_RQVE01000002.1, forward strand.
ATCTGTTAGCAAAGCTGCTTTTGTGTGCCCTTTATAACAAGTGACTCCTATCGGGTCCACCGCATCATGGCTAGTAGAAAATGGTTGTAATACCATATCCCCTATGGTCACTTCTTTCGTCCCTAACGTTTGAAAGCACTCCGCAGATACGCTAAATTTATCCATAAGGCGCCGTGCTGTATTAGGTCTTGTGATAATGGGTAAGCCCATTTGTTTAATCATTTGAGGCACCCCTGCAATATGATCAGAATGTTCATGGGTAATGACAATCCCTTCGACTATATGCTTTGGTATCTCTAAATCTTGTAAGGCATTCGTAATACGTCGGCAACTAATGCCTGCATCAATAATCACTGCACTGCGAGAACTGCGAATAATGGTGCAATTCCCTTTACTACCGCTAGCTACGACATGAACTTGTAATTCTTTTTCTTCCAATGTCATATGTCTCCTAGCTTCTTTCTAATACATCTATGAAAGCTTTCATATTGTCTGTTAAATCGGGTCCTCGTCGGAACATATCGCCCCCTACAAGGAACATCGTATCTGTACCGTAAATGCTCACCAATTCTGGTAATCGAGCCTCAGTTACACCCCCACCTGGAGCTGGGCAAGATGCTTTGATAGTTGCCAATGATTTTCGATTGGCATCACAAATTTGACGGCATAATTCCGGTTTGAATGTAAATCGCCCACCGTAGGATACGAAAATATTCATATCACCGCCGAAGATACGTGGTAATAAGCCCATCCAAATGGTAGCTGCAATGCCCGATGTACCTGGTAATGTGAATCCACCCATCATAGCAGGATGTACAATTAATGGCAGGTTCAGTGAATCATCCGTAGCCAACCGATGGAGCCAACCAAATCCGATTAAGGACGGAGCCACCATGAGAGCCGTAGCACCCACTTCTTTTACATAATGGGCCCGTTCTAATACATCTGTGCCATCCCCAGATACATTCGCTGCATAGAGGGTATGATGACCACTTTTAGCATTCGCCTCTTGCACCGCATGAGCACATCGTGACACACGATCTTTGAAAGGCGAAAAGGATTGATTCGTCAATCCATGGTCATCCTTGATCACATCCGCACCGCCCATGGTGTAAGCATGGCACATGCGAGCCAATTCTTCATTGGGCGTGCCCATGGGTTTAATCACAGCTTGAATCATAGGCCGAGTTGGGGTCTGGCATAATTCTCGAATGCCAGCTAATCCAAACTTAGGACCTTTAAACACGTCTAACAAACTAGGGCTAAACTCAATATCTACTATCCAAATATGTGGTTGCAAGGAAGAGTTGCCAAAGACTACATTTAAAAACTGTGTCACTTCCAGACCTGATGTCTCCACCGGGTAGGCAATCTTTGCCCAAAAACAATCTTCTTTTTCTTCTAACGAAAGCAATTGTCCCACCATATGACGGCGTGGATCGCTTTCGCCTAATAATTCGTAAGGAAATTCAATAGTTTGCTCCACCTGTATGGACCAAGCCACTTGCTTCGCCTCTTCATAGGTGGGAACATGCAATGCATAGGTAACGGAAAATGTTTCCATCGATAACTCCTTTCCCATCATTACAACTGTATCTATTCTATCTTGTGAGTTTTTATGTGAAAGTCAGTTACAACCTCTTAGGTTGTAACAATGCTTAGAGAATATGTCTCTATCTTTATAGTATGACATAAGTTCTGATGAAATGCTATGTCATACCTACAATTATACACTATATGCAATAAAAAAGAACCTCTAATCGACTAGGTTCTTTTCTAAGAATGTGGTACACTGTTACTATTGTTAACTCTATCATTATAAAAGGTGTTGTTATCCTCTGTATGCATTCTTATAAGTAGTTAATTCTATATAAACTTATTTTATAGCTTGCGATCTTCGCAGGACCTCTTATGAGTTAGAGTCCATATCAGGTAATACAACACCCATGACATTTGACATAGAGATACATGCATCATGTATCAGAAAGGACAACTTATGAACTGGAACAATTATCTTTCAACTATGACACAAACTTTACCCCCTTCTGGGATTCGTAAATTTTGGGAAAAAGCAATGGCTATGGATGATGTTATTTCTCTTTGCGTAGGAGAACCCGATTACATTCCTCCCCAACCTGTGCTAGATGCACTTGTGGCTAGCGTAGAACGAGGGGAAACAAACTATTCCCCGAATGCAGGCATCTTGCCCTTGCGTGAGGCTATCAGCAATTGGTACAACCGCCGTTACCATGTATTATATGGAACGGATGAAATGATGCTCACCATCGGTGCTAGCGAAGCTATCGACTTGTCGTTGCGAGCTTTATTAAACGAAGGAGACGAGGTATTAATTCCAAATCCATCCTACGTAGCTCACCAAGCAGAAGTTCATATGTGCGGTGGCAAGGCTGTACCTGTGCCGACACATTTAGAAGATGGTTTCAAACTTCGTGTGGAAGAGTTAGAAAAACTCGTCACAGAAAAAACGAAAGCCATTTTAATGTGCTACCCAAGCAATCCTACGGGAGCCATCATGGACTATGAAGATCTATTACCTATTGCAGAGTTCGCTAAAGCCCATGATCTGATTATCATCTCTGACGAAATTTACTCGGAGCTTACCTACCACAAGGACCATGTATCTATGGCGTCCTTACCGGGCATGAAAGAGCGGACCATCATCTTAAACGGTTTCTCCAAATCCTATGCTATGACCGGTCTTCGCATTGGTTTCCTCTGTGCTCCAGCACCATTCATCACGGCCTGCATTAAGTTGCACCAATACAGCATCGTCGCCCCAGCGACACCAGTGCAACACGCTGCCATTGTTGCCCTTAACGAATGCGATGACTCCGTAATAGCTATGCGCCAAGATTACTTGGAACGCCGCGACATGATTGTGAAAGGCTTCCAAGACATGGGCTTACCTATCGCCGTTCCAGAAGGAGCTTTCTACGTGTTCCCAGATATTTCCCAAACCGGTTTATCCGACGAAAGTTTCTGCGAACAATTGCTAGAACAACAACACGTTGCGGTTGTACCAGGATCTGCTTTCGGCACTTGCGGCGCTAACCGTATTCGTTGCTCCTATGCGTCCTCTAAGGAAACCATCCAAGAGGCCTTGCGCCGTATCAAACTATTCTTAGACTCATTACAAAACTAGTATAGACAAACATAGAGGAACGAATCATCATAGCAACGTTCCTCTATTATATATTAACTCTTATCTGCTTATTATATTATTCATAGGACACTAAGTTACTACATACGTTATGTATAATAGCCTCTAAATAACTATATATCCACAAAAGGGTTGTACCATACTGCTAAATGCAGTTGGTACAACCCTTTTTCTATCTCATCGATATGTAATTATGCACGTTCACAAGAAGCTGTAGTGATATACACAGAGTTATTTTCCACTTCTAGGAATCCCCCTGGAAGGATAAACTCTTCACGCTTGCCCTCATGGTCAATGCGGATAGCCCCTGGTGCCAAAGCGCTCACTAAAGGCATATGATATGGTTGGATACCAAACTCTCCATCGAGAGCTTTTCCTACCACCATCGTTACTTCTCCAGAAAACACTGTTTCATCAGGAGTAATAATTGTTACATGCATGGTACTCATAGATTATTCTCCTTTCCCTAACATGTCCCTTCCTTTGGCAACAGCTTCATCGATCGTTCCCACCATGTAGAACGCACTTTCAGGTAAATCATCATGTTTACCTTCTAGAATTTCACGGAAACCACGCAATGTTTCTTTCAATGGCACATATTTACCAGGACTGCCTGTAAATACTTCGGCTACGAAGAATGGTTGACTTAAGAAACGTTGAATTTTACGAGCACGAGCTACTGTCAATTTATCCGCTTCAGACAATTCTTCCATACCTAAGATGGCAATGATATCTTGTAAATCTTTGTATTTTTGAAGCACTTCTTGTACACCACGAGCTACAGAGTAATGTTCTTCCCCTAATACTAGTGGATCCAAGATACGGCTAGTGGAATCCAATGGATCCACGGCTGGGTAAATACCAAGTTCTGCAATGGAACGAGACAATACTGTGGTAGCATCCAAGTGAGCAAATGTGGCTGCTGGCGCTGGGTCAGTTAAGTCATCGGCTGGTACGTATACGGCTTGTACAGAAGTAATAGAACCTTCTTTTGTAGATGTAATACGTTCTTGTAGAGCCCCTACGTCATTCGCCAAGGTTGGTTGGTAACCAACGGCAGATGGCATACGACCTAGCAAGGCAGACACTTCAGAACCAGCTTGAATGAAACGGAAAATATTATCTACGAATAACAACACGTCTTGTTGTTGTACATCACGAAAATATTCTGCCATTGTCAAACCTGTTAAGGCTACGCGCATACGAGCTCCAGGAGGCTCATTCATTTGTCCATATACAAGAGCTGTTTTAGACAATACGCCAGACTCTTTCATTTCGTTCCAAAGGTCATTCCCTTCACGAGTCCGTTCACCAACCCCTGCGAATACGGAGTAACCACCGTGTTCTGTAGCGATGTTATGAATTAATTCCATGATAAGAACTGTTTTACCTACACCAGCACCACCAAATAGACCGATTTTACCACCTTTTACATATGGGGCAATTAAGTCTACGACTTTAATACCAGTTTCTAAAATATTAGTTTCTGGTGCTAATTCATCAAACTTTGGAGCGGCCCGGTGAATTGGCCAATGTTCATTCACTTTCACTTCTGCTGGGTCGTGGTCTACTGTTTCGCCTAATACGTTGAAAATACGACCTAGTACACCATCACCAACAGGAACGGAAATAGCGGCACCTGTGTCCACTGCTTCCATGCCACGAGTCAATCCATCAGTGGAGCTCATGGCTACACAACGAACTGTGTCATCACCTAAATGTTGCATAACTTCTACAACAATCTTAGATGTTTCTTGTTCGCCGCCTTTTGTAATAGTAATTGCATTGTAAATAGCAGGCAATTCACCTTTTGGGAAGACTACGTCTACCACAGGTCCAATAACCTGAACTACTTTACCTATATTTGTACTCATATACGAGATACTCCTTTATCTATTATTGCAATGCGTTTGCACCGCCTACGATTTCAGAAATTTCGTTAGTAATACCTGCTTGGCGCAACTTATTGTATTCTAAGTGCAAGGTACCAATCAATTCGCCTGCATTATCTGTAGCGGATGTCATGGCCGTCATACGAGCACCTAATTCACTAGCCGCCCCATGTAGTAATGCATTATATACAGTGCTTTCCACATAGGCTGGCAACAATTGTTCCAATACAGAGCTTTGATCTGGATAGAATAAACTTTCACCAGTTGCTTCCGTATCCGTTTCTAATGAAAGAGGTAATAAGCGCTCATGAGTCACTTCTTGCAACAAGGAGTTCACAAACTTGGTGTATACCAATACCACTTCATCTACCTCACCGGATAAAAACATTGTTTTTACTTGTTCTACAATGTCTTGGGCATGATGAAAGCCTGGTTTATCAGAAAATCCTTGCAAATCAGATACTACAGAATAACCATGATTTGTGAAATATTCCGTTGGCTTACGACCCACTGTGAATAGACCATAGTCCTCAGCTGGCTTATCTTGCAATAAAGCTTGCACGTATTTAATGATATTACTAGTATAGGCACCGGCCAAACCTTTATCAGCACCTACCACCACATAGGCTACCTTCTTCACAGGACGAACTGTAAGTAGTGGTAAATCTGCCCCCCCATCTAGAGAGGACATGCTTTGATGCAGCATGTGGCGGAGACGTTCTGTATAAGGTTCAGTACCTTTCGCTTTTTGTTGTGCACGACGTAGACGAGCAGATGCTACCATTTTCATAGCTTTTGTAATTTGCTGCGTATTAGTGACACTTTTTATACGCTTGCGTAAGTCTTGTGCACTACTCATAGATTACGCCTCCTCTGGTAATAATTCGTGAGTAGCACCAAAGACATCAATACATTCTAAAATCGCTGCTTGCAATGTTTTTTCTGTATCTTCTTCTAATTTCTTAGTATCTCTAATTGATGCTAATATATTGGCATAATTTCCATGTACATATTGTAATAACGCATCTTGGAAAGCTGGTACATCATGAACGGCTAATCGTTTGAAATAGCCATTGATGCCCGCATATAAACATACCACTTGTTCTTCTACTTTTAACGGAGAATATTGTGGTTGTTTCAACATTTCTGTTAAGCGTTCCCCACGATCCAATTGTGCTTTTGTGGACGCATCCAAATCGGAACCGAACTGAGCAAAGGCCGCTAATTCACGATACTGTGCCAATTCCAAACGCAATTTACCAGCTACTTGTTTCATAGCTTTAATTTGCGCACTACCACCTACACGAGATACGGATAAACCTACGTCAACTGCTGGACGAACGCCAGAGTAGAACATATCTGTACCCAAGAAAATTTGTCCATCTGTAATAGAGATTACGTTCGTTGGGATGTAGGCAGATACGTCACCTGCTTGTGTTTCGATAATTGGTAAAGCCGTAATAGAACCGCCACCTAATTCATCAGATACTTTAGCAGAACGTTCCAATAAACGAGAGTGTAAGTAGAACACGTCACCAGGGTACGCTTCACGTCCTGGAGGACGACGTAATAACAAACTCATCGCACGGTATGCAGCAGCTTGTTTTGTTAAATCATCATATACGCAAAGTACATGTTTACCTTGGTACATGAAATGTTCGCCCATAGCTACTCCAGAATATGGTGCTAAGTACTGCATAGGAGCTCCTTCAGATGCCCCTGCAGATACGACGATAGTATATTCCATAGCTCCTGCTTCCTCTAATTTTTGAACCACACGAGCTACAGTAGATTCTTTTTGACCGATTGCTACATAGATACAAATCACATCTTGTCCTTTTTGGTTCAAGATTGTATCAATAGCAATGGCTGTTTTACCGGTACCACGGTCACCGATGATCAACTCCCGTTGACCACGGCCGATTGGTACCATCGCATCAATGGCTTTCAAACCAGTTTGCATTGGCTCAAATACAGATTTACGATCTGCAATACCAGGTGCTGGATATTCTACAGGACGATGTGTTTCTGCCACGATTTCGCCTTTACCATCGATAGGTTGACCAAGAGCATTCACAACACGACCAATTAAGCCATCTCCTACAGGTACTTGCATGATGCGGCCTGTACGGCGCACTTCATCACCTTCTTTAATCAAGAAGTCATTACCTAGGAGAACGGCGCCTACATTATCTTGTTCTAAGTTGAGTACCATGCCATATACGCCATGAGGTAACTCTAACAATTCGCCAGCCATGGCTTTTTCAAGACCGTAGATATGAGCAATACCATCCCCAACTTCCAGAACAGTTCCTACGTCATCTACGTTTAATTCAACATTATAGTCCTGAATCTGCTGTTTAATAATGGCAGTAATTTCTTCAGGCGTCATTTTCATAATTAACCATTCACCCCAATCTTATTGGTACTTGCATTAAGCAATGATTTTTTCAATTCTTCCAATCGTCTAGCCATACTTCCATCAATCCGAGTGTCTCCCACTTGAATGACCATACCACCTAAGATGGATGAATCCACATGTTCTTCGATGACACATTCTTTGCCAGTGATATCCTGCAGTTTTTTCAATACTTTTTCACGCATTGTTTCTGAAAGTGGTTCAATAACCGTCACTTTCGCTTCCAAAATACCACGGCTTTCACGGGATCGTTTTACGTAAGCACGAGCTGTTTCCATGATGTATGGACTACGACGGCGGTCCACCATAACATAGAGAAAATTCATAATCAATGGGTGCACTTCGCCACCAAAAATTTGTCCTAAAATCTTCTTTTTTCCAGCTACTTCTAACATAGGATTGATTAAAATTTGGCGTAATTCCTCATGGGTGGAAAATAAATCTTGCACATAGGAAAGATCTGTATCAAATTGCGGTAACAAACCTGATTCCTGTCCTAATTCAAATATAGCGGAGCTATATGCTTCTGCAATTCTTTCTACACTCATCGTATCACGACCTTATAGTTGTACTATCAAGTTTTGCAATGGTATCCTCTACAAGAGCTACATTATCAGCACTGGAAAAATCTTTTCCAATTAATTTGCCAGCTACCTGTACAGACAAATTCACTACTTCTGCACGAATTTGTTGCATTGCTTTTTCCCGTTCCCGTTCAATTTCTTGACGGGCAATTTCTTTTTCTTTCACTAGTTGAGCTCGTAACTCTTTGATTTGTGCTTGTGATTCAGCTTCTGCTTGTTGTTTTGCGGACTCGATAATGCCTTGTGCTTCTTTACGAGCTTCTTGCAATTGCGCTGTATATTCAGCTTTCAACGCAGCCGCTTTTTCTCTAGCTTGTTCTGCACTGGTAAGATCATTCTCAATGCGACGTTTCCGTTCTTCCATAGTTTGCAATAACGGTTTATACGCATACTTCGCTAAAATCAACACTAGCACGATAAAGTTTAAAATCTGAAGTACGAGTGTGCCGTTTAAATCTACCAACGGTCATACCTCCTCTTAGCTAATGTCTATTATTTAAGTAAGTCTACCAATGGGTTTGCGAACACTAATACAATCGCGATAACTGCTGCGATAATAGGCACCGCTTCGATCAAGCCTACAGAAATTAACATATTTGTGAACAATTTACCAGATTGTTCTGGTTGACGAGTCATTCCTTCTAAAGCTTTACCAGATACAAGACCGTCACCAATACCTGCGCCAATCGCAGCTAAACCAATTGCTAAACCAGCGCCAATGGCAGAACCAACCAATACATACGCTTTTGCTAATAATAATTCCATTATGATTTCCTCCTAAACTATTAATGTCCATCTCCAATTGTCATCCCCAAATAGGATGTAACGAGCATGGCAAAAATAAACGCTTGAATAATACCGATTGCTAGACTAAAAGCTAACCATACGATAGGAAGTACATAGGGTACCAAGGCATATAATAATTCTAAAAGAATTTCCCCCGCTAGTATGTTACCAAACAAACGGAAGGCTAATGTGACAGGTTTCGCTATTTCTTCCATCAAGTTAATGATGATAAATAATTTAAATGGCTGTACAAAGTGTTTAAAATAGCCAATTCCTTTTACTTTCAAACCCACAATCCATACAAGAATTGAGCTTGAAATGGCTAGTCCCAAAGTCGTGTTAATATCATTTGTTGGCGATGCCAAGATATGCGGACTCGGAATCAACCCTAACTCATTACTTACCAAAATAAATAGAAAATACGTAAATAGTATGGAGCTTAAAAACTTCCATTGATTGCCTAAGTTTGTTTTAAACTGACCAGTCAATCCTTCTAACACGCTTTCCATCACATTTTGAATCCCTTGTGGTACCATGGCACGTGACCGTGTCGCTAATAGTGTGACCACAATAATAATCGCCATCACTAGCCACGTCATATACAACGTATCCATATTAAAGGATATACCCATCCATTGAACAACATGATGATGCCCTGCATGCAACTCCATATTCCCACCCCCTTTCACATAGATGATTACCTAATACGTCGGCGTACATACATACTATACTCAATATACTGCATGGGAACAAACACACAAATGCCACCTAAAACACCTTTCATGGAAATCGAAGGTATTTGCGTGCTTATGCCCACCAACAATACAATTAAGCTAAATCGACTCATAACACCAATCCAAACTCGTCGTTTTACATCTTCTAAGGTGGCATCTTTCATCTTATAGGTTTGTAATGCTAAATACAGGAAATAGATAACATAGGTCATCATCCCCCACAGCCAACCAGTAATATGACTAGACCAATCTAGGAACCATAACACAACTACACCTAGTATAGCCACTGAAAGTATCCATCGGCAATGACTTTTGATATAGGTGATATATTCTTTCATATAATCTCCTTACATACACTGACGTATGACACCATATAGGCCTAGAAAACCGCCAATTAATCCACCTAGAAGCACACCCCATGGGTGCGTTCCTACATAGTGATCAATAGCATAACCAATCCCCATACAGATACCGATAGAACAAAGTATAGTAAACCCTGTGGTAGATGCTCTGGAGATAGCCATCCATAGTTCTGATTTTTCTTTCCCCATAGATACACCCCCCATACCTCTAACATGGTAGATTATACCACCGATACGAACCGTTTTAACAATATATAAATTTTATATCTATCAAAACTTTTCATGCGATTTGATTCAAAACCATGTACATTTCTCGCTTACACTGTCAATGAAAGTAGCTATCAACTTAATTATAACTAGAATGCATACTTCTATCATTACTTACCAAAGGACGATGGTTTTTCTTGACCTTCATAGAACTCATGACGCAAAGCTTGTACAATTCGTTCTGATGCTAATCCATCTCCATAAGGATTCACTGCATTTGACATAGCCGTGTAGGTTTCTGCATTTGTAATTAACTCCTTAGCTGTGGCGTACACAGTTACTGTATCTGTACCCACCAATCTTACCGTACCAGCTTGAACTGCTTCAGGACGCTCTGTGGTATCCCGAAGAACTAGTACAGGTTTACCCAAGGACGGTGCTTCCTCTTGAATCCCCCCAGAATCTGTCATGATGAGGTAGGTACGAGCCATTAAGTTTGCAAATGGTTCATATTCCAATGGTTCAATAAGGTGTACACGTGGCATATCACCTAGTACCTCTTGTACAATACTGCGTACCTTTGGATTTCGATGCATAGGGAAGATCACTTCTACATCTTCATGTTCTCCAATAATATCACGGATTGCCTCATACACATTGCGCATAGGATCCCCTAAATTTTCACGACGATGAGTAGTAACCAAAATCACCTTTTGGTTCACGTAATCAATTTCGTTCAGTAACTCCTCAGTAAATGTGTAGTCTTCCTTCACTGTAGTTTGCAACGCATCAATAACCGTATTTCCCGTTACATACAAGTGATCTGGATTTATATTTTCTTTCAATAAGTTCGCTTCCGATGTAGTCGTCGGTGCAAAATGGTACGTCCCAATAGCTCCCGTCAACTTACGATTCATCTCCTCTGGAAATGGGGAGTAAATATTCCCCGTCCGAAGACCTGCCTCCACATGCCCAACAGGAATCCCTTCATAAAATGCCGCTAGAGCACCTACAAATGTTGTCGTCGTATCGCCATGGACAAGAACCACATCAGGTTTCGCTTCTTTCAATACTTCTTGCAATCCCATCAAAGCACGACAAGTCACATCATACAAAGTTTGCCCTTGGCTCATAATATTTAAATCATAATCAGGGGTGATAGAAAACAAATGCAACACCTGATCTAACATCTCTCTATGTTGTGCCGTTACCGTAACGATAGACTCCATATCAGGCGCTGCTTCCAAAGCCTTAACAACTGGTGCCATCTTTATTGCTTCAGGACGTGTCCCAAATATGGTCATGACTTTTAACATAGTACCTCCCACATATTTCGTTTACTTCCTTTACCATGAAAGCTGTCATACACAAGCTTTCCTAAACTTTCCTAAATCACTTTATTAAGCTTTTTCAATTATCTCTATTGTATCATGTACAAGCCTTCCATACTAGTAGAAACTATAAAGAAGTACACCCAACCAAAATGGCATAAGCAAAGCGCCCTGACATCCCTCCCCTACAGAGTGAGCAAGTACGAAGCAAAACGCCAGAAGCCACGAAGCAGTTTGCCAAAGGCATATGGCAGTTTATTATTAGCATTAAGCAAATGCAAAAAGACCGCGACATCTCCCTCCCTTACAGAGTGAGTAACTACGAAGCAAAACGCCATGAGCCAAAAAGCAGTTTGCCAAAGGCATATGGCATTTTATTACTAACATTAAGAAAATGCAAAAAGACCGCGGTATGTTCCTGAACAAACATTATGAAATACCGTTTGTGAAGGAATGTGCCGCGGGCTTAATTCCTGAAGTTAACAAAAAACGCCATATGCCCCTCAGAAAATCTTCTGAGGCGCTCCTGGCGTTTTGCATAGCTATTTACGAACGTCGTTGTCTTTGGATATAATCCCAATTTTCGTTGCTGTCCACACGCATGCACAGAGTATGACAAGCACTAGCAAGACTCCTATGACAAAGTTTGCTTTTGCCGCTACGATAGACACACAACCTAAGAGTGCCGTAATGGCATACATCAACAACACAGCTTGTTTTTGTGTGAGCCCCATCGCCAATAGGCGATGATGCAAATGCCCTTTATCTGGTTGGAATACGGGGCGTCCATTAATACGTCGACGTACAATGGCAAATAAAGTATCTAAAATTGGTAACCCTAACACAATAACAGGTACCACTAATGCCACAGTCGCTGCCGTTTTTACACTGCCCATGACAGAGATCGCCGCCATGGTATACCCCAAAAGCATACTACCTGTGTCACCCATAAATATTTTGGCAGGATTAAAGTTATACCGCAAGAACCCACAAGCCGCCCCAGCTAATGCCAAGGTAATGCACGCCAACTCAATTTGTCCCATTTGCAAAGTAACAATACAAATCGTAATACACGCAATGAGAGAAATCCCTGCAGCCAATCCATCTAATCCATCAATAAGATTCACAATATTCGTAAATCCTACAATCCAAAATACCGTCAAAGGTATGGCAAAATATTCTAAATACAATAGATGGTCACCAATGCTAATAAAATGCACCGCATTGCCAAAGAGTGGCAACATAAGAGCTGCCAAAATTTGTCCCATCAATTTCGTTTTCGGACCGATTTGCTTAATATCGTCCCAAATACCTACTGCTACTAAGATAATTGAGCCTACAATCAATCCTTTTACAGAGGATATATCTTTCACGCTATACAGCAAAGATACCATATAGCCAATATAGATAGCCAATCCACCTAATCGTGGAATCGACACTTGATGCACTTTGCGTGCATCTGGTTTATCAATAGCACCTACCTTAACGGCAAATTGTTTCACCAAAGGCGTGCAAATATATGTTACTACAAGAGCAATGACAAAGGCCCATAAATATACTGTCATTCCAACACCTCCATACGTGGTATTTCATGATTATTACAAGTGACTTGTTTACTGGTCCGTCATTAACATACAAAGTTCATTATATATAGACCACGTCTATTAATTATATCAGTTAAACACAGCACATACAAGAATAGATACAGTAAGCTCATGGAATCCCTTGTTCTTCATCCACTTGGAAAAGCTTTTACAATTTACATAGATTTCGTAACTAATCCTTCAATGATACGTTTACCGTCTTCCATCAGATGTGCCAATCCTTCCTCACCTAGATAGGACTCTGCATACATTTTATATAAATTTTCTGTACCTGATGGACGTGCTACAAACCAACCTGTATCTGTTACAATTTTAACGCCATCAATTGGTTGATCTTCAAACAAAGAGGTGGTGCGAACGTCCAAAATCGGACTACCTCCCAGTTCCGTCATAGTCACATCGCCTGGTTTCATACCTTTTAAAGCACTTTTGATTTCCGCTGTGCAAGGCATATCCACACGTTGGAACACCGGTGTTCCCCATTGTGAAGTAATATCTACATAGTGTTGTGCTAGAGTTTTTCCTGTAGTTGCTACCATTTCCACCGCTAGCAAGCCCAAAATTATGCCATCTTTATCAGTAGTCCATACGGATCCATCTTGTTGCAAGAAGGAAGCCCCTGCACTTTCTTCTGCCCCTAGGCCAATGCGTCCATCAAATAATAAAGGCGCGAAATATTTAAATCCGACTGGCACTTCATACACAGGATGATTAGAATCTTTGCAATAGGCATCCATCAAGCCCGTAACGACCGCCGTTTTACCAACACCTTTCCCTTCCCAAGGACGAGTTTCATTCAAATATTTAGCAGCTACTACTAAATATTGATTGGGCGCTAACAAACCTTCTTCTGTGACAATGCCATGACGATCATAGTCTGGGTCATTACCGATGGCTAGTACATGGTCACCTAAGTTCTTAGCCACCTCTGCCATAGCATATGGGGAAGAACAGTCCATACGAATAGCGCCATCATGGTCATAGGACATAAAGCTAAATGTGGGATCATAGCCACTATTAATAATGGTAAAATCTAGATTATACTCCTCAGCAATGGCATGCCAATAGGCACCACCGCTGCCCCCTAAGGCATTAATTAGTACCTTTGGATTAGCTTCTTGGATGGCTTTCATATTGATGATTTGAGGTAATTCTTTCACATAGGCCATTTTAAAATCATACGGTTCTAAGTATTGTCCCGCTTCCTCTACAGAAATCGCAGCTGGAGCTACTCGTTGCTCTTCTTCATGATGACAGCAACCACAATGAGCACTTTCATGAGCACCCACTAAATGATGAAAGGAGAATCGTTGAATGCTATCTAACCCTTTTTGTAAATATTCATTAGCTAAGGCTTCAATCCGCTTCGTTACTGCTGTATCTGCAGGACCACCATGAGGTGGATTGTATTTAATACCACCATGTTCTGGCGGATTATGGGATGGCGTAATGATAATACCATCTGCTACATTGTCTACAGATGTATCCGCATTATGCCGCAAAATAGCACGAGATACACTTGGAGTAGGCACAAATTCACGATGTGCATCCACCCGTGTTTTCACGCGATTTCCCAGCAAGACTTCAATAGCTACTTGCAAGGCTGGCTGCGATAAGGCATGTGTATCTTGTCCAATATAGCAAGGTCCTGTGGCCCCAAATTCTTGACGCACATCGCAAATCGCTTGTACAATGGCTGCCACATGGAGTTCATTAAAGGTCCCTTTAGAGGCAATTCCGCGATGTCCCGATGTACCAAAGCTTACTCGCTCTTCTAAGGTCCCATAATTAGGGACAATGCGAAAAAAGTCTTTCACAATTGTATCTACATTAATAATATCTTCTTTTTTTACAGGCAGACCTGCCAAAGGATGTACCATATTATCATTTCTCCTTCTTGTTTTCCACAGGGATTTCATTTCTAGCCATTTGGACTTCATGAATCATTTGCTCTGCTTCCGCAGTTTTCACAGGGTCACACGTTTGTAGTACTCGCTCTACAACACCATTTGTAGAACGTGCTGAGAACCCCGTGCCGATAACTTCAGCCGCATCCGTGATAACCATAAATGCCGTTGGATCTTCCGCTTCGACGGCGGCTTTCAAACGCGCTACTTGTAACAAACTAACTACCACCATAATAACCTGTTTTGGTTGATGTGTATAGGCACCTTCTCCGTTTAAGATCGTAGCACCACGGCCAATTTTATCAATAATTAAATTACAAATTGTCACCGGTTTATAGGAAATGATAAACATCGCCTTTCGTTGGTTAAATCCAGTAATCATCTTATTAGTCACCATAGCAGATAAATAGGTACTAATCAATGTGGTAGCTGCTGCTTCAATATTAATCACAATAGCTCCAATGATTAAAATCATCATATTGATACCAAATAGAATGCTACCGATTTGTAGACCAAAGCGATTTCGAATGATTAAAGCAATGGGATCAATACCACCAGTATTACCTCCCCCACGATAGACAATACCAAGTCCTAGCCCAGAAAATAAACCACCCAAAATACCACCAATAATCGGATTTTGTGTTAAGCCTAATTCCGCCAATGGGGATACTAGATTGATCAGAATAGACATCAACACTGTACCAAAGATAGTAATACCTAGATGCCATCCCCCTAACCACCGCCATGCTGCATATAAAACCGGTAGGTTCAGTAGAAAGTTAATCATACCAAGGCTCAATGCGCCTTGGGTTACATAATAAATAATCAGTGTCAATCCACTAATACCGCCACTTAATAATTTATGGGGTACGATAAACGCTTGCACACCTACTGCGAATACTAGAGCCCCTACTAGAATATGTAGGATGGCTTTCACCGTACTTAAATATTTTGGTTTGTTACTCATACGCTCACCTATTCTAAGACTACTTAAACCACCATAAGCAAAAAGCTGCCACATTAAGAGTCAATCATAATGTAACAGCTTTTTAGTACTCATTACACCGCTTATGGTATAATACAATATACTATTCTGCTAGGGCAATCACTTCTACTTCTACTAAGAAGTTAGCTGGTAATGTTTTGACTGCCACACAACTACGAGCTGGTTTAGATGTAAAATACTCAGCATAAATAGCATTAAATTTAGCAAAGTCACCCATATCTGCTAAAAAGCATGTTGTTTTTACAACTTTAGAAAAATCAGTGCCTGCTTCTTTTAAGATAGCTTCGATGTTTTTCATCGCTTGCAACGTTTGTGCTTCCACGCCACCTTCTACCAAAGCGCCTTGTGCTGGATCAATACCACCTTGACCAGAGATAAACACAAAACCATTTGCTTTGTAAGCTTGAGAGTATGGTCCTAATGCTGCTGGTGCTTGCTCTGTATACACTTGTTTCATAGTTGTCCCCTTTCATTACCATAAGACATTTATAATATACCATTAGTATAGCATGTAATGGTATCGAAGTGTAGCTATTTTTCATACTTCTATTGTACTTTATTTGCATACCTCTATAAGGAGCACCTATATGTCTATTATTTATACTACTTATGAAAGCCCTTTGGGCACTCTCACACTATATGCCAATGCATCTGCATTGGTTGGACTTACCTTTCCTACCCAATCTCTGACATTTAAAGAATCATTGGTCATAGATGAATCCCCTTCTTCTCATATCTTGCAACAGACTATCCAATGGCTAGACCAATACTTCAACGGACAAATACCAACAATCACCATACCTTTATCTCCACAAGGCACAACATTCCAACAAAACGTATGGTCCCAATTACAGCACATCCCCTACGGCACATCCCTTACCTATGGCCAGTTAAGCCAACGTGTATTTAACTCACCAATCCCTAAGGGTTCTCAAGCCATAGGGTCTGCCGTCGGTGCCAACCCTATCTCCCTTATCATCCCCTGCCATCGTGTGTTAGGCAAAGGAAAAACCCTCACTGGTTACACAGGAGGGCTATCCATTAAACGAGCCTTGCTGTCCATCGAGAATATCGATTTCGTGGACAAGTAGGCTTACTTGATATGTTCTAACATGTGTAGGAAGTATGGCTTAAAGAATGTCCCTTCCACTTCACTAGTTCCCATGACAACCGTTGTCAAATACTCTGGCGTTCCAACTAGGGCTATCCGCAGATATGCTGGATATTGAACCCCTTTTATATCATAGGTTATATGTCCTGATGTTGTCATTGTACCGTATTTAGTGTCTGCTAAGGTATGTAATGGTTCCACATTGCGCAATCGTATCTTTGCTGGAATCTTATTCTGAGAATAATCTATATCTCTATCCTCTCCAATACGAATATTAAGATAGTCTAATACGTCTTTTGCATCATGAGTAATTTTATCCATTTCCGCAGGTGAAAGTCCCTCTTTTCCGTATAATCGCGTTAATCGTGAACTCATCATCAACTCTTTAGGAATCGGAAATACAAAAACCCAAGCTGTATTTAAACCATATTGATCCGTACCTTGCAATTCATACACATCCATATAACGTCCTAGCTTAAGTCCATCTTTCATGTTCGCCATACTTGCAAAATCCTTTACTCTAGCAACGGTAGTGCCCGCTGTCCCTAAGTTAGCATGTATAAATCCTTTTCCTACCTGTGCTAACTTTGAAGAAGACAATTGCTTAACAGTAATCTCTGGGTTTACTGTTTGACGCAAGTCAATCAATGGATTCCGTTCAAGCATCGCATCGAACTCTGCCTTAATCTCGTCACCCGTTTTTTTCTTTTTTTCTCAGCAGCTAAAAACTCCCCCAAAGGAACTCCTACTTCCCCGTCTGACATTGGGTAAATACTACCTACCCTCTCGTGGCTAGTATCATGTACCTGTGCAGACACTTGTCCATACCCCATCATAAGGCTGAGCACCATCGCAGCCAGTCCCATTCGCATCCAATATTTCATCTGCTTATTCTCCCTTCATACCTAATAGACTCATGATAACAGGGTTCCAATAGGCTTTCGATGTATCAGCCGTTGTTATCAACGTCATAGATAGCCCCTCTTGACCATACCGTCCTACAAAGCTCATATACGCAGGTAACACGAACCCATCTACATCCAATTGCACTCGGCCATGCGTGTACAACCCTTTATCGCCTTTTATGTGTACAGGTTTCATCATCTCCCCATCAAGAAATCTTACGTTGACGAGAGGTAATACAGCTTGCATAATAGCGGTATCACTGAACTCATGATTAGTACTTGTAACATATGGAACTAGAATGGAACCATTCTTCTCTATACGTTTCCCTCTCATAACATTGACATTATAGAGGTCTATTTTCTGTAGCTCTTTCACTGTTTTACTATATAATGTTTCTCCTACAGATTGTGGTGCCATCATAGTGTCTTTATATCTTATTTTCCACACTTCAGCCGCTTCTGCACCTGTCATATGAAGGTGTACTAACTCTGCTGTATGTAAACCTCGTTCATCACGCCCTTGCAACTGATAGCGTTGCCCCCGCTGAACCACAGCTTTGATAATTCCATCTAACACCTTGGCGTCTTGCTCCGTCAGATGCCAAGCATTAGGACCTGTCTTATGAACCACATCTTCTTTTTTCAAACCACCATCAATTAAATCATCATGGTTAACTACCGAAATATGACTAGGTAACTCTACACTACCTTGCCCATCTAATATAATCGATGCTGCATGTCCTGAAAGCATCGTTCCTACTAATGCCACACTGGCCATCACACATTTCCAATTCATACTAACTCCTTTCTAACTAGGATTCCCTACTTTTTCCAACAATAATTTAGATTTCAATTGATGTAATTCTTCGCTGATGTTGACTTTTACCTCTGGGGCCCGACGAAGTCGCAAAAATTCTGGCCACAGCAATTGAATTTGCTCTTCTCCGTAGGCTTTGATTTCTGCCAAGGTCGGTACATCGTACACCAATTCTCCATCCACAAAGATAGGTACTAATAATTCTTGTACTTTAAAGGTGTTTGCTTTCAACATGGTTTGTTTCCATGGGTGCAATGGATTTTTAAATACATAGTCCTGTGTGGTGTCCACGCTTTCATGGTCCAAACAAATTAAATCACCGATGAGCTTGTTATTTCGCACGTTGATGAGGCGCAACACCTTTTTCTTGCCAGGGTTTGTCACCTTTTCAATATTATCGGAGAACTTCATAGCCGGCATAAAGGTATCTCCTTCCCATTGACCCGCCAATTTATACACCCCGCCTAGAGCCGGTGTTTCATCGGCAGTAATCAATTTAGTGCCTACCCCCCATGCTGTAATCGCTGCGCCTTGTTGTTTCAAGTCTGCAATTTTATATTCATCTAGATCATTGGTGGCAAAAATTAATGCTTCTGTAAAGCCTGCCTCATCTAACATCTTACGAGCCTCAATAGATAAGTACGCCAAATCACCACTGTCCAAACGAATACCATAGATGGATGGCATAGTACCACCACGACGTTCACGAATCTCTTGGAATACTTGAATCGCCGCTGGCACACCTTTATGTAATGTATTATAGGTGTCGACTAAAAATACCAAATTATTTTCATATTGGTCTGCATAGGCACGGAACGCATCAATTTCATTAGGAAAACTCATCACCCAACTATGAGCCATAGTTCCTACGGGTCTCATACCATACAAAGCCGCACTGTACACATCGCTAGTGCTATCAAATCCGCCAATGAAAGCCGCCCTAGCTCCTTGTACAGCAGCGCTCACACCTTGGGCTCTTCGCATGCCAAATTCTGCTACCCCATCCTTGCCAATAACGGATCGGATACGGCGGGCTTTGGTCGCAATCAAGGACTCATGATTTAAAAACATAGATAAGGCAGTTTCTAATAAAATAGCCTCATCTTTGGCTGCCTCTACACGGAGTAACACTTCCCCTGGGAATACCACAGAGCCTTCCGGCGCCGCATAGATGGTGCCAGTGAAGCGGAATGTACTTAAATACGTCAAGAACTCTTCTGTGAACACCCCTGTTTGACGTAAATAGGTAATATCTTCCTCAGAGAACCGCAAACCTTTCACATACTGGATCACTTGTTCCAGTCCTGCTACCACCGTGTAAGCACCTTGAAATGGATTCGTTCGATAAAAGCGATCGAATACGCAACGAGTACGATGTTTATTTTGTGTAAATAAACCTTGCATCATGGTAAATTGATACATATCTGTTAATAGAGCATGTGTAATCATGAATAACTCCTATTCTTATAGGTCCACCCTATAGCATACTAAGCACTTTTCTATGACAATTTAAATACTATGCCTATCGTCTACTTCCTTCTATTATACTCTACTATTACATTTCATGTATAACTCTTTTTTCATCGTATAGTTTGTCATAATCTTCTATTTAGGTTAGAATGATACCATATATTATATAACTTCTAATGATGAAAGGATGACTATGAATCTGTCACAATTTTTTGCATTAATTCGCCCCCGTACCTTAACGGCTGCTTTCAGTCCCGTTGTCTTAGGAGCTGCTATGGGGGCAACGCAATTTGAAACCGTACAACCTATTTGGCTATCCTTAGTCTATACTCTAGGCATTCTAATTTGTGTGTTAAGCGCACAAATTGCCGCCAATATTTGGAATGAATATTTCGATTTTAAATCTGGTCTCGATCTCACACAAGCTGCGGGCAACAGTGGTTCCATCGTCCGTGATGGCATCGCCCCTTCTGTGATTAAACGTTGGGGATATATTACGACCATACTCCCTCTCGTCCTAGGCATCGTCCTCGCTAATGCTGTCACTTGGTGGTATATTCCTGTGGGTATGCTCTGCATACTGACTAGCATCTTATACTCTGGGGGCCCTAAGCCTATTTCTCGCACCCCTTTTGGTGAACTTGCATCTGGTCTTGCCATGGGCTTTGCCATTGTGGACATTACCCTCTACGCTTGGACTCATACCTTGCACTGGACATACCTTATTCCTGCAGTTCCCTCCACCATCTTAATCGGCGCTATTATGATGACCAACAACTTGCGAGACTTCACTAACGATGCTAACCATGGTCGTCGTACCTTGGTCATTCTCTTAGGCCGTGAAAGAGGACTTCAACTCTTGCGAGCACTCTTCCTCATCAGTTCTTTATGGCTAGTCCTCTGGGCGGCATGTGGAACTATCCCTTGGACATCCTTATTGGCATTACTCTCACTCGTGCCAGCTATGAAAGTCATCACAATCTTCAACACCTATGCTGATCCGATACACTTAAACGAGGCTATGAAGTTTACTTCTACTTCTTGTACACTGTATCACTTTTTGTGGGCTATAGGGTTGCTACTGAATACAATCATATAATAGAGTGATTACTTTTTATCACCTAAGTGTATCTACTTACTATATGGAAATACATATAAAAATAGAGGAAAGTTGCTACTTTTTAATCAACTTTCCTCTATTTTGTTAGGAGCTATTTTGTTACAACCCATTTTATATATTCTTATACTCTTTAAGACCCGCCTAGTATATGCCATTACTACATTCAAACTTTCAACTAAATATATAATTACTTTTCTAGTATAACCCACTTAACTAATAGCCTATAATTATAACAACTTAGATATATAACATATTTTACTTATAACCGAACTCTTGCTATACTAAGCAAGTAGAAATTCACTATGTAAGTACACAAAGAAAAGGAGATAACACATGAAGAAATTATTTAGTTTAGCAGCTACGGCTGTATTAGGCGCTGCCTTGTTATTAGGTGGCTGTGGTTCCACTGGTACTAGCTCTACTGGTTCCGACGCAGGTAAAACATTAAAAATTGGTGCTTCTCCAGTACCTCACGCTGAAATCTTAGAACAAGTAAAACCAATCCTTGCTAAAGAAGGCATTAAATTGGAAATCATCGAATTCAGCGATTATGTACAACCAAACGTATCCTTAAACGACAAAGAAATTGATGCGAACTTCTTCGCCCACATTCCTTATCAAGATAACTTCAACAAAGAAAAAGGTACTCATATCGTAACCGCTGGTGCCGTACACATCGAACCAATGGGAATTTACTCCAAAAAAATTAAAGATTTAAAAGAAATCCAAGATGGTGCTCAAGTAGCTATCCCATCTGATGCAACAAATGGTGGTCGTGCATTACTATTGCTTTCCAAAGCTGGTTTAATCACTTTGAACGATCCTAACAGCATCTCTGCTACAGTACAAGATATCAAAGACAACCCTAAACACTTGAAATTCGTTGAATTAGAGGCTGCTCAATTACCTCGTACATTAGATGATTCTACAATCTCTGTGATCAACACAAACTTTGCATTAGGTGCTAACTTGAACCCAACAAAAGATGCATTGTTCTTAGAATCTAAAGATTCCCCATACGTAAATATCGTATCCGTTCGTGAAGGCGATGAAAAACGTGATGAAATCGTAAAGTTGATCAAAGCTTTACAAAGCCCTGAAATCAAAAAATTCATCGAGGACAAATACAAAGGTGCTATTCTTCCAGCATTCTAATGGAATCACTTAGAATAGACTCCTCCAAATAAAAATAAACACTAACAACTATCATACATACTTAACTATACAAACAACAGAGGCAAGTTGATTCGTTCAACTTGCCTCCGTTGTTTTTGCATATACTACCATACTTATTTTTAGCATATCAAAAAGGGTCCCGAAGGACCCTTTTCTAATGGCTCTACTATTATTGAGCAGAACGAGTTCAGCTACTTGCTTTTGTACTATGTTGTACTACTTACGAATAGCTGCTCGTAGTTCTTGCACTTCTTCTTGTAAAGCACTAATTGTATTCATCAACACATCGATTTTTTGATCATAAGATGCTTTGAGCGTAACTAGTTCATCGTGAACTTTGTTTGGTTCTACCTTTGCTTGTTTTGCACTACCTTGTCCAATTTTGAAAGTAGCCCCTCCATTGATCATCGTTTGACCGCTCACCATGGAAATACCCCCGTGGAACATAGTGGAATCGTTCGTGTAGTGTGCTACACCTAATGCTAAGGCATTCGCATGTTTATAATGCCCTACGCCTGCCATAATTTGCGTTGGCGCCTCTGGATCGTATTGGATTGGCTTCAATGCTGCTAATGCCGCATTTAATGCATCACCATTGCGACTTTCTTTGCGTAACTCCTCTACATTATTGGAAAGATTTGTCATTTGCTGTTGTACTTCTTTTTGCAGAACACCAACATTGGCAACTGCTGTACTTGCACTATTTAAAACATTTTTAAAGTCTTCTTCTGTTTTATTTTCATTGCCTTTAATTTCTTTCCAGTATTCATAAGCAGATTTACCTGTAGCCCCATCCTTACCTGCTACACCATTCTCGCCTTGCGGACCTTGTGCACCAGCTGCGCCATCTTTACCGGCTGGGCCTACGTCTCCTTTAGGACCTTGTGGGCCTGCTGGACCTGCTGGACCTACTGATCCTGCTTGTCCTGGGTCCCCTTTATCACCTTTAAAATCTGCATCGCCTTTTAGAGATGCTTTATCCAAAGACACCACTGTTTTATTATCTTTTTCCTCTGCTTTTAAACCATCTTTAAACTCATACAGGCTATTTAAAATACTCTTGAAATTACCTTTTGTGACAATTTCTTGGCCGCCAGCTTGTAGCTTGCTATCTGTATAAGTAATGCTAATTGGATTAGTTTCCCCTAAGGAAATGCTACTAAATGTAGGTGCTTTCAGCATGCCAATGCGCACAGTACCTGCATCATTGAAAGTAATCAAATTATCAGAGGAATAGTTAGTCGCCTCAAAGCCTGTTGCACCATATACTGATTTTGCTTTTCCTTCGATCGGAAGAATCCCACCAATTGATGTCTTAAGCAAGGAAGCTTTCGTATTTGCTATTGTCGTTTCATCTTTGCTGTCATAAGCATTTGTGGCCACTGTAATGCCTTGTTTACCTAGGGCTTTCAACTGCGCCACATTGACCGCATCCGCATCCTGAGTACCTGCCGCTAGATTAATAATTTGACGGGTCCGTTTAGTCGTTGCATCCCCAATACTAACAGCTGCTCGATTAGCTTTCCACACTTCCTCACTACTGGATTCATTTTGAATGAAAGTAGCCAACGCCGCATCATCAGCGATAGTTTCTCCTGGTACATAGCCAATGCTCCCCGCTTTACGATCTGCTACAGATAAAAATCCTAGTGCCACAGAACCTTCCTCTTTAGCTGCTGCATAGGCACCTACGCCCGTAGCACGATCAGCATAGGTCCGTGCATCATGACCCAAGGCTACAGAATCCTCACCTAGCGCAGTAGAGTATAAACCAGATGCTAAAGCACCTAATCCAAACGCACTAGAACGGTGACCAAATACAGCAGCACCATAGGCTTTTCCATCTTTTTTAATAAGTTCTTCTCTTGGAGTCTCCGTATTGGTAATCGTATACGTTCCGTCCGCTAGCTTTTCAACAGTTGTTGTGGCTTTTACGCCATCACTAGCTGTCACCTTATCCCCTACATTCACCGGTGCTGACCCAATATAAGTACCTACACCCACTGCTGTAGCATGACCTGTATTATGAATTTCAGAGGCATGACCAATGGCGATAGAATGTGCTCCACCTTCTACTTTGGCCTCTAAACCGATGGCCATAGAGCTATTACTTTTAAAATCAGCCGTAGGCACAACTTTAGATTTACCACCTATGGCAACGGAAAAATTGCCCTCCGCCTTAGATCTAAAGCCTAGCGCTAATGCTCCTGACCCATTCGCTTCTGAGTCACCCCCAACAGCGGCAGCACCTTGACCTAATCCTTTTGCATCAGACCCGACAGCTACGCCATAGGTATTATCTGTTTTAGAAGATTCCCCTACAGATACGCTGTATTTCCCTTTTGCATCAGCGGCACTACCGATGCCTATAGCTCCACCTTCAGAAAAAGCACTATCACCTATTGCTACACTAGTCTGTCCAGCTGCATTAGCTGCATTACCTACTGCCACAGACTTCATTTTAGAATAGGCATTATTACCTACTGCTACTGCAAACCCTGCTAAATCCTTTGCATTAGGACTCGCATACGAAGTCGATGGTACAGTAGCCATATTAACAGCATGTACTGCAGGCACAGCTAAACTAGAGGCCCCACTACACATAATGCTACATATTTTGCTATGGATGATTTCTTACAATGCATGTGATTCTCCCTTAATACTACTAGAAATATACATGTATATGTAAATTATACCATACGTATAGGCTTATCATATAGGTGTGCGCGCAGAGCCATTCACATTTTGTGTAAATATTTCCTCTAATATATCTATGGCTTTTGCAACACAAAACCCCCGACTTTCACAATCTAGTGAAAGCCGAGGGCTAATACTTTCAATATGTAATTATTTACGTGCCATAGATTTACGTACGTCGAAGGCAACTGCTACAACAATGATCAAACCTTTGATGATCAATTGCCAGTATGGTCCCATACCAACGAATGTTAAACCATAGTTGATAACTGTGAAGATCAGCACACCTGCGATAATACCAGGTACAGTACCGATACCACCTGTGATGGATACACCACCTACAACAGATGCTGCGATGGCATCTAACTCGTACATGTTACCATAGTTGTTAGTAGCACCACCAGTACGAGCTGCTTCCAAAATACCACCTACGCCGTATAAAGCACCAGCGATGACATAGATAATAACAAGTGTTACTGCTACGTTGATACCAGATACAACCGCTGCTTGTGGGTTACCACCGATGGCAAACATGTTCTTACCAAGAATGGTTTTGTTATATACCACATACATGATCAAGGAAATTACTGCAGCGATAATAACAATGTATGGAATTGTCATAAATCCTAGGTCTAAAGAACCTGTACCAATTTGCGTAAACTCTGGACGTAAACCGCCGATTGGTTGAGAGTTATTAGGTTCCATATCAAAGTACAAGGAACAAATACCATAGGTAATAACCATAGTACCTAGTGTGGAAATGAATGGTACGATTTTTAAATACGCTACGATCACACCAGATACTAAACCGATGATAGCACCCACCACGATAGCAATCACGATTGGTAGAATCAATGGTAATTCTGGTAAATGTTCAAAGAAGGGACGTGGATAATCTGGCAACTGTGTTAAAGATGCAGATACAACCGCTGTTAAACCTACTACACGACCTGCGGATAAGTCACAACCTGCCGTGATAAGGATCATAGCAGACCCTAAGGCAATGATAATACGTGGAGAAGATTGGATTAAAATATCACGAAAACTTGTGACGGATAAAAAGTTCGGGCTATACATAGAAATAGCCGCTACTAGTACTACTAGTACCAAATAGATAATATTCTGGGAAAGAAACTTTCCTAATTTACCTTGGCTCATACGATACCTCCTAGACTAAACCAGCTGTCGCTAGTTCCATTATTTTTTCTTCTGTCGCTTCATGTGCATCCAAGATGCCACTCATATATCCATTACTCATAACCATAATGCGATCACTCATACCCAATAACTCAGGCATTTCTGAGGAAATCATAATGATACTTTTACCAGCACTAGCCAGTTCATTAATAATGGAATAAATTTCATATTTTGCTCCTACATCGATGCCCCGTGTCGGTTCATCTAAGAGTAGGATTTCTGGATTCGTATTTAACCAACGGGCAATCAATACCTTTTGTTGGTTACCACCAGAAAGACTTTGAATTTTCGTTTCTGTAGATGGCGTTTTTACTCGTAAGGAAGCCACACCATCTTTTGTATCGTCTAGTCGTTTATTGTCATTTAATAATTTAAACTTATTTTCGTATTTTGGTAGAGCCGCCATAGTTGTATTGTCTACAATAGTGAGCATTGGAAAAATCCCCGTAGTACGGCGCTCTTCTGTAAGCAATGCCATACCCAGTTTTTTCGCATCTCGTGGATGACGAATGCGCACTTCTTTATCGTGCAAATAAATCTTACCCGATTCAATACCACGGAGACCAAATAAGGCTTCAATGACCTCTGTACGCTGCGCCCCTACCAGCCCACCTACACCAAGAACTTCACCTTTACGAAGAGAGAAGCTTACATCTTTAAAAGAATGTGGATGAATAGATGTTAATTTTTCTACACGCAATACTTCTTCACTTGGAGTATTTGTTTTTTCAGGGAATAACTGAGTCATTTCACGACCTACCATTCGTTGAATGATAAGATCTGTTGTTAATTCATCAGCATGCCAAGTACCTATATATTGACCATCACGCATAATCGTTACTTCATCAGATATGCGTAGGATTTCTTCCATTTTATGAGAAATATATATAATTGCAACCCCTTTTTTACGCAAGGAGTTAATGATTTTGAAAAGATGCTCTACTTCATCGCTGGTTAGAGAAGAGGTAGGTTCATCCATAACAATAATTCTAGAGTGGTGAGACACTGCTTTTGCAATCTCAATATTTTGTAGCTTAGAAACAGATAAATCACCAGCTAATTGTTCTGGATCGATATCTACATCGATTTCATTAAACAAGGCTAGTGTGTCTTCTTTCATTTTTTTATGGTCCACAAATGTAAAAGGTCCAATTTTTTTGGTTGGGAATCGACCTAACCATAGATTTTCCATAACATTACGCTGTAATACAGGGTATAACTCTTGGTGAATCATGGAAATTCCCATTCCAAGAGCTTTTCGGGAATCTGTCATTTCTACTACTTCGCCATCAATGACCACGTCCCCTTGATCAGGCTTATAAATACCGAACAGGCATTTCATAAGAGTAGACTTCCCCGCGCCATTCTCTCCCATTAGAGCATGTACGGTGCCTGGTCGGACTTTGAAAGTGACATTATCCAAGGCCTTTACGCCAGGAAATTCCTTCGTAATTTGGCGCATTTCTAATATGTACTCGCCCATACATTTTCCTCCTACTAATCAGATAATAAAGGGGGCAAAATGCCCCCTTACTGCATTTTCTTATTTGTCACCTAAAATCTTATCCGCATTTTCTTTTGTTACGATTTCATAAGGTACCCAAATATATTTACCATCAACAATGTCAAAACCTGTATTGTCTTTATTTGGTGTTTCGCCTTTAGCTAACACATAGGAAAGATTAAATACTGCTTGACCTTGTTTTTTAGCATTGTTTAATACTGTACCCAATAATGTGCCGTCTTTCAACGCTTGTACTGCTGGAGTTGTAGCGTCAACGCCTACTACTGGAATGTATTTACCATTTGTGAAGTAGCCTGCTGCTTTCAACGCTTCGATAGCACCTAATGCCATGTCGTCATTGTTACAAATAACAGCATCGATTTTGTCGCCGTAACGGCTCAAGAAAGCTGCCATTTTTTCTTGACCTTTAACGCGGTCCCACATACCTGTATCGCTAGCTAACTCTTCTACTTTCATACCTTCTTTTTTAAGGGATTCTACAGAGTACTGTGTACGAAGTACAGCATCTTGGTGACCTGGTTCGCCAGTGATCATAACATAGTGGATAACACCATCATTGCTATGGTATGCTTCAGGATGTTTTTTGAAGTAATCTGCTAAGATTTTACCTTGCATTTCACCACTTTGTTCAGCTTTCGCACCTACATAGTATACTTTATCCCATTTCGCCATATCTTCTTTTAATGGTTCACGGTTCAAGAATACCAACGGAATGTTAGCTGCTTTTGCTTTATCAATGATAACGCCTGCTGCTGTGCGGTCTACTACGTTAACGCCGATTGCTTTGTACTTCTTATTGATGAATAAGTCAATCTTTTCGTTTTGTGTTGGTTGAGAGTTTTGGCTATCAACGATATCCACTTTCGCTTTATCTTTAGCGGCTTTGTCAATTTCTGCACGAACGCCACTCATGAAAGTGTCATCAAATTTGTAAATAGCAACCCCGATTTGAGGTTTGTCACCGCTTGCTCCTTGATCGCTTCCGCAACCACCCAACACAAGTGCACCTACTGCTGCTGATGCAAGCAACGCTGCTTTCCAAGATCGTTTCATAATAATATCCTCCTTTTAGATATCCTATATACCTATAAGACTAGTCTTTCTAGTCGTGGTACCTACCGTAACCAAGCTTCTTCAGCTCGTTTTGCACTGACAATATCAATCATCCCTAGCAAGGTATAATAGGAACCATTGCCGGAATATTCTAGATTGATTGTATGTGCTTTGTATGAATTGCGTTCTAACACACCTCGAAGAATAGGATCCATCACTCCTACGGCATTACCCATAGCACTGCTTAAAATAATCCGCTCTGGATTAAATAAATTCGCTATATTAGCTAAGGCAATACCTAAATAATGACCTACTCGTGAAAGCGCCTCTAAACACACTTCATCACCTTCTACTGCGGCCTCATAAATAGGCTCTACACGAAATGCTTTGCTCACAACCAATGGATTATCTTGTACCGATGTGTATCGGCCTTTTTCCATTTGTTCCAATACATACGTGTGGATCGATGTTTCCGATGCGATGTCTTCCAAGCGCACTTCATTGCCCGCTTCATCTAATCGAATCACACCATATCCAATCTCCCCAGCACTATCGTTGAATCCGCGATAGAGTTCACCATGATAAATCAAGGATATACCCAGTCCATAACTGAATTTAAGAACGATAAGATTATCCATTTCTTTACCACTACCATAATAATATTCACCCGTCGATAAACAACGGACATCATTTTCTACATAGACAGGCACATGGAATCGTTCTTCTAAGATATATTTAAAAGGAATATTATTCCATTTTCCATTAGGAGAGTAAATAGAAATCCCTTTTCCTGAGTCTACCGGACCACGCAAGACGAGTCCTATACTTTTAATTTTATAGTCTTCTTTGAAAATATCCTGTATGCCTCGGTACATATGCTGCATAATTTCATCAGCACTGCAACCAATAATCGATGTTTCTTCTTGATGCAGGATTTGCCGTCCTACCGTAGCCACATAAAACACAATGGCATGTGTTCTTACATGCACGATAAGATAGGTTTCAATATCATGATTAAAGTCTAATAACATTGATGGGCGTCCCAATGCAGACCGCTCTTGACGATCTTCGTAGACCAATCCTTTACGAATTAAACTCGTACAAATATTAGTCACTGTGGGAGGCGTTATTTTCGTTTGCCTTGCAATCAATGCCTTTGATACGGGGCCATGACGCCTGATGTAATTCAAAATAATTTCATCATTGCTTATTTGTGGCTTTATCATGATTCTATCTCCTTTACAGCGAATACACCCCATCACCGATTTCTGCGATATATAGACTAGGGGTAACACCTATTTGTTTTTCGTACTCTTCCGGAATAGCTCTCATAAAAGCATCAACATTCTCATCTTTTACAAGGGCAATGGCACAACCACCAAAACCTGCACCTGTCATACGGGATGCAATACAGCCTTCGTGAGATCGTGCTAAATCAACAATCGTATCTAATTCTTTACCTGTTACTTCAAAGTCAACCTGTAAGGATCTATGGGATTCATTCAAACAATGTGCAATACCTGTTAAATCAGCACTCTCCAAAGCTTTCATAAAATCTAATACACGTAAATTTTCAGTGATAACGTGACGAGCTCGGCGCAGTAAGACATCATCTGAAATATATCCTAGATCATCCAATGTCGCCAATGATAAACCCGATACATCTTTATGTTTACGGATAATCTCATGAGCCGCATCGCATTGTCCCTTTCGCTCATTAAATTTAGAATCCACAAGACCTCTTTGTTTATTCGTATTCATGATAACCAATGTGTATCCATGCCAGTTTAATGGAACTAATTTGCGTTCCATTTTTGTACAATCTAACAATACACCATGTCCTTCTTTACCATGTGCAATGGCATACATATCCATGATGCCTACTTTTACACCTACGAAATGGTATTCTACATGCATGGCCATTTTCGCCAGTTCCGTACGATCAATTGGAGTTAATCCCAATTCTGAAAGCAGCATATAACCGGTTAAATCTAGCATACATGCGGAAGAGGACAAGCCTGCACCAGCTGGTAAATTGCCATTAAAATAAATGTCCATACCTGGTACTGTGTGACACTTATCTTTTAAGAATTGAATCACACCTAAGGGATAATTAGCCCAATCGTGCTCAATATTATATTGAAAAGGTTCATTGACATCAACCACTACTGTCTTTTCCATATTATCAGAGTGTAAACGTACCTTGCTATCTTCACGTAAACGGACAGCTCCGTAAATACCTACTTTTAATGCCGCCGGAAATACATGACCACCATTATAGTCTTGATGTTCACCAATCACATTCACGCGACCTGGAGCAAAATAACAATGCACATCCCCCGAACCTTCCCCAAAGAAGGACAGAAAACGTTGTTGTAATTCTTCTTTATTCATTTGCTTGTTCAACCTCACTATATAGTTTGCGTAATTCCGGTGCTGTTTCCTCTACGGCACTCGTATTCGCTGCTGCCCATGCCCCCATTTCAGAGGATGCATAGTATTTAATTTTATTGGCTTCTCTGAAAGGAGGATAGAATTGAATATTAAAGTGATAATATTCTTCATGTCCTGCATATTCAGGGCTATTCACCGGATTTTGATGATATACCATCATGTATGGGAATGGCATATCGAATAAACGGTCAAAGGCTTCTGTTAAAGTTTTTAACATATGCGCCAAATCTTTCGTTTCCTTTTCTGTGCAATCTGTGATGTAGTTCATATGGCGCTTCGGCACAACAAATACACCATATGGATAATCTGTAAAGAATGGAATGTAGGCTAAGAAAGAGTCGTTTTCTCCCACAATACGAGCATCTTTTTCTTTCTCTACTTGATTCATTTTGCAGAATAAGCATTCACCATGTTCATGATGATGATCTTTAGCACTCTCTAACTCCACTTGTAGCTTCTGTGGTACAAAGGAATAGCCATATAATTGACCATGTGGATGTGGCATCGTTACACCTACCGCTTCGCCTTTATTTTCAAAAGGATAGATATATTTGATTTTTTCATCTTTTGCTAATTCACTATGGCGCTCTTTAATAAGGTTTAGTAATTTAACAATATGATCTTCGGATAATTCGTAAAATTTAGCAGTATGCTCTGGAGAATATAAGATAACTTCACATTTCCCATAGTTTTCTTGGCTTTTGTAAAAGTCATTTCCATCTTCATAAGGAGCCTCTGGCGTTTGCGTTAAGGCTGGAAAATCGTTATCATATTTCAACACATCATAATCTGCTGGGACTTTTTTATTAATACCTGGGCAGAATGGGCACCAATCCTTTGGCATCGTTGGGCGTGCTTTACGGTTTGAAGCGACCATTGTCCAAGTCCGCAATAAAGGATTCCATCGTAATTCCGACATGGAATACCTCCAATCTATAGCTATATCATGTTAATAAATAAAGATAATTTTTTATATAGTTCTATTCTTTCATATTTTAAGATTTTTTTCAATACTTAATTAAATAATAAGTTATATGATTTACTCATAATTTAATCTTTTTTCAT
Source organism: Veillonella sp. 3891 (assembly GCF_003992315.1). GTDB lineage: Bacteria > Bacillota > Negativicutes > Veillonellales > Veillonellaceae > F0422. The sequence continues at coordinate 181,010 of NZ_RQVE01000002.1, forward strand.
GTTTTTCCACTTTTTTGCTATCCTATAATACAAAACAATGCCACATCCCCCTTCTCTCACTGCATTCTGAATGTTCGTTCAGGGGAATATGGCATTGTTTTTTCTTTATTTTGGCATATCAATATATATTTGAACTTCTGTAATACGGACAAATTATGAGTAAATCATATGGGGGCTTATTAGGGAGCGGTTGGGGCTAATGTAGTGTATCTGCTGGTATCTGTTCTCCCGAAGGTATGTAGTACTTAGATCTAGGCTATTTTCCTTATCTAGTAGACATTCATCGTTTCGATGCCTATAAGCCTCTTCTACATGCTATACAAAATACTTTTATTTCTTACTATTTTTACTGTTCTTTTCATTCTTTATACATACGCAAATATATACTACTGCTAGTATGACTAAATGTAATAGCTATAGGGAATATTCCTGCTCATGAATTGTCCTACTAATCATAGGTATCCATTAACAACTATATAAAATCCCCTTACCTATAAGTCCCATTAAATACTACGGCTCACTAGAAGAATGTGTCTTGTGTGCCGCTTTGTTTAACTTCCATTTTGGCCCGTCGTTCATCGGTGATGAAGGAGTCTGTTTTCATATTAATGACATGCAACAAGCCTCGCATAGAATCTACACCTTTTTCTTTCGCTGCTGCAATGGCTACTTTAGCACATACTTCAGAGTCGTCCAAGGCATTGTGATGATTAAATGTAATTCCTAAAAATCCACCCAATGTATTTAATTTATGATTCACTAAATCAGGCCATACTTTTCGTGTTATACGGACGGTACAAGTATATTCCAAATCAGGCCATTCAATGTTGTAATGGTCCAATGTGGCGCGTAATACATCGATATCGAATTTTGCATTGTGGGCTACTAATAGTTTGCCTTTTAAATGATTGTTGTAAATCGCTGGCCATAATTGGTCAAATGTCGGTTTATTAAGCACCTCTTCTGGTTGGATACCATGGATGCCAATAAACTCTTGGTTGAACTGCATCACCGGAGGTTTAATCAAACTATACCCACGTTTTGTAATACGGCCATCTTCTACGGTCACTACCGCTAAGGAAATGGCACTATTCTTACTTTCATTAGCCGTTTCAAAATCTAAAGCAACAAAATTTAACATATATCCTCCTCACGTAGTCTACTAGGAAACTACGGTATATATCAAGAAAAAAGCAGATGCACTAGGTGTCATCTGCTCTTATTATATAGTATTTTTGATGAAAGTAAAATCGATTATTGAATCGCTTTCTCAAACACTGCTTTGATCAAAGATTTTGTTTGTTCGTAGCTTTCACCAGGTTGTGCTTCATATTGTTTATCTAAATCGAACCACAAGTTTGGATAGTATTCGTATGGATGTGTTTTGAACAATTCCACAGCATCTTGATCTTCTACCCAGTTAATTTTGATATCTTTGAACGCAGGGTTTTCTGCTTGTAATTCTTCGATAGCGCGGAATGCATTGGCGCAATATGGACAATGATGTAAATGGAAACCTAAAATTTCTTTCATGGTGTACTCCTTTCATAGAATCGATATATTATATCGAATTTATTCAATTATAAGTTTAGTATACCATAAGAAAATTCATGTTACAACTAAAAACCATTTCCTTTATCAATCTTTGTAAACGACCTATAGTATTGTCATAGTATACACATACATGAATTTATGTTATAAACCAGCGTAATATGTCGTAATCACAGTCCAAGATGTGTGAATCCAACTAGATACATCCACTGTTGTTTGTAAGGCAACAGCTAAAAACATGGCTCCTGTAATCACAGTTGCAGCTGTACTACTCATAATAGCATCAATTCGTTCTAACATAAGAACACATCCTCTCTACTTCCAATCTATATAATACTACTATGCATGTATGCATTCTCATATATATGGATTCTCTTAGCAATTTATTATATAATATATTCATATTGAATGTTATGTAAAACAAACTCAATTAAGTTACAAAACATTTTGTATCTTATGATATACTATTAGTATAGTCTAATTAAAAAAATTTTCAAGAATCACTTTTTCTGTTTTGTTATTTACGAAACATATATAGAAAAGTATCCTATATTGAACAACTATCTCATTTTGTTTGCTTCATATATGTAAGGAGGAATTATGGATAAACGACAAATGAAAACTAGAAAAGCCATTTTCGATGCCTTTGTAAGGCTTCTAGAACATAAAAATTACAATGCCATCATTGTGCAAGACATTATCGATGAAGCCCTCATTGGTCGCAGTACATTTTACGCACACTTTGAAACAAAAGAAGATCTATTAGAAGCTCTTTGCCACGAATTATTCGCTCATATTATCGATACTGCATCAGACTTTTCTCATGCTCACGGTTTATATAAAAACAGTCACATCAAGGAAGCTATCTTTCTCCACATCTTGCAGCATTTAGAGGACAACGACAACAACATTTTAGGCCTTCTTTCCTGTGAAAGTAACGAACTCTTCCTACGTCATTTCAAGAGCAGCCTGAAAGAACTCATTCAAAGCCACTTCTTAAACAACCAAACGTGTCCACATAATAATATCCCTCATGATTTTATTTCCAATCACATTGCGGGCTCCTTTGTAGAAATGGTCCTATGGTGGTTAGAAACAGATCGTAAATATTCCATCGAAGATATGTCACGATACTTTTACCATATTACAGAACCACTCATCCTAGAGCACCAACATTAATACAAACAACAAGGCGCTACCTTGACCTAATGGTCAAAGTAGCGCCTTTCTTGTAGACAACGTTTTTTACTAAAATCTCAGTTAACAATTAGGAGAAAACTAGTTTCTTTATTTCAAGAAACTAGTTTGAAACTTCAGAAATTACACTTCCATCCTTTTTTAACTGTTTTCCCTATTCTCAACTATAATGTTTTTTACACCATTTATTTAGGAATCATAGCAAAACGTTTCTTTGCCAATGGTATGAACAGAACTAAAATGATGGATTCTACTAGATATGTAAGCACATAGGTCATCCACAAACCGTCATTACCAAACGGAGGGATAAGCAATTCTTGCATACCTACGAAGAAGACTACTGCAATGAACATCATATTCCGGATGGACGCCGTTTGCCCGATGCCGTTATACATACCGTACAATAGCAATCCTACGGCAGCACAGATAGGGTAAAGAAGTAGGTAATGGGAATATTCCATCGCCATTGTATATATAGCCGGTACCGATGTCATGACTAGAATCAAATCATTGCGGAACAATCCTAACACAACTTCTACAATGACCACGTACACAGCTAAGCAGACTAAGGAAATTTTTAAGGTATCTTTCCAAAGCACCAAGTCTCGTTTGCCAAATGCTTTTCCTGTAAATACGCTAACTCCATTAGCCTGTCCATCTGTGAAGTATGCCATGATGAAGATAACCTCTAAAATGACTGCATTCGTAGCTAATACATCACTACCCATGGCACTACCTGCTTTCGCAAATAGATTATTAATAGTTAGCAAGCAAAAGGTACGAAGCATCAGGTCTGTGTTAACTTTCATAATGGATAGGAATGGTTTCACCTGTTTCAAAGTGTTCCACATACGAGACGTTAGATCTAAGCGATCACGAGCTAGGTACATAGCCCCTAAACCTATTAAGGATGCATAGATTTGCGAAATTAATGCTGCCCAAGCGACACCTTTTACACCAAATCCAAAGCCAAAGACAAACAAAAAGGACAAGGCAATGTTAAGCAAGTTCATGGAGATTTGCATAATCATCGTAGCACGAATCATCATCTGCCCCATGAGCCAGCCTAAGGTAACATAATTGACCAATACGAAAGGAGCTCCCCAGATTAAAATATCTGTGTAGTCTGCCATCAACGCAATAACCTCTGGATCGGGATGCATAAAGCTGGCGTAGTAATCGAATATCCAAGGATAGCCAATGATAAACCCTGCACTAACGAGTAAGGCAATGATAAGAGGTCGAAAGAAGCTGAGTGATGTACTTTCCTTCGATTGTTCCCCCAAAGCCTGTGCAGAAAACACCGTGGTGGCTACCCGCAAAAATCCAAAAAGCCAATACATATTGTTGAATAAGATAACCCCTAGTGCTACGGCAGCGATGTACATAGCATTATCCATATGTCCCATAATCGCAGTATTCACAGCCCCCAATAAAGGCTGGGTCACCGTAGAAATCATAAATGGAATTGTCACTTTTAAATAATCTTTGTAGGTTAATCGTTCTTCCATAGTACCCTCACAAAAAAGGGGAGCCCCCTACGGTGCTCCCCTTGAAACATTCTATTCTAACACCATTCGATATAATTATTATATCAAAAGATATTCATATGTAACAAATATCCATTATTCATAGATTTTGTACTACTTTGCAAAACAATCTATTCAGCTGTTGAATATTGCCATCACCAACTGATTAGTGATCTAAATTATAGACAGCGCTCAATAATTGTTTTGTGTACGGATGCTGTGCTTCTGCTAAGGCTTCTCCACTGAGGCGTTCCACTACTTCTCCTTTATACATGACCACCACTTTGTGGCAGAATAAATGGACCAATGCCAAATCATGGCAAATAAATAAGTAGGTAATGCCTTTCTCTTTTTGCAAACGCACTAATAGCTCAATGATGGTAGCTTGTACAGATACATCAAGAGCGCTAGTAGCTTCATCGCAAACGATGATTTCTGGTTCCAATGCCAAGGCTCTGGCGATAGCTACACGTTGACGTTGACCGCCACTCATATTGTTTGGATAGCGACCTGCAAAATCTTCTGGTAGGTCCACCATTTTTAACAGCTCACGGGCTTTTGCATCCACGTCAGCTTTGTTGATCAACCCAAAATTACGCAATGGTTCACAAATGATATCACGCACTTTCATCTTCGGATTGAAAGCCGCTGTTGGATCTTGGAATACCATTTGAATATGACGATAATTCTGTCGTTTTTCTTCGCCTTTCAATTTCGTAATATCCTTGCCACGGAACATCACTGACCCCGAGGTAGGTTCATGCATGTTCATGATCGTTTTTACCAAGGTGGACTTACCACAGCCAGACTCCCCTACGATAGCTAAGGTTTCGCCTCGCTCTACATCGATGGAAATACCATTACATGCACGCAACGTAGAACCGTCAGCGAGAGGAAATTCTTTCACAATATCTTGAATTTGCATAATAATATCAGACATAGCGTTTTCCTCCAATTTCTGGCACTGCATTGAGCAATTGCTTCGTATACTCCGCTTGTGGGTTGCGAATGATTTCCTCAGCTGGACCATATTCCACCACAGCTCCTTGTTTCATCACCATGATTTTATCAGACATATGAGCTGCTACGCCAATATTATGAGTTACAATAATCATCGACGTTTTATTTTCACGGTTAATGCGCAATAATTCTTCTACAATTTGCGCTTGTGTCGTTACATCTAGGGCCGATGTAGGTTCATCCCCCAATAATAATTTAGGAGAGAATGTGATTGCCATGGCAATCCCTACACGTTGGCGCATACCGCCACTGAGTTCAAATGGATAGGCCTTCATGATGGCCTCAGGATGTGGCAAATTGGTAAGAGCCAACATTTCGATAGCTTTTGCCTCTGCCTCTTGTTTAGACATGGTGCTATGCAATTGAATAAACTCTACAAATTGCTTCCCGATAGTTTGGATAGGGTTCATCATATTGCCACTATCTTGGAAAATCATAGCAATGTGATTGCCCCGTAAGTCTAACCAGTCTTTTGTGGAAAAGGATAATAAATCTTGACCATCAAAGGTGATACTGCCTTCAGACACACGACCTGTATTGGGCAATACCCCTAATAGGGCACGGATAACCGTCGTCTTACCACTGCCAGATTCGCCTACAATGGAAACTATCTCCCCTTCTGCTAGGTCTAAGTTAACCCCTGCAATCGTAGGACTTGGATTATTTCCGTAGGTAACGGCTAAGTTTTTAATACTAAGTAACATATAGATCCTTTCTGACTATTTTATGAGTATGGTACTGAAAGTTACTGCTACATGCAACAAGGGGAGGCCAAGTGCCTCCCGATTGTTGCGGACATCTGCAAAGGATTATTTTGCTGGTTTTACGTCTTTAGTCAACCAGTAGTAGTCTGTTGGGTACATTACTACATTTGTTAACCAAGTGTTATTAACGATATTTGTTTTAGGGTAACCTAAGAACAATGCAGCACCATCATTCAATAAGATTTGTTGTGCTTCGATAATTAAGCTTTGACGTTTAGATTTGTCGAATTCAACTGCCAATTGATCCATGATGGCATCATATTTAGGGTTGCTGTAACCAGAACCATTTTGAGGGTTTTCACCGTTTAAGTTAGTTTTCCAGTACCATTTTAAGAAGATTTCTGGATCACCAGTGTTCGCTGTTACGATGTTGGAGATCAACAAGTCATAGTCGCCATCGATACCCATTTTGTCGATTAAGTTATAGTCAACGGACTCGATATTTACTTTGATACCGATTTTTTTCATGTCGGATTGTACAGCTTCTGCATAGATAGGAAGCTCTTGACGGCTATTATATACTACGAAACGTACTTCTAAGTTTTTGCCATCTTTATCTACGTAACCATCTCCATCAGTATCTTTCCAACCTGCTTCCGCCAATAATTGTTTGGAACGCTCAGGATTATACGCATTAGGGTCTTTCAAGCCATCAAAACCATAATCCAAGCTTGGTGGAATTGGTGCTTTACCTGGAATGAAAGTACCTTTTAACAATACTTTGTTGTAGGATTCACGGTCAGTACCGCTAATGAAGGCAGCACGAACTTTTTCATCACCTAATACACCTTTTTGGTTAATACGAGCTAATACAGTACGTAAAGATGCGATTTCATCTACTTTGAATTTGCTGTCATTACGCATGGACTCAAGGTCGCCAGCGCCAATGTTAACAGCGAAGTCTACGTCACCGTTTTGTAATGCTAATGCACGAGTGGTAGGGTCATCGATAGATGGGATTTCTACTGTTTTGAAAGGAACTTCTCCATCCCAGTAGTTTTCGTTAGCTTCTACAACTGCTTTTTCTTTCGTGAAAGATTTCACTTTGTACGGGCCAGTACCGATAGGGCCTTCTTTAGCGAAGTCACGGCCAGCTTTTTCAGCAGCTACATCTACGATGATGAATAATGGGTCAGCCAAGAAACCAGGCACGTTTGGATATGGTTTATCAGTAGTGATAATCAAATTTTGACCATCTGCTTTGATATCTGTGTATTTGAAGAATGTAGCGGCCCGTTTATTTTTCTCGAAGGCACGCTCAATGGATTCTTTTACTGCTTCTGCGGTCACTTTATTGCCATTGGAGAATTTCGCTTTGTCGTTGATTTTGAACGTCCAAGTCAATTTATCTGCAGATACAGACCAGCTTTCTGCCAACCAAGGTTGTGTGTTCATTTTTTCGTCGAATTTAGCTAATGTTTCGCCAATACCATAACGCATAACTACCCAACCGAAGTAGTTTTGTGTTGGCTCCAATGTGTCTGCGAAGTTTGTAACACCAAATTTTACTACACTTTTGTCAGCTGGGCCAGCATTGTCGCTACCACAACCTGCAATCACGCCTAATGCCGCTACTGCCATAACACCAAATGTAGCATTACGAAGCCATTTTTTCCAACTTTGTTTCATCTTAAGTTCCTTTCTACAAAACTTACTACGCTATTAATGTGAATCTGTACTACGTGGATCTAGAATATCCCGTAGTGAATCGCCCCATAAATTGAAGATGGTAACCACAATGAAAATGGCCATCCCTGGATATAACATCAATTCTGGAGACGATAAAATATATTGACGGTTCTCATTGAGCATTAAGCCCCATTCTGGCGTTGGCGGCTGTGCACCAAATCCCAAGAAGGAAAGTCCCGCAATTTCCATCATCATAGTACCGATATCCATCGCCCCTGTAATGACAATCAAAGGCAATACATTCGGTAAAATGTGGCGCCATAAAATGGTCATTTGTTTTGTTCCATTCACTCTGGCTGCCGCTATAAAGTCATTATGGCGAAGTTTAATCACCGCAGACCGTATCAATCGTGCATACTTAGCCCAGCTCACCACAACGAGAGCCAAGATCGCATTGATGGCACTACCACCCAAGATACCGGCAATGGCAATGGCCAATACCACCCCTGGGAAAGATAACATAATATCTGTAAAGCGCATCAATACCAGCTCTACTTTACCTCCAAAGAAACCAGACAAAATCCCTACTACTGTACCAACAACAGCGGTTAAGATAACAAGGATGATGGTCATGAACAAGGAAGTTTGTGTGCCGTAAATAATACGAGAAAACGTATCACGTCCCAATTTATCTGTCCCCATTAAATGCTGTGCAGACGGTTTTAAGAAAGCTTTTGACATATCTGCATTGAACGCATCATGCGGTGTGATATAGGGAGCAAATATAGCAATTCCTACTACGATAGCCACTAAAAGGGAGTAGAAAGAAAAGCGCTTGTGTTGCAGAATAAATTCTTTCATCTTATCCCCTCCCTTTCAATCGTGGATCTAATATAGAGTAGGACAGGTCTACCAAGAAGTTGATAGCTGTATAGATGAGGGCTACCCACAATACAAAGCCCTCGATGAGTGGATAGTCACGCATAGCAATGGCATAGACCGCCATTTTACCCATCCCTGGCCAAGAGAATACGATTTCGATAACCGCAGCCCCTGCTAAGAGCCAACCGATACCCATACCCATGATGGTAATCAAAGGTAATAAGGCATTTGGTAAGACATGTTTCCATAAAATTTGAGATTCACTCATGCCACGAGCTCTGGCACCCATCACGTAGTCTTGGTGCAATTCTTCGATGATCACCGTCCGTACTTGGCGTGTAAACTTGGCAGCCATCACTAGTGACAATGTGATAGCCGGTAAAATGAGTGCTTTGAAGCTAATCACAGAGGTCGCAATCGGTACCCAGTGCAATTTCAGTCCGAAGATATATAGCAGCAGCATACCTAACCAGAAACTTGGCATGGACACATTAATGAATGCGAAGAATCGAATAATAAAGTCTGGTAGCTTATTGGCTTTTACCGCCGAATAAATCCCTAATGGAATCGACAGCAACACATTCAACAAGAATGCTGACACTGCTAATAAAGCTGTACCGCCCAAGCCTTCTAATAATTTGTCGGTCACTGGTTTTTTCCCTGAATAAGAAGTTCCTAAATCACCTTGTACAGCGCCTGCTACCCAGCGCACATACTGTTCCATGAATGGACGATCTAAGCCCATTTCTTTTCGTGTAGCATCAATCATTTCCTGTGACACAATGGTGTCCCCTGCCTCCAGCACCATTAAGGCTGGATCCCCAGGAGCAATGTAGGTCAAGCAAAACGTCAGAAATGTAACCCCTATTAAGGTAACTAGCAATTGTGACACCTTACTTAGTATAGTTTTCAATCATCCACATCCTTCCCTTAACATTAGTGAGCATACATTGATGTAATTAATACATACCAAAAAAGAAAAGCCACCCTTTGGGTGGATCTACATTAAGTTAGCAAGGGCTATAGTTTAGACAATCTTGCTCCATCTTGCCCATAACCCTATACAACTTTTTAGCAATATCTTCCCCAAAATATTCTTCCCTTATTTAAGGCATTCATAATCAATATCTACGCCCAACTATATTATAGATATTACATAAATATGTTAATTTCTTTTATCAAAAAAGTCAAATGACTAATGTGAATATTGCAAGACATAGAATGCATGCTTGTTTGAAAGTGTACATTTCTAGCTATTTATCTGTGATTTATATCATTTTAAATCATCGTTTTTACACAAATTGAAAAACATCTATATAGTAATTTTATTCATTTTGTATAATATTCATGACTTTTAAAGATAGATATAAGAAACTTTCATAATTAACCTGAATCGTGACATAAGAAAACACACCCCAGGGAGCCCCCCCCCTTTAGGTGTGTTCCATTTTACTATGCAATTAAAAGAAATCGTTTTTCCAAAGCCAATAGCCTGCCAGCGCTGCAAAGCTTATGCCAATACCAATCACATACTCAAAGCCATATTCCATATCAGCAAATGGCACCGGTACATTGATACCCCACAAGCTAAAGATGGCCGTTGGTACCGCTAGCATAATTGTCATAGCTGCCAATAATTTCATAACTAAGTTTAAATTGTTAGAAATAATAGATGTAAAGGCATTCATCATATTCATCAAAATATTAGAATACATTTCAACCATTTCCACAGCCTGTTTGTTCTCAATGATCACATCTTCTAATAGATCCTCATCTTCTTCATAGATTTTCAACAAATAGCGCACATCATCATGGCGGCGAATACGTAAAATCCGTTCCATTACCGTACCATTACCACGCAGTGCAGAGGTAAAATAGGTCATAGATTTTTGTAATTCCAACAATTGGAACAAATCTTTATTCCGTGTCGTATGTCGTAATGTTTTTTCAATGTCATCCGTACGGCGGTCGATTTGTTGTAAGTATCGCAAATATAGTACCGCTGTGCGATACATGATTTGGAACAGAAATCTTGTCTTTTTAAAAGTATAGAAGGTTGGCATTTGATTACTCAAGAACGGATAGAGCACTTCTGCTTCTTCTAAACAGATGGTAATAAAGAAATCTTCGGTGACGAAGATACCCAACGGTACCGCATCATATACATCAGATCCACGCAATACCGGAATGTTAATAACGACGAAGATATACTCATCTTCAATTTCCACGTGAGACCGTTCTTCCGTATCCAAAGCAGCTTTCAATACATCCGTTGGAATCTGTGTCATCATATTGACGATAGCCAACTCATCGGGGTCTGGGTTCACCAAATTTATCCATGAACCTTTTGTAGCATCTTGTACAGTGGAATCTGTAAATAATTCCCCCTCTACGTGTTTGTGTACCGTTAACATGTGACACCTCCTTAACGTCTTAATAACCTTATCCTTTATCTTAATCAATCAACGCCAATTCGTCAATTTTTTTATGATTTCTTATGAAAGTTTATAACTATCCATGTACAACAAAGAGGACCTAGCCTTATGACTAAGTCCTCTTTGCATATAGTTGTTATGTAGTGATATATGCCTTGTATACCTACAAGGAGGGAAGATATCACATGCCTCCTGCTGCATAGTAGGGCGTACATCCTAGCAGGAGGGTTTATACTATTTACTGTAGAAAATACGGATGGAGTTCAAGATACAAAGAATGGATACACCTGTATCTGCAAAGATCGCTACCCACATGTTGGCAAAACCAAATACACCAGCTACCATGACGATAATTTTCACAGCAATAGCGAAGAAAATATTTTGCCAAGCAATGGACAATGTACGATCGGCAATGCTCAGGGAGCGCCATACGGAATCTAGGTTAGAGTTCATGTACACTACGTCTGCCGCTTCAATAGCAGAATCTGCACCACTACCCATGGCACCACCTACATCAGCACCTGTCAATACAGGAGCATCGTTGATACCATCACCTACGAACATAACAGAACCATGGTCGTTACGTAGAGACTGTACCACTTCTAGTTTATCTTGTGGTAATAACTCAGCACGCACTCCTTGAATACCTACTTGTTGAGCAATATAATTCGCACTCGCTGCCACATCACCTGTAAGCATCACTGTTTGATATCCTTTGCCATTCATACGACGGATGGCTTCCTTGGAATCATCTTTCAAAGCGTCGGCGATGAGGATACGACCTGCATATTGACCGTCAATGGCTACAAACACTTCACTACCATACACATAATCAATCAATGGAGTTGCCACATTTTCTTTCGCCAACAAACGGCCATTGCCGACTAATACAGTATGGCCCTCTACGGTACCTACCATGCCGTGACCGGAAATTTCTTTTACATCCTTGGATGTAGTAAATTCTACTCCTCTACGTTCCACTTCTTCTACGATAGACATGGCAATAGGATGTGTAGAAACAGCTTCTAAGGCTGCTGCATATTGCAACACTTCATTTTCTGTGTAGCCACCAGCTACTTCTACTGTTTGTACGTCGAAAGTACCTGTTGTGATAGTACCAGTTTTGTCGAAAGCAATAGCTTTCACACGGCTCATAGCCTCGATTGCTTTACCGCCTTTGAACAAAATACCTTGTCGAGAACCAGCACCGATACCGGAGAAGAATGCCAATGGCACAGATAATACTAAGGCACATGGGCAAGATACTACTAAGAATGTTAAGGCTGTATAAATCCAATATTGCCATTCCCCTGTGAATAAAGGTGGTACTAGGGCAACGATAATAGCCAACGCTACTACGATCGGTGTATATACACGAGAGAAACGAGTAATGAATCGGTCGATTTTTGGTTTCGATGCCGCTGCATTTTCCACAGCATCTAAAATGCGCATAACCATGGAATCTTTTAATTCATGTGTAACTTCTAAGACAATACGTCCATCCACATTGATACAACCAGACATCACTTCCGTACCTACCGTAGCACTTACAGGTACAGGTTCCCCTGTCACTGCTGCTGTGTCGATACGTGTGGTTCCTTCTATTACGCGACCATCCAATGGAATGCGGTCACCAGGGCGAATTTCAATGCGAGATCCTACTTGTACATCCTCTGGATTCACCACTTCTACAGAGCCATCACATAGCACTAAACGTACTTCCTCAGGACGAAGATCCACTGCATCCATCACCGCATTACGGCTGCGCTCAGTGGCACGCTCTTCAAAATAAATACCTACTTGGAAGAACAACATAACGCCTACAGCCTCTGCATAGTCACCGATGATTAAAGCACCAATAGTCGCAATGGACATCAAGAAGTTTTCATCAAAGAACTTACCTTTCATGCCATTTTTAACAGCCGTCCATACAATACGCCATCCTAATACAGCAAAGGTAGCAAGTAATAAAGGAATCATATATTGCTCTGGCACAAGATTCGTGAACTCTGTCAATATCACCACTAGTAAACCAACAATAATAGCTGGGAAACTTGCATTGTGTTCATGATCGTGGTCATCTTGCTTTGCTTTTTTCGCCGCTCGCACAAATGGTACTACCACAATACCATCTTCTGTGGCATCACAAACCTCTTGAATTTGATTTTGTAATACCTCGTTATTTTCCTCAGCAGAGGTAATACGCAATTGTTTTGTACCAATTGTGAAAGTCGCTGCAGACACAGATTCTAATTGATTTAATTTGTCTTCAATAACACTAGCGCAATTTGCACAGTTCAAATTTTGTAATGTAAAAATGCGTTCCATCATATCTCCTTATGAATTATACTATCTAACTTTACTACTTATTTTAATATCCCTTTAACACTCCTTTTAATGCTTGAGCGTTCATTCATATGTTTATTATATCTACAGTTTTCTATTTTGTCAATATATGATTATTTGTTCATTTATATTTTTTTAATTATGTTGTGCATATACTGTTAGAGAACTTTTAGAGGAGTTATATTAGCAATTCTTTTTCTATCTCTGTAAATTGAAAGTCTATCATTTCTGCCATTTCTTTTAATATGTCTAAAGAATTTATACAGTTAATTTTATAAAAAAGCACCCTATTCAATAGAGTGCTAAAAAGTGCTGTATGCGGATTCGAACCGCATCTTTATAACAATATGTTATCGTCGTGCCAGTAGACCAACAGCGATTTTTTATTTATTTTATTGTCCCATAAATTTGATATACTTGCAACTAAAGCGTTTGTATAGGCAACTCTACCAGTCAGGAGAAGAAACTATTTCCACCAACGTCCTATTTAAAGACGAAACATTTTAGATAACACAAAAAGATAAATTACTTCTAAAGCAACACAAGTAGATCTATACACAAAAGCCAGCAATCCCTATGTTCTGCTGGCTTTCAGGGTTATAGGACAAAATGAGTTGGTAGACTATGTCCCTACACGACAAAGAGGACTTAGCCTAATGACCAAGTCCTCTTCGCTTTATAGTTGTTATGTAGTGTATATACCTTGTATAACTACAAAAAAGGGGGGTAAGATATCACAATGCCTCTTGCTACATAGTTGGGCGTACATGCTAGCAGGAGAACCTATATTATTTACTGTAGAAAATACGGACAGAGTTAAAGATGCAAAGAATGGATACCCCTGTATCCGCAAAAACTGCCACCCACATATTTGCAAAGCCAAATACACCAGCCACCATAACGATAATTTTTACAGCAATAGCGAAGAAAATATTTTGCCATGCAATGGACAAGGTACGTTCTGCAATATTTAAGGAACGCCATACGGAATCTAGGTTGGAGTTTATGTATACTACGTCTGCTGCTTCGATGGCAGAATCTGCACCACTCCCCATAGCACCACCTACATCAGCACCAGTTAACACAGGCGCGTCATTGATACCATCACCTACGAACATGACAGAACCATGTTCGCTGCGAAGAGATTGAACTACTTCTAATTTATCTTGTGGTAATAACTCGGCACGCACACCTTGGATACCTACTTCTTGAGCAATATGGTTCGCACTGGATGCCACATCACCTGTGAGCATCACTGTATGATATCCTTTTCCATTCATACGACGGATGGCCTCTTTAGAATCCTCTTTCACAGCATCGGCAATGACGATACGACCTACATATTGACCATCAATAGCTACGAATACTTCACTACCATATACATGTTCAATGGTTGGTACCGTTACATGTTCTGTTTCTAATAAACGGCCATTACCAACCAATACGGTATGGCCTTCTACAATGCCTACCATACCATGACCAGAGATTTCTTTTACATCTTTAGCCGTAGTAAACTCTACTCCTCTACGTTGTACTTCTTCTACAACGGACATAGCAATCGGGTGTGTAGAACCAGCTTCTAGAGCTGCTGCATATTGCAACACTTCGTTTTCTGTATAAGTACCAGTTACTTCTACTGTTTGTACGTTGAAAGTGCCTGTTGTGATAGTGCCTGTTTTATCGAAGGCAATGGCTTTCACACGGCTCATAGCCTCGATCGCCTTGCCACCTTTGAACAAGATACCTTGTTTAGAACCAGCACCAATACCAGAGAAGAATGCCAAAGGCACAGACAATACAAGAGCACATGGGCAAGATACTACTAAGAATGTTAAAGCTGTATAAATCCAATATTGCCATTCTCCTGTGAATAGAGGAGGTACTACGGCAACGATAATCGCCAATGCCACTACGATTGGCGTATATACACGAGAGAAACGAGTAATGAAACGATCAATCTTTGGTTTCGATGCCGCTGCATGTTCCACAGCATCAAGAATGCGCATAACCATGGAATCTTTTAATTCATGCGTTACTTCTAAGACAATGCGCCCATCCACATTGATACAACCAGACATGACTTCCGTACCTACGGTAGCGCTCACTGGAACTGGTTCACCAGTTACCGCTGCTGTATCGATACGCGTAGTACCTTCTACTATACGTCCATCCAATGGAATACGATCACCAGGACGAATTTCGATATGAGACCCTACTTGTACATCTTCTGGATTCACCACCTGCACGCTACCATCACAAACGATTAAACGCACTTCTTCTGGACGAAGATCCACTGCATCCATAACCGCATTACGACTGCGTTCTGTAGCACGTTCCTCAAAATAAATACCCATTTGGAAGAACAACATAACCCAAACAGCCTCTACATATTCACCGATGATTAACGCACCAATAGTAGCAACAGACATCAAGAAGTTTTCATCGAATAATTTACCTTTCATGAAATTTTTAATTGCTGCCCATACAATGCGCCATCCTAGTACAACAAAGGTTACAATTAATAATGGAGTCAGGTATTGCTCTGGCACCCAATTTGTAAACTCTGCTACCACTATCACGATAGCGCCTATAATAATCCCCACTAAACTAGAATTATGCTCATGGTCATCATCTACTTGTTGTGCTTTTTTAGGTGCACGCACAAATGGTACCACTACTACGCCATCTTCCGTAGCATCGCACACCGCTTGGATTTGATCTCGTAACATGTTTGTATCTTCTATACTAGAGGTAATGCGCAATTGCTGAGTGCCAAGCGTGAAAGTTGCTGCTGACACAGATTCTAGTTGATTTAATTTTGTTTCAATCACGCTAGCGCAATTGGCACAATTCAAATTTTGTAGTTTAAAAATGCGTTCCATCGTATCTCCTTTTTATTGAGGTATTGTATGCGTTCAACGCATGAATGTTTATTCATTATACGTTTTAAAAATTTATATAGTTATTTTTATCAAAAAAATACTCTATTAAATAGAGCGCTAAAAAATGCTGTATGCGGATTCGAACCGCATCTTTATAACAATATGTTATCGTCGTGCCAGTAGACCAACAACGATTTTTTATTTGTTCTATTATCCCACAAATTTGATAGACTTGCAACTAAAGCGTTTGTATAGGCAAAGATAATTTTGGGTAATTATTAGGTAAATTTCGTTTTTAGTTCTAATATCCAGTTAAACCCAAATATCTCTTAATATGCTCTACGATTGTTATAGATGTTATCCTATTTTTTCTTGACTTTGCCCCTTTGATAAGATGTAATATAAGTAAGAGAAAAAGCAGTACATGACACTAAGGAGGCCTAACATGATTCCTATCGACTCTGCTTTACATGGTGATGTAATTATCTACCAATCAGGAGAAGAAAATATTTCTACCAATGTTCTATTTAAAGACGAAACATTTTGGATGACACAAAAAGATATGGCGACGTTGTTTTGCGTCCAAGTGCCAGCCATTAACAAACATTTAAAAAATATTTTCGCTGAACAAGAACTATCTGAAGATTCAGTTATTTCCAAAATGGAAATAACTGCCAGAGATGGTAAAATCTATAGTACTAACTTCTACAATCTGGACGCCATCATCGCGGTTGGCTACCGTGTAAACTCAAAAGAGGCTACACAATTTCGTATTTGGGCTACCAAGGTATTACGCGAATATATTGTAAAAGGTTTTGCCCTCAATGACGAAATGTTAAAGAACGGAACTCCCTTCGGTCAAAACTATTTTAAAGAACTCTTACGCAGAGTCCAATCCATTCGAGCCAGCGAACGTCAAATCTATCAACAAATTACAGATATATTCGCAGAATGCTCCATTGATTACGATATACAGGATCCTTTCACCCGCCAATTTTACGCTATGGTGCAAAACAAATTCCATTATGCTATCACAGGCAAAACTGCAGCTGAAATTATTTATAATGCCGTTGATAGAGATAAACCACACATGGGATTACAAACTTGGAAAAGCTCCCCTCATGGGCGCATTCATAAATCCGATGTAACCATCGCAAAAAATTATTTAACCGCCGACGAAATACGTAAACTAGAACGAACTGTATCCTCCTTTTTTGACTATATCGAAAGCATCATCGAACGAAAACATACTTTCACCATGAAAGCCTTTGCTGAAAGCGTAGATAAATTCCTATCTTTCAACGAATACGAAGTGCTCACTAATAAAGGGCATATTTCAAAACTACAAGCTGATAAGAAAGCAGTTACTGAGTATAAAGAATTTAATCGTACACAGAAAGTACTCTCTGATTTTGACAGAATTATACACAAGCAAAACAAGTAATAGAGTAAATGAAAAACGAGAAAACCCCGTAAACACATATGTTTACGGGGTTTGTTATTAGCTTAAATTATTCAGCTGTGATTGTTGCTACTGGGCAAACAGATTCGCAAGAACCGCAATCAATGCAAGTTTCATTGATTTCGTATTTAACTTCGCCTTCAGCAATTGCTCCTACTGGACAAACAGAAGCACAAGAACCACATTTAATGCATGCATCACCAATAACGCGCATGAGACACCTCCATAAAAAATAGAAATTCGCTAACTTTATGATTATCATTTACTAAGGTACTTACCTTTTTTACATTCTCATTATTGCACGTTTTTTTAGTCTTGTCAAATATTTCTATATACTTTTTGTATCGAATTTTTACAAGTAATGTTGCATTTTTTATATCAATAAACCCATATATTATGCTATTTGATAGAATTTATCATTTATATTTCATTATGTATACAAAGAATAAGTATGTCTCCTATATTCTCAGTTAATTCTTCTCAATTTTATTTTGAGAACAATTATATTATCATTTAAAATAATATAATTCCAATTATACGTAATCTATCAATGTAACTGATTCGATTCGTATCCCATGACCCGTTGCTTGATCTTATACATCCGTACCCGTTGGTAATCGATTTCATCATGACATACCAAGGTGGCTACATCCACCTGCAAAGTCTTAGCAATTAAATACAGTATCTGCACCGATGTACCTAACGAACCTTTGGCCCCTTCAATTTTCGCCAAATAGCTAGGACTAATGCCACATAGTTTAGATAATTCTTTCTGTGAAAGCCCCTGACAACGTCTAACCCAAGCAATCTTTCTGCCTAAACAAATACAAAACTCTTCATAGTCTGGCATAGTTTCCATTGATTTTAAGTGAGTCCCCATATCTATACACCTCGTTTCCAAAAGTATACGACCGAACTGCTCTACTCACATTATATATAGCCAAAATTCATAAATCAAGGGCTTACCTTATATATTTAGTATGTTATAATCTATGCAAGTTTCTAAGATGCACGAACCATATATTTGCCTTCCCCCCTTTTGATAGGCCTTCAAGGTGTCTTATATTCGAGACTGACATAGCTTACTAGGTAAAAATCCTTTTGGTAATTGTCTGTTTCCTATAGCATACATACCTGATAACACGTTATGTAGTCAATTAGAAGAGGATGTGTCTCCACTTTCAGCAGCCCCTGTATACACGAATTCATCTAATAAGTGCAACAATGTCTGCAAATCGTATCTATGAATGTCATCATATTCAAGCTCTATCAAATATCGATGAGTAGGATCAGCTTTCATAATCATATCCAAGGTAAATGTTACATATGGTCCATCCGGTGTAGGCTGTTCAAATCGCTCCCAACGAGCCATTGTCATATCATCTCGAGATAATGCCCCCACTTCTACTACCGTGAACTCTTTAAAAACTTCAGGATTGTTTCGACGCAAAACTTCCATATAGTCCGCATCCGTCATCCCTTGAATGGGTATGTCATACCATGTAGTATTCCACTGTTCCAGGGATACCCCTTTCGGTGCTACATTATCTACACGAGTTACCGTCATATTTACATCTTTGTCTAAATGCAACAGAACTCCTACTGTATGTCCCTTACCTTTAAGTTCCGTCGTATCAATCCATACCATAGTTTGTATCGCCCAAGGAATCGCAAAGCGGAAATTCCCTTCACGACTAATGATATACGTATGGTGTGGTATATTTTCTGCTTCTTTATTGTTTTCTAACAGGCTATTTTTTGAATAGTGGTCTCCTATATAAAGTGGTATTCCTTTTTTCATTCTTCCCTGGTCTATGACTGTAACTATAGGCTGTACCTGTATATCATTTGCTAGACTTACGGTACCTGTGAAAGTTGCAATCGCTATACCACAGGCTAAGGCTTTCCAAAATGTCTTTCCCCTTGTTGTGTGATTTCCCCCTCTAATTCTCTTCATAGTAATGTTCTCCCTTAATCTATACCAGCTTCCACAAAATATTTGCGCTAACTCATTCTTTCTCTAGTCCTATTCGACCAGACCGTTGGATGGTCGCCTTCGTTTTGCTCGTATCATCCCACGTGGATTGAGATGTAACCCCTGTATCGGTAATTCTTAATCCCTGTTCTTTGCGTACCGATGGCTTACCTTGGTTTAACTCCTGGTGATATAGGTCTTCAAGGTCTGTTACATCCTTCGTTTCCATAGACATATTTGGCATTAGAACAGATGGTAGGTCATACCCTTCGTCTGCTTGTAAAGTGGCACTCTCCTCTTGAGTCTGTTGCTTTTCATTTTGCTGAGCATCTGCCTCACTTTCATCTGGCAAATACTCCAGAATATCCACCAAGTGTTTCAATGATTCTATACTATACTTTTGGATATCATCATAAGTGAAAGTAATCACATACCGATGCGTAGGGTCTTCTTTTAAAATCATATCCACTGTAAAACGCACTTTCGGTCCTTCCGATGTCATTTGTACAGACCGGTCCCAACGAGCAGCCGTCATCTCTTCTCTCCACAACAAGCCACCTTCAAGCTGTGTATATTTTTCAGATAAATGCGGATCTTCACGTCGCCAAATTGCCATATACTCCTCATCCGTCATCCCCTGGATTGGTTGGTCATACCATGTCGTATTCCATCGCTCCTGAGAAACACCCTGCGTTGGTGTATTATCTCGTCTCGTGATCATCATAGTCGTATGTTCGTCAAAATCTAGCAAAAATCCCTCTATATGTCCGCTATCTGTAGGAACAACCTTATCAATCCAATGAATATCTTTCACAGTGCCAAACATAGACACCCGAAAATGAGCCGGTCGGTGGCTAACATAGAGCCCCCTCTTCTCTGGTGTAGCATTCTCCTTTTGTAATACGAAGTGTTTCCCATCTATTCCTTGAGGATCTACTGTTTGTACACTACCTAACTCCCTTGTGGAAGTCCTCACCGGTGTTCCCTCTATAGCATACGCCATACCTACAACCCCTGTGAAAGTAACCATCGCCATGCCACATACCACAGATTTCCACCACGTATTTTTAACTAGTTTGCTTTTCATTCGTTGATTTCCTTTCTTCGTAGCCCTTTATATCCTATGCTGATTTCTATACACTTTTAAAGTCAGCATATATCTATATACACCTCTAATAGTTTTTGCCGTATCACTTCGTGTTTAATACAAATATATATCTAGTATACCATAAAATGGCTTATTATAAGCGTCTAAGCACTACATCACACCATTTGTGTATGATTTTGTGTATCCCCAAACCAACATTCATACATATCAGCACCAGTTCTGACAATGCTCCCACAATCACTATAAACATATACTTAGAGGCGAGTATCACCGCCGAATATAGTATAAAATCATATATGATAAAATCCTAACATATAGGAACATTGATGTCTTTAATCAGCTTTCCCCCTATTAATTTAGTCATATATCTTATGATACTCTTAGATTATGTTATCCTATACCCCATCTTGTAACGATAACGTTCTTAGAAAATGTCCATCCCTATTTGCACAACAAAAAGAGAACCCACTACTGTGGATTCCCTTATATAAAATTATACAGTGGTTGTATCTTACAGTTTATCCAATGCTTGCGCTAAGTCAGCAATGATATCATCTACATTTTCGATACCGATGGACACACGTAATTGTTCTGGTTTTACACCTGCTGTCAATTGTTCCTCAGGGCTCAATTGAGCATGTGTTGTACTTGCTGGGTGAATTACCAAGGATTTAGCATCCGCCACGTTTGCAAGGTTAGAGAAGATTTCAAGAGCATCAACGAATTTGATACCTTCTTCTTTACCACCTTTAACACCGAACGTGAAGACAGCACCAACGCCATTCGGGAAGTATTTATCAGCCAATGCTTTGTATGGGCTGCTTGGTAATTCAGGGTAGTTTACATACGCAATTTTTGGATGGTTTACCAAGAAATCTACTACTTTACGAGTGTTTTCTACATGGCGCTCTACACGCAAGGACAATGTTTCAATGCCTTGGATAATCAACCATGCTGCTAGTGGAGTAATGGATGCACCAGTGTCACGCAATAATTGAGCACGTACTTTCACAGTGAAAGGAATTGGAAGATCGCCGTATACTAAACCATTATAATGTACGTCGCCTTCTACAAATCCTGGGTAGCGACCGCTTGCTTTGTAGTCGAACTTGCCACTTTCCACGATGACACCAGCGATAGTTGTGCCATGACCGCCTAAATATTTAGTAGCGGAGTGAACAACAACGTCTGCACCATGTTCGAATGGACGGAACAAGTATGGAGTACCAAATGTGTTATCTACAATCACGATGATACCGTGTGCGTGAGCGATTTCAGCAATCGCTTCTAAGTCCACAAGGTTAGCCCCTGGGTTACCAACAGATTCCACATACACAGCTTTTGTATTGTCGTCGATCGCTGCTTTGAACTCATCTAAGTTATCTGGATTTACAAATTTTGTAGTAATGCCGAAACGTGGCAATGTTGCGCTGAATAAGTTGTATGTACCACCGTACAATGTGGAAGCTGCTACAATGTTATCGCCAGCAGAGGCTACGTTTTGGATGGTGTATGTAATCGCTGCGGAACCAGATGCTACAGCGATCGCACCAGCACCGCCTTCTAAAGCCGCTACACGGCCTTCCAACACGTCTTGTGTAGGGTTGCCTAAACGAGTGTAGATAGGGCCCGCATCAGTTAAAGCAAAACGACCTGCTGCTTGTTCTGCATCTTTAAATACATAAGAAGTTGTTTGATAAATTGGCACTGCACGAGAACCTGTTGCGTCCACTGTATGACCTGCGTGTAATTGTAATGTTTCAAATTTGTAATTGCTCATGTTACTTTCCTCACTATTCTTAAATCTTTACTATCTATTAACCAGGATTAAATCACCCAGTCTTGTATATATGGTTCTTCAATCTCTCTCGATTGCAATTCACTGACTTCATATGGTGTTTCTTGGTACACATAATAGTTTAACCAGTTCGTATAAAGTATGGTCGATGCCGAACGCCATCGTATCATCGGAGTCTTGGTTGGATCATCTCCAGGAAAATAATTTTCTGGAATCTCAATCTCTAAGCCTAATTTTCTGTCCCGATCATACTCTTGGTATAAGGTATCTCGATCATATTCTGGATGTCCAAAGATAAATACATGTTTATTATCATAGGATCTAACGATACCAACACCTGTCTTATCCGCGCGGGCTAGCACTTCTAGTTGAGGGTGAGCGTTGATTTCGCTTTCACTCACCGTCGTATGCCGTGAATGAGGCATATAGAAGAGTTCATCTAGGCCACGCATCAGCATGGGTTTCGTGTTCTGCACTTCTTGTTCGTATACACCAAATAACTTAGTAGGCAAATCTTCTTTGTGAATACCAAAGTGCTTGTAAATCCCTGCTTGGGCTCCCCAACAAATGTAGAGTGTCGAACATACATGGGTTTTGCTCCATTCCATAATCTCTGAAAGCTCATCCCAGTAATTCACTTCCTCAAATGGCATTTGTTCTACCGGAGCACCTGTGATAATCAAGCCATCAAAGTATTGATCTTTGATTTCCTCGAAAGTCCTATAAAAGGTTTCCAAATATTCTTGGCTCGTATGACTCGCTGTATAGGACGCCGTGTACAGAAAGGTGACCTTCGTTTGTAACGGTGTATTGCTCAAAGCACGGAGCAGTTGAATTTCCGTCGTTTCTTTCCGCGGCATCAAGTTCACAACCACAATATGGAGTGGTCGAATATCTTGCGACTCTGCTCGCTCCGAATCCATGACGAATATATTCTCTTCTGAAAGTTTCCCTATCGCCGGTAATCCTTTCACCACTCGTATCGGCAATCCATTCACCTCTCTTTCCAGTAAAACCTATCGATTAACGATGAATTAAGTATACTAGGATGTCCATCAGATGTCAACAATATGCGCACATTTATCCTTATACAGGATACATATTATTATATATAGTCATTACCTATAACAAAATAGTAAGTCCTTAAATTTGCAAATATCCCTCTGCGGATACTAACCCTTTATCACCTTCACTAGAGTCACAATGATATATCCCCCAGAAGAGTACGATGTCCCCCATCCCATCCCTTAGGAACGCAGTTAGGCGTAGCAGCCTTTGTGGCAGGTCTTACTAGCTAAATTACACAAATACAAGAAGCCCATGGCGTGCTCCTGAACAAACATTGTGAAATGCCGTTTGAGAAGGAGTATGCCATGGGCTTCCCTTTATCATATTTAGTTAAATCGCCACAGGCTGCATAGGCTAATAAGTAGTGTTTTCTCTAAAAGTATGCTATAATACAGACATAAAAAGAAGAGCCATCAACGTGCGAACGGCGTTAGGCTCATCTCAGAATATCAAAAGATGAAAGGCCTAACGTGTATAAGTGCTGGTAACACTTATCTTTTACGTTAGGCTTTTTCATTTCTAATTAAAGAAACGATACAAATCTATAATTAATTTTAAAAATTTTACTAATACAAGTAACTTTTTCAAAAATTTCATAGAAACCACCCCCTCCCTCATTAGGAAGAGATGAGCCCAACTCACGTTGATAACTCTTTAATTTTATTATAGCACAAATCACACATATCGTTGATAATAATTACCAACCACTTTAAAAAATATAATTGGATATAATTATCCCTAAGAAATGCAGTTAGGCGTAGCAGCCTTTATGGCGGTTCTTACTGACTAAATCAAACAAAAGCAAGAAGCCCATGGCGTGCTCCTGAACAAACATTATGAAATACCGTTTGAGAAGGAGTATGCCATGGGCTTCCCTTTATCATATTCAGTTAACACCGCCACAGGCTGCATAGCGTAACAAGTGAGTATCTTTTAGTTATAGCCACTTTTTGATTCTTTTATAAGTATTAGAAACAACAAGCATATTGATTATAAATTTTAAATTCCATATGCTAATTTGGCATATATGAGCAATTTTGACCATTTTATTGATGACATTTCTCACTTTTTGATTTATAATTTTAATTAATAGCATAAGCGCTTGTAACAGAATTTAATTTCTTAATTCAAATTCGTAAGAACAAGGAGGTGTTTACCAAAACTAACAGACAGACAGATAATAAATTCAGGAAGTACAACAATGATAAGTCCTTTCAAAAAGGAGATTACTATGAAAAAGTCTTATATTTCGCAAGGGCTTCAAGATTCATGCCCTGATTGGGGGGAAGACTATTATACCGATGAAGAGCTAGTCGCCTTAGCCCAAGCAGGTCATGCATCTGCTTCTGTCATTTTGTGTCAACGCTATGTACCACTGATCACACGCTATTCCCATGTACGTCAACTTCGTAGCATGGAAAACGATTTAGAAGCTACATTATGGGAGAGTTTCTTAACCGCTATCCAAACGTACGATCTGAACGGGAAAGTCCCCTTTGCAGGGTTTGTAAAATCTCGCATCCATTATACGGAAATGAATCTCTTCCGTAAAAGTGTTCATCAATGGAATCATGAATCTTTACTTCATGAAGAGGATGACTCGAATCCAATCATCCACATCCCTGCCAAAGATGATACAGAGCAGGAGGCCCTTGCGCACTTACAAATTGTAGCGTTGAAAGGGGCACTTTCACGGATTGATACCGTGCATGCCGCCCTATTAGAGCAGATTTTATTTCAAGGTAAATCCATTAGTGATATGGCTAACGTATATGGAATAAGTCGACAAGCAATGCACAAAAAGTATAAAAAAGCTATCGCTTTGGTACAACAAGAGTTAGAACGATCTAAAGATTAATTTAACTAAGGACTAAGGACTTATCACAAAAAACCTGAATCTCTACTTTCGAGATTCAGGTTTTTACATTTTTATGATATAGCTTTGTCATCATCAACACCATGTTTTCTAGGTATTCTTTCTAGATAGAGCATAACAATAGCCACCCTGCTATGTATTAGCAAGATGGCTACGGTAATCCTTGGCACTAATTCAAATATACTATTGCTTTACATATACCTCTGTCGTATGTGGTTCACTACTGTCTAAAGGTCTATCCTACCTTATCGTTTCAACCACTTATATACCCAGAAGGCAATTCTAATTAATTTTATCGCTTTTTCAATCTTGTCCATACTACGCCGCCAACGCGATTGCATTATTGCGGACAACACCCACCAATGGGTATGCATATAACTTACCTAATGCGTCACCTACGGCTTTGATATCTTCATCAGATGCTGCTTCGTTCACATAGGCAAAATTAGCTACCTTTACATTGTGCGCGCCTTCGCCCTTTTTAAATTGTAATTGTAATTTAGTCACCATTGTTGTTGTCATATTCTACCCCTCCTTATTCTACCACTGTAGATTCTGTAGTCACTAATGTACCATGTTGAAAGCTAGTTAAGCGTTGATCTTTACGACCACGAAGTACATCTTTTTCTACCATAAGTTGTCCTACTGTATCGATTTCAGATTTAGTTACCCCTTCTTTGGGGAATCCTACTACAATACTTACTTCTTCCTTAGATGTGTCCATAAAGACTAAATGTAATTCTTTTTTCACTACTGTACTTGCTGCCATATTCTTCTCCTTTCTTAGTGCCAAGTCCTTACACTTAGATACATTCACAAAGAGAGATGATGTCAACCAAATAAATTTACTCATCAAAGATTTCAGTAACACCAATACATATTACAGCCATCCATGCTGCAATTACACATTCTATAATTGCATATCATATTTTTATATCCATTCATAAATAGCACTTATATGATATAGCCACACCCTATAAGATTTAAGACTTTATTATTATTTTACTTATTCCTACTCATTTGATATACTATATTTGTCGATGTGATACTCGACAGGAACTATGAAACCTCATATGTTCCAGCCTTTCAAACTACTTACATATGTGATAACGGTGGCTTCCCATACACACCTATAGTTATCACAAACAAGCCACCTACTCGGCCCCATACGAGTTAGGTGGCTTTCACCTTTATAAACAATCTTATAAGGAATGTTATTACTCTGTTCATCATTGCACCATATATCTTATACCTGTAATAACATTATTTTATACACGCTTTTATACAAACGCATGCTATAATTAAAATCAAGTATATACTGATGCTATCTAATCAATAGCATCACATTATTTCTCTAGTAATATAAAAATAATACATCATATGCATCGTCACTAATATAGACAACAAAAAGGAGTGATAGTATGAACAAAATTATTTACCTAGGCGGCGGTTGTTTCTGGGGTGTTGAAAGCTACTTTCAACGCATTCCAGGTGTTGTAGATACTGAGGTAGGTTACAGCAATGGCACTCAGCCAAATCCAAGTTATGAGGACGTATGCCGTGGCAGTGGTCACGTAGAAACTGTAAAAGTCACCTATGATACATCCGTGATCTCCCTCCCTAAAATTCTACAGTATTTCTTGCGCATCATCGATCCTTTCAGCATCAATAAACAAGGTAACGATGTGGGTGTACAATATCGCAGCGGTGTATATTATGAAACTCCTGATGACAAAGCCATCATCGAAGCTACTTTGGGACGTGCTAACAGCCACTACAAAGAGCCTTTTGCCATCGAAGTCTTACCGCTAGCCTCCTTTTATCCAGCTGAAACCTATCACCAAGATTATTTAGACAAAAATCCAAACGGCTATTGTCACATTAATGTGTCCAAAGCTTATGAACCTTTGGTTGATGAAAGCGACTACGAACGAAAATCTGACTCTGTTTTACGAGAAGAACTCAGCGACTTAGCCTATTCTGTAACACAACAGAGTGCTACAGAACGACCTTTCTCTCATGGATATACAGATGAGTTTCGTCCCGGTATCTATGTAGATGTTACCTCTGGAGAGCCTCTTTTTATCTCTGCTCAAAAGTTTGACTCCGGTTGCGGTTGGCCTAGCTTTGCGCAGCCTATCAACAGCGATGTGATTCGTTACTATCAAGATGATAGTTTAGGACATCGTCGCATCGAAGTGCGCAGTCGCATTGGCGATGCTCATTTAGGACATGTCTTTGAAGATGGGCCCCAATCTATGGGCGGCCTCCGCTATTGTATCAACGGCGCTGCATTGCGCTTTATCCCTTTAGAAAAACTTGAGGAAGAAGGATATGGTAGTTTGCGTAAGTTCGTAGAACGTAGCGAAGCTCTATCTCAGGATTCTTAAGAACATTACTATATAATAGATTGGCATATGTCCAATATCATTTTTATGACTACAGTTCATCGTAACTGACAACACAAAAAGACTGTAAACTCAGGGCTATATTCCCATGTGTTTACAGTCTTTTATTGTTATATAGATACTATACGATTATGTATTCTATCTATAACGATCGAGCTAGCATTCTTGAACACTATGTTTATGCTGGTAAAGTACGTATATCCCTATAGATTATGCATATGCTATTGTATCCCTGCAAATTCTGTATCTTACAAGTGCAGAAAATTAGACACGCCAAGAAATCCACGCAATAGTATCCGTTGTGTGGTTTTCTAATTTGCCATCTACAGCTTTCTCCGCTAAAAATTCACGAATTTCTTGTTTGATAACTTCTAAATCACCACCCACTTTGCGATGCACACGCAAGCAGAAATAGTCCACTGCCTCATCGACGGTTAAAGTTTCTACTTCTTCCACCGTTTTGTAAGTAATGTTTACATCTTTTCCAATTTTGTTGGCTGTACCTAAACAATCTTGCAACATCGATTCCCACGGTGTACCACACACACCATATCTCTCACTATAGATAGCATCTAAGTATTCATCCTTTCGATCGGCGAACATGATACACAAGCAATATTTACGGCTAGCTCGATGCAAGGCATATAAGTTCGCTGTGTCCGACATAATAGGGCAGAAAATGCTGTATACCAAATCGAATTGCTTATCCCATCCTAAGGTTTGCCGTGCCTCTTCGGACCATGGTCCTAACCATAAATCTAGTGAAAGCCCTTCACTTTCGCTAATTGCCTTACCACCTTCTAGCATGCCTGTGGACAGATCAACGCCAGTTACTTTCACCCCATTACGAGCGAGTCCCATGGCATAGTCACCAGTGCCGCAACCTACATCAAGTGCAGTTTCTCCTTCTACTGGATGGATGCCTAACTCTTGTAAGCGTGCTACAAAATCCACCACTTGCGCCACACGATCCTCGCGCTTGTGCATATTGACGAAGAACTTAGACGTTTGATTCCAAGATTGTTGCTCTTCTTGCCAACCTTCCATAGAAACAGGCATTGTTGTGATTGTACTCATGAAAACCTCCTTGTAACTCTATACCTAGTAGGCTAGATATAATTTACATGTATATGACTACTATTATTATATATGATATTTTCAAATTACACGTGATAAATATTATCAATTCATATACTTTAATTATACTATATAACAAGCACATATACTGTGCCTATGGCAACAAAAAAGCGACCTTACGGTCGCTTTTCGTAGTTAGAATCTATGATTCAATTATGCTTCGATAGCTGTAACAACACCAGCGCCTACTGTATGGCCACCTTCGCGGATCGCGAAACGTAAACCTTCT
>NZ_RQVE01000003.1 GCF_003992315.1 Veillonella sp. 3891
TTTAGATGTCTTTGCAAACACTATTTTATCAGAAAGCTATGAATCTTTTTTAGTTGCACTTAGATCATAAATTCAAGACTAAAAAAAATGTATAAAGCAGGGAAATTGGGTGAAGAACGATTAAAAGAGATAGTAGCATTAAATGAATCTGCTGTTAATGCTGAATTTAACAGCATTGTAAGAGTATTAGTAAAGGAAATTATAGAGGTTGAATTTTCTAAAAAAATTAATAAAATAAGTTCTTATGAGCATGTTGTAGAAAATTTAAACATGGCTGGAAATACAGCGGAGTTCTTTTACGAAAAGCTCATTCAATCTTTATTAGAAGTAGAAACTACTCGTGCTAATATTCAACCCTATGAATTAGATGTGCTACGAGATTTAAATAAAGGGCACTGGGATGTATATGAAATGTTACAACGTCAAATGGAAGCGGATGATGTATTAATTCCTGTACCTAAGGATCAAACTTTAGTAGCTCGAGATCCTCTGGCAGATGTGAATACAAAAGCCACTTGTGCTATCGACTTTGGTACAAAAAGTACCGTAGTGGTCTATCATGATGGTAAATCATCACTATTACGTATTGGTGCCTCAGATCAGTGGGTAGAACCACGTATGGAAGACTATGAAAACCCAACGGCTTTACATATTATTGACTACAAACAATTTATGGAAGATTATCGCAGTAAAGAAGGTAGACCACCCACACGCTGGGAAGATATGACTGTGTCCCATCATGCAGCAGAAAAAATCTATCAAAAGAATATCAGCACTGACGTATATTATTCTGTATTTAATGAATTAAAACAATGGGCCAATGCAGTAGGTCGTCGTCAATTGTTGCAAGATAGTACAGGTAGAAAAATAGAATTAAAACCATATACTACATTGAAAGACGGTGATTTCGATCCTATTGAAATATATGCGTACTATCTTGGTTTATATATCAACAATATGCAACGTGGTATATGTCTAAAATACTATTTATCATTCCCTGTAAATTATGCCTTAGATATTCGTAATCGTATCCTTGAAAGCTTTGAACGAGGTCTTCGTAAGTCCTTACCAGAACGTGTTCTAAACCATGAGAATACAATGAAACGTTTTAAAGTAAAAGCTGGCGCTAGTGAACCTGCTGCCTATGCATTGAGTGCGTTAAAAGCTTATGGTGTTGAACCAGATGAGAAGGAAAAAGTTGAAGCACATACCTATGGGGTCTTTGACTTTGGTGGTGGTACCACAGATTTTGACTTTGGCAGTGAATATATTCCAGATAGTAATGATTATTTTTATGAAATTAAGCAATTTAATAATGGTGGTGACCCATTATTAGGTGGTGAAAATATCATCAATATCTTAGCCTATGAAGTGTTTAAAGAAAACCAACAAGTCATGAGGGACAACAAAATTACTATTGTCATCCCTAATGATAAATGTAAACGATTTGATGGTAGCCAAATGCTTGTTAAGGATATGAATGATGGAGATCAAGTTTCTTTTTTAAATCTAAAACTATTAGCTAGTTTCTTGCGTCCAATTTGGGAAGAAAAAGGCGATTTACGTAATGATTTTGGTAGTAGTAATGTAGTCATAGATTTATACAATACTAGCGAAGAAAAGAAACCTGTATCCATTAAGGTGAATGTACCTATGTTACAAGGTGTCATTACAGAGCATATAAAAGATGGTATAGATAACTTTATGGGTACCTTTAAACGAGCTTTTAAAGCAAATGAAAGTGAATGGACATGGCCTTTACATATCCTGCTAGCAGGTAACTCCTGTAAAGCTCGATTGTTACAAGAGCAATTAATTATACGTCTCCTACAAGAACTAGAAGATATGTCTCGATATTTACAAAAAGATGTATCTGACATTTTTCGTTTATATCCACCATTAGGCGTTTCTTTCAATGTAGAGGCACTAGTGAAATCTATTACTGCTTCGGGTGTAGAAATCACAGATGAGCAACGGGAAATTCTTGATACCATGCTTTATAAAGAACAATAAGAGCTTTCAGATAAAAGGAGACAGTTATGCAAAATTTTGAAACAATGCGCACTGGTAAAACAGGTGTTGCTTTTGGGCTCATTCGTAGTCGAGACGGTGCAGGTGATGTACATATTATTCCTTATGAGGCAGATGCAAGTGGTGAGATTCCGTTCCCATACTTATTAGGGATTAAAAGTAGAAAAGATAATTTTGAATGTTTAATTGGTGAAAATGTTACCTATGGTACATGGGCTGAATTTAGACGTTGTCATAGTGATGAAATGGATATTTACTATACAAAAGAGGCTCGTGCTCATTTGGGAACTATGCCTATAAGCGACGCCTCTTACGAAAATTTGTTTATAGAAGAAGATCATGCAGGTATAGACGACGGCTACGTTTTCATCCGTAAAATAGACCCTACTACTATCGAATGTGTAGTAGCTACTCATGATGAAATGAGAAAGAATCCGAATGTAGATGCATCTCGGATTTACAAATTAACATTAAAGGGATAATTTCATCAATTTCACTCTACGCAGTGCTCTTTCTCTATGTTATAATGTATATTACGTATCGAAAAATGCATTGTATATTATTCACGTAGAAGGGAAGACACAGTATGCCACCAGAGTTAGAAGAACCGCATCAAGGGCTCGGTTCAAGACAGAAAAAACGTATTATAGGAGTCAAACCAGGTCAGTTTGTGAAAGGCCTTGACGGGCTAAAAGGATTAGCCATTCTAGGCGTCACGATGTTTCATTTATTTCCCCATGCAGCCAGTGGCGGGTTCATGGGGGTTTCCCTTTTCTTTTTATTGTCGGGATATTTATTAGCTTTCACCACGAATCAACAATGGAAGTTGGGGAATTACAGCGTTTCAAAATTCTTTCAACGTAGGGCAGAGCGGATTCTCATTCCTTTAGTGTTGATGGTGGCAGTGGTGCTAGGACTGTGGCATTTGCTGTTACCTGACAAGTTAGCGGGCATACGCCCAGAAGTAATTTCCATTTTGCTAGGCTATAATAACTGGTGGCAAATCGCACAAAATGCAGATTATTTCACCCGTTTAGTGAATACATCGCCATTCACCCATATGTGGTTTATGGGCGTAGAAATTCAGTACATTGTCATCTGGCCCCTCTTATATTGGACCTATACAGCACTGAAAAAACAGTGGAGTTATACCGTTGGCCTTGTATGGATGCTAGCATTGGCGTTAGGCTCCTCAGTCATTATGCCATTACTATATACAGAGGGCATGGACGTATCTCGTTTCTATTACGGTACAGACACACGATTATTTGCCTTGCTATTGGGCGCCTTTTTGGGATTGCACCGTAGTGAACAAAAACTATATCCGTTGGGCACTATGAAAGGAAATATCCTCAGCAGTGTATTCCTATTGGCAGGAGTCATTGCAACTGTGTTAGGGTACATCTATGTAGATGGGCAAAGTCCTTCTCTTTACACTTATGGCATGGTAGCCTTTACCTGCTTATTTGGGTTCATGGTGTGGTTAGTAGAACGTCCTAATACACCACTTGGAAAGATAGTAGATATGCCACTTCTTGCGTGGTTTGGTAAACATAGTTATGGATTGTTTTTATGGCAATATCCCATGATTTACCTCTTTGAACATATGGGCTTCATGGAGTACTTTGCATCGCCTATTGCCTACTACTTAGTCTTAGTAGCGGTTATCATCGGCCTTACACTATGGTCCGAAGTGGTTACGAATTGGTGTGTTCGTCAAGATAGTTTCCGTGCCATTGTGGACGTAATCCGTTCTTACTATGTGAAAGTGGTATCTGTTGTTGGGGCGGTTTGCATTGTCCTAGGCGTGTATGCTTTCGCAACATCACCAGCAGAGAAGCAACAAGATGTGACAGAGTTACAAACACGATTGGCGAAGAATGCAGAATCTCAAGCTGCAGAGAATGCGAAGGTCATCGATCTTTCTACTGTCAGTGATCCACAAGATATGGTGCATATGGCAGCTATTGGTGATTCCGTCATGCTTGGTTCTGCTCACGCATTGCGACAAGACTTTGCAGGCATTCAAATTGATGCCAAAGTATCACGCTATGTAGGGGCAGGCTTAGGGATTGCAAAACAAATGGATGCAAACCAACAATTAGGCAATGCGGTCCTCATTGGTCTTGGTACCAATGGACCTATTACAGGTTATTATGAAGATGAAACAAAAGCATTGGTGGAATATTTAGGATCAAATCGTCAGATTTTCTGGATCAACAATTATGCGCCAGGCATCCAGTGGATTGAAGCCAATAATGAGTACTTAACTAAGCTTGCCAAAGAACATCCGAATGTGCATATCATCGACTGGGCTAGTTTAGCATCGAAACATCGAGATTGGCTCGGAGATGATGGCATTCATCCGAATGATACGGGTGTGAAAGAATACTCTAAATTCATCCACGATGAAGTGAAAAAAGTATTACTTCAACAAGGAGATGCTAATAAAAAACAGAAAAAACGCTAGGAACTTATCTTGAGATAAGGAGATTAGCTAAATATGCCAATACACAAGGGCTGTAACGAAATGTAGATTTACATTTTGTTACAGCCCTTTTTGTTTTATCATTGATAGTTTACGCTCAATATTCTCGAAAGTTTAATATGTAGTATTCCCATAAAAGATAAGAGCCATATCTCTCAATAGGGCTCTCGCAAAAGTATGGTTACTTTTTCTATATATACATACTAACTTAGACTAAACCAATTGTCAATGACAAGAGTATTTGATTCATATCGCCTAAAATAGCACTACCAGTCAAGGTTGACTGGTAGGAGTGTTTTCAAGGATTTTAGCGGATACATAGAGAAATCCTAAGTACGCAAGTAAAGGAGGTGAAATGATGTACCATGTGGAGATTGAACTGGATCATTTCTTTCAGCGTGCCTATGAAAGTGGAGCCAGTGATATGCATTTTGATACATCAGAAAAAGAGGTGCAAGTACGATTCCGCTTGGATGGTCGTCTGCAAGAGATAGCTCGGATTCCCATGCCAGAAGGTGAGCAAGTCATGAATCGTTTGAAAGTGTTAGGGTCTTTAGATATTAGTGAGAAAAGATTGCCTCAAGATGGGCGTTATATGTGGACTCATGAAAATCACTCAGGAACGATACGCATGTCTTCCTTGCCGTCCGTGTATGGTGAAAGTCTTGTATGTCGTCTCTTTTGGCATGATGAGCAGATAAAATCCTTAGAAGAGCTGGGAATGCCCGTGGATATCAGTGCAGAGGTGCGCAGGTTATTGGCACGCCCACATGGGTTACTGCTTGTGTGTGGGCCCACAGGGTCTGGTAAAAGTTCTACCTTGTATGCATTATTGCAAGAACTCAATGGAGAAGAGGAACAAATCATTACATTGGAGCATCCAGTGGAACGTATCGTAGAAAAAGCCGTTCAAATTGGTGTACAGCCACAGATTGGTATGACTTTCAGTAAGGGATTACGTGCGATTTTACGACATGACCCAGATACCATCGTGGTCGGTGAAATTCGTGACCAAGAAACGGCGCAACTAGCGGTACAGGCGGC
The DNA here is from genome assembly GCF_003992315.1 of Veillonella sp. 3891. Classification (GTDB taxonomy): domain Bacteria; phylum Bacillota; class Negativicutes; order Veillonellales; family Veillonellaceae; genus F0422. Next base: position 5,564 of record NZ_RQVE01000003.1, read on the forward strand.
GTTAACGGGGCACCGTGTGCTATCCACGATTCATACGAACCATGCCATAGGCGTGGTGGAACGATTGGTGGATATGGGGGTAGAAGACTATCTCGTGCGTGCTACTTTGACAGGTGTTATTTCGCAACGCTTGGTGCGAACTCTAGTAGATGGAGCGTATCGTGGTCGATGTGGATTGTATGAGTTACTAGCCATTCCTAGTCATGATTGTCATTGGGAAGAGTTAAATTCATACTTGCTTTGTTCTTTGGAAAACTCCGCACGTCAAGCCATCGAGCAAGGGTTGACTACGGAAGAGGAAGTTCGTCGAGTGGGGGTAGTACTATGATTTGGTCACAGGTATTGCATGAAGCTATAGAGCACGGAGCTACAGACATTCATGTACAAAGTGGGACAGTCTTTTGGCGCTCAGGTATGGACGTGGTGCCTACGGAATACCAATTATCTGATGAAGATATGATAACGTTCCTAACCGACCAAGTACCTACCATATCGGATACTATGATGTCCTATGATGGAGCCATGACCTTTGAAGGCTTACGTATTCGGGTACATCTATTCCGTTGGCGTTCTGGTTGGGGCGGTACCTTGCGTATTTTGTATCCACCTAAAACGGGCCTCGATACATCGGAAGAGGGCAATTTATTGCGCCGTATTTCTTCTTTCAAAGAGGGGCTAGTCATCATAGCTGGTGCCACTGGTTCAGGAAAATCGTATACCCTTACGTCTTGTTTAATGCATATTAATGAAAGTATGCGCCGTCATATTATTACGTTAGAAGATCCCATTGAATATGTCTTAGACCATCAACTGTCCTTGATACATCAACGGGAATTGCATACACACTTTCATCATATGGCGGACGGTATCCGAGATGCGTTGCGAGAAGATCCAGATGTGATTTTAATCGGTGAGGTACGGGATAGGGAAACCTTGGAAGCAGCATTACATGCGGCGGAAACGGGGCATCTCGTATTTGCTACTTTACATACGCAACGTGCTACTATGTCCATTAATCGGATGATTTCCATGTTTCCAGCACACCAACAAGAGGAAGTGCGGACGCAGCTTTCACAGATATTGCGCGCCGTCATTTGCCAACGATTGGTTGTCATAGAAGATAGATTTATCCCCGTACGAGACATTTTGATTAATACCCCAGCAGTGGCAAATTTGATACGACAACGAAAGGAACCGCAAATTGTATCTTTACAAGAAACGCAAAGACCGATGAAAACATTGGAAATGGCAGTCGCTGAGTTGCGGGCTATCTATGGTTCATCGCCAGTATTAGAGTCTGTATTACAGGTAAATTAGTGGAGAACATCTATGAGTTGGTATACCTATGAAGGATTTTCGACGGACAAAAAAATAGTGTCAGGCAAAGTATGGGGTGATTCAGAAGAAGAAGTGCAGGCAAAGCTAGCCTATCAATCCATAACGCCGATTCACTTGGAATGTGTTGTGGGGAAGGAAAAAAAGAAACAATGGAAAACAGCTCATATGATTCACTTTGCCTATCGATTGCATATGTTGTTGGGTGCAGGTATATCGTTACGAAAAGCCTTAGATATGATGACCAATACGAAAGGATCTACTATCCCCTATGAAGATATTCATGAAGATGTAGGACGTGGTATGGCATTGTCAAAAAGTTTAGCTAAGTACCATTGCCCTGTCATTGTTACAACTATACTGGAAGCGGGTGAAGCATCAGGGACTTTAGTGGAGTCCTTAGGGATGATTCAAAGCATGTACGAAGAGGAGCACCGATTGCGCCAACAATTAGTATCAGCCATTACATACCCATCATTTTTGGTGGTACTTATGATAGTATTTGTAGGTGTTGCAGTGGGTTTTATTTTACCGCAATTTAAATCTGTCTTTGAGAGCATGCAAATCGAATTGCCACCGATTACAGCAGCCCTTTTTGCAGGAGGTACATGGTTACAACAAAAAGGAGTGTATCTCTTGGTTGCTTTACTAGTATTGGGGATTGTTTTGTGGAAATCGTACCAACGAGACTCTGTGAAGTTCAGTGTGCATCGTAAGGTTTGGCTATATATGGCACGAAGAGAATGGCTTATGGCGTATACGATGGTACGGATGTGTCAGATTTGGAAGCTACTTTTACAAAGTGGTATACCCTTGTTACAGCTATTGGGCATGACGGAATCGTTGTGGGGCAACCGTTGGGCAAGCACCTTGCAAAGAGAGGTGAAAATACGTATCTCTCAAGGGCATGGATTTACGGATTCATTAGAAGAGGTGCAATTAGGAACTTCTTTTGTATGGGATTTGCTTCGTATTGGAGAAGAAACGGGGGACCTAGAAAGTATGTTAGGCCAAGGACATGTGTATTATAAAGGCATATTGGAACGGACCGTAAAACGAGGAGAACAATTATTAGAACCTATTATGCTCAGTATTATGGGCGGTATGATCGCCTTACTTGTGGTAGCAGTAATGTTACCGATGTTTAATTCAATTTCAGCTATTCAATAGGAGGAAGTATGGAAGCATTTCGACAACGTTTGTCCTTACGGCAACGGAAGCAACAAGATGGATTTACATTAGTAGAATTGATGGTGGTTGTGGCTGTCATTGCTATTTTAGCATCCTTGGCAATGCCACAGTTTTTAAATGCCTCAAACAAGGCGAAGGAAGCGAAAATTAAATCAGATGTGACAACCATTTCCAACGCAGCACAGCTGTATATGATGGAACAATCTACCGATACAGTACCGACTGTAGATACATTATACAAAGAAGGGTATTTGACAGAACATGTGAAAACTCCTAAAGGGGGAGAGTACACAATTACTAGTGTACAAAATGAAGGTGGTAAAGGTAAACATATTGCTGTCACAGCACCTGATGCGGACAAGTAATTAGTAGAAGGAAGAGGGAAATATGGAGTATGTGCTAGGAGGTATTGCTGGTGTCACAGGAGTTGCAAGCCTCTATCTCATTGTTTCTTGGACCTACATGAAAACACATAGTATGTGGTGCCTTATGTCCATCTTTGCTCATATCATAGGGACAGTAGGGCTTTGCTATGCCTATCAAATTGGATACATTACCAATATCTATGAACTGGGACTTCTTTATATGCTGGAGGTAACGCTCTTTTGGGGATCAACCATCGATAAGCTATATTACATTCTTCCCGATGAGGGAGCGATTCTAATTTGTATATGTGGATTTGTTTACCAGTGGATAGGTAATGGTGATGTACTAATGATAGTAGTCAATGCCCTCTGTATGGGCGGATTGTGGTGGTCATTGCGGTGGTTTAGTCATGGTGGTGTGGGACTAGGTGACATCAAATGGTTGATGGCCATTAGTTGTTGGCTCACATCGGTGGAATGCTTGGCATTATGCGGCCTTTCCTCTCTCATTGGCATCTTGTACAGTTGTGTGTGTCGTGTTACATCTCCGAATCATGCCTATATTCCCTTTGGTCCTTCTTTCAGTATGGCAACGATGCTACTCTTCATCTATCCTTTTGAGAGGTGGTTATGATGAAAGTACCTAGGAACTCAGAAGGTGGCTCGTTGTTAGTGGAAATCTTGCTGTATATGACGATTTGTTCTCTTATTATCGGTATGGTGTTGTTATTACATAATGGAGCGCAACGAAAGTACCACCAATTTGATCGGGAAGGACGTATTTTATTTGCCCATATCAAGCGTATGCAAATAGCTACCTTGTATGGGAATTTACAGCGTATTAGTGGTGGTAATCGTATAGTATTAGATGGAACTAGATATGGATATATTAATGAGTCCAGTGCTATGGTCTATCGAGAGTTACCTCCCTCTATGCATATTGAATTTACGGGTACATCTCAGGTGTTGCGCTTTGCAGGTCATAAGGGGGTAGGGAAAGTGTTTACCGTTACCTTAGTGGATTCTGTGATTCGCTATAAACGCACCTTTATATTTGCTCGACAATCTGGGCGTATACGTTGGGAGGAATCAAAATATTGAAAGCACAACAAGAGGGATTTCTCTACATGGATGTATTAGCTTCATTGTTTGTGATGAGTCTATTATGCTCTACTTTATTTGTACTCATGATGAGTAGCATCCAGCAATATGGGAAACTGATGGAAGAGGATAAAACCTTGCAAGCTATGATTTTGTATATGGAAGAGGGAAAATCAAACTGGGCAAATGGAACTAATTCTGAGTCTGATGAACCTCCAAGTGTAGGGACTACAAGCTTTCAGAGGATAGTGGAAGAACATCGAGATGGAATACATGTATTGACGGTAATCGCTTATCGGCATGGAGCGGAAATACATCGGTTCACTACCTATTTGTTGGAACCTAGTCAATGAGTTACATAATCGTGTGTGAAATATACAACATAGTGGGAGTCAAATAAAGGAAATATATGATGTGCTATAGAGCGATAACAAAAGATAAGCAGAGAATTGCAGGTTTTCTACTGGTGGAGGCATTAATAGGAAGCCTATTGTTAGTGACTATTATAACAGGTTTTTTCCTTATCACATCACATAGTGTGAAGTGGCTACATATGTTGCATCACCGTCATGAATTACTGTTAGATGCTAGGTTTAGTCGCATACAGATTATGAATCGTCTTCGGTATAGTGAGAAAAAACCACGAGTCAGTGAAGATGGCTCCTGGTTAGTATCTCCTTCAAATTGGCGGATACGGGTCTATCAAGATGCGTTCGTGACTATCCTATCTGATGGACAATTACAGGATATTACGGAAAGTGAGATCAGTCCTAAGATAGGGAAAATACATGTATTTCCAGAAGGTTCTACATTTTTTCAGGAACGATCAGATGGTCTCGTTGACTTACATTGGTACTCAGAGGTACGACCTTACTGGAGACGAGATCACATTCAACTTATGGAAGGTGGACAGAACCGATATCATGTACAGACAGGTATTTTGCCGTATGCCACCTATCTTCAGAGATTACACCATACAGCAAAGTAAGGTGGTACTTTGTCATAATAGATAGAAATACGCATATGAGCAGAAATACTGAGCATACATGTTACTATGCATAATCTATCTATAGGGGTGTGAATTAAGTCAGAAGCCGTAAAAATATATGCAAAAAAACAGTTAGTTAAAAATAGATGCTCGTAGAGCACTTATATTAGGTAATGTATGCGAGGTTAACTATTATGTTGTGCTGGAAAGCGCAAAAGAAAAATGGGCGAGGAAAGCAGTTGTAGTTAGAAATAGATATTGTAGAACGGTTATATTGAGGAATGCATGAGAGGTTAGCTAGTATGTTCCACTGGAAAGGGAGAAAGAAAAATGGTTTTGTATCGTACATGATTTTGCTGATAGCGATCATGACCATTGGTACTTGGGTTGCTTGGCAACATACGATGCAGATTACCTATCAAAGTATGATGGATGAATATCGTTTTGTTCGTTGTCAATATGGCATAGAGAGAGGTATCGTCTTGGGCACAAGCAAAGACTTCTTTTTAGAGCATCAAAAGGAAATAACTGGTAGTGGTTCACCAAAGTATGTACTGGAAGAAACGGATACGGAACGAATTGAAGCCATTATATATAAAGAGCGAGATCCGCAACGGTATTGTTTACGGCTCATATGTATAGATGCAGGCACAGAAACAAATGTGAAGCAAGATGTATACTTTAGAACTATGTATAAGGATGATGTGCTAGATACTATATGCATAGAAGGGGTACAAGAATAAGGAGGTAACTATGAAAACAAACTCAGTGATGGCAATTGCCATTGGACAGGATGAAATTGTGGGGGTGAAAGCCTATAAAATTGAAGGTACCAATGTGCTAGAAGATATAATCGTTCAAAAAAGACATAGTGATATGGGAACGGATATGAAAGAGTTTTTTGACTATTATGGAGAAACAGGCATATCCATTGGGTGTGTTTTTACATCGCCATTACAATCTGTGTACATGGAGACACCGATGATGCATAAAATAGATCAATACTTATTTGCCCAACGTGAGGGAAAACGAATTTTTCAGAATGAAAAGTTTCCTAATGCTATCGATTTTGCCTCTAGACCAGGTACGACGGAGGAGTTGATGTTCATTCTTATCGTAGCCTTAGAACGAAAACAAGTTAAACAGGTGGCGCGAGGAATTCACCAAGGAGGGGGCGATCTTCGTGTTATTGACTATTGGCCAGCACCGCTTGCGTTTAGCCGTGGTCAAGAATCGTCTATGCTTTGTATTACTCCAGAAGAAGATAAGGTACGAGTATCCTTGTGGAATTATAAATTCTGTACCGCCCATGTCTTGGTGTCATTAGATGTAAACGAAGTATTGACTGCTTGTAAGAAAGTCTATGAAGATAGCAAACAATTTAACGTGCCCTATCCAAAGGGAGCTTTTGTAGTTGGTTTTGATGAAACGAGAACTAAAGAGTTTGAGCCTATCCTAGAAACCTATGGAACTATCGATCAGGTACCTCTCCATATAGTGGATAAAGGAGAAGGTTACAATCCGCAGAATATAAATCATGAAATGGCATGGGGTTTAGCGATTAGGTTACTTGTCGATGGAAAATGAAGAGAATGTTAATTTTATAGGACCAGATATACAGTGGATGTGTTGGTATATTCGGTATCAAAAAGCATGGTGGATCCTCTTGGCTCTAATGATTGTTCTTTTAGTAGGTTCTGTGACGATAGGTACAAAAGCGTATATACAGTATCAAGATATAATAGAAAAACAAACAGAGGTAACATCACACCATATTGATGCTAAAGAGGCTCATAGTGTGTATGAAGCTATAGTTCATGAAAATAAAAAAGATGAACTATCATCGCAGGGAACGTTGAAGGAATGTATATACTTATTAGATGCATCGAACACCTATCATATCCAATTGGTCGAGTGGTCTACCACGAATCAATGGTATGTGGAAGCTAGAGGGACTAATGAAAATGAATTACATCAGTTTAGTTCGGTGTTAGGTCGATTAGGAGGTCACCGTCACTATGATGAAGTGGTGGAAAAAGAATCCGGAACTACACTATACCGTAGTCGTATTACAGGCACTGTGGAAAGCCCTGCCCACTCCCAAAAGAAGTCTGCTCCTAGTCACTAGTGTATACAGTTGTGTAGTAGTTTTGGGCATCGGCATGACTGTGTACTTTCAAGGAGAAAGAGCGCGTATTTCCGCAGAGATTGATGAAGAAATACTTTCACAGGAGGCGGAAACAACATTTTTAAACAGTGAAAGTTATCAATTTGTCAAACAACTAGATGACAACATGTTAGATCTAGAAGGTTTGTATCATTTGGTGTTGTCCTCTGTAGGAGATACGCCTTTAGTGGTGGTCAGCACGCACAAAGAAGAGGAAGTCCTAGATGTGGTAGTGCAGGGGTCTACCATAGATATGGTGCAGTGGTTGGTGGGGATGCAAAAGGTACACCCTACCTTGCGTTTTAGGATGGAAAAAATAACTCACGCACAAGGTGTGACTACATTACAATGTAAGATTCATGAAAATACTAAAAAATAGCCTTAATGGTTTGTCAAAGTAAGTCGAGTATAGTAAAATAAAATTAAAATTTACTACTAGATGGAAGAATGAGATATTATACAACATGAAAACGACTATCAAGAGAAACATTATCCTCATTGGTTCGATGGGGAGCGGAAAAAGTCACTTAGGTCGAAATTTAGCGGATGCCAAAGGCTGGCAATTTGTTGACACGGATCGAATCTTAGAGAAACGATATAATATGCCTATTGCTGATATTTTTAAGACAATTGGTGAAAAGGCATTTCGTCGTGCAGAATTTGAAGTGATTAAAAAGGTGGCCATGTATCATGAAGCGGTGATTTCCGTAGGTGGAAATTTCCCAGTGGATATGCGTACACTACGATATATGCAAAAGTATTCCTTTATTGTGGGCATACGTGCCTCACACTATCGGATTGTCAATCGTGTGAATCGTTGGATTGGTAAACGACCAACTATGAATTATGATGATGTATCTGGGTATGTAGCATGGATGATGCGTAGGTGGAAACCATTGTATCGGAAATGTGACCATGTGTTAGATACCACATACAGCCATACCGATGAACTGGTGACAAGTATTGACGGATCTATAAAGTCTAAGGGCATATATTTTAAGCGGCGAAAAGTACACCAAGGTGAATAATATGAAACGTATAGCTATTTTGACAAGTGGTGGAGATGCACCAGGAATGAATGCAGTCATTCGTTCCATTACAAGAAGTGCAATATATGAAGGCCTCGATGTAGTAGGAATACAACGAGGCTTTTTGGGCGTTTTAGAAGAAGACTTTATTCCTTTGACTCGACGCAGTGTAGGGAATATTGTGAACAAGGGAGGAACGATTCTAAAATCTTCCCGTTGTCTTGAGTTTAAAGAACCTGAGCATCAACAGAGAGGTTATGATAATTTACGGCGTCATGGTATTGACGGGCTCGTTGTTGTTGGTGGTGATGGGTCCATGTGTGGTGCCAAAGTGTTGTCTGAGTTAGGGCTACCTACGGTGACAATTCCAGGTACTATTGATAAAGATATGAATGGTACCGATTATACAATCGGTTTTGATACAGCGCTTAATACCATCATTGATGGAGTGAGCAAAATTCGTGATACCTCTACGGCTCATGACCGTGTAGCCATTGTAGAAGTAATGGGACGACATGCAGGTCATATTGCTGTGTACGCTGGCGTTGCATGTGGTGCTGAGGTGGTACTGACACCAGAGGTGCCAATGACATTAGAAGAGGTAAAAGAATCATTAGAAAATACGACTCGTAATGGTAAAAAGAATAGTATTATCATCGTGGCAGAAGGCGCGTACAGCGCCTTTGAAGTGGCCCAATATATTAAAGAGCATACATCCTATGCACCTTCTGTTACTGTATTAGGGTATTTACAACGTGGTGGCTCACCGTCTGCCTATGATGCACTAATGGCTGCTCGTTTAGGAGAGGCAGGAGTACGTGCTTTATTAGAGGGGCATACCCATCATCTGATAGGCGTTCATTGTAATCATATTGATGCCATAGCCTATGAGGAAGCTGTAACGTGTGAGTATCCGTTAGATACGTCTTTATACCAACTAATACGTGTATTAGGACAATAATTTCATAGTAGTTTCATCATCGTATTGTATAAGATAAAGAAAACTAACCTTAGTTTTCTTTTCTTTTTATCCTTGGTATATTGCACTTTATACTATTTTTTAAAGCCTATTTATATTAAGAACTTATATCAGCAGATGTAAGCCAGTTTATGGAGATGAAAGTCTATACGCCATGTTCAAGCTTACGATTATTAGAGTAAGGGAACACTATGTTGGTGGTATTTTATATACAATCAATGAACGAAAGGAGATATTTCATGTGGAAAAATAAAAAATTATGGATTGCCATCGTAGCTATTTTGGTAGTAGCTATTGGTGGATGGCAATGGTACAGTAGTGCGCAAATAAAAGAGGCACCTACTTATACAACGGGTAAAGTAGGAAAAGGTAGTATTTCATCTACTATTAGTGCAACGGGAACAATTAATCCTGTTCGTTATGTAGATGTATCTACGAATATTCCTGGTAAATTAGAATCTGTGTTGGTGAAAGCCAATCAGCATGTAACTGCAGGTCAAGTGATTGCTACCATTGATTCTCGTCAACTACAGGCTTCCGTAGATAATGCAAGAGCTACATTGAATCAAACAGCTACAGATTTGGATCGCTATCGTACGCTAGTATCGCAAGGTGCCATTTCGCAGCAAACTTATGACAATGCCTTAGCTGCTTATGAAAAAGCGAAAGCAAGTTATGACCAGGTGGCAGCTAATTTAACAGATAGTACGATTACAGCACCTATGGATGGGACGATTATTGGAGAGCCTTTAAAAGCAGGTCAAACCATTGCTACAGGTATTTCTACACAAATGATCATTGCCACCATTGCGGATTTATCTGACTTGGAAATCTATCTAACAGTTGACGAAACAGATATTGGGAATGTAAAAGAAGGTGCCAAAGTAGATTTTACAGTAGATGCACATCCAGGTCAGACTTTTACAGGTACTGTTAAAAGTATTTCTTTAGGCACAAAAGGTAGTATGGGAACGACTAGCTCGTCCGTGGTGTACTATACAGTGCGTGTAGCAATTCCAGCAAGCGATGTAAGTCATTTCTTCCCATCTATGACAGCACGTGCTACGATTCATGGGGAAGAACGACAAAATGTGTTGGTAGTACCATTGGCAGCAGTACGTTCTGACAAAGTAGGAGAATTTGTATATGTCATCAAAGATGGAAAACCTGTTAGAACTAGTGTAAAAACAGGAATGACAGGGGATTCTACGATTGAAATTATATCTGGTGTAGAAGAAGGCGATGAAATCATTATCAGTGGTGATGTCAATGCGGCGAAAAAACAACAACAGAGAGGGCCATTCTAATGGAAACTTCTAAAAAAGCGGTTATCACCTTGGAGGGGATTACGAAAACCTATGTGAATGGAAAGTTGACGGTACCTGTCTTACATGGTATTGATTTGTCCATTTATGAAGGGGAGTTTACTTCTATCATGGGACCGTCTGGTTCTGGTAAATCTACGTTTATGAATATCTTAGGATGTTTGGATAGACCTACCAGTGGTTCCTATCGATTAGATGGGGAAGAAGTAGCTCACCTTGGTGACGATGAATTAGCCTATGTTCGGAATAAACGAATTGGGTTCGTGTTCCAAAGTTTTAATTTATTGCCGAAGCTAACAGCTTTAGATAATGTAGCATTACCTATGGTCTATGCAGGCGTATCCAAAGCAGAGCGCACAGCTAGGGCGAGTCAATTATTGACAGAGTTGGGGCTCGGTACTCGGTTGGATCATATGCCAGCAGAACTATCCGGAGGGCAACGACAACGGGTAGCCATTGCCAGGGCCTTGGCCAATGACCCAGCTATCATCATGGCCGATGAGCCTACTGGTAACCTTGATTCAAAAGCGAGTTTAGATGTGATGCATATCTTCACAGAATTATATCAAGAAGGACGGACCATCATTTTGGTTACTCATGAGCCAGACATTGCTGAATATGCAGGTCGCAATGTGGTCTTAAAAGATGGACTCATTGTGGAAGATAGAATAAATCTACATATGAAAGGATTGCAGCTAGGAGGTGAAAGCCATGTATAAAGAAGGCTTTTTAATGGCTTGGTCCTCTCTAATTGCCAATAAGATGCGATCATTATTGACGATGCTAGGTATCATCATTGGTGTCGCAGCTGTGATTGCTCTGGTATCAATTGGATATGGAGTACGTCAACAAATAACAGAATCTATTTCGAGTTTGGGTAGTAATCTGTTAATGGTCTATCCAGGAGCTCCGAGAACACCAGGGGTACGTCCTGTGGCAGGTGCTAATAAAACGATAAAATTGAGTGATTATGAAGCTATTTCTAAGATGGATAGTGTGCAAGCAGCTTCACCAGTAGCAGCTAACTCGTATTTGACAGTGTATATGAGCAAGAATTGGACCACAACGGTGAATGGTGCCAATGCAGACTTTCAGTATGTGAATAATTGGACTATGAAATCAGGTCGTTTTATTACAGATAGTCAAATTGAACGCCGTGAACGGGTAGCGGTTATAGGTGCCACAGTGGCAAAAAATTTATTTGGTAATGAAGATCCTATTGGCAAGGACATTCGGATTCATAAAAATTCCTTTAAAATTGTAGGCGTTCTTGATGAAAAAGGTTCTGGTGCTATGGGCAATGATCAAGATGATGTCATTGTAGTACCTTATACGACCATGATGGAACGAGTGATGGGTGTTGATTATTTGCGTATGATCTACATTCAAGCGAAAGAAGGTCAGGATTTAGAGCGTGTCCAAGCAGATATAGAAAATATTTTACGTGTCCGTCATGGTATCAAAAATCCAGACCTCGATGATTTTAATGTGAATAATATGGCGTCCATTATGAAGGCGGTAGAAGAAAATACAGCCACAATGACTTTATTCCTAGGAGCTGTGGCAGCGATTTCCTTATTAGTTGGTGGTATTGGTATTATGAACATTATGCTCGTATCTGTAACGGAACGGACTCGAGAAATTGGTGTTCGTAAAGCTTTAGGTGCTACGTATCGAACGATTATTACACAGTTTTTAATTGAAGCTGTCGTTATTTCTCTCGTAGGCGGTGCTATCGGTATTGTAGTAGGAATTGGTGCTTCACAGCTGATTGCTACCGTTGCTAAGCTAAAAACTGTAGTGACCACAGGTCCTATTTTATTATCCTTTGGATTCTCTATGTCTATAGGTCTTGTATTTGGTTTGTATCCAGCTAGAAAAGCGGCTAAGTTAAATCCTATTGATGCTTTACATTATGAATAGATGATTAAATACCAATATGCATAGGAAAGCAGGCCTTTTGTATATTGGTATTTTTCTTTTTCCCAGGAGAGTATGGTATAATATATAAATTGAAAGGATGTGTGTCTATGAAAATTAGTCAAGAGGAAATTAAGAATATTGCCTTATTATCCCGATTAGAAATTAAAGATTTAGAGGCTGCTGAAAAAGCCTTAAGTAATATCCTTACTTATGTTGAGGAATTAGAAGAATTAGATTTAACAGATGTAGAGCCAATGGCTCATGCAGTGCCATTACAAAATGTATATCGTCCTGATGAAATGAAACCATCATTGCCACGAGAAGAAGCATTGCAAAATGCACCAGAAGAAGAGAATGGGTATTTCAGAGTACCTCGTGTTGTACAAAACTAGGAGAAGATACATGACTCTTTTTGAATTACATCAAAAATTAGTAAATAAAGAAATTTCTGCCGTAGAGCTTACGAAAGCTGTATTGGCACATAAAGACAATGTAGAGCCTACAGTACATGCGTACTTATCAGACTCTCACGAAGCGGCATTAGCACAAGCTGAGGCTGTGGATGCTAAAATTGCAAAAGGAGAAACTATTTCTCCATTAGCAGGGATTCCTGGAGCGATTAAAGATAATATTTGCACGAAAGGTGTGGCCACTACTTGTGGATCCCACATGTTGGAAAACTTTGTGCCTCCGTACAATGCTACTGTTATCGAAAAATTAGAATCTCAAGATGCTGTTATTTTGGGTAAATTAAATATGGATGAGTTTGCTATGGGTAGCTCCACAGAGAACTCTGCTTTAGGCAAAACCACAAATCCATGGAATCCAGACTACGTACCAGGCGGTTCTTCCGGTGGTAGTGCAGCAGCTGTTGCCAGCGGTAGCGCTATTTGGGCATTGGGTTCCGATACAGGTGGATCCATTCGTCAACCAGCATCCTATTGTGGCGTGGTTGGTTTGAAACCAACTTACGGTAATGTATCTCGCTATGGCTTGATTGCCTATGCATCTTCTTTGGACCAAATTGGACCTGTAACGAGAGATGTACGTGATGCAGCCATCGTGCTAAATGCCATTACTGGGCATGATTTCCACGATTCTACATCCATCCCAGGGGATCGTGTAGATTATACAAAAGCTCTTGTGAAAGATGTAAAAGGATTACGTATTGGTGTTCCAAAAGAATATTTTGGTGAAGGCTTACATCCTGAGGTGCGTGCAGCTTTGGAGAAAGCTATTGAAACCTATCGCAATATGGGTGCCACTATTGTGGATATTTCCTTGCCAACTACAAAATATGCCTTGTCTGCATACTATATCATCGCCTTAGCAGAAGCTAGTTCTAACTTAGCTCGTTATGATGGAGTTAGCTATGGTCTTCGAGTGCCAGCTGACAATTTAGTAGAAATGTCTACAAAAACTCGTACCCAAGGCTTTGGCGAAGAAGTGCAACGTCGGATCTTGTTAGGTACCTATGTATTGAGCTCTGGCTATTATGATGCGTACTATTTAAAAGCCTTAAAAGCTCGTCGTTTGATTAAAAATGAGTTTGATGCAGCGTTCCAAGAATGCGATGTATTATTAACACCAACAGCTCCGAATACAGCTTTTAAATTTGGTGAAAAAATTAATGATCCTTTGACAATGTATTTAGAAGACGTATGTACAGTGCCAGTTAACTTGGCTGGTATCCCAGGTATCAGTATTCCAGCTGGATTTGGCTCTAATGGTATGCCTATCGGTATGCAATTATTGGCGCCAGCTATGGGTGAAAGTACATTGTTACAAGCTGCGTATAGCTTTGAACAAGAATGTCCTGAATTTACAAAATTGCCAACTATGGGAGAATTGAAACTATGAAATATGAAACAGTCGTAGGCCTTGAAGTTCATACTGAACTGAAAACAAATTCAAAAATATTCTGCTCCTGTACAACGGCCTTCGGGGGCGACCACAATACACATGTATGCCCAACTTGCTTAGGTTTGCCAGGAACTATGCCTGTGTTTAACCAAAAAGTATTGGAATATGCTATTAAAGTTGGTTTGGCATTGAATTGTGAAATTGTACTATTTAATAAATTTGACCGTAAAAACTATTATTATCCAGATTTGCCTAAAAACTGGCAAACATCTCAATTTGATTTGCCTATCTGCGTGAATGGTCATCTTGATGTAGAAGTGAATGGCGAAACTCGTCGTATTCGTATTAATCGTATCCATATGGAAGAAGATGCTGGTAAATTAGTGCATAGTGGTGCTACTATTTCTAGCTCTGATAGCTCTAATGTCGACTACAACCGTACAGGTGTACCATTATTGGAAATCGTATCTGAACCAGATCTTCGTTCTGGTGAAGAAGCACGCCAATATGTGGATAAAATTCGTGCCATTGTACAATACTTAGGCGTTTCCGATGGACGTATGGAAGAAGGTAGCTTGCGTTGTGATGCGAACATTTCTATCCGCCCTGTAGGGGAAATGAAGTTAGGTACAAAAACTGAAATCAAAAATATGAACTCCTTAACAGGAATCCAAAAAGGTATCGAATACGAAGCACTTCGTCAAGCGGAAGCATTGGAAGATGGAGAAGCCATCGTACAAGAAACTCGTACTTGGGACGATAGCAAAGGGATTACTCTTTCTATGCGTAAAAAAGAGAAAGAAAATGACTACCGTTTCTTCCCAGAGCCAGATTTGGTACCTATCGTAGTGGACCCTAACTATGTAGAAGAGATTCGTCAATCCTTACCAGAGTTACCAGAAGCGAAACAACAACGCTTTATGGAATCCTATGGATTGTCCAGTGAAGATGCTCGCACATTGACAAGTCAACGTGCCACAGCGGACTATTTCGATGCTGTCGTAGAGGCTGGAGCTGATGCAAAAACAGCATCTAACTGGATCATTGGTGATTTAGCAAAACTTGTGAATGATACTGGTATTTCCTATGCAGACAGCAAGGTACAGCCAGATCAATTAGCTGCAATGATTAGCCTAATTGAAAAAGGTACAATTTCTGGTAAAATTGCCAAACAAGTCATTGTAAAAATGTTTGAAACTGGTAAAAACCCAGATAAAATCGTAGAAGAAGAAGGCTTAGTTCAAATTACCGATACAGGAGCTATTGAAGAAATTGTAAAACAAGTCATTGCAGATAATCCTAAATCTGTGGAAGATTTCAAATCTGGTAAAGGTAAAGCTATCGGATTCTTGGTAGGCCAAGTGATGCGTGCCTCCAAGGGTAAAGCAAATCCTGGCGTCGTGAATGAATTGTTGGAAAAACATTTACAAGCTCTATAGGAGTTACTATGAGTCAAGAACAAAAGTATGAAGAAGGAACACGCGTTCTTTCAGAAGAAGAAGTACGTGATTTTGACGGAACAACTATTGATGAAGAGGGGCGTACATATGACGCTCCTCATCACCAATCTTCTCAACAGGAACAACAGGGTTTTCAAACTATTCCTAATATGAAGGTATTCTTGTGGAATGCCCTTAATTGGAAGTGGAAAGCAGGCTTAGCAGTAGGGGCAGCAGTGGTGATTTTAGTGCTATTCACGTTAGCTAAATTTATCATTGCTGGTGCCTTTGTGATTATCCTAGCTTGGTTAGTGATGCGCTTGTTGGGAAAACTATTTTTTTAAATCTGAATACAGAGGTTGTATTGCTATGGAACAAACATTTTCATGGAGACGGTTTGTATGGCTAGGGATGGGAACATTCTTGTTCTACCTGTTTATGGCATGGGCATTGCCTGTGACGGATACAGTGGAATCAAACTATGCTTTGTCTGCCGTGACCATGATGAAACATGGAGAGTTTTTGTCTCCTATGATTTATGACATGTATTGGTATGATAAACCAATTATGGCATATTGGGGGCTTATACTGTCCTACTCTTTGTTTGGTATCTCTGATTTGGCTGCTCGATTGCCATCCATTGTCGTTTCTACTTGTACAGTATTAGCGATGTATCGGATGGCTTTCAGTATATATCAAATAGAACGAGTTGCCATGTGGAGTGCCATTGCCCTAGGAACGGCGTTAGAATTCTGGTACATCGGTCACGCTGTCGTAACGGATGGATATTTATTTCTCTTTTCCATGGGTATTTTTTATTATGTTTACCGAGGTATCACTGGTGAAAGTCATCGCCATATGATCTATGCGTATATTTTTGCTGGATTAGCGGTGCTTACCAAAGGTCCTGTAGGAATTGTGTTGCCAGGGATTATTTTAATTCTTTACGTGGCCTTGAATCGCCGTATGGATTGGTTCAAATATGTTTTTTCTTGGAAAGGTATCCTTGCCTTTATTTTAGTCGTAGCACCTTGGTATGGCTATATGTACCATGTTCATGGTGATGCTTTTATACATGGTTTTTTAGGGCTCCATAATGTGACGAGAGCCACAGTACCAGAGCATCCTGAACATAATTGGTGGTATTTGTATTTTGCTTTGTTACCAATCTGCATGATGCCATGGACTAGTTTTGTGGTTCGTGGTATTAATGAACAGAAACATGCCTATATTTGGTATTGGTCTATTTTCTGGCTTGTAGGCACGGTTCTGTTCTATACGTGTATGGCCACTAAATATATTACGTACACATTCATTATGCTGATTCCGTTGGCATTATGGGCAGGCATGGGCATTCATGCTTGTATAGAAGGATACAAAGAACGTAAGATGACCTGGAAGGTGTTTATCCTATATGCGCTGGGTGGAGTTCCATTTTTACTAGGATTAGTCATAGCGGGATTGAGCATGTCTTTGTCACATAGTGCGTATCTTTGGATAAGTTTAGCGGTAACAGTGGTGAGTTGTATCTATGCCGCTAGTAAACGAACAGGGCATGTCTTAGTGTGTAGTATGGCAACTAGTGCTATCGTATTCTATTTAGCGTTAGTTCCTAATTTAGTACCAATTATGGAAGACCAATCTGGAAAAGTATTAGCTAATGAAGTGATGGCATTGGAGGGGGCTACGCCACTAGATGTGTATCAATATGGCAATTATCGCACGTCTTTGTCCTATTATCTAGGGCGGACGACTTCCTATATTCATTACAAAGAACATGAAAGTGTTTGGGAAGATGGGAAGAATATTATGCCTATGGTAAAACCTACTGAATTGGCAAAAGATAGAGAGAAACTATCTCGGGCTTTAATTTATGTGCCCAATAAATACACAACGTATTTTAAAGAAACAAGTATTTATGACCAGGTTCAGCCAGTAGAAAGAGATTCTCGAGGAGTCTTCTACAGAGTGAAATAATGATGATGATAGTATTGGGGATGCTCCTAACGAGTGTCCTCAGTATTTTTTGTGCATACAATAGACATAAAACAGGCACCAACTGCAATAGCTGGTGCCTGTTTTGCGCCTGTACATTTTATTTTGCCTCAGGATCTAAGGATAATGGTTGTGTACCTAACATTGTAGTTAAGTTATTCACATTAAAGCGATAAGCTTTGTTAGAGAAATCTCTTGTGGCATCGTAATTACCAGAAGGAGCATGTATGATGCCCACTAGCATATCATACAATAAGTCATTAGTAAAATATTGTTGCTCATGATTGCGTAGGGTATTTGCCGTTTCTGGATACGCAGTACGATACGTAGGAGATAAGTACACCCACATTGGGATCCGTGTCATTCCAAAGTTGAAAATATCTGGATTATGCGATGTTTTTATATTTTCTCCGTGGTCAGAGAAGTAGACCATGGCTTGTAAGTTTAAGTTATCTTTAGCATAGGTATAAATTTCTTGTAACAACCAATCTGTATAGAGTTGGCTATTAGCATAGGCCTCAATGCCTTCTGGATTTGGACCTTGTTTCCATTTGCTAAACTCGTGTGGATATCTATCATTGTAGTAAATATGGCTACCCATAATATGAATGACGATGAAATTATTTTGGTTCTTTGGTACGTCTTTTAAAAGTGGTAATAAAGCGCCATCATATTGATCGGAGAAGGCGTAGGATTCATGCGCCCATCGAGGGGTGTCACTAGCTTTTGCGATAAGGGAGATAGCAGTATCATACTCGCCATATACACCTTGGTTAGACAACCAAGAGGTATGATATCCAGCTTTTTTTGCTACATCGATAATAGTCGTAGCATCAAAGAATGGTTTATCATCATATTGATTACGCTCTGTTAAGGCTCTTTCTAAAGTTGGTACTGTTTGTACATAGGAAGAGTAAGCGTGCTTAAAGACATTGAAGTTTGGGTTTTGATACAAGGAACCTTGCCATGGCGTATCATCATAAGGGAAGTCTGGTGTGTACATTTTCATGTAATCTCTAGAAGAAGATTCTCCGATGACTAAGATGACAGTACCCGGTGTTTTTTGTGCCGCTGTTTCTGTAGTGCTTAATTGTAAATTGTTGAAGACACTCACATGCTTATCGTTATAAGATTGCAATTCTTTCATATAAGCTCTTACTTCTAACCAGTTGCTGACGATATCGGTACGAGGGAACAAATAATATCCACCATATACAATGAGTGCAATGGACACTATCCACTTCATATCATTTTGATAGCGCTGAAAGAAAGAGGAAATAAATGTAGTAGGCTCATCATTTATTTGAGCTTTCACATTGGCGAAGTAGAAAAGACCAAGAATGATAGCGATGCCAACGATAGCTCCTCCAATGCCACCTACGCCGATGATGTTTTTGACAAAGCCTAAGGCTTCCTCAGGGTTTGTTTGGTATAAAGCCATCATAGTTGCAGGCGTAATGCAATGCCAAGTGGATAGATAGTATCCGATTTGACCTGCTGGAATGAGAAGTAATACTACATCAAGAAGGCTATATAGACTAGCCCAAATTCGTTTTGCTTTTCCCCATTGTAGTAACCAATAGTGTGTAACACTAAGGCCACAGAAGAGAACGAGACCGAAGAGATAGTCGTTGGCAAATTCATAGAAGTAAAATGGTTTTTCATAGGACCAATGGAATAAGAGGGGAAATGTTAATGCCCAACTGATACCCACGATACCATGACCGATAAGATACCCTTTTGTAAAGGAACTACGAATAATCGATTGTAAGACGGTTAGACCTACAATAGTAGGAACGAATAAGGTAAGTACATCTTCTATGTCAAACCCTAAGGTTATAGGTTCGTAGATATAAAATAGTGCCACTGCGATGATAGTGGACACGATGGTATACAGTCCTAGCTGTTTCCATCTTTGACGATGCATAGTGTCGCCTCTCTTTCTGGGTGTAGCAATTTTTGCCTATTTCATTTATAATACATATAGATACATACGTTGGTATGTCTATGTATTATTCTAACTGTTTCTAATAGGAAATGCAATTTTTTCATACAAGGTGTGGTGAAAGCCATACCTTTATTTTTGGTAGAAAGGAGTTTTCATGAATACCTACGATTTTAAACTGGATATTTTTGAAGGCCCTTTGGATCTTTTGTTGCATTTGATTGAAAAGAATCAGATTGATATATACGATATTCCTATTGTGCATATCACTTCACAATATATGGACATTCTGAAAACTTGGAATCAATTCGATATTGCCTATAGTAGTGAGTTTTTAGTGATGGCAGCTACTTTGTTGCAGATTAAGTCACGCCTTTTGTTGCCTAAAGTCAATCATAAGGATGAAAGTGATACAGAAGATCCACGAGATGAGTTGGTGAATCGATTGGTGGAGTTCAAACGTATCAAAGAATTGACGGGTCTCTTAGAAGAACGTGTATCCGATGGTTCCTATGTATTCAATAGACCAGAAGAACTTAGCCAAGTGGGATTAGATCTTGTTTGCACTGTGGAGTGGGATGCTCTAGTGGCGTGCTTTCAGAAAGTGCAAGAAAGGTATCATCGTCCTGAGGTAGAAGCCCCTAAAGTCATGATGGAACGAGAAGAATATACATTAGACCGAGGAATTGAAGATGTATTACTAGCGACGAGACAGCAACAAGTGCCCTGTGTCAATTTGTTTGCAAAGGCACAAACAAAGGAAGAAAGCGTGGTTACATTTTTGGCGTTACTAGAGTTGATGAAACGTCAACTGTTGCGGATTATTGTGGGCAATCACGATGTATATAGTGTGATTGTAGAAGGTATAGAAGAAGGAGAGGCCCTGTGAGTAGCATTGAATTTCAGCAGTTAGAAGCCGTTTTATTTGCAGCGGCTACCCCTTTAACAGTAGATACATTAGCAGATATTTTTGAAGTCTATGTACCAGAAGTTGAAAGAGCTATCAAAGCTTATGAAGAAAGTTTGATACAAGAGCGACGAGGTATTCGGATTCGTAAAAGTGCATCAGGCATAGAATTGGTGAGTGCTCAAGAATGCAGTGAATTTGTTACCAAAATTCGCCACAGAGATGAAAAGCTATCTGGAGCAGCCATGGAAACGTTGGCAGTAATTGCTTTCAAACAGCCTATCACAAAAGGTGAAGTAGAAGAGTTTCGCGGTGTAAACTGTGAAAAAGTACTAAAACAATTATTGGCCCGTGACATGATTGTGGAGTTAGGACGAAAGGAAACTATAGGACGTCCTGTGATTTATGGAACGTCGGATAACTTTTTAAGGACTGTAGGTGCCAATTCTATTGAAGAGTTGCAACAGTCTATGCCTCTTTCAGAGGGGTTATCCATAGATATAGAAGGAGAATAATATGGAACTAGAACGTTTGCAAAAATATATTGCCCGTTGTGGTGTGGCATCACGACGAAAAGCAGAAGAATTAATTACCTCTGGCAAAGTACTTGTGAATGGTAAATATGTAAAAGAATTGGGCGCTAAGGTAAATCCTACACGTGACCGTGTCAAAGTGGATGGACAATTGTTGGAGCCAGAGGCGTTGGAATATTATATTTTCAACAAGCCCAAAGGGGTGATTACATCCATCACAGATCCTGAAGGACGCAAAACTGTCATGGACTATATTAATTCTGTAAAAGTTCGTATTTATCCTGTAGGTCGATTAGATTACCATACAGAAGGATTATTGCTATTGACGAATGATGGAGCTATGGCGCAAAACTTAGCGCATCCATCAAAAGGCGTGACAAAAACCTACGAAGTAAAAGTAAAAGATCGTGTGTTGGATGAACATTTGGAACAGTTAGCAGTAGGTGTCAAACTAGAAGATGGTGTAACTGCACCTTGCGAAATTACAGACTATGGATTCAATGGAAAAACAGGTCTTACCACTGTAGAAATTACAATCCATGAAGGTCGTAATCGTCAAGTACGTCGTATGTTTGAATACTTTGGGTATTCCATTCATAATTTGAAACGTATTAATTATGCAGGTTTGACATTAAAAGGTTTGAAACGTGGAGCATTCCGCAAATTGACGCGAGAAGAAGTGAAACAATTACAGACTATCAAATAAGGGTGAATATGAAACGAATTATTGTCATCGGTGGTGGCGCCGCAGGTCTTATGGCTGGTGTTCGTGCAGCACAATTGGGTGCCTCCGTGCGCATCATTGAAAAAATGAAAATGGTAGGCCTTAAAATGGGGATTACAGGTAAAGGGCGTTGTAACGTGACTAATGCGGCTCCCATAGAAGATTTTATTAAGCAAACGCCTGGAAATGGTAAATTTCTATATAGTGCGTACCAACAATGGACGAATGAAGATATGATTCATTTGCTCAATAGCTGGGGTGTCCCTACTAAGGTTGAGCGCGGTGGTCGTGTATTTCCAGAATCCGATAAAGCTACAGATGTACGCAATGCTTTTATCGACACATACCGCAAATTAGGTGGACAACTTCATTTAGAAGAAGTTGTTAAGGATTTGACTGTAAAAGACGGCGCTATTACTGGTGTTATTACAGATAAAGGAACCTATGAATGTGATGCAGCCATTATTGCTACAGGGGGGATGTCGTATCCATTGACTGGGTCTACTGGCGATGGCTATGAATTAGCCTCTTCTGTGGGACATTCCATTGTGGAACTTCGGCCATCCTTAATTCCTTTGGAAACAAAAGAACATTGGGTAAAAGACTTAATGGGGCTAAGTTTAAAAAATGTAGAAGTCTCTATTATTGCGAAAAATAAAGTCCAAGCAAAACAATTTGGAGAAATGCTATTCGCCCATTTTGGGGTGACAGGACCAATTATTTTATCTGCCTCGCATACAGTGACAAAGTTACTCAAGAAACAAGTAGCTCCTATTATCATTGAAATCAATTTAAAACCAGCCTTATCTCGAGAAGTACTAGATAAGCGTGTACAACGTGATTTCAGTGAATCTCAAAATAAGCAATTAGTAAATGTATTGAAAGGTTTATTGCCATCCAAATTAATTCCAGTTATATGTCAATTAGCAGAATTGGAAGGAACTAAGGCTATTCACGATATTACGAAAGAGGAACGCTTGCGTTTAGTGGATACTATACAACATATGCGACTCACCGTACATAAACCTCGCCCTATAGCGGAGGCCATTGTGACAGCTGGTGGCATTTCTGTAAAAGAAGTAGATCCAAAAACGATGCAATCTAAATTGGTGAATGGTTTATATATGGCAGGAGAAGTCTTGGATGTGGATGCTTTCACAGGAGGCTATAATCTGCAAGTTGCATTTTCCACAGCCTATGTAGCTGCCACTCATGCAGCAGAAGGAGGAGTCTAATATGAATCGACGAATTTCTGTAGCTATTGATGGTCCTGCTGGTGCAGGTAAAAGTAGTATTTCTAAAGTAGTGGCCAAGGAATTAGGCTATTTATATATTGATACAGGGGCTATGTATCGTGGTATTACATGGGCTTTATTAGATATGGGTGTATCCATTGATGATACTGAGTCTGTGGCACAAGCGTTACCTCATATTCAATTGGAATTACAAGCTACTGAAAGTGGCCTTGTGGTATTGGTAAATGGTCGTGATGTATCTCAGGAAATCCGCACACAATATGTAACTAGTCATGTATCACAAGTGGCAGCGCAAAAAGCAGTGCGCACCAAATTGGTAGATATGCAACGACAGATGGCAGCTGCGGGAGGTGTCATTTTAGACGGTCGTGATATTGGTTCCGTGGTATTACCTAATGCGGAATTAAAAGTTTATTTAACAGCATCTGTGGAAACTCGTGGTCATCGACGTTGGTTGGAATTGAAAGATTCCGAGAACATTTCTTTAGAAGAGGTATGTCGCACAGTAGCTGAGCGAGATGCGATGGATATGAACCGGGAGGAATCTCCTCTTGTATGTGTCGATGATGCAGTGGTTGTAGAAACTGATCATCTCAGCATAGAAGAAACTGTGCAAACTCTTATCGACTTAATTCGCAAAGCGGAATTAGGAGGCCATCATGGATAAATTTTCTGAATGCTTATGGCGTTCTGCGTTTACCATCGTCTATGGATGGTGGTATAGAACAAAGGTATATGGGAAAGAAAATGTGCCTAAAGAAGGACCGGTTATTATTTCGCCAAATCATAAGAGTAATAATGATCCTCCTTTATGTGGATTTGCATTGCCACGGCATGTAAACTTCATGGCAAAAGAAGAATTATTTAGCAATCCAATTTCTAAATTAGTTTGTACTTGGTTGGGAGCCTTTCCCGTACGACGAGGTGGCGTGGATAAATTAGCCATTCGTCATGCCATGAATTTGTTGAAAGATAATTTAATGCTAGGTATTTTCCCAGAAGGGACACGACAAAAGGGTGACACCCTAGGGCGCTTTCACGATGGAGTGGCTTCGATGGCATTGCGCACAGGCGTACCAGTAGTACCGGTGGCGATTGTGGGTAGTGATAAAATGATTCGTGGAGAAGTAGCTGTTATTATTGGAAAGCCCATTGCCGTAGAAAAAGCAAAAGCAACAGTAGAAGCGATTGCAGAGGTAAATGATGTGGTAAAAACAGCCATCCAAACTATGATTGATGAGTATAAAGCAGGTAAGTATAAATAGGGGAATGCTATGTTTACAATACGATTAGCAGAAAATTGTGGCTTTTGCTACGGCGTAAAGCGTGCTGTTACGATGGCAGAAAAAGCTGCAGATTCAAAAGATGTGAGTTATACATTGGGACCTATTATTCATAACCCTCAAGTTGTGGGTCGACTAGAGGATAATGGTGTATATGCCATTAATGAATTAAGTGATGTAGAAGAAGGTACTGTTATCATTCGATCCCATGGAGTTGGTCCAGAAGTATATGAAGAAGCAGAAACACGGGGTTTACCGGTGATTGATGCTACTTGCCCGCATGTACAGAAGGCACAGCGCGATGCAAAGTCTGTAGTGGATGAAGGATTAACCTTAGTCATCCTGGGGGAAAAGAAACATCCTGAGGTTAAGAGTATTAATCTGTGGGCAGGTAATAAAGGTATTATCGTAGAAACAGAAGAAGACGCTAAAAATATTCAATTCGTGGAAAAAATTGGGGTTGTAGTACAAACTACCTTTTCACAATTTAAGTTTCAAAGTATAATAAAAATATTAGAACAAAAATCTAAGGATCAAAAGATCTTCAAAACCATTTGTCAGGCTACAGAAGAACGTCAAAACTCTGCAGTGGCATTGGCGAAAGAAGTGGATCTTATGATCGTGGTAGGTGGGAAGAACTCTGGCAACACGACTAGATTAGCAGAAGTATGTCGTGATGTAGGTTGTACTACATACCACATCGAAACTGCTACTGAAATACAAATGACGTGGTTGAAGGACGTCACAACAGTAGGAGTCACGGCTGGTGCATCGACACCAGACTGGATAATTAAGGAGGTCATTCAGACGATGGAAAATTTTGCAGAATTATTTGCAGCATCAGAAGCGCAAGCAGAAGAATTTAAGAAAGGTAATGTGATTGAAGGGGAAGTTGTACAAATCGACGACGAACGTGCCTATGTATCCTTTGGCTACAAAACTGAAGCACAATTAGAAAGAAAAGAAATGGCATACCCTACACCAGCTTCTGCTAAAGATGTATTAAAGGAAGGCGACAAAATTAAAGCTGTTATCCTTAACCACATCAAAGAAGATAGCCCTATTTATCTTTCTATCACTCGTTTGGCTAAAGATGAAGATTGGCAATATGTTATTGAAGCACAAGAAAAAGATGAACCAATCATCTGTAAAGGTGTGGATGCAATTCCTGCAGGTTTAGTCGTAACTGTTAAGTCTTTACGTGGTTTCATTCCACTTTCCCAAGGTGACATTCACTTCGTGAAATCCCTTGATAACTTAGTAGGTACAGAATTCGAAGCTAAAGTACTTGAAGTTGAAGAAAAGAAAAACCGTTTGGTTCTTTCCCGTCGTGAAGTACTTGAAGTGGAACGCCAAGCTAAATTAAAAGAAGCGTTAGCAAATGTAGAAGTTGGCGGTACTTACAAAGGTACTGTTCGCAAAATCATGCCTTACGGCGCATTCGTTGATATCGGAGGAATCGAAGGTTTACTTCACATTTCCGACATCTCTTGGCAAAAAATTAAACGCGTCGAAGACGTGTTAGCAGTTGGTCAAGAAATCGACGTTAAATTACAATCCTTTGATGAAGAAAACAGCAAAATCTCTTTATCTTTAAAAGCATTATCCAAAAGCCCATGGGACGTTGCAGAAGAAACAATCCATGTAGGTGATGTAGTAACTGGTAAAGTAGTTCGCACAGTTCAATACGGTGCATTCGTTGCTATCAACGATGATATCCAAGGTTTACTTCACATCTCTCAAGTGACTAAACAACGCAATGCAAAAGTAGAAGACTACTTGAGCCGCGGTCAAGAAGTAGAAGTAGAAGTAATTTCTTTCAACAAAGACGAAAAGAAATTAGGTTTAAAATTAACTGAGTTAATGGAACCAGTAGCAACTGAAGAAGAAGCTGAATAATTTCTACATAATAGAAGAACAGTAGGTCCAATGGACTTACTGTTCTTTTTTTGCTTTCGTTTATGTGATACAATATAAGTTGATAAACTATGTGTTCTTACTCTTCCTTGGGGAAGTTGAAATATGAGGTGAAAGTATGTCAAAACCATTAGTTGCGGTCGTAGGGAGACCAAATGTAGGGAAGTCTACCTTATTTAATGCCATTGTAAATAAACGAATTTCTATTGTAGAAGATATTCCAGGTGTAACACGAGACAGGATTTATTTCGATGCAGAGTGGTTACAACGTGAATTTACCATGATCGACACAGGGGGGATTGAGTTCATCACTGCGGAAAGTCATGAAATCCCTAAGATGATGCGTTTTCAAGCTCAATTAGCCATTGAAGAAGCGGATGTAATCCTCTTTGTTGTAGATGGTAAGCAAGGGATTACCATTGCTGATGAAGAAGTGGCCAACTTGTTGCGTGCTAGTGGTAAGCCTGTGATTTTAGTAGTTAACAAAATCGATAGTGTAAATCAAGAGGCTAATATTTATGAGTTCTATAATTTAGGTATTGGTGACCCAATTGGTATTTCTGCTAAAAATTTGATGAATTTAGGTGATTTACTTGATGATGTAGTGAAACATTTTCCTCCACAAAGTGCTAGTGAGGAAGATGAAGATACAATCCATGTAGCCTTGATTGGGCGTCCTAATGTGGGTAAATCATCTCTAACAAATGCCTTATTAGGTCAAGAACGTGTTATTGTTAGTGATGTGGCTGGTACAACACGTGATTCTATCGACACCCATTGGAGTCATGATGGACAGGATTTTGTATTAATCGATACAGCAGGTATGCGACGTAAATCTCGTATTGATGCACCTGTAGAAAGATATAGTATTGTTCGTTCTCTTCGTGCTATTGATCGCTCTGATATTGTTGTTTTAGTATTAGATGCTACCGATGGAGTAACTGAACAAGATAAAAAAATTGTTGGCTATGCTCATGAATCTGGAAAAGGTTTAGTCATCGTTGTCAATAAATGGGATTTGATTGAAAAAGACGATAAAACTACATTGCGATTCACAGAAGATATATATGATGAAATGGGATTTTTGCGTTATGCTCCGATCTTGTTTGCTTCAGCTTTAACGAAACAACGTGTTCATCGCTTAGCAGAATTAATTAAATATGTGTCTGAGCAACAACATATGCGTATTTCTACGAGTGTATTGAACCAACTGTTATCAGATGCACAAACAGTGAACCCAGTGCCATCTCGTGGTGGACGGATTCCTAAAATTTACTATATGACACAGGCAAGCGTAAAACCGCCTACGTTCATTTTGTTTGTGAATGAACCAGAATTAATCCATTTCTCCTATATGCGTTTCTTGGAGAACCGACTTCGTGAATCATTTGGCTTTGAAGGGACTCCAATTCGATTAGTACTTCGTGGTAAGAAGGGAACTGATGAAGAATGATAACGATGGAAATTGCTGTATTAGTTTTGGTAGCGTACTTAGTAGGGTCTATTCCTACAGGTTTAATTATTGGAAAACTTTGTTTTCAGACTGATGTGCGCCAATATGGTAGTAAAAACATCGGCGCTACTAATACCTATCGAGTATTAGGTATGAAAGCTGCCTTACCTGTGTTCTTGGGTGATGCTGGAAAAGGTGCCATTGGTGTACTCTTGTTTTCGCCGAATCCAGAATGGATGATTGTCGGTGGATTATGTGCTATGGTTGGTCATAATTGGTCTATTTTTCTTGGGTTTTCTGGCGGTAGAGGAGTGGCTACAGGATTGGGTGTGCTCATTGCATTATCACCGATAGCAGCATTAATTTGCTTTGCTGTATGGGCCGTCATTGTTAAGTTTACTTCCTATGTATCCTTGGGATCCATTGTAGCAGCTACACTGGTGCCTATCGTGATGTACTGTTTATCTGAACCATTGCCATATATTATCTTTGGTGCTGTAGCGGCATTGTTCGTTGTATTCCGTCATAGAGAAAATATTATGCGTCTTTTACAAGGAAAAGAGCTAGCTGTGAAACGTATTACAAAGGATGAGTAATTATGAAAATTGCAGTTATTGGATCAGGTAGTTGGGGTACTGCACTAGCTCTGAAAGGGATAGAGGCAGGTCACCAGGTGACTATGTATTGCCGTACGGAAGAGAAAGCAAATTACTTGCGTGAATATCGTATTAATCCTTATTTGCCAGAAGTTGTATTGCCTAGCTCACTAGAGTTTCAACATTCTTATGAAGCTACCCTGGCAGATGCAGAAGTGGTGTTACTGGTAACGCCATCCAGCTATGTGCGAAGTACTTTACAGGAGCTGAAACAATATTTAAAACCATCTATGATTATCGTAGGATGCTCTAAAGGG
The DNA here is from genome assembly GCF_003992315.1 of Veillonella sp. 3891. Classification (GTDB taxonomy): domain Bacteria; phylum Bacillota; class Negativicutes; order Veillonellales; family Veillonellaceae; genus F0422. The sequence continues at coordinate 34,194 of NZ_RQVE01000003.1, forward strand.
TTGGAAAAAGATAGTGAAAAACGATTATCCTTGGTTATTGAAGAAGAAGTTCAAGGTTTAGTGAAAGCGACGGCTATTTTATCGGGTCCTAACCATGCGGAAGAAGTAGGTCGTAATTTGCCAGCTGCTACAGTGGTAGCAAGTCAACATGAAGGGGCGATTTGCACATTGCAAAAAGCCTTGGGTGGACCGAGCTTTCGAGTATACGGTAATACAGATGTAATCGGCGTAGAGCTAGGTGGAGCCACAAAAAATATTATCGCCTTAGCAGCAGGGATTGCCCATGGTATGCAATTAGGTGATAATTTATTGGCAGCTTTACTAACTCGTGGACTTCATGAAATGACGAAGTTTGGCGTTGCCATGGGAGCAAAAGCAGAAACTTATGCAGGACTTTCAGGAATGGGTGATTTAATTGCTACCTGTATGAGTCCTCATAGTCGAAATCGTCGAGCAGGTCAAAAGTTAGCCGATGGAGAGACTATGGAAGATATCATCAACCATTCCCAAATGGTGGTGGAAGGATTTTTTGCTGTTCGTATCATTTATGACTTAGCCAAAGCAAAGGAGATTGATATGCCTATCACCAATGCTCTGTATGAGGTGTTATATCATCAAGTTCCTCCTGCTGAGGTGTTGATGCAGTTGATGATGCGTGATGTAAAACAAGAAGTTTGTAATGAGTCATAGACTATGAGGAAGATTTCATAAAAAATCTATTGTACCCCATAGTAAAATCATGTAGAATATACAAGTATAGGTAGTAAATCGTATGAGAATTATTTCAGGGACAGCTAAAGGGCATACCATACAAGCTCCGAAAGGTATGGATACAAGACCGACACAAGATCGTGTGCGTGAGAGTATTTGTAATGTCATACAAAGTCGAAGAGGATTTTTTGAGACTCAGGTGCTAGATTTATTTTCGGGGACAGGTGCGCTAGCTATCGAATCTTTGAGTCGTGGGGCTAGTCATGCTATTGCTGTAGATACGCGTACTGATACGTGTATTAAGAAGAATGCACAACATTGTAAGGTAGAAGACCGATTGGAAATTATGAAATGCAGTATGGAATCGGCACTTTCACGGTTACAAGGAAAGCAGTTTCAGTTGATATTTTCAGATCCCCCTTATGAGAAAGGGTATATCCAAAAAACATTGGATTTAGTGGAAGAGTTACAATTACTTACCGAAGATGGCTTTTTGATTTTAGAACGCCATAAGAATGAAACATTAGAATTATTGCCCAAGTGGGTGCTTGTGAAAGCTTTATCCTTTGGGTATACTCGCGTTGGCATTCTGTGTCGAGAACCGTAGAAAGGGGCTTATATCGTGAGAATTGGAGTTTGTCCAGGTAGTTTTGATCCTGTTACAAATGGACATATAGATATATTTGAGCGTGCCAGTAAATTAGTGGACAAGCTGATCGTAGTGATTTTAGAAAATCCGAATAAGAAGTACTTGTTTACCTTGGATGAACGGGCTGAGTTAATTCGTCAATCTGTGTCACATATTCCTAATGTTGAAGTGGATTTTGGAGCGGGATTGTTGAATGATTATGTAAAATCAAGAGATAGTCATATTATCATTCGTGGTCTCCGTGCGCTGAGCGACTTTGAATATGAATTTCAACGAGCGTTATTTTCAAAATATTTAGATGATGAGATTGAAACTGTATTTATTATGACTAATAATAAATATGCCTTTGTCAGCTCTACAGGAATACGGGAATTAGCTAAATTCGGTGGTAAATTAGATGGTTTAGTACCAGCTGTTGTGAAACAAGCATTAGAAGATAAATTTAAAGCAGTACAATATAAATAGGAGGACGCCATGAGAACAGAAAAATTATTAGAAGAATTAGAAAATTTGATTGTTACTAGTAACAATATGATTATGACAAATAAAAAGTTAATTGAAGAAGAAGAGATTATGCGCATTGTAGATGCGTTGACAGAATCTTTGCCTCTTGAATTAGAAGAATCTCGTCGTATTGTGGCAGAACGTGACCGCATTGTAGCAGAAGGCCAAAAACAAGCGGATGCATTGATTGAGCAAGCAAAAGAATATATTCAAAAACTAACAGAAGAAAGTGAATTAGTGAAACAAGCACAAGAGCATGCTAATCATATTATCACAGAAGCTAATAAATCTTCTGAGGAGCTTAAGAATAGCTCTATCCAATATGCTAGTGATGTATTCAAATATGTAGAATCTAATTTAGAACGTACATTAGAAGCATTACAAGAAAATCGTCAAACATTATATAAATAAGTACATTAAGACTGTAAGGAATATATTTCTTGCAGTCTTTTTTGTATATACAACAGATACTATACAGTTGTGGTTTTTACTGTATTAGAAGTGCTATGTTAGGTACCGTCGATTTAAAGTACAATGTACCTATGTCAGTAAGGGATAATTCATAATTAAAATTTTGAAAGAAATTAAAAGGATTTTTTATAACTTCGTCGAATACTAACAATATCAGTTTCATATAATACTAAGAGGAGGTATACTATGAATTTTGAAATTCGTAATGGCCACGATTATATTGATGAAGTAAAAGATTTATTTGTAGAGTATGTACAATCCTTAGGTGTATCTGCTAGTGTAAGAGAGTTTCATGGACTGGAAGATAAGTACAAAGGTGAAGGTGAAGCTTTGTATATTGCTTTCATTGATAACAAGCCAGCAGGCTGTGTTGCGTTGCGTTATGTAGATAGTAAGACAGCGGCTATGAAACGTTTATACGTTCGTCCTGCTTTTCGGCATAGCTCTTTAGGTACAAATATGGCAAAGTTAGTAGTGGAAGATGCCCGTGAATTTGGGTATAAAACATTGCTCTTAGATAGTTTACCTAGCATGGAAAATGCAAAAGAGTTATATACTAATTTAGGGTTCAAAAAATTAGATGGAACGAAGAAATCAGTGAAAACTGTCGTTCATTTATCATTACCTTTATAGAGGCCGAGACTTGATGGATTTGTCATCCATTCTATACATATGTGAAAAGCTGTAACAAATTATGTATATTTTAATTTGTTTACAGCTTTTTTCGCAGAGAGAGTATCTTGAACTTTCATAGTTTAAAATAAAGATGTATTACTGAGTCAGATACTGTATAATAGGGTAAGTATAGATAGTCTATTAATCGAATTAGTTCTATAGGAAGGTGAGACCTTTGAAGGGTAAGCATATTGTAGTAGGTGTAACAGCAGGAATAGCAGCCTATAAAGCAGTAGAGTTAGTAAGCCGTTTATATAAAGCGGGAGCAGAAGTAAAAGTGGTAATGACGAGAAATGCCACTAAATTTGTGAGTCCCCTTGTGTTTGGTGAAATTAGTAAACACAAAGTGGCTGTGGAAATGTTTGAAAATGTACAGGATTGGAATGTAGAGCATATTGCCTATGCAACTTGGGCGGATGCCTATGTAGTAGCACCAGCTACGGCTAATATGCTTGCTAAGATGGCCCATGGTATTGCAGATGATATGTTATCGACACAATTGTTAGCTACAACCGCTCCAGTATTTGTATGTCCAGCTATGAATAGTAATATGTATGCACATCCAACTGTGCAAGAAAATTTAACTATCTTGCGTGGTAGAGGAGTCCATGTGTTAGAACCTGACAGTGGACTCCTAGCATGTGGGGTAGAAGGAAAAGGTCGTTTACCAGAACCGCAAAAAATTATGGACTGGGTGGACTTTCATTTAGGAAAAACACAATTAGTAGAAGGTAAAACTGTGATTGTCAGTGCTGGTGGCACGCAAGAAGCTATTGATCCAGTTCGATACATTACGAATCGTTCCAGTGGAAAAATGGGATATGCAGTGGCTCTAAAAGCGGCTCAGGCAGGAGCTAAGACAATATTGGTGTCCGCGCCCACAGATCTTTCTGTGCCAATTGGTGTAGAACGTATCATAGTTCGTTCTGCTACGGAGATGAAAGCGGTAATCGATAGTTACTATGACTCTGCAGATGCTGTGATTATGGCCGCAGCTGTGGCAGATTATCGTGTAGCTGAAGTAGCGGACAATAAAATAAAAAAACAAGAAACTATGACATTAGAGTTAGTAAAAAATCCGGATATATTAGCAAGCTTAGGGGACCGTAAAAGACATCAAAAATTAATTGGATTTGCTGCGGAAACGCAAGATGTCATTACCTATGGAAAAGAAAAAGTGCGCAAAAAGAATTTGGACATGTTAGTGGCTAATGATGTGAGTAAATCCAATGCTGGATTTGATGTGGATACCAATGAAGTGACCTTTATTTATCCTGGAGATCAAATTGTAAATTTACCGAATATGTCAAAACTTGATGTGGCAGAATGTATTATTCAAGCCTTGGCAGACCTATAAATGTGTGCTATAATGACATGTAGTGGTTTTAAACTAAGTATTATATGTATGATACAAGTCTCATCAAGAGTAGTGGAGGGAGAGGCCCTTTGAAGCTACAGCAACCATTCCTTAGGGGAGAAGGTGCTAAATCCAACGATCTTTGATCGGAAGATGGGGATATGATTCCTCATCTTGTGATGAGGAATTTTTTTATTGGAGGTTTTATTCATGGCAGAAAAACATGTATTTTTCACTTCTGAATCTGTAACAGAAGGTCATCCAGACAAAATTGCTGACCAAATTTCAGATGCTGTATTGGATGCTATTTTAGAAAAAGATCCAACAGCACACGTTGCCTGTGAAACATTAGTAACTACAGGCCAAGTTCATGTTGTAGGCGAAATTACTACAAAAACGTATGTAGATATTCCTCATATTGTTCGTGATACAATTCGTGAAATCGGATATACACGTGCAAAATTTGGCTTTGATGCGGATACTTGTGGCGTTAATGTAGCGATTGATGAACAATCTGCAGATATCGCAATGGGCGTAGATGAAGCATTAGAATCTCGTGAAGGCGGCAGTGATGCGTTCGATAAAATCGGTGCTGGTGACCAAGGTATGATGTTTGGTTTCGCATCTAATGAAACTGAAGAGTTAATGCCTATGCCTATTAGCTTAGCGCATCGTTTATCTCGTCAATTAACAAAAGTTCGTAAAGATGGTACATTGCCTTACCTTCGTCCAGATGGTAAAACACAAGTAACAGTAGAATATGTTGATGGCAAGCCAAAACGTATTGAGACTATCGTTATTTCTACACAACATGGTCCAGAAGTATCTTTGGAACAAATCCAAGCAGATATTAAAAAATACGTGATTGACCCAGTGCTTCCAGAAGGATTCATTGATGAAAATACTAAATATTTCATCAACCCAACTGGTCGTTTCGTAATCGGTGGTCCACAAGGTGATGCTGGTTTGACTGGTCGTAAAATTATAGTAGATACGTATGGCGGTATGGCTCGTCATGGTGGCGGAGCTTTCTCTGGTAAAGATCCTACAAAAGTTGACCGTTCTGCAGCATATGCAGCTCGTTACGTAGCTAAAAATATCGTAGCAGCTGGTCTTGCTGATAAATGTGAAGTACAAGTAGCTTATGCAATTGGTGTAGCAAAACCTGTATCTATCATGGTGGAAACATTCGGTACTGCAAAAATCGAAGAAGAAAAAATCTCTGCATTAGTAAGCAAACATTTTGACCTTCGTCCAGCAGGCATCATCGAAATGTTAGATTTGTTGAAACCACATTACAAAAAAACAGCTGCCTATGGTCATTTCGGTCGTACAGATGTAGACCTTCCATGGGAACGTACAGATAAAGCAGAAGTACTTCGTAAAGAAGCTGGTTTATAATCGGTAAAAGATTTGTCATTCGCTTTTGAGTGATACATATATAGAGGATAAAGACGTATGTCTTTGTCCTCTATTTTTGTTATTCCAGTATTAATTATGAGAGTTTAGGTTGTCTTGTAGACACTTCTTATAAGGGGAGTGGATTAGTGTGCCAACTCATTTGCTTCTGTACCCTCATATATATTCGCCTTAAAAGAAATGCCATGACGTGAAAATGTGTAGGACTAGGGTATGAAATAGTATGAATCATAGGTATAAACGTGGTATAATGAAGAGTGTTTAGTCAGGAGGTTATGATGCGTTTAGGTGAAATTATTATCAATCGTTCTGCGAAACAATTGAATAAACCTTTAACCTATGAAATACCTGACTCATTCGGGGACGTACCTATTGGAACTCGTGTGGCAGTTCCCTTAGGAGCCTCCAAAGAAGAGGGAATCCTTGTAGGTTATTGTGACATAGAAAATCCGCCATTTGTGATTAAACCCATATTAGCCGTGTTAGATCCAACGCCTTGGTTTTCATCGGAAATGCTGAGTACAGCTCGTAAGCTAAGTGAGTATTACCTATGCACCTTTGCAGAGGCATTAAGCTTATTTACTGTGGATAAAAGTAAATTAAAATCTTATGACAGACCCAAAATGGAATGGCTTGTGCCTAAGGATTCCTTTCATGTAGAACTATTCGGAGTGAGGAAACAAAAGCAGCGTTTGTTGGCGAAATATTTAGTAGAGCATGGAGCAACTTCGGTGAGTGCCTTGCGACTGGCAGGATTTAGTTTGCCTGTCATTAAGCAAGTAAAAGAATCTTCTCATATCGATGTAGAATGGCGCTATGCAATGACGAAAACACGCTATGAGGAAGTTGCAGGTAGCATAGACATTCCTCTGACAGAGGCACAGCAGTCTGTATATGATCCTATTCAGGAATGCATTGCTAATCATACAAATAAATCCTTTTTGCTCCATGGTGTAACGGGTAGCGGAAAAACACAAGTGTATCTAAAAGCTGCGCAAGAAACAATTCGACAAGATAAGATTGCTATTATTTTAGTTCCAGAAATTGCTTTAACGACGCAAATTGTAAGACGATTTGTAGAAAAGTTTGGACAAGAAGTTGTGGTCTTCCATAGTCAGTTAACAAAATCAGAACGTTACAATAATTGGGAGCGATTACGCCGGAAGGATAGCCATATTATCATAGGTGCCCGTTCTGCCGTGTTTGCACCAACAGAAGATATCGGTCTCATTGTAGTTGATGAGGAGCATGATCCATCCTATAAGCAACAAGATATGACTCGTTATGACGCACGTATGGTGGCAAGATGGCGCAGTGAAAGTCATCAATGTCCAATTATATTTGGTTCTGCCACACCGTCTATAGAGGCCTATTATTTAGCTAACCAAGGCATGTATCAATTATTATCTTTGGAACATCGAATTTTTCATCAACCAATGCCTAAGGTAAATGTTGTGGATATGAAAGAGGAAATGTTCTATGGGAATTACTCAGTATTTTCTATGGCCTTGGATACGTTAATCCAAGAAACGTTGCAGAAACGGGAGCAAATGATTCTCTTGTTGAATCGTCGAGGACATAGTACCTTTGTGATGTGTCGAGACTGTGGTAAACCTATCCAATGCCCTCACTGTGATATCTCAATGGTGTATCATCAAGTGGGACAGGATTTGCGTTGCCATTATTGCGACTATCATGAAAAAGTACCTCAAATCTGCCCTCATTGTGGTAGCCGTAAGATTAAATTTTTCGGTACAGGTACACAAAAGGTTGAAGAAGAATTAGCCAAACGATTTCCCCAAGCTAGAATTGCTCGTCTAGATCAAGATACGACATCTAAAAAGGGTGAATCACAGCGTATTTTGGAAGCCTTTGGTGCAGGTCAATATGATATTTTATTGGGCACGCAAATGGTGGCAAAAGGACATGATTTTTCAAATGTTACCGCAGTAGGAATTATTACAGCTGATTCTGTCTTGCACATTCCTGTGTATACGGCCTCTGAAAGAACGTTTAATTTATTAACACAAGCAGCTGGCCGTGCTGGCCGTGGCGATAAACTAGGAAACGTAGTAGTACAAACCTATAGTCCTGAACATTACGCGATTCAGCATAGTACACACCATAATTATGTTAGCTTTTATCAAGAAGAAATAGAAGCTCGAAAAGCCTTGTTGTATCCACCCATCGGCGAAATGATACAAATAACCTTGTTGGATGAAAAGCTTTCAGTAGTGCGAACAAGAGCGACAGAATTAGTCAATACGTTGCGTCAGGCCTGTACAGGTCAGCGCATAGATATACTAGGGCCCTATGAAAATGGTGCCGCAAAGATACGAGATATGTATCGACTTTGTATTATGATTCGTGGAATTGATTTATCAGAATTAAAATCATACATGTATCATTCAGATATATTTACATTGCCCCATATCTATATAGATGTGGATCCAGTATAGGAGGGAATATGGCAGTTTTAGAAGTAATGAAAACAGGTCATCCTGTATTAAAGCAAATTGCAGAACCAGTAGAGTTTGTAAATAAAAAGATTCGTCAATTATTAGATGATATGGCGGAAACGATGTATAAAACAGATGGTGTAGGCTTAGCAGCACCGCAAGTTAATGTATCCAAACGAATCATTGTCTTAGATGATGGAAATGGCTTAATAGAAGTAATTAACCCAGAAATCGTGAAAAAAGAAGGCTCTCAAATAGGTTTGGAAGGTTGCTTGAGCGTACCTGAACTATTTGGCGATGTAGAACGATACGATAAAATTGAAGTGCATGGTATCAATCGAAATAATAAAAAGATTAGAATTAAAGCAGAAGGATTTTTAGCACGTATTTTTCAACATGAAATTGACCATTTGAATGGTATTTTATTTGTGGAAAAGTTAGTGAATCCCAATGAGATTTTTATCCATAAAAAGGAATAACAATAATGAATCCATTACGTATAGTGTTTATGGGAACGCCAGATATAGCAGTTCCTACGTTACAGGCTTTAATTGACAGTACCCATTCAGTAGTAGGTGTTTTTTGCCAACCAGATAAGCCGAAAGGTCGAGGCAATAAGTTGCAAATGCCACCGACGAAGGAATTGGCGTTACAGTATGACATTCCGGTATACCAACCGAAATCCTTGCGCAATGAGGAAGCAGAGGAATTATTACAGACTTTGGCTCCTGATATTGTCGTAGTCATTGCGTATGGTAAGATTTTACCTCCTTGGCTCATTCACCAGCCTCCATTGGGGTGCATTAATTTACATGCCTCTTTATTACCAAAGTTTAGAGGTGCGGCGCCTATCCAATATGCGATTCTTCATGAAGAGTCAGAAACTGGTATGACGATTATGCATATGGATGAAGGCTTAGATACAGGTGATATTCTGCTTATGGAACGCATTCCAGTGACAGAAGAAGATACATCTGGTACGATTTTTACCGCCTTAGCACAATTAGGGGCACAAATGATTGTACCAGCCGTAGATGCTTTACAAGCAGGTACATTAACTAGAATCACTCAAAATCATGAAGAAGCCATTGAAACAGGAAAAATTACGAAAGAGATGGGGTATCTTAATTTTACAGAACCAGCACATACATTAGCTGCGAAAATTAGAGCTTTCAATCCAAGCCCTGGGTGTTATACATTCTTAGAGGGAAAACGGATTAAGTTCTGGCATGCGAAAGTGGATCCTACATCCAAATATGCTCCTGAGCATTTACAAGGGGCCTGCGGATATCCAAAAGAGGGAACTATAGTAAATGTAGATAAAGAGTCTTTCAGTATTTTTACTGGTCATGGCGTCTTACGTGTCACTGAAGTGCAGCCTGAAAATAAAAAGCGAATGAATGCCGGTGATTTTGCTCGTGGTCATCAGTTAGCAGTAGGAGCTTGCTTTGGCGATGAATAAATCCTATCGTTTGTATTTAACGGTGACGGCTGTGGCAATGCTATTAATATCACTGGTATGGGGTTGGATAGTTTGGATGATGCATCCTAGCTTATCTCAATGGGGACCTGTTGTCGGGCCTATCGGAGAGAGTGCGCTACTATTCCCCATATTGATTGGGTGGTCCATGTGGATATATATGGCATTAGTTACCATGTATCCTATACAACATCCGATTTTATTGCGATTATCTAATCGAGGTTTATATTTCTTATTTCCGTTGGTAACAGTCTTAGCTAGATGCTTTGGATATACTAAGGATGAAGTGAGTCAATCCTTGATTGCGTTAATCAATCATCTTGTGAGCACTCAAGTATATCGGGTGGAACCAAAACGGTTATTACTGCTCACGCCTCATTGCATACAATTATCTAGTTGCGTACATAAAGTGACTACAGATGTGCATAATTGTAAGCGTTGTGGCGGGTGCCAAGTAGGAACCTTGCTAGATATTGCAGATACCTATGGATGTCATTTTGTGGTCGTTACAGGTGGCACATTAGCACGTTTGAAAATCAAGGAAATTCGTCCTCAAGCTATTGTGGCAATTGCCTGTGAAAGAGATTTAGTCAGTGGCATGGCAGATGTGTTTCCCATTCCCGTAATAGGTGTCTTAAATGAACGACCTTGTGGTCCTTGTTGTAATACGAGAGTCAATACAGAAGACATTAGACTTGTCATAGAAAGGTTACTGTATGGAAACGAAACAAAAGAAAGAACATAAAAATATTCGACGCCTAGCTATGAAAGCCTTGGTAGATATACATAGAGATAAAAAGTATGCCAATATTGTATTGCCTCAGTATATGATACAAGAAAGATTAGAAGATTTAGATCGTAGATTCTTTACAGAGTTAGTCTATGGTGTTGTACGACGTCAAAACTATTTAGATGCGGTTATCGTTCATTTTACCAAGAAGCCAGTTAAAAAATTATCTCCTTTTGTTTTAGAGATTCTTAGACTTGGAGTGTACCAATTACTCTATATGGATAAGGTACCATCTAGTGCTGCTGTGAATGAAAGTGTAAAACTAGCGAAAAAAGTAGCACCTGGAACAGACCGATTTGTTAATGCAGTACTTCGTAATGTAGATAGACAGCGTGAAGATATTGGTGTAGATGCCCTAGCGACTTCAGAAGAGGAACGGATTTCCTATATTTATAATCAACCTCTTTGGCTAGTCCGTTTATGGATGGACCAACGAGGAATAGAAGAAACGGTGGATCTCTGTGAATGGTTTAATGAAACACCTCTGTTGACGGCACGAGTAAATACATTACGAATCAGTCGTCAAGATTTATTAGACGAGCTTTCACAGGCAAACTGGGTAGTAGAGCCTAGTCATATGATTCCAGATGCGATTATCATCAAATCTCACAAAGGACAATTGCAGGAAGCAAAATGGGTACAAGAGGGATTGATGACATTCATGGACGAAGCCTCTATGGCTGTAGCTTATGCAGTACAACCTAAACAACATATGCAGATTTTAGATATCTGTGCAGCACCGGGTGGCAAAACATTGCATATGGCAACCCTTATGGGCAATACAGGAACCATCGTAGCTACGGATATTCATGAACATAAAGTAGAACTGTTGCAGGCAAATGCAAAACGTATGGGTGTGTCCAATGTGCAGGCTCAGCAAGGGGATGCTACAGTAAATGAAGAACAATGGAAAGGTTCTTTTGATGTGGTACTAGTAGATGCACCATGTTCAGGACTAGGAATCTTGCAGAAGAAATTAGATATGCGTTGGCGAAAAGAGGAATCCCAATTACAAGAATTGCCAATGTTACAGCAACAAATATTGCAAAATGCTAGTTCCTATGTCAAAGTAGGAGGGCACTTGGTATATTCTACGTGTACTATAAATACGTTGGAAAATGAAGGGGTTGTTGAAAGATTTCTACAAGAAAACCCTAATTTCCTCTTAGAAGATGTGGCTCCTTTGTTACCGTTTGTAGCAGAAGGGCCTATGGTTACTTTATTGCCACATGTATATGATATGGACGGATTTTTTATAGCCCGTTTACGTAAGGAGAGAGCATGATAGAATTAATTGGACTTTCATTGCCAGCTTTAAGTAAAGTTGTGACAGATGGAGGGTTTCCGAAATTTAGAGCGAAACAGATTATGGATTATATCTATCAACGTCACGTATTCTCTATGGAAGATATGTTACAGCTTCCACAGACAATGCGTGAATGGCTCGGCACACACTGTACGATTACACTTCCTACAGTGGTACGAGAATCTACTAGTTCTGATGGAAATACAAAAAAGTTATTGCTCAGATATTCTGATGGGCATCAAGTAGAAACAGTACTGATGAAGCAACATTATGGTAACTCTGTGTGTTTATCTTCCCAAGTGGGATGTGCGATGGGATGTATTTTTTGTGCATCTACTACAGAAGGTTTATTTCGTAATCTAACGGTAGCTGAAATTGTAGGGCAGTTATTACTCTTTGAAAGCATCATTAAAGAAGAAGTGCACTCTATCGTTGTCATGGGATCAGGAGAGCCATTACAAAACTTCGACCATACTATGGAAGCATTGCAATTTATTCATGAAAAAGAAAGCTTTAATATAGGTTATCGTCGTATGACGGTGTCCACTTGTGGATTAGTACCGAATATTTATCGTTTTGCGGAACTGGGCTTGCCTATCACATTGGCATTATCCTTGCATGCTACGACAGATGAAAGTCGAAAGAAAATTATGCCTATAGGCGCCACCTATGCGTTACAAGATGTACTAGATGCCGTGGCGGAGTATTATCGACAGACGGATCGCCGTGTGACCTTTGAATATATTTTGATTCAAGATGTGAATGCCTCTGAAAAGGAAGCTCATGAACTAGGTATGATTGCAAAAGAGTTTCCTCATTGTAATGTCAACTTAATTCCTGTCAATGGAAATGAACATATTAATTTATATAAACCGTCATTAAAAGCTATGCAAGAATTTAAGTCCATTGTCGAATCCTACGGAGTGTCTGTGACGATTCGTAAAGAAATGGGTGATGAGATTCAAGCAGCTTGTGGACAGTTGAAAATACAACATCAACAATCTTTGAAAGAAGGGATGTTATGATTAGTTTAGGAATCAGTAAAACTGGATTAGTTCGCCAACGTAATGAAGATCGTTTTTATGCCCAAGGGCCTCTGCTAATTGTAGCAGATGGTATGGGTGGTTATACAGGTGGAGAATATGCTAGTACCATGGTAGTCGATACTATTGTAGAAGTAGTCAATGAGGCTACTGAAATATCTACCGAAGTATTAGAGAGTGCCATTCTAAAAGCAAATCGTATGGTCTATGAAAAGAGCCAATCCTACAAAGAGTTGGAAGGTATGGGGACTACAGCAGTTGTTGCATATGTACAAGAAGATACCCTGTATTGGGCTCATGTAGGAGATAGCCGCTTGTACCTATATGGACAGGAAGGCTTACATCGGATGACGAAAGATCATTCTATGGTACAGCAATTAGTGGAAGCAGGCACGATTACTGAAGATGAAGTGATTCATCATCCGAAACGAAATATGTTGACTCGAGCCATCGGAGTGTATGAAACTGTAGAAGTAGATACAGGCGTAGTTGAAGTGCATCAGAATGACCGTATCCTATTATGTAGTGATGGTTTGTCTGGTTATATTGAAGAATCTAAGATTGAACAAGTACTTTCAGAAGAAAACAATGAAAGTAGAGCTTTGGAAGATTTAGTGCACCTTGTGTATGATGCGGGAGCACGAGATAATGTAACAATCGTACTTGGACGTATATAAAGAGGTGACTTATGGATAGACATGCATTAGTAGGATTGGTCTTTGACCATCGCTATGAGGTACAACAGAAGATAGGCGTTGGTGGTATGGCCGATGTATATCGTGGGAAAGATACGCTATTAGGACGACCTGTGGCTATTAAAATTCTGCATCAAAATTTTGGTAGTGATCAAGATTTTGTAGCTCGTTTTAAACGTGAAGCACAAGCAGCTGGGAAACTAAATCATCCAAATGTAGTGAGCATGTACGATGTTGGATTTGATCAAGGCTTTCATTACATTATTATGGAATATGTATCTGGATGTACGTTGAAAGAATACATTCAGCATCATGGTGATCAGGTGACAGTGCAAGAAGCGGTAAAAATTACAGTAGCTATTGCAGAGGGGCTAGAGCACGCCCACATGATGGGAATTGTCCACTGTGATGTAAAGCCACATAATATATTGATTACTGATTCTGGACGTGTGAAAGTGACGGATTTTGGTATTGCTAGAGCTATTAACTCTGCTACTACTATGATGTATACCAACTCTGTGATGGGGTCAGCTCATTATATTTCCCCAGAACAAGCTAGCGGTAAGAGCATCAATGTGAGCACAGATATTTATTCATTAGGGGTTGTTCTTTATGAATTATTAACGGGAGAAGTTCCTTTCAGAGGGGAAACACCTGTTAGTGTAGCCTTACAACATGTGAAAGATCGTGTGGTGGCGCCGCGAATCAAGAACCCTATGATTCCACCACAGTTAGAGCAAGTGGTATTGATGGCTCTAGAAAAAGAACCAGGCAAACGTTTTGGATCCATTTCTGAAATGATTCAAGCCTTACGTATGTCATTGGGCTATCGTGGTGGTACTTCAGCACGACCAATGCAGCATGATTTTGCTACACAAGTGTTGCCACCTATGGAAGCAGACGTTATGGAAGAAGAGGATGAACCACAAGAAGGTATATTGGCAAAATTAGGTAGTTTACCACAAAAATATGTGATCGGTGGTGCCGTGTTTGCCTTCTTATTAGCCTTTTTATGGGCATTTTTGAACTTTGGTAACTTCTGGAGTAACTCTACTGTGGACGTGCCGAATGTGGTAGGTAAACAGTTAAGTGTAGCTACGAGATTATTGGAAGAGCGACATCTTCGAGTCTCTAGTTCAGAAGTAACTAATTCGGATGTGCCAGCAGGACAGGTCATTTCACAAAGCCCTGAACCAGGGGAATCTGTAAAAGAACAACGTATGGTGCATTTAGTTGTCAGCAAAGGTGCTGGAAATATTACTATACCGGACTTGCAAGGTATGAGCTTTGATCAGGCTAGAGAAAAATTAAAAGCCTTAGGCTTATCGATTGGTAAAATATCTTATGAAAGTGATTCTAGTAAAGACGATGGTGTAGTCATTAGCCAAGGCTTACAAGCAGGAGGGAAAGCCTCCAAAGGGGCTACTGTAGATATTACGATTAATCAAACTAAGTCGACTACCGTAGAGATTCCGAATGTTGTGGGGATGACCATTAAAGAAGCAAAAGAAGCCTTAGGAAATTTAGGCTTAAGTATTAGTAAGATTTCTGGATCCAATGAAGATTCTGCCGTTGTTACAGCTATCAGTCCAGCACCAGGTTCTTCGGTGAAACGGGATGAAAGCATTACTTTGGTGGGACAACCAAAAGATGGCAAAAAAGATGAATCTAATGCGAAACAAAGTGGTACTACTAAAGGTGTTGTAGATGTGACGGTACCGAATGGACGTGCTTCTCAACATGTGAAATTAGTAGTCATCGATGATGATGGTGGACGTGTTGTCTATGATGGCACTAATGCGCCAGGAGACCGCATTGTGAAAAGTGTATCTGGCTCTGGTAATGTACGAGTTCAAATCTACTTAAATAATGCATTAGTACAAGAGCAATCCTTATAGGAGAGACTATGAAACAAGGTGTTGTAATTAAGAATATGAATGGCTATTTTTATGTGCAAACTCCAAGTGGAGATGTACATGAATGTAAGGTTCGAGGACGGTTAAAGAAAGAACGATATTCTCTCTTAGTAGGAGATACGGTGAGCATTACAGACGACGGTTGGATTGATTCTATCGAAGAGAGAAGAAACTCATTACGTAGACCAGCTATTGCCAATATTGACCAAGTCATTGTAGTAGTAGCCGCACGAGAGCCAGATATTCATCCTTTATTATTGGATCGTCTATTAGTGATGATTCATCATAGTCATATACCTCCCATACTAGTGATTAATAAATACGATTTGCATACAGAAGACACGGTGAAACTGAAATCCATCTATGAAAAGATCGGTTACACTGTACTGTGTACATCGACGTATACTAGTGAAGGTATTGATGAGTTACGCCATGTATTACATGGTAAAATCAGTGCCTTTGCCGGCCCTTCTGGGGTAGGTAAAAGTAGTTTACTCAATGCAGTAGATCCGAACTTTGCCTTTCAAACAGGAGCAGTTAGCGATAAGATTAAACGTGGACGCCATACGACGCGGCATGCCTCTTTATACAGTTTAGATGAAAGTTCATTTATCATGGATACACCAGGTTTTTCGGCGTTGGATCATACTGGGATAGATGTGGAAGAGTTAGTGCACACGTTCCCCGAGTTTGGTGACCATGATAAAGGATGTAAATTTAGTCCTTGTTCCCATAGCCATGAACCAATTTGTTCTGTAAAAGATGCCTTAGCTAGTGGTCAGATTAGTGAGCAACGATATCAGTCCTATTTGACTATAAAATCAGAACTTGAAGATCAAAGGAGACGATAAAATGATTCAAATTGCCCCATCTATGTTATCGGCAGATTTTTCTAATTTACGAGAAGATATTCGTACTATTGAAGAAGGTGGTGCGGACTTATTACATATTGACGTGATGGATGGACATTTTGTACCAAACCTAACATTTGGAGCTCCTGTGGTAAAAGCGTTGCGTCCGCATACGAAACTGCCTTTTGATGTGCATTTAATGGTAGAAAACCCGGGCGATTATGTAGAAGAATATGCCAAGATAGGCGTGGAATATTTCACCTTTCATTGGGAGGCGGTACCACATGCACATCGTTTGATTCAAGCTATCAAAGCAACTGGTATGAAAGCCGGTGTTTCTCTAAATCCATCTACGCCAGTATCTTTGTTGGAAGATATTGCAGAAGATCTAGATTTAATTTTAATTATGAGCGTCAACCCAGGCTTTGGAGGTCAATCGTTCATTCATAATGCAGTGAAAAAAGTAAAACAAGCTCGAGAATTGTTGGACTCCGTAGGAAATACAAAAGCTGTTGTAGAAGTAGATGGTGGTATTAACTTAGAAACTGCCCCACTAGTGCGTGAAGCAGGAGCTACTTTACTAGTGGCTGGTTCTGCTGTATTCGGAGCAGAAGATAGAGCGATGATGATTGCCAAATTACGAGGCTAATATGATTCGAGTAGGCACAGATATTATCGAAATTCATCGCATGGAACAAGCCATTGGACGAGATAGTTTTTTACAACGAGTATTTACGGATTATGAACGAAACTATGCGTGGGGACGTAACAAACAGGCGGCTGCATCTTTTGCAGGTATCTTCGCAGCCAAAGAAGCTTGTGTAAAAGCCTTAGGAACAGGGTTTCGCCATGGTTCTTGGCAGGATATTGAGATTACTCACGATGCATGGGGGGCACCAGTCCTTACCTGTACAGGCTATTTTGGACAACAAATGAAAGCCTTAGGATATGAAACGATGCAAGTTTCCATTAGCCATTGTCGTGAATATGCTACGAGCACTGTCATTGTATATTAGAGGATAGACCTATGCGACTATTAACACCAAAGCAAGTTAACATGGTAGATCAATATATCGAAAGTTTAGGACTTCCAGTATCTCATTTAATGGAACAAGCGGGACGATCTGTGTTTGAGATTATACACAGATATATACAAGGTATAAATGGACCTAAGGGAGTTTTATTTCTTTGTGGCATTGGCAATAACGGTGGTGATGCCTTAGTGGCAGCACGTTTGCTAACAGAAGTGCCTGAAGTGACGCCCTATGTTGTTGTGTGTGGGAATCCAGAAGAAGGATCTCCTTTGTTTCAACAACAATGGAAGGTGGTACATACTCTAGAAGATACGATTACTATTGTGACTGATGAGATGATGCAGTCTAATGGAAACCTAATACCCTCCCATATATTACAGGATGTCAGTCTTGTGGTAGATGGTGTGTTTGGCACAGGCTTTCACGGTGTATTACCAGAACAAATAGCATCTATTTTTGAACAATGTAAAGCATGGCGTTCTACTAGTGATACACGAACATGTATCGCCATCGATATTCCTAGTGGTGTAAATGGCTTAACAGGAAATGCTGACGTCTCTTCATTCAGGGCAGATGAAACAATTACGTTATTAGCTCCAAAAGTGGGAATGCTTTTCTATCCGGGCAGAGAACATGTAGGACATATGAGTATTGGCAGTATCGGATACCCTTTTCCCCATCATGCCTTAAGGGAATCGGGTAATAGTTGGCAAGAAATCTATTGGAATGATGCAGAGTCTTTGCATGTAGTTCCTCGTTCACCTATTGCTCATAAAGGGACCAATGGTCACGTCTATATTGTGGGTGGCTCTCCAGGGATTTATGGAGCCCCCATATTAAGCGCCGAAGGAGCTTTACGCAGTGGAGCTGGAAAAGTCACTATACTGTCTGGTACAAATGAGTTAGATGCCTTGCGGTCCTTGAGTCGCCCTGAAATGATGATACGTAGTAGTGATGTAGAACAACTAGATGGGAATAGTACAGTAGTCATTGGCCCTGGTGGTGGCAGAAGCAATAGTGATAAGAAACATTTACTTCAATGGATGCAATCTATTACAGAAAGCCACATGGTAATTGATGCAGACGGGCTCATGGCGGTTGCTAGTCATCTATCAGTGTTAAAACAGTGCTCCTACGCATTAGGTAAAGAAGAGCGAGTGGTTGTACTAACACCGCATTTAGGTGAATTCTCTGCACTTACAGGAAAAAGTATCGGAGAGCTTAACAAAGATCCTATTGGATATGCTAGTGCATTTGCGAAAGAGCATAGTGTCTATGTTATTCTAAAAGGACAACCAACGATTCTGGCGACTCCATTTGGTAGAGTATACATAACGACAACAGGTAACCCCTATATGGGAACTGGGGGCATGGGTGATGTATTGGCTGGTATTATTGGTTCTATGTTAAATCAAGAACAAAACCTTATACATGCTATAAATGTTGCTATATATGCACATAGTCGTGCTGGAGATCTAGCACTAGAGGATTGTGGTCCAGGCTTTACTCCTACAGAGGTGGCACAACGAATTGGTCGTGTACTACGAACAATCGATGGATACAAGCCAGTTTTACCACTGTAATAACTGTTGTAATATATAGAGGTTAGAAAGTATTTAACTATGAAAAAAACAATATATAAATATCTACTTTTGTTAGGTGTGTTGGTGGTAGCACTACTAAGTCTAGTGGGCTGTGGAAAAGAACTTTCACAGGTGAATGCAAACTCTACAAAGGCAGAAGTTAGTCAATCTACGCAAGCACCAACGGGAACCATGAAGGTTCATGTATTGGATATCGGACAAGGAGATGCAATTTTACTCCAAATTGGGGATAAATTTTCTATGATCGATACTGGTGATATTGAACATAGACCACAGGTGGTAGCCTTATTAAAAAAATATGGTGTGAAAGAATTAGAAAATGTCATTTTGACACATCCTCATGCGGATCATATTGGTGGTTTCTATGCCATAGCCAAAGCAATCCCTATAAAGCACGTCTATGATAATGGCATCGATATCGATAGTGGTACCTATAGAACCTATTTAAAAACGATAGAGACAAAACAGATTCATCGTGAAACACTTCATAAAGGTGATCGGTTAGACTTAGGAAATGGAGCGTATTTTGAGGTCTATGCCCCTTGGAAAGGGGAAGTGATGGCTGACAAAAAAGGTGAAGTTCATCAAAATAATAACTCCATTGTAGGTAAGCTGACATTTGGTAAGTTTTCTATGCTTATGACTGGTGATGCGGAAAAAGAAGAAGAAGCGCGTCTCATTAAAGAGCAAAATACAAAAATGTCTAGTAAAGTCTTAAAAGTGGGACATCATGGTAGTAATGGTTCCAGTCAAAAAGATTTTATTCGTTCTGTTCGACCAGAAGCAGCTGTTATTTCTGCAGGTTTACATAATTCGTATGGACATCCTGGTGAGAAAGCTATGGCACGTTTATTGGAGGAATATGTAGATATCTATCGTACAGATACGATGGGGACTGTTACCATTCGGACAAATGGTACAGACTATGATATCCAACGAGAACGATAATAGAGTGTACTATATAAGTATCTAAATTAGGGGAGGTATAGAAATGAAAAACATTTTAATTGTAACAGGTCATACCCACGAAGAAAATTCTGTGGCAAACAAAGAGATTCTCGCGTTGCTTAAAGAAAAATATCCTAATGCCGAGTTTGATCGTTTGGAAGTGCTCTACGGAGATTACAAGATCAATGTAGAAGCAGAACGTGAGAAGTTGTTATGGGCGGATACGATTGTGATTCAGTCTCCTTTATTTTGGTACTCTTTAACATCTCTGATTATGAGATGGTTTGAAGAAGTGTTTGCTTATGGTTGGGCCTATGGAGCAGATACCTATGCAGTAGCCGGTAAGGATATGGTTGTTGGTCTTACCGCTGCTTGTGGTAATGATGAATATACATTGCAAGGTGATAAAGGCATTACCATTGATGAAATCTTTAAAACTTGTGAAGCTACTTGTAAGTTCTGTAAAATGAATTTTAAAGGTGGTGTTTTCACTGGTAATATGCTGTATACAGGTGAAGATGTACAGCTACAAGTGATTCATAGACAAGCAAAAGAGCACTGTGAACAATTAGTTCAGTATATAGAAGCATAAGTGGACCATCGGTTACATACTATTGTGCTAGATTAAATACGGTGTATAATTTACATTACTAAGATAGTCATTGATACAGGAATGAGGAATATGAATATGAATATAATTGTAACAGGCGGTGCCGGTTTCATTGGATCACATCTAGTAGACAGATTGATTCAAGAGGGACATCGAGTACTTGTCATTGACAATTTAAGCAGTGGATTGCGGACATTTGTGAATGAAGAAGCTGAATTTTTAGAACTAGATATACGAGATACAAAGATACATGATGTGTTTGAAGACTTTCAACCGGACTATGTATTTCATGAGGCAGCGCAAACAGTAGTAGCAGAATCTATGGTACATCCAACATTAGATTGTGATATTAATCTAATGGGACTATTGAACTTATTACAAGCCTCAGTTAAAGTGGGTGTAAAAAAATTCCTTATGCCATCCTCTGCTGCAGTATATGGTGATTTAGAGGTATTACCTCTTACGGAGGAATTGGCAGGAGTGCCTCGTTCTTGCTATGGATTGACAAAATTAACTACGGAAGGTTATTTGCGTATTTACCAAGAATCTTTTGGATTACCCTATATTTGCTATCGCTATTCTAATGTATATGGACCACGTCAAGGCAATGGCGGTGAAGGTGGTGTTGTTAGCATTTTCTGCGAACATGTGGCAAATGGCGAATCTATCAAAATTTTTGGCGATGGTGAGCAAACACGTGACTTTGTCTATGTGGATGACGTAGTGGAAGCTAATATATTGGGGTTAGATAATGATGTAACAGGAGTCATCAATGTAAGTACAGAAACTGGAATTTCTGTGAATGATTTAATCGACACATTAGAAGATATTGCTGGCACAACGGTAGAACGTCATTATGAAGAGCCGCGCATTGGTGATATTAAACATTCTTTATTGAGCACTGCAAAAGCAAAACAATGTTTAGGGTATATGCCTAAATGGACATTACAAAAAGGACTGGAAAATACCTATCAGTATGTGAAAGATAATAGATAATATCATAAGAGCTTTGCGAAGGCAAAGCTCTTTGTTATTGAGGAGGAACTATGCAAATTAATGCAGCTGTACTAGAAGTGTTTGACTTTACGTCGTCTATGTCGGCCTATTCAGATCATCCTATGGATATTACTGAACCAGAGATACAGAGCTATCTTGAAATGCATGTGATGAAAGCGTTACAAGATCCTGGAGCCAGAACTGGTTATATCTCGGACCAAACCCCATGGGGGCGAAAGATTAAACAATTGGAGAATCAAGAAGTAAGCCTTGTAGAGTTTGGTAAAGAACTAGGTGAGACTTTATTTATCTATATGGCACAAGCAATGGACCCTTGTGTACTAGATATGATTGTCTGTGAAGCACAAGGAGAGCAAGCTTACCTTTGTGTTCTTCTTTGTAAAGCCCATGATGGATATACTCACCAATTATATTCAGAAGAGGATGGTTCATTAGCAACAAAATTAGTAGAGCATAGAGTCGTATTACCAACAGTGACACAAAAACTATATGCTTTTGCAAGTATTAAACTTTCTGATTTATCCATTCGTCTCTTTGAGCCGAAAGGAGAATATGATGGAGAGAAAATGCACTTCTTGGAAGAACGAATCTTTCAGGTTACCACGAATCCGTCTTCTAAAGATACAGTGAAAAAAGTACGTACAGTGGTAGATCGAATTTCTAAAGCTCATGAGCAAGATGGTGTGGCAGCTATGGCTAAAACAAAAGAATTACTAGCTAAGAATGCAGAAGTTTCTGATACATTAGAAGCACGACATATTATTGAGCAAGTGTTTAGTACGAACCCCATTCAGCGAGAAGCAGCTATGAAAGAGCTAGCAGAAGAAGATTTACTTGAACCATTGCCAGTGAGTCGGACCTATGCTACAAAAGTGGGGAAGCAACATAAAATTAAAACAGATACTGGTATTGAACTTTCATTTCCAGTAGAATATATGAATGATCGTGAGTTTATAGAAATTTCAACGAATGAAAATGGTACCTTGCGCATTGAATTAAAAAATATTTCAAAGATTACCAACAAATAGGGGGTCTAATGAGTAAAAAAGGACATAAAAAAACAAATGCATTACGCATACTAGATACTCACCATATTGACTATGAAGTGTTCACCTACGAATGGTCTGAAGAACGCGGAGCTGGTATACATGTTGCTGAATCTTTGCATATTCCGCCTGAACAAGTGTTTAAAACATTGGTTGGGAAAGGCAATGTAACAGGTCATGTAGTATTCTGTATTCCTGTAGAAGGGGAACTAGATATGAAACAAGCCGCACGAGTGAGCGGAAATAAATCGGTAGAATTGATTGCGGTAAAAGACTTATTACCGTTAACAGGATACTTACGTGGCGGTTGCTCTCCATTAGGGATGAAAAAAGCATTTTCTACCTATTTTGATGATAGCATTACATCCATTCCTATGGTCTATGTCAGTGCAGGACTTAGAGGGATGCAAGTACAGGTTAATCCACAAGCATTAGTAGATGTAGTAGGTGGCACGATAGCGCCACTGACAATGGGGTAAGTATGGCAAAGAAGTATTATGCTGTTCGAGTAGGGCACAATCCAGGAATCTACGTGACATGGTCTGACTGTGAAGTGCAAGTAAAAGGATTTCCTGGTGCGCAGTATAAGTCATTCCCTACAGAAGCAGAAGCAAAAGCCTATATGGGCTCTATCGATTTACCTAAGAGTGCAGGGATTAAACCGACTAGAACTGGTACAAAGAAAACATCTGCTAGTGCGTCTAAACGTATGAGCGTAGGTGAATACCTTAAGACACAGACTGATAACATAAGTCAAATCGTAGAATCAGATCCTTGTGAAATTCGTGCTTTTATCGACGGCAGTTTTGATAAGCGAAAAGGTGTGGTTGCCTCTGGAGGGGTTATCCTTCTTGGTACAGAAGAAGTAGAGTTTTCTCTTTCCAATACAGAACCGAATCATGTGGCATATTGGAATGTATCTGGGGAATTATTAGCAGCCCTTCATGTAGTGGACTATGCATTAGACCATGGATATACCTCATGCTCCCTCTATTATGATTATATGGGCATTGAAATGTGGGCCACAGGTAGATGGAAGACAAATAATCCATTAACAACAAATTATGCGAAGCGAATGAAAGAAGCCAGTAAACAACTTCGTATTGATTTTCATAAGGTAAAAGCTCACTCGGGTATTGCTTATAATGATCGTGCAGATGCATTAGCAAAGAAAGGAACGCTACTAAAATAACACTGGTAGGAAATTTCTCATAAAATTCCTTTAATCTCTCCATGATTTGATGTACAATAAAAGTACAATTACAATCATACTGTACATAGGAGGAAACTATGAAACGGATTCAATTAGACTCTGGTTTTGTTTATGATTATACAAATATGATGTTACCTGGTGGGGTGACGGAAGCAGATGTAACAAACTTAGGCACTGCCATTTCTGATGCCTTAGCAGCAGCGGAAGAAACACGTCATCATGGTGTTGTGAAAGGCCATTTATCTAAAGATGGAGAACCTGAATTGGTGTTATTTCCGCAATTACCATATGTAGAAGAAGGTCATATTAATAATCCAACAGTGATGGCTAGATTAGATGATTTAAGAAACAAGAAAGTAAGCACTGTGGTAAGCTTTGGTATTGGTGGCTCTTTCTTAGGTGGGAAAGTACTATTTGATGTACATTGTGGGGAGTTTTGGAACTCCATGAGTGATGAAGAGCGTAATTATCGCCCACGCATGTATTTCAGTGGCAATAATGTTGACCCTGTACGTACCCAAGAATTAATCAAGCAATTACAAAGAGAATGGAAAGAACAGCAATTTTTAGAAGACCACGCTCATGTACCTAATGAGTATAAAGTGCTTTTGGTACTGATTTCTAAATCTGGTTCTACCATTGAACCAATGACAAACTTTATGATTGTTAAAGAAGCCTTAGAAGTAGCTATGATTGATTATGAAGTATTGGTTGTGACAGATCCTAGAGAGGATGAAAAAGAAACTTTACTTCATAAATTAGCGGTTGCAGAAGGTTGGGGAGATTCTATTTTCGCAGTACCAGATGGTATCGGTGGCAGATTCTCTGTATTCTCTGAAGTAGGATTGGTCATTGGGGCTTTGTTAGGTTTTGATATTCATGCCTATTTGGAAGGTGCTAAAGCTGCAGATATAGCAGCTCAAGAGCAAGATGTTTGGAAAAACCCAGCCTTGTTAAGTGCTGTATTAAAATATATTGGTTCTGAACAATATGGTCGTCATATTGAAGTATTTATGCCTTATGCGGATCGTTTGAAGTCCTTGTCTGAATGGTATGTACAATTATTAGCGGAGTCATTGGGTAAGGAAAAGACCGACAAATCTGGACATTATGGTCGTACTCCAATTGTAGCGGTAGGTACTACCGATATGCATGCACAAACACAGGAACATCAAGAAGGACGCTATGATAAAGTTGTGTCTTTTATCGATGTAGAAGATTGGCATGTCTCTTTAACAGTGCCACATATGTATGATCAATATAATAAATTGGAAGCTCTAGCAGGTCTTGATTTAGGGTTTATCAATCGTGCTGCCTTGGCATCGAATGCAGAGTCCTTAGCAAGCGATGGACGATTTAATGGAACCTACCAAGTGCCAACGATGAATGCCTTCCACTTGGGAGAACTGATGTTCACGATGTGTTGGGCTATCTATTTTGAAGGTCAATTGGCAGGTGTGGATGCTTTTAACCAACCAGGCGTAGAAGTGTATAAAAAATTGTTAGGACCTAAACTTTCAAAAGCATAGGAGAAGTAAGAATGAATATTTTAGTGACAGGTGGCGCAGGATATATTGGTAGCCATACAGTACGTGCTCTATTGGGAGCAGGTCATACAGTGGTGATTGTGGATAACTTATCCAGAGGGCATAAGGAATCTATTCTAGCAGGGGTACCATTCTATGAAATGGATATTACAGACCCTACATTAGGTGAAGTTCTTGAAACACATCACATTGATGGTATTATGCACTTTGCAGCACACTCTCAAGTGGGCGAATCCATGGTAAATCCATCTATCTATTATGAAAATAACGTAGTAGGTTCTTACCGTTTGGTAGAAACAGCTCGTAAACATGGTGTGAATCGTTTGGTATTCTCTTCTACAGCAGCTGTGTATGGTGAACCAGAAGTCGTACCTATTACGGAAGATGCGAAATGGAATCCAACGAATGTGTATGGCCGCACAAAATTGATGATTGAAGATATGCTTCGTGATTATAGTAACATCTATGGATTTCAATTTGTAGCACTGCGGTATTTCAATGCAGCCGGTGCTGATCCATCTGGTGAAATTGGTGAAGATCATACACCAGAAACACATCTAATTCCGCTTATCATCGATGCAGCTTTAGGTAAGCGTGAATCCATCACTGTATTTGGTACAGATTATGATACAGCAGATGGTACATGCGTACGTGACTATGTACATGTAAATGATTTGGCATCAGCTCATATTTTAGCTATGGAATATCTTTACAATGGTGGAGAATCAGACGTATTTAACTTAGGTTCAGGTAATGGTTTCAGTGTAAATGAAATCGTAGCAGCTACTAAAGAAGTGACAGGTGTAGATTTCCGTGTTGATTATGGTGAACGCCGTGCTGGGGATCCAGGTACATTGATTGCATCTTCTGAAAAAATTCATGCTAAACTTGGCTGGAAACCTGTTCATAGTACAGTACAAGAAGTGATTCGTGATGCTTGGAATTGGCATCAATTACATCCTAAAGGATATTAATTGTATATAGGAGGGCATGATGAAAGTTTCATCTACACAAGACCTCTACAATTGCATAATGAAGTATATACGTACACACGGTCGTCTCGTTTTCGGGGCGACCGTTTTATTGTGCCTCATTTGCTATCTAGGTTGGAGAGAGTCCGCATGGTCAGAAGTAGAACATTTAGAAAGTCCTGTGCAAGCCCATCGTGAAAAGGATGTAATAGGACAAAATAAAAATGTAAAAGCTGATAATGGGATAGAAGATAGCAAAACTAAATCAGCACAAAGTGGGAAAAAACATAAAGAACGTCAACAAGAGAAAAGTTCTCCTCTAGAGGAAGAGAAAGATAAGGGCAAACTTATCTTTCCTATACGGAATGTAGTGCGTCCCAATCCTTTATTAGATACGTTTGCACAGGAGTTAACAGGAGCTAGTCTAAAAGCTGTAGTAGGTGCAGATACGAATAGCATGAGCAACATGAAAAGGAAAGGAAACGGTAATAAAAACAGTATGGAAGGATATTCTGTCCATGCCTATGGCGGTGATACAGGTAGAAACATGTATGAGAGACATGCAGTAAAGGCTGTAAAAGCGGTGCAAGTACAATTGTTGGGGATTATACAAGGAGAGGTACCTGTAGCTGTGTTAGATATTAATGGAAGTACTCATACAGTGTATGAAGGAGATGTAGTTGATGGTGTGCAGGTGTACACGATCCATGATACAAAGATACAAATTCAAGTGAACGGTTCTACGCAGTGGATAGAATAAAGGAAAGTTGGTAATACCAGTTGAAGTAAGAGCTAGAAATAGGAAGAAAGGAGATACTTATGTGGCTTAGAATAGTAAATTGTCTTAAAAGGAAGCTAGAAATTCCTATCTATCAATCTATGTATCGATGGGGGACGGCATATGTATTAATAATGATACTCTTAGGAATCATTCCAGTAGAGGCAGTCCATATTATGGCTAAAGATATGCCGTTACGAACGTTGGTACAAACCATAGCTAGGACGGAAAAACTTTCAGTGGTAGGACTAGATACATTAGAGGGAAAGGTTACTTTGGAAGTCCGAGAAAATTCTGGGAGAGAGGCTATTAATAAATTGGGTTCACAGTTAGGTTTTTTAGTGTATGAAGAAGATGGAACATTTATCGTAGAAGGGAAACATGAAGAAAAAGAACGACGGCATGTGCGACGAATTGTAGCTGAGACGGCTACCCCTGAAGAATTGAGCAATCTTGTTCAGTCCGTCGTACCTAAAGAACATGTACAAGTGATGCAAAGCACGAATGAAGTCATCTATTATGGAACCGTTAATGAAATTTTAGAAGTTGAAAAACTACTTAGATCTTGGCATAGCACACCGAAGCAGGTTCAGTTAGATGTGGCAGTATTGGCTATGGAAAAAGGCTATGCTAAAGAACTTGGAATACAATGGTCATTTCCGGGGTTACAAATTTCAGGACTTTCTATGCATGGAAAATCTGAGTCTGGTATAGAAGGAAATGTGCATATCGGCCATATTCCCAAAGGGACATCGTACTCTTTTTTAGCCCACCCGGAATTGTCTGCTAAAGAAGGAAGTAGCCATATGGCATTGATTGCAAGGCCTAGTATTGTGGCTGTTAATGGAGAGGAAGCGGCTATTTTAATTGGTGAACGCGTACCGGTGACAGTAGAATCCATTCAAAATGGTGTGACGAGAACCAGTATTCGTTATGAAGAGGCAGGTATACGACTACGATGTAAACCCTATGTGTTACAGGGAAATCACATTGATACCATTGTAGAAGCGGAAGTGAGTAATCCTACTTTAGTACCTGAAATGAAAGCCTATCGTATTACCACGCGACAAGCAAAGACGAGAGTACGCATACCTGATGGTGAAACTTTAGTGATTGGTGGATTGATGGATCGACGTACCATGCGCCAATGGCAAAAGGTACCGATTTTGGGAGATATTCCTCTTCTTGGGAAACTATTTCAACATAGTCGTAAAACAAAAGATGAAGTAGAATTATATATTTTAGTTATGGCTAGGGTAATTCCGGAAATTCCCTAATTTGCCTTGCAAAAGGTGGGGATTATTACTATAATAAAGGATAGATTAAAATGTTTCTTTCACAGGAGGTTACCATGAGCTATGTAAAACAGCAAGACCCTAAAGTTCAAGAAATGATTGAATTAGAGTTGGGTCGTCAACGCAACAAATTAGAAATGATTGCATCGGAAAACTTTGTGTCTCAGGCTGTGATGGAAGCACAAGGTAGCGTATTGACAAATAAATACGCAGAAGGATATCCACATAAACGCTATTATGGTGGATGTGAATATGTCGACATGGTAGAAGAGTTGGCAATTGAAAGAGCGAAAGAACTATTTGACGCAGAACATGTGAATGTGCAACCTCATTCTGGTTCTCAAGCAAACTTTGGCGTATACTTTGCCTTATTAGAGCCAGGAGACACTATTATGGGGATGAATTTAGCCCATGGTGGACATTTAACACATGGCTCTCCAGTGAATGTATCTGGTAAGTATTTTAATATTATTCCTTATGGCGTAGATGCAGAGACAGGTCGCATTGATTATGATGAAATGCGTAAAATCGCACAAGAGCATAAGCCAAAAATGATTATCGGTGGTGGCAGTGCCTACTCCCGTCAAATCGACTTCAAAACCATGGCGGATATCGCTCATGAAGTAGGAGCTATTTTCATGGTAGATATGGCGCATTTTGCTGGTTTAGTGGCAGCAGGATTGCATCCAAATCCAGTGGAATATGCTGATATTGTAACTACCACTACACATAAAACATTGCGTGGACCACGTGGTGGCATGATTATGTGTAAAGAAGAATATGCAAAAGCCATTGATAAATCTATTTTCCCTGGTATTCAAGGTGGTCCTTTGATGCATGTCATCGCTGCTAAAGCAGTAGCATTTGGTGAAGCCTTGCAACCAGAATTTAAGGAATATGCAAAACAAGTCATTGTAAATGCGCAAACATTAGCAGATGCATTACAACAAGAAGGATTTACTATCGTATCTGGTGGCACTGATACACATGTATTATTGGTTGACTTACGTGCTGTTGGTTTAACTGGTAAAGTGGCTGAGCATGTGTTGGATGAAGTGGGTATTACATGTAACAAAAATACAATCCCATTTGACCCAGAAAGCCCATTTGTTACATCTGGTATCCGTCTAGGTACACCAGCATTAACAACTCGTGGTCTTAATGCTGAGGATATGAAAGAAATTGCAAGCATCATTTCTTTAGTCTTAAAACAGCCAGAAAATACTGCTGTATTAGCAGAGGCTAAACAACGTGTAGCAACACTTTGTGAAAAATACCCAATGTATGCTTAATTAGTAAAAAGGAAGTAAATAAGATGAACGTAAATGTAATGACACATCCTTTGATTCAACATAAAGTAACGTTGATTCGCTCCGTAGAAACTGGTACAAAAGATTTCCGCCAATTATTAGAAGAAATTGCATTATTAATGGGATATGAAATCACACGTGATTTACCATTAGAAGATGTAGAAGTACAAACTCCATTGGTGAAAGCTATTGGTAAACAAATTGCAGGTAAAAAGTTGGGTATTGTTCCCATCCTTCGTGCTGGTTTAGGTATGGTGAATGGTTTGTTAGAATTAATGCCAATGGCAAAAGTAGGTCATGTAGGTATGTATCGTGACCCAGAAACATTAAAGCCAGTAGAGTACTATTGCAAATTACCATCTGACTTAGCAGAGCGTCGCATTATCGTAACAGACCCAATGTTGGCTACAGGTGGTAGTGCAGCAGCAGCGATTTCTTTGTTAAAAGAAAAAGGTGCTAAAGACATTCAATTAATGTGTTTAGTGGCAGCCCCAGAAGGTGTAGAAGTTGTGAATAAAGCGCATCCTGACGTACGCATCTATGTAGCTGCATTAGATGAAAAATTAAATGACCATGGATATATTTTACCTGGTCTTGGTGATGCGGGAGATCGTATTTTCGGTACGAAATAAACGGTGTTGCCCGAAGAGTAGTGCGCGTTTCTTTTCAGTGACGCGCATTATTTTTATAAGAAAGGGTATATATGGCAAAAAAGAAAACAGTTTTTTTCTGTTCTGAATGTGGAAATGAGTCATCGAAATGGTTTGGTCGTTGTACGGCCTGTGGTGCTTGGAATACGGCAGTAGAAGAAGAGCTGCAACCGGAAGTTAAAACAAAACATGTAGCGTCTTATCGACCAGTACAAGATGAAGATAACAAGCCAAAGGCTTTGACAGATATTGAGGTAGGAGCGATTGCCCGAATTACTTCTGGATACGGAGAAATTGACCGTGTTCTTGGTGGTGGTATCGTACCAGGTGCATTGATTTTGCTAGGTGGGGACCCAGGTATTGGTAAGTCTACCTTACTATTGCAAGTATCTGGTCGTATTGCAGAAGAGTCTGGTAAGGTGCTATATGCATCTGGAGAAGAATCAGATATGCAGTTAAAGTTGAGAGCGCATCGACTAGGTATCAATTCTTCCAATCTATTAGTGCAGGCAGAAACTAATTTAGATACCATATTGAATGAAGCCAAACGAAGTCAACCAATGCTGCTTGTGATTGACTCCATCCAAACCATGTATGTAGGCTCTGTAGAATCTGCACCGGGCAGTGTTAGTCAAGTTCGTGAATGTACGGCTAGATTGTTGCGCTTTGCAAAAGATCAAGATATTCCCGTGATCATTATTGGTCATGTAACAAAAGACGGTACCATTGCAGGCCCTCGTATGTTAGAGCATATGGTGGACGTAGTACTATATTTTGAAGGGGAACGGTCTTATCAATTTCGTATTTTACGGGGCATTAAAAATCGATTTGGCTCTACTTCTGAATCAGGGCTATTTACTATGGAAGAAGAAGGCTTAGGAGAACTGCTTAATCCATCAGCAACTTTATTAGCAGAACGGTCAGAAGAGGAAACAGGATCTGCCATTATGGCATACCTAGAAGGAGTACGACCTATCTTAGTAGAAGTACAAAGTTTAGTGGTATCTACGGCATTTGGCATGCCACGTCGAACTGCGATTGGTTATGATTTAAATAAGCTGATTTTGCTCCTAGCAGTATTAGAAAAACGCTGTGGCTTTACTTTGGGGAATAAAGATGTGTATGTCACTATTATTGGTGGCTTAAAAGTCAATGAACCGGCATGTGATTTAGCGATGGCAGTGGCGATTATCTCTAATTTGAAAAACAAGCCAGTACCTCCAGATATGGTGATCTTAGGTGAAGTAGGATTGACCGGCAATATTCGTAGTATTCCACGCATAGAACAACGGATAGGTGAAGCCAAAAAACTTGGATTTAAACAATTTATTATCCCTGCTGGAAATGTAAAACAATTAAAAGGAATACAAGACGGTATCTCCATACAAGGCGTTACCAGTATTCAAGAAGTAATGAAAAGTATATTCTAAACCTATTTGCTGAGCTCTTATTATGATTCATTCATGAGAATCACAGATAGGTATAGTATACTTTTATAAAAAGGAGGCGGTGACCATATGATCTATAAATTATTGCGCTATGTTATTGCTATCTTATTTGGTAGTATGGGATACGTCGGTGCGGATGCTCTATCAACGCTTATGGTATCTGTATGGGATGAAAAGATGCTACAGATGGGCGTATTTGGAATCTCTGTAGTGATGATATTGTACTACACCATAAGTATTTTATTGGCTGTGATTATTGGTTATTTAGTGTCCCAGTATATTTTACGTATAGGCTTAAGCGTAGCAAAACAAATTGAACGTATTTTAAGTCGAGTTCCTAGTCAACAATTAGTGGCGGGCACGATAGGATTATTATTTGGACTCATTATTGCTAATTTAATTGGTGTGGCTTTTGAGCGGGTACCAATTATTGGCTCATACTTACCTATCGTGCTTAGTGCCGTATTAGGCTATATTGGGATTCGTTTAGGGATGGATAAAGGACCAGATTTATATAAAGCTACGGTATCCTATACGTTTAGAGGATTACTTAATAAGGGGAGAAAACCTAAGGAATCAAAGGTAAAAGAAGTCCGAACTGCTTCTGCTAAGGTCTTAGATACATCGGTTGTCATTGATGGTCGAATTTTAGATATTGTAAATACGGGATTTTTAGAAGGCCCTTTCATAGTACCTGTATTTGTTCTAGAAGAATTGCAAAAACTGTCTGATTCTGCGGATACTATGAAACGGAATAGAGGTAGACGAGGGCTAGACTTACTACAGACAATGCGTGAAAAATTAAAAGAATCTATGGAAATCATTGATGTTGACTATGAAGATTTGTCAGAAGTAGATTTGAAATTGATTCGCCTTAGTATGGATAAACATTGGAAACTGATAACTAATGATTTTAATCTTAATAAAATAGCTACCTTGCAAGGTGTTGAGGTGTTGAACCTAAATGATTTAGCAAATGCGATTAAGCCGAAAATGATGAGCGGTGAAACCTTACAAGTACGCATTATGAAAGCTGGTAAAGAACCACATCAAGGAGTTGCTTATTTAGATGACGGTACTATGATTGTTGTAGAAAATGGTGTAGACTATGTGGATCAAACAGTGAATGTAGTAGTTACTTCTGTATTACAAACTAGTGCGGGACGAATGATTTTTGCCCGTGTAGAGGAACCAAATTCCTAGAAAGGGAGTACCATGATCAGTTGTATCTTATTAGCTGCAGGTGCAGGACGCCGAATGGGCTATACAGAGAATAAAGTATGTATGCCATTGGGACAGTATACAGTGTTACAATGGAATTTACATCATATGAAGCAATGGGAAGGCTTAGAAGAAGTCATAGTGGTTGTATCGGAAGGCGATCAATTGTCTATTCAAGAACAAGTAGAAGCTATGCAGGTACCGTGGGTGATACAATATGTTATTGGTGGAGCAGAACGACAAGATTCTGTAGCAGCAGGACTTTCACAGGTGGCGAGTGGAGCAGACATCATTCTGGTTCATGATGGAGCAAGACCATTGGCGAATCAAGAGTTAGCTCGTCGAGTGGTTGAGGGGGCTAAAGCATATGGAGCAGCGGTGCCAGCCATTCCTGTGGTAGATACGATAAAACGAGTGAATGCAGAGGGATATGTAGAAGAAACCTTACTACGTTCTGAGCTATATGGAATGCAAACACCACAAGGGTTTCAAACAGCGGTTTTATTAGATGCCTATGTATATGCGGAAGAACACAGATACAAAGGAACTGATGATGTATCCTTAGTAGAGTTTCAAGGAAAGCCAGTGCACATTGTGGAAGGGGATAGAAAAAATATTAAATTAACAGTCCCTGAAGATGTAGCGATTGCTAAGAAATATTTAGGAGTGGAACCGATGATGCGAATTGGTTATGGTTATGATGTTCACCGTTTCAAAGAGGGGCGACCTTGTGTATTAGGTGGTGTCTCTATCGATAGCCCTATTGGTCCTGATGGCCATTCTGATGCGGATGTGTTGATTCATGCCCTTATGGATGCCATGTTGGGGGCAGCAGGAATGCGAGATATTGGGTATTATTTTCCTCCAGAAGATGATGCTTTCAAAGGGATTTCTAGTAGGCTATTATTAGAAAAAGTGGTACAATTATTAAAGGACTCAAATTTTGGAATCTACAATGCAGATATCATGGTCATTGCAGAAGCTCCTAAATTGAAGCCTCATATTGAAGAGATGAAAAAAAATCTAAGTGAGGATTTAGGTATCCCACTTAGTAGAATTAGTATTAAAGCAACGACAAATGAAGGGTTAGGTGCCTTGGGAAGAACAGAAGGTATAGCCGCACAAGCTGTTGTTTCAATGTATGAAAGAGAGGAGTTATAACTCATGAAAGTTCGTTTTGCACCGAGTCCAACCGGTCCATTTCATATTGGTGGAGCTCGCTCCGCATTATTTAACTATTTATTAGCTCGTAAAGAGCAAGGTACATTCTTATTGCGCGTAGAGGATACAGACCAAGCTCGTTCTACTCGTGAAAGTGAAGAAAATATCAAGGCTGCTCTAAAATGGCTTGGTATGGATTGGGATGAAGGTGTTGACGTAGGGGGTGAACATGGCCCATATCGCCAAACAGAACGTTTAGATATTTACGAAAAAGTAACACAACAATTATTAGAATCTGGTCATGCTTACGAATGTTATTGTTCTCAAGAAGAATTAGATTCTGTTCGTGAAGAGCAATTAGGTCGTGGTGAAACACCTAAATATAATGGACATTGCCATCATTTAACAGAAGAACAAAAGGCTGCGTACAAAGCTGAAGGTCGCAAACCGACCATTCGTTTGCGTGTTCCATTGCATGAAACAGTAGCTTTTGATGACATGGTTCGTGGTCATGTATCCTTTGAATCTAATGGCATTGGTGATTTCGTTATCGTAAAATCCGATGGAATTCCTGTCTATAACTATGCCGTAGTAGTGGACGATCACACAATGGGAATTTCTCATGTTATCCGTGCAGAAGAACATTTATCGAACACACCACGCCAAATCGTAATCTACAAAGCCTTAGGTTGGGATGTACCAACATTTGGGCATATCTCCTTGATCATGGGCAAAGATGGCAAAAAAATGAGTAAACGTCATGGTGCTACCTCTGTAGAACAATACCGTGAATTAGGTTATTTGCCAGAAGCGATTGTGAATTTCTTGGCTCTATTGGGCTGGGCTCCTGAAGGAGAAGACGAGCTATTCACTATGGATGAGTTAACAAAACAATTCTCCATGGATCGAGTGGCAAAAAATCCTGCAGTCTTCGACATTGATAAATTGAATTATATTAATTTTAATTATATGAAACAATTAACACCAGAGGCATTGTATGAATTATGCTTGCCTCACTTGGTGAAAGCTGGTTATGCTAGTGAAAGTCCATCTGTGGAGGAACAAGCATGGTTCACAATGCTTTGTACTTGCGTGAAAGACCATATTAGTTATGGTGCTCAAATCGTAGATGAAGTAAATATGTTCTTCCAAGATGATATCCTAGAAGATGCAGAACATGCAGAACATGCAGAAGAGATTGCAGCTGTGAAAGCAGAAGAATCGTATCCAACAGTAATTGGGGCTTTCAAAGAAAAAATTGAAGCTATGGATGAAATTACTCCAGAGGCTGTAAAAGCAGCTATCAAAGCGATTATGAAAGAAACTGGATTGAAAGGCAAATTTGTATTTATGCCAATTCGTATTGCTACGACAGGTCAAATGCATGGCCCAGATTTGAATTATATTATTACCTTATTTGGCAAAGAAAAGGTACTTCGCCGTTTAGGCTAAGTGCATACAAGGAGGCTATTTCTAATGAGAGAACTGACAGTTTTCAATACGATGACCCGCGAAAAATCAGTGTTCCAACCTGTGAAAGAAGGGGAAGTTAGCATCTACGTATGCGGTGTAACACCATATAATCATCCTCATATTGGTAATGCACGTCCTTTTGTGACTTGGGATACCATTCGTCGTTATTTGAGCCACGTGGGCTACAAAGTAACATATATCCAAAATTTTACAGATGTGGATGATAAAATCATTAATACATCCAATGGCGAAGGAGTAGCATGGAATGTGATTTCCGATCGCTATATTGATGCCTATTATGATGTAATGGATGCATTACATGTGCGTCGTGCTGATGTATATCCTCGTGTATCTACACATATGGATGAAATCATTGCTATGATTAGCACATTAATTGACAATGGCTATGCCTATGCAGTAGATGGTGATGTGTACTATCGTGTAGAGAAATTTGAGCATTATGGTAAGCTATCTGGTCGTACTTTAGACGATATGGAAGCTGGTGCTCGTGTAGATGTAGATGACCGTAAGGAAAATCCAATGGACTTTGCTTTATGGAAAGCGGCAAAACCAGGCGAACCATTCTGGGAAAGCCCTTGGGGGCAAGGCCGACCAGGTTGGCACATTGAATGTTCTGCCATGAGTCAAAAATATTTGGGCGAAGAATTTGACTTCCATGGTGGTGGATCTGACTTAATTTTCCCACACCATGAAAATGAAATTGCCCAATCCGAAGGTTGCTCTGAACATCATCCAGCGGTGCGTTATTGGGTGCACAATGGATTTATTACGATCAACCAAGAAAAAATGAGTAAATCTTTGAATAACTTCTTCTTGGTGAAAGACATTTTAGAGCAATATAGTGCGGATGCATTGCGTTTCTTCTTGTTGAGCACACATTATCGTAGTCCATTGGACTTTAGTGATGAACGCTTAGATGAAGCGACTAAGGCTATTGAACGATTCCAAACGGTGATTGACAATTTATTGTACTTAGAGAGTCGTCCAGAAGGATTATGTGAACTTGAAGCAGCAGAATTATTGAAAAATGCTCGTAACTATAAAGAAGAGTTCGAAGCAGCTATGAGCGATGATTTCAATACAGCTCTTGCCACAGCTCCTATCTACGGATTGGCGAAAGAAATTAACATTTACTATCAATCTGTTCAAAGCTGTGATGGCACTGTATGCCATAGCACAATTGGGGAAGTGAAAGAAATCTTTAAATTGATGTTAGATATTCTTGGTTTATTAGAAGAGGGCTGGAAAGGTCAAGAAACTAGTAACGAAGAATACAATCAATTGATGGATGTGATCTTGAATATTCGTCAATGTGCACGTGAGCAGAAACAATGGGGCATTGCAGACTCCATTCGTGATGAATTGGCAAATATTGGCATTGTCATCGAAGACTCCCCACAAGGGGCACGGTGGAAAAAACGTGAACTTTAATCGATATAAACAGCTACGATCTATGGCGATTGATAAATTAAAATCTTCAGTGAAAGTAGAAGCAAATGGAGAGGGTCCTTTAGAGGACTCTCTTATGCTTGCTTATATTGGCGACGGTGTGTATACTTTATTTATCAGAAATCGTGTAGTAGAAACGGGCATTACAAAAACACAAATACTTCATGATGTAGTGACATCATTTATTAATGCAAAAGCACAAGCTAAGGTGTTGTTAGCATTAGAACCTAGCCTTACAGAAGAAGAATTACTTGTAGCAAAACGGGCTCGCAATAGTAATGTGCATGTACCTAAAAGCGCTAGTGTGCAGGAATACCGCATGAGTACAGCCTTTGAGGCGTTATTGGGGTATACCTATCGCAAAGGGGATGAAGAGAGGCTGCAATTCCTCATGCAATTTGCTTTTGCTGAAACGTTGTCACGTATGTAGCATTACTGTAACGTGCGATATATTCTGGTGTGCTTTGTCACGTTCATAACCGGTATTTAGAATAAGGGAAGAGCACGGCATACCCCCTCTCAAACGGTATTTCATAATGTTTGTTCGGGGGTATACCGTGCTCTTCTTGTATTTTCTAGATTAGAGAAAATTGAACGTGACATCCCTAGAATATGTCGCACTTTTTCGGTATGTATTAGTTTGAGTGACAACGTTACAGCGGATGGTGCTCAGAGGAGAGAGAAGACCGCCACACATTCCTCCACAAACTGATCCTAGGGTAGGTTTGCTCCGGAACATGTGGCGTTCTTCTAGTTTTTTGTCTAACCATCAAAAAACCACAGACTTCTTATAGCAGATATAAATATATCTTTATAGAAGGCTATGGCATATTTTTCTAAATGTGTATAGGGTGACAACGTTACAGCGGATGGTGCTCATGTGTTATTTTGGGGTTCTTATCTTTTAATGGTATAATGAAGTGATAGCTTAGTTATTTCTAGGCTTTGGTATTGGTTTTAATCTTAATAATATAAGAAGATATTTTGTAATATTAATGCTTTGTAGTATTGATATGGTTAGTATATGTATCACGATATATTTGCTAATAAGTTACTACGTATTGTTAGGTTTGCTTTTAGGAAAGTTTGAGGTTTTCATGGATACGTTTATTGTGGGTCGTAATGCTGTACGTGAGGCACTAAAATCAGATCGTGGGATTCATCGTATTTTAGTGGCGGAAGGTAAGCAAGGGGGCTCTCTTTCAGAGATATTGGGTTTGGCAAAGTCTAAGGGTGTAGAAATTCGTCGTGTGAAGGAACGGGAGTTACAAAAATATCCTAGTGATGTGCCTAATCAAGGTGTGGTTGCATTAGTAAATGCTGTGAAGTTTAAAGAATTGCAAGATGTATTACTGCAATGTACGGAAGAACATCCATTGTTAATTTTAACGGATGGTGTGGAAGATCCTCATAATATGGGAGCCATCATTCGTACGGCGGAATGTGTGGGAGCTACGGCAGTGCTCATTCCCAAA
The DNA here is from genome assembly GCF_003992315.1 of Veillonella sp. 3891. Taxonomy (GTDB): domain Bacteria; phylum Bacillota; class Negativicutes; order Veillonellales; family Veillonellaceae; genus F0422. Next base: position 72,791 of record NZ_RQVE01000003.1, read on the forward strand.
CGCCATAATGCGCCAATTAATGCGACTGTAAGTAAAACATCTGCAGGGGCTGTGGAATCGATTCCACTGGTGCAAATTGGTAATGTAGCGCAGACTATTGAGCAATTAAAAAGCCAAGGTTTCTGGGTGATGGGTGCCCATATGGATGGGACTGTAATGTACGATGTGAATATGACAGGCCCTATTGTATTGGTCATAGGGAATGAAGGGAAAGGCTTAAGCCGTTTAACAAAAGAGTTATGCGATGTATTGGTAACGATTCCGATGTTTGGAACGATTAACTCATTAAATGCATCGGTAGCAGCAGCGATTCTTTTATACGAAGCGAGACGTCAACGATAGTAGGTATACTATGAAAAAAGATATTTTAATTGTAGATGGATATAATGTTATTTTTGACTGGGCTGATTTAAAGTCTCTTAGCAAGGAGTCTTTAGAACATGCTAGATTAGAACTACGTCATCGTTTACTCAATTATGGTAGTTATAAGGGATATAAGATTATTTTAGTGTTTGATGGTAAGCATGCCCCCTTTACAGCGGATGAACAACGTATATCATCTGACTTTATTGAAGTATTCACAGGAACGCATGAAACAGCAGATGCTTATATTGAACGAGAAGTCTTTAGCAAGAAAGGTCAATATAAGACGATTTATGTTGTCACAAGTGATGGAGAAGAGCAAAATCAAATTTTAGGGTTTGGCGGTCTTCGTATATCTGCTCGTGAATTGCGGCATCAAATTGAGTTGGCAAAACAGGAAGAGCGTAAACGCTATACAGGACATCATAGACGAGATGCTATGACATTACAACGTAATGAATTGGGCGCGCATATTGATGGAGATGTGGCTGAAAAATTAGAACGCATGAGACGAGGGGAGCTATGAGAGTAGCTCCTTTTGTTATAAGTGATTTGATAAGCTCTATAGAGGAATGCCCAAATACATAGTGGTATCCTATGGTAGATTCAAATAATGATGATATATAAAAAAGAGGGTTAACTAAGAGAAATAGTATTTCTCCTTGTTAACCCTCTTTTAGAGTTCATTATAGAGCATTTACTTTAGCTGCTAAGTTGGATTTTTTGCGAGCTGCAGTATTTTTATGAAGAACGCCTTTGGAGGCTGCTTTATCAATTACGCTTGTAGCATGAACTAGTGCTTTTTTAGCTTCTTCTACAGCGCCTGCTTGAGCAGCTTCTACAGTCTTACGAGTAGCTGTACGAATTTGAGATTTTACAGCAGAGTTTTTCGCACGACGTTCAGCATCCGTTTTTACGCTTCTAATACTGGATTTAATATTTGGCAATTGAGTCACCTCCTTGTGATTTACTGTATTATTACTAAAGTAGTATATCATAGGGCGTACAGTTTTGCAACTGTTTTTATATATATCCTAAGGAATATTGGCTTATACAGCAAGGGTTTACACAGGAATACCCTCTATTTTCATCACTCATAAGAGTAGGAAATATGGTATAATTAAGGATACGTAGATCAGTCAATAGGAGAGTAAACTATGAAAAAATTAATGGTTATAGATGGCAGTAGCTTATTATATCGTGCATTCTTTGCACTACCACCACTACAAAATGCATTAGGGGTTCCTACGAATGCAGTATATGGTTTTTTAACTATGTTAACAAAGCTCTATGAAGAAATCAATCCTGATTACATTGCAGTGGCATTTGATAAGGGAAAGCAAACGTTCCGTATGGATATTTACGAAGACTATAAAGGAACTCGTCAAAGTGCACCAGATGAATTGCGTCCACAATTTAGCTTGATCCGTGAAGTATTAGAATCTTTGGGGATTATTGTGATTGAAGAAGAAGGCTTTGAAGGTGACGATATCATTGGTTCTTTAAGTAAAAAATGGGGTTCTACTGACTTACAAGTCCACATTATTACTGGAGATAGAGATAATTTGCAATTAGTAGATGAGTATACTAGTGTGTTCTTAACGAAAAAGGGCATCACTGATATGCTTCATGTGACTATGTCTAATATGGAAGAACTCTATGGGTACGGTCCACAAATGGTCATTGAAATGAAGTCTCTCATGGGGGACTCTTCAGATAATATCCCTGGTGTGCCCGGTGTTGGTGAAAAAACAGCTCTTAAACTATTGACACAATATGGTACGTTAGAGGGCGTGTATGAGCATATTGAGGAACAAAAGGGAAAACTGAAAGAACGATTAGTAGACAATAAAGACTTAGCGTTCATTTCTCATCAACTAGCTACTATCAAAACAGACATGGATATGCCTTATGAACTAGATCAATTTGTTCCTGTAGTACATCGTAGTGAAGTGACTCCATTATTTGAAAAATTAGGCTTTCACGCAGTAACACCAAGATTACTAAAAGCAATGGGCGTGGCAGAAGAAGGAACTTTATTCGATCAGTTCTTAGTTCCACCAGCAGACGAAATTGAATTAACGCATGTCACAGAAGTGCCACGAGAATTTTATGAAGATAAAATCATCAGTGTAATTCTAAAAGAGGCTGGAACACATCCATTCAGAACCATAGAAGCTTTATATCTATATAATGGGGATACTCAATTAGTTGTGAATGGATTTGTAGATGTAGCACATGTGGAAACAGTGTTTGAAGGGGCTACAGAAGTTGTTACAGACAATGCTAAGTTGCTATTTGAAGTGTTAGGTACTGACACAACAGGTAACATTTCTATTATGAAAGAAGATACTGTTCATATTAAAGATGTAACATTAATGGCTTACTTATTAGATCCTACACGAGCAAATTATGGTATGACCTATTTATGTGAGCGTTTCAGTCAACCATCTATTCCAGCTACAGAAAATGAAATGGAATGGGCTCTACAAACGCAAGGTTTATATCGAATGAATGACATCGCTACGGAAGAGATGAAGACGGCTGGTGTATGGGACTTATATAAAACTATTGAATTGCCATTATTACGTACACTCTGTGTATTAGAAAAAAATGGTATTTACATGGATGTAGACCAGTTACATACTACATTGGAACGTTTCAAAGCAGAGGTTACTGAACTGCAAGAGAAAATCTATGCTTTAGCAGGGGAAATTTTCAATATTAACTCCCCAAAACAATTGGGTGTTATTCTTTTTGAAAAGCTACAATTACCAGTCATTAAGAAAACAAAAACAGGCTATTCTACGGATGCAGAAGTTTTAGATATGCTCAAAAATGACCATGAAATTGTAGAACAAATTTTAGCGTATCGTTCTGTTGTGAAATTAGTATCCACCTATCTAGAAGGATTTGAAGGACTAGTAAATGCTCATACAAATCGGATTCATACTTCGTTTAATCAAATGGTAACGGCTACGGGACGTTTAAGTAGTTCAGATCCGAATTTACAAAATATTCCGGTGCGCAGTGAAAAAGGCCGCGAAATTCGTGCGCTATTCAAACCAAACGATGGATATGATATGTTTATGAGTGCAGACTATTCACAAATTGAACTTCGTATTTTGGCTCACTTGTCGGAAGACCCTGCTTTAATTCAAGCGTTCCAAAACGGAGAAGATATTCACCGTTTTACAGCAGCAGAAGTATTGGGTAAAGCGTTAGATGAGGTAACGCCTCTAGAACGTTCTCATGCGAAAGCCATCAATTTTGGTATTATCTATGGCATTAGTGATTTTGGTTTGTCTCGTGACTTAGGCATTACGAGAGCAGAAGCAAAAGAATATATTGAGCTATATTTCAGTCGATATCCACAAATTAAAGGGTACATGGATCGTATGGTGCAAGAAGCACATGAAGCAGGTTCCGTACGAACTATGTTTGGTCGTGTTCGTCCATTACCTGATATTAATAGTCGTAACTTTAATCGTCGATCCTTTGCGGAGCGTACAGCTATGAATACTCCAATTCAAGGGACGGCTGCAGATATCATTAAATTAGCTATGAATCATGTAGAAGAAGCGCTAGAAGAGCAAGGCTTACAATCTCGTATTTTGTTACAGGTACATGATGAACTAGTGCTAGAAGTGATAGAATCAGAACAAGAACAAGTAGAAACATTGTTGCGCAATTGTATGGAACAAGTAGTGACATTACGAGTGCCATTGCAGGTAGATGTGCACAGTGCAAATAACTGGGCAGATGTAAAATAGTAGGTTCATAGAATTTCTATCCAATATGAATTGTGAATAATAATAGTTTATATGAATAGAATCAAATGTGGGGTGAAAATATGTACAAAATCGGACTCACAGGGGGTATTGCCTCTGGTAAAAGTACAGTGTTACGATGGTTACAAAAAAAAGGTGTTCCCTATATTGATGCAGATGTAGTGGCTAGAGAAGTAGTTGAGCCAGGAACACCAGGATTGCAAGAATTGGTACAGGCTTTTGGTCCTAATACAGTGCTAGAAGATGGTACGTTACATCGTGCTTATATTGGTAGTCTCGTATTTTCTAATTCTAAAGCCTTAGAGACGATTAATTATATATTGCAACCTCATATTAGACGGCGTATACAGGAATTGACAGAAGAATGGGAAGCTAAAGGAAAACAGGCTGTCATCTATGATATACCATTGCTGTTTGAAACAGATTGGCATACACAAATGGATGAGATTTGGCTTGTCTATGTCAATCCTGTGACACAGCTAGAACGTTTGATGAAACGAAATTCTTATAGTGAACAAGAGGCACTTGATCGTATTCATAGTCAAATGAGTTTAGATGAAAAGCGAAAATTAAGTGCTGTAGTGATAGATAATTCTGGGACTATGCAACAATTAGAAAAACAATTACGTAAATTGTGGAAAACAGCGAAAATTCACTTTCAGAAGGAGGAAGTATGAGGGTATCCACAGCATTTGCTTGGTTAATCGTTGTCCTAACGGCCTACTATGTACAATACGGACAACCCTATTTAGCCAGACAATATGCGTATCCGTTAGCATATGAAAGCACGGTAATGAAAAATGCATCCACTTATCATGTAAGACCATCTATGGTGGCGGCTGTGATCTACACAGAAAGTAAATTTGATGCAAATGCAAAATCTTTACCAGGCGCTTTAGGATTGATGCAGTTAATGCCAGACACAGCACACTGGATCGGAGAACAATTGAATCAACCGAGCCTGTCCGACCAAGATATTAAGGAACCACACACGAATATACAATTAGGGACTTGGTATTTAGCGCATTTATTAGATGAGTTCAAGGGCAATGAAATCTTAGCCTTAGCAGCCTATAATGCAGGGCGTGGTCATGTGGAGGAATGGATGCAAACCTATGGTTGGGATGATAATTTTGACGATATAGATAAAATTCCGTTTCCAGAAACAAAAGATTACGTGAAACGGGTGATGGCTCATGAAGCACAGTATCAGTCATTGTATAGTCAATTACGATAAGGAACAAATCCATGGATGCAATTATAAAAGAATGTGAAGACCTCGATTTAGCTTGGTTAGAACCCACTATTGGAGACTTTCACTTAGTGGTGGAACAAAAAGCTATATCGTCAACTATATATAGTCTCTTTTACTATACAAATGATAAAAATTGGCGGTGGTCCGTCCTCTATGATACAGAAGTAGGGGATTATATGGTGCGTATTACAGTGCCTTTAGTAGAGTTTGTAGATATTGCTTTCATACGAGAGTCATTAACGCCATTTATGGAGAATTTAAAAGCCAACTATAAAGCATCTATCACAATGCGCTTTATGGAGCCTCAAGAAGGATTTGCCTACGAATACAAGAAAAAGGGTATACCTCAGTGGAATTATGGAGAGGTATTACCACAAACCGTCGAAGGATACCATTTAGATGTGACGCCTCATACTGCATTAGATATGATTAATGGTTCCTATATTATTGGCACCTATATCAAAGATAATGAGGAAACAGGAGTCGTCTTGTTTTATAACACATTCCGAGATGAATTTTTTGGTGAAACTAGACAGAAAGGCTACCCAGGAATTACTCATGACTTGGATGCGACCACGATAGATAAATTTGAGCAAGCTTTGACGAATCATTTACAAGATGTATTACTGAGTTTATAACTTACCTATGGAATTCATTTAAATGAATGTTGCTATACTCTAGGTAGCAGATCATGGTAATACTCTTGTATTGTAAATACAATTAGGATAGGAGTAGTATTTTGGAACAGATCCGAATAGAAAAACTAGGAAAATCCTTTGGGATACGAGAAATCTTTTCCAATGTATCCTTTACCATACGACAAGGAGAACGTCTCGCTTTAGTGGGCCCTAATGGGGCTGGTAAATCGACGTTGATGAAATGTATACTAGGCATAGAAGAACATGATGCGGGAATCATTGTGAAAGACAGTAGTATTACTATTGGCTATTTACAGCAAGACGTGAATTTAGGTGATGCTAGTTTAGAAGAAGAGATTCAAACTGCTTGGGCTGATGTACAGCATCTAGAATCCCAATTACAAGCGTTAACAACAGAATTAGAATATCGAGACGCCACAGAACAGGACATGCGTCGATTATCTTACTTACAAGAGCGATTGGAATGGCTTGGTGGGTATGATTATGAAAAACAAAGCCAACGTATTGCTTATGGTTTAGGATTTAGTGACGAAGATTTAAAGAAGAAAGCGAGTGAATTTTCTGGGGGACAAAAAACGCGTATTAATTTGGCTAAAGCCTTAGTGCGTCGTCCGGACTTTCTATTTCTTGACGAGCCTACTAACCATTTAGATATGCCAATGTTAGAGTGGTTAGAAGGATATTTAAAGTCCTATAAAGGTGGCATTGTCATCATCAGTCATGACCGCTATTTCTTAGATCAAGTGGCTACAGAAGTGGTAGAATTGGCTCATCATAAGGTACATACCTATAAAGGTAATTATAGTCAGTTCTTGAAACAACGGGAACAGCAACGAGTAGCATATCAACGTGCTTACGAAAAGCAACAGGAGCACATTCGTAAAACTGAAGAATATATTGATAAATATAGAGCAGGGATTAAATCTAAAATGGCTCGTGGTCGTCAATCACAGTTAGATAGACTAGAGCGATTAGAGGCACCAGACCAGAATAGAGAGTTTTCCTTTACCTTTCCTAAGCCAGAAATGAGTGCAGACCGTGTATTGATGGTAGAAGATGTGTCTATTGGGTATGATGCAGAACATCCTGTAGCTACACATATAACCACAACATTACGTCGAGGAGACGTTGTAGGATTAATTGGTGCCAATGGAGCTGGAAAATCTACTTTTGTCAAAACGATTATGGGAGAACTCGATACACTAGATGGGACAATTACCACTGGTAATCGAGTGCAGACAGGGTATTTCTCGCAAGAACATGAAGAGTTGCATCCTTCTTGGTCTGTCTTACAAGAGATTATGGCTCCTTACGATATGTCAGAAGAGTCTGCTCGTAGTGTGCTGGGAGCCTTTCAATTCAGAGGGGATGATGTATTCAAGTTAGTAGGAGATTTATCAGGTGGAGAACGTGCGAGAGTAGCTTTATTACAGCTATTTTTAGAAGGGCGCAACTTTTTAATCCTTGATGAACCGACAAACCATTTAGATATTCCTACTCGAGAAACAGTGGAGCAAGCATTACAGCAGTTTGATGGCACTTTATTAATCATCTCCCATGACCGGTATTTGCTAGATGCGGTAGCAAAACGAATTGTGGTCTTAGATAATGGTGGTATTGAAGAGTTCCATGGCAATTATTCGTATTATAAAGAAAAGATGTTGGAACGATCTGTGTTAGCTGCACAACAATTAGAAGCGGAACAGATGAAGCGCAACAATACGCCTAGTAATACAGCAGTTAAGGGGAACACTCCTATAGATACAGCAGTGAGTGCTGATTCTTATGCTGACGTACTTCAAAGTACATCAGAGATGACTATGACTGCGGAACAAGAAACTGGTCATTCAGAACCAATATCAATTCCTAAAAAGAAAACAAATTCTTTTATGCTTGAAAAAGAACTAGCTAAAGTAGAATCAGACATTGCACGGTATGAAGCGACAGTTAAAATGTATACGGTACAGCTACAGGACCCATCTATACAGGGAGATATATCAGAATATGAACGATTATCTCAAGAGTTAGCCAATACAACATCACAACTAGAGTCCCTCTATGAGCGGTGGGAACACCTTAGTGAAGAGGCTTAGGAGGTTTCTATGAAAGGTCGTTTTGCACCCAGTCCTACAGGACATATGCATATAGGAAATTTATGGGTAGCATTTTTGTCCTATTGGTCTGTGCGACGCCAAAATGGAGAGTATATTGTTCGCATCGAAGATGTGGATACGCAACGTTCTAAACAGATCTATGCAGATCATATATTAGAAGATTTAGCTTGGTTAGGATTTACTTGGGACGAAGCACCTACGTATCAATCTCAACGTTTGGATATATATGAAAGATATTTACAAGACTTACGTACTCAAAAACGCCTATATCCATGCTATTGTAATCGAGCTCGCTTACAGCAAATCAGCAGTGCCCCCCATCAGGGGGAAGCCCATCATGTGTACGATGGATATTGTTTAACACATACACCAAGCATCAGTGAAAGGGCACCATCTTGGCGGTGTCATATGGAGAATACAAGAGGATCCTTTCAGGATCTGTATCGAGGTGTGGTAGACTATGAAATACAGTCTTGTAGTGATGATATTGTATTAAAACGGTGGGATGGCATGATTGCCTATCATCTGGCAGTGGTCATTGATGATTATGAAATGGGTGTCACCGAGGTCATTCGTGGCAATGATTTGTTACCTGTCACAGGGCATCAAATTGTTTTAGGGCAGACATTAGGTTTTCCTGAATTAGAATATGGTCATGTCCCTATGCTAGTGGATACAGAAGAGTATCGCTTGTCTAAACGGCAACAAAGTATCACCATACGTGATTTACAGAACCAAGGATCTACACCAGAAACGCTGTGGGCATGGTTCGCACTAGAAACAGGATTGCTCACAAAGGGGGACTTACCAATTAATGGTAAAATAGGGCTTTCAGAATTATTAGAGATTACCATTCCAAAGAAACTATTAGAACAAGATACAATTAAATTGACAAATTTCGATGTTATGGTATGATAGTACAGTAATGAGGTGATACGTATGTCAATGGAAACAGCGATCAAAGAAAAAACGTGGGCCGTATTAGGCGCCACAACAAGAACCGATAAGTTCGGATATAAGATTTTCAAACATCTTGTCAATAAAGGATATACAGTGTATCCAGTGAATCCTAATATTACGTCTATCGATGGCGTACAATGCTATCCAAGCTTGCATGAGTTGCCAGTGGTACCTACCGTAGTCGACTTTGTGGTGCCTGAAAAAGTTGGGTTAGAAGCTCTAGATAGTTGTAAAGAGTTAGGAGTTCAGACCGTTTGGCTACAACCAGGTGCGGATAAACCGGCAGTAGTGAAAAAGGCAACTGAATTAGGTCTTGAAGTGATTCAAGATTGTGTATTGATTCAAATTTAATAGGAGGCTTACATGAGCGCAATTATTGATGTAACATCTGCAAATTTTAAAGAAGTGGTAGCAACAAATGATAAAGTAACTATTGTGGATTTCTGGGCACCATGGTGTGGATACTGTGTTCGCATGATGCCAGTATATGATGAATTAGCTGCTGCATTGGGTGACAAAGTGACATTGACAAAAGTAAACACTGACGAGCAACCTGAATTGGCACAATTCTTCAAAATTGAAATTCTTCCTACATTTGCTATCTTCAAAAATGGTGAAATCGTAGATCGCAAAATTGGTTTCATTCCATTAGAAGAATTAAAAGCAGCTGTAGAAGCACATCTATAATAGATACTAAGGACTGATGCATTCAGTCCTTTTTCTTTACCTTATTTAAGTTTGTATTTCTATCATCATAATAGGTATGCAATAAGTAACAATATGTATTAGAAAAAATAGTTAAACTACTATTCAGTGTATGTTATGCAAAAAGCATGTATCTCATTGACAGTGCGTCAAAAGATACATGCTTTTTTAGGAATATCGTTTATCTAATAAACTTTCTAATTTTTTTTCTTTTCGAGCATCTAATACTTTACCTGCCAAATTAGATGGTATAGCTACGCCTACACCAATAGAGATAATGATAAGGATGGCGGTAACACCACTTTGAATTGCTTCTACGAGTGTAGTAGAAGTAAGTGAGTTAATGTGCAACATGGCATATAAGAATCGATAAATGAATACACCAGGTACAAGTGGTATGGCGGAAGGTATAGCCAACACAAGAGATGATGTTTTGGCATATCGGGCTGCTTTCAAACAGAATAAACTCACCATGGCTGCAGCGATAAAGGTAGCGCCAAATACGGAGAATCCTAGGTGTAAAATTAATGTGTTTTTGACTAGGATGGCGATGAGTCCACCGATACCTATGAGAGGTAATAGCCGTTTTGGTGTATAAAACATGACGGCATAGCCCGCAGCACCCACAATTGCAGCTCCTAACAAGACAGGTGAAATGCTGTCTGGCACAATGCTTAAATGGGTGAAATCATAAGAATGATTAAAATATTGGGCCATACTAATGCCTACGGTCATACTACCTACGATGAGTAGAGTATGTACCGCTCTAGAAATACCTGCCAAAATATGATTATTTAACAAGTCATCCACCGTATTGATAAGAGGAATACCGGGCACCATGAATAAGGTGCAGGCAATCATGGCATAGATTACATCGGCTGACTCAAATACACAACCTGATAAAAACGCTAGTCCAGAAGATACGGCTCCTGCGCTGGCAATACCAATATATCCATTAATTTGAAAACGCCTTAAGATTAATAAGACGATAAAGCCAAGAAGAGCACAAAATGTTGTAATCCAAGCAGAAATAATACTTCCACCAAATAATATAGGGAAAGCTCCACAGGCAAAGCCAGCAAAGATAGCAGAGGTTGCATTGGAATAGGGTGGATCTTTTTTTGCAATTTCTTCTAACTGTTGGGAAAACTCATCTAAGGTATATACTTTTCGTAAAGCAGTCCAGGTTAATACGCTGATGGCTGAAATAACTTCCATATTGGCGCCCATATATTGCACCTTACGGAATGAGGTAATACATTCGCTTTCACCATGAATGTTGATGAGAATATTAGAATATGCAATATGAATATGCAAATAGTCTTTAGAAATTCCCATATAAGCAGCAGCACGGCGCATATCACGAACAATTTGATTCGCATTAGCACCATTTTCAGATAACAAACAGCCCATGCGTAATAAGATAGTTACCTTTTTACGAATCTCTACAAAAGGTTCTTCTAAAATCTGTAGGTCTTGCTCTGTATACTGCGCCATCTTAATGAGACTTTCTTAAATATTGGGTATTTAAATCTACATCTACTTCAACTGTATCTGCTTCTGGCTCTGCATCCACAAATTCAATAGATTCTAAATGTTGTACGACTTGAGCACGGATGAACCCTAAGTAGACTTCATATAAATCTTTTTTTTCTGCTAATTCTTCTTCTGTTAAAGCTTGACCAGATTTCTTTTTTGCAGCCAATGCATTAATGCGAGTTAAGGCTTCTTCCATAGTCATATCTTTTTTTTCTTGTTCTGTCATATATAATCTCCTTATTTGTTAGCGCACACCCTTTATGGTATGATACACTATATATTAGTGTTAGATGAAAGTATCTAACCTATGGTAATCATTGTAGATTTATATTATAACACGTTTTATATAGTTTTTTCATCTTATAGGAGAAGGCTCCGATGCGAATCACAAAAGCCATTAAGGCAGAGCAAATACGAATATTGGGAGAAGTTTACCACGATGCAAAACCGGCACTAGAGTTTACTACACCTTTTGAATTACTAGTAGCGGTAGCATTATCTGCACAATGTACGGACGAACGGGTCAACATTGTAACCAAACGACTCTTTCCAAAATATAGCGATCCCAAAGATATGTATGAATTAGGGATTCCAGGATTAGAGGCATTGATTAAAGATTGTGGATTATATCGCTCCAAAGCGAAACATATCCATGAAACATGCAAGATTTTAGTAGAACAATACAATAGTGAAGTGCCTCGAGATTTTGATATCTTAGTGACACTTCCAGGAGTTGGTCGTAAAACAGCTAATGTATTGGTATCTATCTTATTTGATACGCCAGCTATTGCGGTAGATACTCATGTATTCCGCGTATCTAATCGGTTAGGGATTGCTAAGGGGAAAACACCTGACGAAGTAGAAAAGAAACTAAAAAAAGCGATTCCTATGGAACATTGGAGTGCTGCACATCATTGGATGATTTGGCACGGTCGAAAAATTTGTAAAGCACGAAAACCATTATGTAATGAATGTCCTTTATATGATGTATGCCAATCGGCAGGGAAGGTATAGTATGACAGAACAAATGAGGCGTCTCATTGAGACTTTTACCAAGGTAGGGGTTACAGGACCTGCTATCGTACAAGAAATCGCAAGATTTCGAGTGTTAGATCAAATTATCACCCAAAGTGGCGAAGTTCGTGAGTGGGGAATTACCCCAAAAGAATTATTTGAGCTTGCTCAAACATCTACAGTAGATATGTTTGGACCCTTGCCATATAATGAAGCAGGGTTCAAGGAAATTTATGGAATTTCCTTTAGTGTAGAGCTAATGGATTTCATCAGTGCTACTGGCTATTATGAAGGTGTGTCTGCAGGTCGTCAATGGACTGTACCGATGCAAGAAGTGATTGACTTTCATAAGAATACAGAGGGGATTATTCTCTTTGCCTATTTTGAGGAATATGCAGCCATTGCAGAAGAAATTATGCAAACCCTTCCAACCGATCGTTTGCTCTTCTATACAGCTTCTGAAAGTTGCTATAACCTCTTCCGTAGTTTATATCCATTAGCACCAGTGATCAACGAATGGCCAGAAGATGTTATCTTTGATCATATTGTAGCGGCTACATCTGGTATGTTTACAGCACCGGTAACTACGATGGAACAAATGGCAGCTCGTGTGAATAATGTGAGCGAAAGAGGTACAGTACGTTACTTCATTCCAGTGTCTGCTGTACAAGATCAATTGAATATGAATCGAGTAGCCTTGCAGTTCATGATTCTTCAAAACCATTTAGAAGTAGTTCGAGAATGGGCGCCATTGCAAACCTATGAATTCCGTTATGGCTTAGGTCCTGTGAAAAAAGTAGATCTTTCTATTTGTGAAATTGTTGAAGATGGATATAAACAAACAAACTTTATTCCACTACCGCATGAAGTATTAGCATCTATGGAAACATTTAGCTTAGCTCATTATGGACTTTCACTATATGGTGTACAAGTAAGTATGAATCCGAAGCATCCAACTATGGGTGAGGATGGATACATGCATGGCGATTATCGGATTCCAACCTATATGCAACGCATGTTTGAAGCCTTGGAAGGATACTATTTACAAGTGTCTATGAAAGGTATCGATGTATCGGTTACATTGGAACACAAACAGGGTATTCCATTAGGTGCTTCTCCAGAAGATGCAACTGTACAAGAAACAATGGAACAATCAATTTTACAGGATGATACAGTAGCATATCATTGGTATTTTAATCATCTAAGTGCACCATTCTTGTGGTATACCTATTTCAACAGTGAAGAAGGAAAACAAGTAGTACGTACATTAGCATCCATGGTAACTACTACACCAGCCTTATTGCAATTAATGGGTAGTTGTCGTCGCCAAGTGGTGAAAGAAGAGGCGCTAGCTACATTTACTACAAGCTTTACCAATTCATTACAACAATATGAAACAGAAAAAGCGCAAGCTGAAATAAACTGGGCTAGTGCATTAGCTACATTAGCTACTGAGATTGTACCAGTACCAACAGAAACAAATACAGAAGTAGGGGAGGACTAATCATGGCTGTTGTGAATTATTCAATTTATAAAGTATTAGGTACACTTTCAGAAAATAAAGATGGTATGAAAAAACAATTAACATGCACAAGCTGGGGACGTTACAATCCTAAATTCGATATCCGTGCATGGGATGAAGATTACTCGCAAATGACGAAAGGTGTAACCTTAACATTAGAAGAAATTTTAGAATTAAAAGAAATCTTAAACTCTGTAGATTTAGAAGAAGCCTTAGAAGAAGCAAAACAAGAACGGGCTGAGGCTAAAAAATTAGAAGCAGAAAAATCTGAATAAGTCATAGTCCCTAGTATTGCATAGTTACTGGGATTCGTGTTATAATCTTTAGGAATAGTTTAGACGTTGAAAAGAGGTGTATATACATGAAAGAAGGAATTCATCCAAATTATGTGGAAGCAACTGTAACTTGCGGTTGTGGTAACACATTCAAAACAGGCTCTGTTAAAGGTGATCTTCGCGTGGACGTTTGCTCCAACTGCCATCCATTCTTCACAGGCCAACAACGTGCGGCTAAAGCTCGCGGTCGTATCGAACAATTTAACAAACGTTACGGCAAATAATTGCGTACACAAACTATACAAATTAAATGGCAGAGCTAAGGCTCTGCCTATATTTGTTTTACAGGAGAACCTATGACTCAACAACGATTAAAGAAATTTGTCGGAGGTCAAGCAGTGATTGAAGGGGTTATGATGCGTGGTCCTAAAATAATGGCCACAGCTTGTCGTAAACCGGATGGAACCATAACGGTGAAGGAAGAACCAACGAAATCTATCCAAGACAAATATCCCGTTTTAAAACTGCCTTTCTTACGTGGAACTGTAGCTTTGTTTGAATCCTTAGTGATTGGTATGAAAGCATTATCGTTTTCGGCACAAGCCTCTGGAGAAGAAGAGGAAGAGGTCACAAATAAGGAAATCGCTATCACTATGGCTGTATCTGTGCTCATTGCAGCAGCATTATTTATTGCCTTGCCAACGTGGCTAGCAAAATTTATGCCTGGTGCTGGCTCAGATCATATGATATTGAATCTATATGAAGGAACCATTCGATTAGTTCTTTTTTTACTATATATTTTTGCTATCGGATTAACCCCAGATATTAAGCGTGTCTTTCAGTATCATGGGGCGGAGCATAAAACCATTCATACTTATGAAAATGATAGACCATTAACGGTAGAAGAAGTGCGAAACCATTCGAGATTACATGCTCGGTGCGGGACAAACTTTTTGCTATTTGTGATGGTTGTGAGTATATTTGTATTCGCTTTTCTAGGGTGGCCAAATTTAGTGGAACGCATCATTTCTAGATTAGCCCTTATGCCTGTAGTAGCGGGCATTTCTTATGAGCTTATCCGTTTTGCTGGACGCTCCCAAAACCCACTAGTGAAAGCCATGATTGCTCCGGGTCTTGTGTTGCAATACATGACAACACGTGAACCAGATGACGATCAAATTGAAGTGGCCATTCGTGCCTTAACATCGGTGCGACCTAGTGAAGAAGATGCTTACGAAGAAGAATAGAAAGGAGTCACCGTGTTAGTAGATAAACTGCAAGTGATTGAAGATAAATTTTTAGACTTGGAACAGCGCATTTCTGACCCAGACGTGATTGCTCGTCAAGAAGAATGGCGTAAATTGACTCGTCAACATGCGTCATTAACGGATACAGTGAACACATTCCGCCAATATAAACAAGTCCTAGCCGGTATCGAAGAAGCATTGGAAGTATTAGGTGATAAAAGCCTAGATGAGGACTTCCGTGCCATGGCGCAAGAAGAATTGAATGAATTAAAAGTTCGACGTGACGAATTAGAAGCAGAATTACATATTTTGCTATTACCAAAAGATCCGAATGATGATAAAAATATTATCGTCGAAATTCGTGGCGGTGCTGGTGGTGATGAAGCAGCTTTGTTTGCAGGCGATTTATTCCGTATGTTTACAAAATATGCAGAAACACAAGGCTGGAGATGTACTATCATCGATGCCAATGAGCCTGAATTGGGAGGCTTTAAAGAGGTAGTATTCTCTATCGAAGGTGACAGTGTATATTCTAAGTTAAAATTTGAAAGTGGTGTACATCGTGTACAACGTGTGCCAGATACAGAATCTTCTGGACGTATTCATACGTCTACGGTAACTGTTGCGGTATTGCCGGAAGCAGAGGACATCGATATCGAAATCAACGAAAAAGATCTAGAAATTGATACGTACCGTGCATCTGGTGCAGGTGGACAGCACATTAATAAAACGGAGTCTGCCGTTCGTATTACTCATAAACCATCTGGGATTGTAGTAGCGTGTCAGGACGAGCGTTCACAGCTTAAAAACCGTGAAAAAGCCATGCGTGTATTGCGTGCTAAATTACAGGATAAAGCGGAGCAAGAAGCAACTTCCGCTATGGCAGCAGACCGTAAAAGCCAAGTGGGTACAGGGGATCGCTCTGAGCGTATTCGCACGTACAACTATCCACAAGGTCGTGTCACAGACCATCGCATTAACTTAACTTTATACAAACTAAATGCTGTATTAAATGGGGATATGGATGAATTAATCCAAGCTTTAATCACAGCAGAACAAGCCGCTAAAATGCAAGAGGCAAATCAACATGGATAATGAGTTATGGACAATTAGTCGCATGCTCCAATGGACAGAGCAGTATTTTCGCTCCAAAGGCATAGAATCAAGCCGCTTGGATGGGGAAGTACTGCTTTCTCATAGTTTGGGCTGTGACCGCATGTATTTATATGTCAATTTTGACCGTCCGTTGGACAAGGCTGAATTAGATGCCTATCGACCTCTAGTGGTACAGCGTGCGAAGGGATATAGTGTAGCCGCTATTACAGGGCATAAAGAATTTATGGGGTTAGACTTTCATGTAAATGAACATGTGTTGATTCCCCGTCCTGATACAGAAACATTGATTGAGGATATCTTAGAACTCTATGATGTGGATGCATCTCCACGCATCTTAGACTTATGCACAGGTCCTGGTACTATTTTGTTAAGTCTATTACATTATTTGCCGAATGCCAAGGGGATAGGTGTAGATATTTCCGATAAAACATTAGCAGTAGCTGAGGAGAATAGCATATCTTTAGAATTAGCCGACCCTTCAAGGTTCTGTGAAAGTGACGTAAAACAATTGTTAGAACAGGTGACAATAGGCAAAGGTACTGAATATACTACGCTAATGGATGCTTGTAAATCTCTATATGAAGAACCACTCACATCCTTAGAAGGTCTATTTGATGTACTTGTGTCGAATCCGCCGTATATCACAACAGCAGATATGAAAGCATTATCTCAAGAGGTATTACACGAACCTCATATTGCACTTCATGGAGGGGATACGGGATTAGAGTTCTATGTTCCTATTATTCGTGAAGGCTGGCGTTTTGTAAAAGACGGTGGATACCTAGCTATCGAAATTGGACAGGGTCAAGAAGAGGCAGTATCTAAACTAGCTAAGGAAACAGGACAATATGGAGAGCCAGTGTACCAACGAGACATAGCTGGTATCATTCGTGAAGTACGTTGGGAAGTACGACGCTCTTCTATATAAACTTGTATCCTATGGATTTGTTGTTGGGAATAGCGCGCCATATACTTCTCCACAAATTTACGTTCCACTGAGATTTGCTCCAAAGTATATGACGCTCTATCTTTGGTAATCAACAGCAGTATGTATAAATAAAAGTTTATATAGTGCTCGCTTTGGGGAGAGAGTCTAAGATTCAAGAGTAGAACCTCATATATTTTAAAAATAAATTAGGTATTAAGTGATATAATATTATAATAAGAAGGGAGGGACGATATGGAAGCATTAGATCCTATTGAGACACAGGTATTAACAACTGACGATGTGGAATTAGCAGGAACCTTGCTCCGGGTAGGAGATTTGGTGGCTATACCTACGGAGACGGTGTATGGCTTAGGAGCTAATGGGCTGGCAGCGGATGCGATGGATCGAATTTATGCAGCCAAGGGAAGGCCTTCTGACAATCCATTAATCTTACATGTATGCAACCAGTCTATGGTACATCGTTTAGTACGACATATCACTCCTTTAGAGCAAACCTTAATGGATACCTTTTGGCCAGGGCCATTGACGATCACCTTTGAAAAGTCTGCGCTAGTGCCAGAACGAGCGACTGGTGGACTTTCACGGGTGGCACTACGATGTCCAGCCCACGAAGTATGTCGTGAGATGATACGCATTGCTGGTGTACCTATTGCAGCACCTAGCGCTAATCGCTCAGGGCGACCGAGCCCGACTACGGCAGAAGCCGTCCTACACGATATGAAAGGACGCATTCATGCTGTAGTAGATGCAGGACCCTGTGAAATTGGTGTAGAATCTACAGTAGTACAAGTAGAAGGTGATACGGTAATTATCCTACGTCCCGGCGGTGTTACAAAAGAGATGCTGGAAATGGTGGCGGACCATGTGGTGTATGATACAGCCTTGCATGACCCGACAGAAGCGCCCAAAGCACCAGGAATGAAATATCGACATTATGCACCAGATATGCCTGTGCAGGTGTTGGTGGGTTCTTCATCGGCTGTGGTGGAATCTATACAATCCAAGGTACCTATGTATAAACGGATTGGTTTATTTCTATCCCAACAAACTTGGGACATACTAATAGAGGCATTAGGTATAAAACCAACCACTATATCTGAAGATACACATGTCAGTCAGCTAGCTTCATTCGGGGTAGGTGCTGACACTCAAGATATTGTTACGATTATTTTTGGTGAAACAGCGGAGCCCGTATCTTTGGCAAATCAATTGTATGAGGGGTTATTAGCTTTTAATGAAAAAGATGTGGACCTACTCATTGTAGAAGGTTGTAAAAAAGAAGGATTAGGCGTAGCTGTTATGAACCGCTTGGAAAAAGCTAGTGGCGGTCAAATATATATCATTGAGTAAGTTTTGAGTATTGTAATTTTAGAGTATTTTTATCTTTATAGTTTTATAGAAATCCTTAAAGAGCACATAGTGTTTATATCTTTGTGAGTGTTGCGATTCAATTAAAAATCCAGTGCTATTTAAAGGAGTATAAGAACTTTATATAATTATAATAGAGGTAGTAAATGAATTTATTATTTGTTTGTACAGGGAATACCTGTCGTAGTCCCATGGGGGAAGGAATTGCTCGTGCTGTTGGACGTGACCTTGGTATAGAGGTGGTAACTTTATCCACAGGTTTATTTTGTGTGCCAGGGGCTAAGGTGAGTGACGAAGCTGTGGAGGCAGTTCGAGAATTAGTAGGCGAAGATATTAGCGAGCACAGTTCTCGACCATTAAAAGTAGATTTTGTGAAAGCCGCAGATTATGTATTGGCGATGACAGAGGACCATAAAAAAATATTACTTCGCCAATTTCCTTTCGACAGTAAAAAAATTATGACCCTTGCTGAATTTGCTGGCGAAGTAGGCGATGTAGAAGACCCATTTGGACAATCTCAAGAAGTATATACAAAAACAGCGGAACAGATTGTGCGGTATGTACAACAAGGGCTTGCATTACATAAATAAGAATGTTCAATTTGGGTCATCAAATAGATTGGATACCATAGTATATAAAGAATACTATAATTGGTTGTATGTATACATCAACAATGCGGATATGTATCCATAATAGAGGCATGTATGAACAATATACGCGTATAGAGGTATTATTGATAAGATACTGTTTTATGAACCTAGTATTACATAAAGGAGGACAAAATGAAAGTAGCAGTTGGTTGTGATCATGGTGGATTTCATTTGAAAGAGGCTATTAAAAGCTTACTAGAAAAACAAGGTATTGAGTACAAAGATTTTGGAACATACTCCACAGATTCTATGGATTATCCAGATGTGGCTAAACCATTGGCAGAAGCAGTAGCAGCAGGTGAATTTGACCGTGGTATTTTGACATGTGGTACAGGTATTGGAATCGGTATTGCAGCGAATAAGGTAAAAGGCATTCGTGCTGCATTATGTCATGATACATTCTCTGCCCATGCTAGCCGTGAGCATAACAATGCAAATGTGCTCACTATGGGTGAACGTGTTATTGGTCAAGGCTTGGCATTAGATATCGTCGACATTTGGTTACATACTGAATTTGAAGGCGGTCGTCATGCAAAACGTGTGGATAAAATCTCCGCTATTGAAGAATAATACAAAATAATAATATCGAACAAAATAACGGCTAGTCCTAAAATGGGACTAGTCGTTTTTATGTTCGATGTAAGATGTACCTAGTCAATTCTTTTGGTTTGTACATGGTAGTACTACCAAAGAAACTACTACAAAAACTACCACGAAATCTACTACGAAAACTATCACCAAAACTATCACCAAAACTATTACTAAACAATCTTAAAAAAACAATATTTTATCTATAAACCTATTTACAATGACAAAATATGTCATTCTGCTTTTGTATAGTATACATATAGAAGTTGCCAAACCCTATTACATGAGAGAATAAGCTTTCATAAAGAAGAGGTGGCAAACGATAGGTTTAGGGTTCTGAGAAACCAAGTTATTTGTATAATACAGGAGGCTAGTATGAGTCGTAACAATGAAAGTGTAGACATTTCAGCAATTTTAGATGCCATTAAGGAAGCAAAAAGTTCTTTACAGGACATTATTGATGATATTCAAGATTCTGATTCAATAGAAGAAACTGTAAATGATGAAGTGTACTATTCTGGTTTAGATGTACCGTATGATGTATTAGACGAAGAGTTTAAAGAAAAGAAAGAGGCTAAGAAAGTAGCGGCTAAGGTGTTACAAGACTCTGTTTTTGAACCGATGATGTCCGAATTGAAACAATCTATTATCAATTATGTAAATCATACTGTATGGTATTATGAAGGTCGATTAGGAGATTGGATGAATAAGGTTTCTAAATACAGTATCTTACAAGATCTTGTGGATAGTGCTAGGTCGGAATGTTTTGATTTAGTAAATCGAAGAGATTATTATGAAAGCTTCAATGAACGAGTTGAAGACGTGTTAAGTGAATTACGTAAAGCAATTATGCTTGAATCAGACGGTAGTATCGTATTGGATGCCTCTTTCAAAACCTGTGATATTACAGTGGATGCGGAAGAAAGCTTAGAGGCTCTGGAGGCATTATATAAGGGAGAAGGATGGATTCAAGAGTTTATGGCTACAGTACGGAAAGAGAATGAGCTTTTAGATACTCAAATTGACAATATATTAGAATCGGACACGGAGTTTGATGATGACGATGCACAGATACATATTTGGAAAATCTCACAAACGATGCTTGAATATGAATATGAAAGTTTACAACAAGATTTAGAGTTTACATCTATTATGGGATTTGAGCCATTACAAGATATGGTGGATGACTTAATTCGGGTAAAACCTGCTAAAGAATATGAAGAAAAATTAGAAGCCCTATTAAGAGACCGATTTGCACTAGTGAATGAAAAAATCCAAGAATTGCGCATGGATGTGTCTTGGTAATAATTGTATATAAGCATTTGGTACATGTACTCTAGTTAGGAACCATGAAGAGTATCGTTGATATTCTAAATAGGGTATATAGAGATGATTACCTATGTAACATCTAGTAGAAGTAATAGTCGTCTTGCTCTAGATATGTATCTTGAGCAAGACCATTTTAAGAGAAGGAGAAATTAGCATGTGGGGTACATTAGAAACGATAGGATGTACAATTTTACGGTCTTGGGGTGTGAAAGTGATTTCAGAAAATGAACGGGTAGAAGCGTATGCAAAAGGAGAGGCTGAAGCAGAACGAATCTTTAAGCCGATTTATGAACAAATTCTTAGAGCATACGATAAAGAAGACTTTCAGATTGAATTGAACCGCAAAGAGTTTGAACATAAAGAATCGGTATTGAAAGATATACATATGGACTTGGGTATGAGCTCCATAACATCGGTAGGTGCTTTGTCTAACTTTTGTAAAACCCCTGAGTATATGAACGTTAAATTTATTGGCAAAGAAGATGTCCAAGAGTACAAAGAGGCTAAAGAAGAAGGGTATCGTAATAAAATTTCTGAGTACGAAAAGAGCATACAAGATGCTACCGATCGATTGACTGAGTTAATTACAAAAAAAGTGATGAAAAAACATGAACAAGATGCCAAAATAGAAGAATATAAAAAAGCTATACGAGACTATGTGAAAGAGTTGGAAAAGCAGGCGGTGCAGAATGTGGTGGGGAAGTTATAAGAGGGACTTTATAGTTTTTATGTATAATATGTATGAGTAAACATAAAGTATGTATGATATAATGAAAATAATAATGAAGTTTTAAAGTTTTATGAGAGCGCAAACCTATAATATAAGGGGGAGAGAAAAACTAATATATTTTTATTAATTTTTTACAAAAAGGAATTGGGTTAGTGTATGGATATTAATAAATTAGTTTTAAGTCAATATATCAAATCGCATCCTATAACTAGTGCGAAGAAGTATATGAGAAGAAATTACTTTTTAACTTTACAGTATCTTGTTACCTCAAGTGAACAGCAAGATTTATGGTCGAATAAGGTTATGGAACTCTATAGGAGTCAATGGAATCAATCTGATCAAACAGAACCGTATAAATCTGTGGGATTTATAACTAGAATGATTATAAGGAAATATAAGTTCAATCTATTGTTAGATGCTCTTTTCATATCAGCATTTTCAGATAGAAAATTTGGAGAGAATTTAGCTCATTCGTTTTTACTTATTTATGGAAAGAAATATTCTAAAAAAGTAAATATGATATTGTCAGTATTCTATAGTGGATATGAGGATTTTCTTAAAACTAAGATAAAAGAGATTGATAAAATTCTACCTATACTTTGCAAAAATCGAGATTTTTACAATCGTATAGCTAAAAAAGTCATCATTACAGCGAATATGAGTGCTGGAAAGTCTACCCTTTTGAATGCATTAGTTGGAAAAAATATAAATAAAGTTCAAAATATGGCTTGTACAGCAAAAGTACATTATATTTATAATAAATCTAATGAAGATGATTTAATTTATGAGTGGGATCACGATTTAGAATTAGATGCAACCTATGAAATTTTAATGGATGATAACCATAGTAATGAAACTTCTGACATTCATGTGGGAACTAGGTTTAGGTCTATAGTTGATGTTGATGAAAAAGTGTGCTTTATAGATACACCAGGTGTAAATTTTTCTATGGATGAGTCACATAAAGAGATTGCTAATATAGCGATACAAACAATGGAGTGTGATTTGCTGATATATTTGTTAAATGGTGAAAACTTATGCGCAGAAGACGATTTAGAACATTTAGAGTTTGTACATAAGAACTATAAAGGACCTATTATATTTCTAGTTAATAAAATGGATACGTATAGAAAAGGTGATGACTCTATTTCAGATACTATAAAGAAAGTAACGAGCTTTTTATCTGAAATAGGCTATGTAGACCCTAAGGTTTATCCAATATCTGCATATGCAGCACAACTGGGAAAACAAGCGATTTTTGAAGGCATAGAAGATGAAGAAGAGCAAGATTCGTTAAATACATTCCATAGAAAACTAAAAAAACCAGAATTTTCTTATTATACATATTATCCAGTAGAGGTCGATATATCGGAATATGAAAATAGAGAAGAGTATGAGCTATTAAAAAATAGTGGAATCTTACATTTAGAAAAAATGATTTATGGGTAAAACAAAGGAGAAGTATTATGCGTGAAGTTTATATCCAGTATAATCCTTACAAGGTAATGACAGAAGTATTGATTGATGGACAACCGGTAAAACAAAATAGTAAGTTGAGAATCTCGGAGGGAAAGAGATTACAAGAGTGGGTGGATGAATTACCTAATAGATTAGTAGATGAATGTGCAACTAAACAATTTAACTTAACATTTCATGGTACAACATTTGATTATGAAGATGTTGTATGTATTGCAAATGAGGCAAAAAAAAGGAATATTGACATACATTTGAATCATAAACCAGCAAAGGAAATTGCACAAAAAGAAGAGCAGATTGCAAAGATATTTGAAAAAATTAAAACAGGACCTATAGATTCATTAAGAGAAAAGTCTGTTATTAATGCGTTTGAAAAGGCCTTCTCAAGTGATTTTGAGGTCAATGTAATTGCGACTATGAGTTCAGGTAAATCCACATTAGTTAATGCATTATTAGGTGAAGATTTAATGCCATCTAAAAATGCTGCTTGTACGGCAATTATTACAAAGATTAAAGATAATGATAAGGACGAATTTACAGCTTCTGTATATAATAAGGAAGGTAAGTTAATAGAAGAGGTTCCTAACTTAACAAGAGATGATATGGAGAAGTTTAATGCCGATACATCTGTTGGAACGATTGAAATAGAAGGAAATATACCGTTTGTAGGGGCTGATGATATGGCATTAGTTCTTATTGACACACCTGGTACGAATAACTCTCAAGATAGAGCTCATAAAGAAACAACTTATACATTATTGGATGAGTCATCAAAGACGTTAATATTGTATATTTTAAATGCAACACAATTACAAACGAACGATGACAAAACGTTGCTTTCTGATGTAGCTAAAAGTATGAAAAGTGGTGGAAAGCAATCTAGGGATCGATTTATCTTTGTATTAAATAAAGCAGATGCATATGATATAAAAAAAGAACCTCTTGATATTATATTAGAGGATGCTAAATTATACTTAGAAAATCAAGGCATTGAAAATCCAGCTATTTATCCAATTTCTGCAAAAACAGCACTAGATATTAGAACTATATTAGGAAAGTCTGATGATGAGGAAGATATAGAAACTGTAAATAGTTTAATGAAAAAATATACTGTATTTAATAAAGATAACCAACGCAGCTTTGAACTACGTGCACCACTTCCTAAATCAGTTAAAGATAATATTCAAGAAAGACTTGATTCTGCAATAAAAAATGAAGATATTCCTATGCAATCTCTTATTCATTGCGGTATGATTTCTTTAGAAGAGGCTATTCGATTGTATGTTTTAAAATATGCAAAAACTGCAAAAATAAAAAATGTAGTTGACTCTTTCCGTGGAAAACTTGAAAGCCAACAAGCTATGGATAATTTGGCGAAAGAAATTCGGGAGAATAAGTCTGAACGAGAAGAAATAAAAAAACAGATTAATTCTGTAAAAGAAAAGCTAAATGATGGTAAGAAAGCCAATGAGTTCAAGTCGACAATTAGCACTTTAAATGAGAAAACAATTACAGCGGTAGTAGAAGATGCACAGCATATTTTAAGTGAGGCTGCGGGTCAAGTAAGAAGTTATATTGATCAATATAGAGGTCAAAATCGAGTAGGAAAAAGAGAGGCAGCGAAAAAAGCAAGAGAACTGAAAAAGAGTGTTGAAGATATTCAAGTTAAAGTAAAGGTCGCATTAGATAACTTAATTTCTAATCAATTTCAAGGCGAATTAGAATATGTTTTTGTAGAATATCAAAATAGACTTAAAGGTCTCGTTGAAGGTGTTGGGGACTACAAATTAGATTTAAACCTTACAACTATTATGAAGGATCAATTAGAAGTTGATTTAGACCAAGTTTTAGATAATTCAACTAGAGTCGTTCGTGAAGTTGTTGAAGAAAGATGGGTAGCAAACACTAATAAGAAATGGTATAAACCCTGGACATGGTTTGATGATGCTGGATACTATGAAGATGTTTATGATAATGTTGAATATGTAGATTTAGGGCAATTTGCTGATACGTATTTAGAACCATTTGAAACTTCATTGTATAAAAATGTTGAAGATACTATTGCATATGCTAAAGATGAAAGTGAAAAACTAAGAGTTAATTGTCTGAAAAAATTTGAAGACTTAGATAAGGTGTTGGAACAAAAATTGGAAGAGTTAGAAAGTTACACAAAAGATGATGAATCTTTAAAAGTTAAAATTCAGGAAGCAGAATCTCGTCTTGAATGGATTAAAGGGATATTAAAAGAAGTTGATGCGATTCTAGAAATTTAGGAAAAATATGGAAATTTCAAATAAATTTAAAGATGCGGTAAGAGAAAAAGATATAGTAAAGATTCGGGTTATGTTAAAAAATGGTTTACTTATAGATACTACTTTTCGCGTATTTGAAAGTATGAAATTATATGCCGAATCCCAAAATGTGAATTTTTGGGCAGTACCTCAACAACCGGTAAATAAAAAAATAGAATCTTCATGGTCTAAATCTCTTTTGGATGAAGAATTAGCAATTTTAATTCGAGACTTTACAGAAGAACGATTGGAATATATAAAGTTACTTATTAGACATTTATATGGGGCAGAACAAATAGCGGAAACTAAAAATATATCTAATAGTCCATATAGATCTATAAATCAAAAGTACGACCCAGTAAAGAGGGGGAAAAAAGATAATCGTCCATATTATAACGTGCTCGAGAGAAAAGCTAAATCTATTCAACGAATTATTAATGAATCTACAAGAATAAAGGCTTGGAAAAAAGAAGATATTAGGAATATTTTAAAATATGCTAATGAAATAGAGGCTGCATGTGTTGAGATTTTAAAGGAGGAATAATTATGGCAATTTCAGAAGAAGTAATAAAAGCCGTTCAAGAAGGCAATCGAACAAAGGTAAAAGTTATGTTGAAGAATAGACTATTAATTGATTTAGGTGGCAATGTATTTCAAGAGCATTTGGAATATGTGAAACGTAACATGCCTAGTTTAATTGTGGAACATGATGGAGAAGTATTAAAGAAATCTGAAGAGTGGACTGATGATTATGCTAATATTCAGCTTGCAAAATTAATTACCAATTTTTCATTGGAACGAATTGATCTATTAGTAAGAATGTTACCGATACTAGATGCCAAAAAAGCTCAGACTCAATCTACAAATAGTATCAATAATGGAAAGAAGTCAACACGAACTGTGGTACGAAGACCATCTACAAAAAGAGATGCAGGATTAGCGATGTGTGTACTAGGTACAATTGCCGCAGCTACTGGAATAGCATTAAAAACATCTATTGCAGTACCATTAGTAGGAGGTGCAGCTGTAGTGGCAGGTGTTGCAATGTGCTTATCTGAAGATGAGGAAAAATAATTAAGGTATTTCATTTAGATGTTTGAATGCTACCGTTTGATAGGGAGAGTAGTGTATGAGTAGTGAATTAATGAATAGGGTAGAAACATCAGTTGCACCAAATAAAGAGGCTCTCAGAGAAGGCTATAATAGAGCTCTAACTATGGTTGATGATATTATTTTAAAAAATTATATGAATGATTTATCTACGTTAGAAGTAGTTCCTCTTAATGAAGACTTGGTAAAGCGTAATTTATACGATAATGTTAGACTTTTTAAAATCACAAAGATGGTATATGAAAAAGATGAGTTTTCATCGTATAAGTTTGCTAGCGTTTTTAATACATTAACATCTTCAGACGCCTCAATCTTTATTATTATTGATAGTAATGGGGAAAACACAGATTTCTATATGGGGATACGTGCTATTGATTCTAATAAATCACCAAGTAGTTTGTGTGAAACTCTTAAACAAGCGATGGTCGGGCAATTTCCTGGTATTCATACTGAGTTTTGTGACTTAGATGATACGAAAAGAATGCTAGAAAACTTAAAAGTTAATAGTATTTCTGCTGTATCTACAGTTGCAAATAACCGTGATGAAGGTTTGAATACTAACCAAAATTTTGTACAAGGTTTAGAAAAGTTAATGTACTCTATGCAAGGCCATACCTATACAGGGGTTATTTTGGCAAAGGGCACTGATCAAAAGCAAATTCGAGAACTTAGAAAATCATATGAATGCTTATACACTCAATTGTCACCCTTTGCTAGCATGCAAATTAATTATGGAGAAAATTCTGTTAAAGGAATAAATGAAAGTCGTAGTATAGGGAAAAATACAACTAAATCTGATACTAAAAGTAATTCCAAATCATATAGTTATAGTGAGTCCAAAAGTACTTCAGAAGAGAATAAAACATCCAAAATTCTAAAAGCAACGGGGGCGGCCATTGGTATTGTTGGAGGGTTATTAGCACCTATGACAGGTGGAGCTAGCTTAGGTCTGATAGGTGCAGTCGGTGCAGTTTCAGGTAGTTTAACAATAGCAGGAGGGGCGTTATCTAAGACAACAAATAATGGAACTTCTAGCACAAGCTCAAATTCAGAAAGCTATAGTGAATCTATATCAGAAGGAACCTCTGATACTAAAACTGTAGGATCAAACTTGTCATTAGGTTTATCGTCAGCTATGACATTAACTGCGCATGATAAAACTGTTGAAGGGATATTAGAACGTATAGATAAGCAGTTGGAACGTATGGATGAGTTCGAAAGTTTAGGGATGTATGAATGTGCAGCGTATTTTATATCTGAAGAAGAATATGTGGCAGAAATGGCAGCGACAACATACAAATCGATTATGCGAGGTGAAAACTCCGGAATAGAAGTTTCAACAACTAATACATGGAATATTTCTAATCAGGAATATGAAACGAGACAAATAGAATCCTATGTTAAGAATTTCATTCATCCAGTTTTTATTTATCCTAATGAATATAATAATATAGAAGTAACTCCATGTGCGTTAGTGAGTGGTAATGAACTTGCTATACATATGGGTCTACCAAGAAAGTCTGTTCGTGGATTGCCAGTCGTAGAGCATGCAGATTTTGCTAAAGAAATAGTTACTTATGAGAGACGAGATGAAGACTCAGGGATCGTATTAGGAAAAATATATTCTATGGGGCAAGAAACTGCTAGTAAGGTAAGGATTGATGTTCCTAGTCTTGCAATGCATACTTTTGTGACGGGATCTACTGGTTCTGGTAAAAGCAATACGATGTATGGCTTGATAAAACAAGCACAAATGAATGGAGCTACATTCATGGTTATAGAGCCAGCTAAGGGTGAATACAAGCATATATTTGGAAATCAGGCTAATGTTCATGTATTTGGTACTAACCCAGCATTTAGTGAGTTATTAAAAATTAATCCTTTTAAATTTCCTGATAATATTCATGTTTTAGAGCACATAGATCGTTTAATTGAAATATTTAATGTATGCTGGCCCATGTATGCGGCTATGCCAGCTGTGTTAAAAGATGCTGTATTAAAATCTTACCAAGACTGTGGTTGGAATCTTGAGACGTCTAAAAATAAATATAATATTACTATGTATCCTACTTTCAAGGATTTAGAGGATGCCTTAATTCATGTTATAAATGAATCGGCATATTCTGGTGAAATGAAAAGTAATTATATTGGTTCTTTAGTGACACGTGTCAAGTCGTTAACAAATGGATTAAATGGACAAATATTTACTGATAAAAATATTCCTTCTGAAATACTATACGATGAAAATGTCATTATTGATTTAAGTCGAGTAGGCTCAATGGAAACCAAATCCCTAATTATCGGGTTATTGATTATGGGACTTAGTGAATATAGAATTTCTTCATCTAATTCTATGAATATTCCTTTTAAGCATATGGCTGTATTAGAAGAAGCTCATAATATTTTAAAGCGAACATCTACGGAACAAAATAACGAAAGTCCTAGTTTAATGGGTAAATCTGTTGAAATGATTAGTAATGCTATTGCTGAAATGAGGACTTATGGGGAAGGGTTTGTTATAGTTGATCAATCTCCTAGTGCGGTAGATATAACTGCAATACGTAACACTAATACAAAAATTATTATGAGATTACCTGACGAAAATGATAGAAGATTTGTAGGAAAAGCAGCGGGATTAGATGATGACCAAATAGATGAAATTGCTAAGTTACCTAGAGGAGTTGCAGCTGTTTATCAAAATGATTGGATAGAGCCAGTTTTGTGTAAAATTAGCCTTTATAAGGCTAAAGATGAAATTTATCAGTATCAAGCTGTTACTAAATTAAACACTTCTACAAACTATGTAAAAAAACATATGATAGAATTATTGTTTCAAAAACGTATGCACTCAAGTATCAAAGTGGATATTGAAAAACTCGTTGTAGAACTCAATAAGGCAGATATAAGGAATAAAAATAAAATTTGGATATTAGACTTAGCAAAAGAGTATAAGAAGAATAAGAGTTTGAATATATGGAAAGATATTTATTATTTACATCTAGCTGAAAGAGTCTTTCGTTTACTTGAAGCAAGGGAATGGTTTGGTATAACTCTGAAAAAAAATATAGATATTAGTAATTTGCATAAGCAGCTAATAGAGGAAGTTGATGCAAGGATTTATAGCTTATCGCAGGAATATAAAATTGAAGTATTAAAAAGTTTATTTTCTTATATTGCATCATATGAGAATAGTATTGAGGAAAGATATAAAGAGTGGAGCACTTACATAGGGCAGAAAGGAAATAAATAAAATGAAAATCTCTGATGTGAAAGAAAATATAAATCTAGATATCCCAGATATCCCAGATATCCACGATTTCCCTGATTTACCATATATCCCTGATATACCAAATTTTCCTAAACTACCAGATTTACCAGATCCATTAGATGATTGGGAAGATAAACTTCCAAAACTTAATATTCCAAAAGATATTATTACTGAAGCTAGAGACTCAGCCATGGAATCCTCATATTTATCAGGTGAAGATAATCTTTATAATTATGGGATATTATATGAGAATACAATATATGATATAGAAGGAGATCTGTTTGAAACAGATGATAATGGTATAATTTATAAAAAGAATGGAGAATTATTACCTAATGTAATTTTTGAAAAAAATGGATATACCTATACAACAGATGAAAGAGGTCGACAAGTTTCCTGGGAGGGGGAATCAAAATATGCGCCGGATAACGAAAGAGATAATCAGGCACAAAGTGAAGCAGGTGGCATTGATAGACAAGAATATGATGATGGTGGTCACCTAGTGGCTAGAGTTTTAGGTGGCTCTGAAGGAAATGAAAATATAGTGGCTATGAGAGATACAATTAATCGAGGAGACTATAAACGTTCAGAGAATGAAATTGCTGAAGCTAAAAAATCTGGTAAAGAGGTATACGATTCTGGTAAGGTTATTTATGAAGGCGATTCTACGAGACCAAGTAAAATTGAAAGAACTTATACTATTGATGGAAAAAAAACAGAGCTAGTAGTTGATAATAAAGTAGGATCTAAGGAATTGTTGGATGACATTAGTGATGATATTTCTGTAGAAGATCAAGAATATTTAGAAACTGAATTTCATTTGCTGGAAGATGATGGTGATATTATTTCTATAACATCGATGAAACGGGAATATGATGCAGATGGTAATCTAAGCACGGTAATTTTGAGATTCAAGATTGAATCAACAGGTGAAAGAGGCATTGCTATAATTTCTGATGACGAAAATTAAATAAAAGGGAAAATAATGGAAAATACAATTATAAATGAATTAAAAAAAATCAGTTTAAGTGGAATTCATTCAGTTTATCTCCTTGGAATCGTTACAAAAACAAGAAGTGAAATTATTTTTTATGCAGAATATAACGGTATTATGAAGCAAGGTACCGAGTTAGCTGAAGAGGGGGTAATTCCTTTACTACTTGAAGAAGGATTATATAAAAATATTACTGCTGCAATTCGTAGTAATGAAAACTTTGATAGTAGTGTAACGAATGTTGTTGTTGTTAATAAAAATATAATAAAATTTACCTATAAAGATATAAAAGAATCAGCGGTGTCTATAAAGAAAGAATGGAAAAAAACTTTAGGTTTATAAAACTACCTATATAGCAATAATAGTCATTTTCCTATACAATAGTAGATATATTATTACTATGTAGATAGGAGACACTATGCATATTTTATTAACAAATGACGATGGCTTATGGGCCCCAGGGATACAAGGATTAGCACAGGAGTTAGCAAAGCACCATCGAGTAACAATGGTGGCACCTAAGGTGGAGCAAAGTGCAAAATCTAGTGCGTTAACGGTACAAGTGCCGATTCGAGCAAAAGAGATGAGTGAAGAGGGTGACAATCCAAGAATGCTCTTTGTAGAGGGCACGCCAGTAGACTGCGTGAAGTTTTCTTTATCTTATTTATTAAAAAATGATCGTCCTAATCTAGTTGTATCTGGTATTAATCATGGATTTAATTTAGGATCTGATGCGGTGTATTCAGGTACTGTCGGTGCCGCGTTAGAAGGGTTGATGTACGATATTCCATCTTTGGCTTTATCGCTTGAGAAATATAGTGTCAAACGTATGGAAGAGATATTACCATTTATTACTGATTTTATCAAAGTCATGTATGAAGTGGGCAAATACCAAGGGTTGTTAAATGTTAACTTCTTAAAAGAGGGGCCTGTTGGTTGGGACCAAGTAAAAGTATTCCATCAAGGTTTTCAAGAGTACACGAATGTTATCGATGTTCGTAAGGATGCCAAAGGCAGAGAGTACTATTGGATTGTAGGAGACCAAGGTTTTCTTAAAGAAGATAAACCAACCGATGTAGGACATATCAAGGAAGGGTATATCTCTGTGGTGCCTTTGACGTGGAAACAAGAAGATACAGATCAAATTCCAGTAGTAGAAGGGTTAATCGCAAATAAATAGCGTGCAGTCATAAAAGTTTTACATCCCTATGGAGGTTGTATTAACTTTTACATATGTTTATAGTCTATTTATACATTTGGGGTATATCTAGTAATATAGAAACGATCTATATATCAAAGTAAATGATATATTAGGTCGTTTCTTTTTATTGTAAACTCCTAGTAATTATATTGGAGTTGACAATGAAAAATAATAGTGATTTAATACTACTTGAAAGACATTTTTTATCATCTTATGTTGTCGATCAAGGGAGGATCGTATCATGAAAGAAGAAACAAATGTAACAGGAACGATGAGTGCAAGACAGATTACGATGACTGCATTATTTGTAGCATTGGTAGCAGTAGGAGCGTTTATTAAGATTCCTATCCCGAATTTACCATTTACCTTGCAATTACTCTTTACTACATTAGCTGGTCTCATTTTAGGAAGTCGTTTAGGTGGTATGAGCGTAGCAATGTACATTATTCTTGGACTTGTCGGGGTGCCGGTATTTACAGAAGGTGGCGGGTTCATGTACATCTTCAAACCGACATTTGGCTATCTTGTAGGCTTCGCTATTGGTGCTTTTGTGGCAGGTCGCATGATAGAAAATGCAGGGGTAGTTACTTTCAAAAAATTATTAACCGCATCCTTTGTGAACTTACTTATCGTGTATGCTCTAGGTATGGTTTACTTGTATGAAATCATGGATTTATATCTAGCAAAACCAATTGGTCTAGAAACATTATTTATCTATTGCTTTGCATTGCCAGTGATTCCAGATATTTTCCTTTGCATCTTGGCAGCTTTCATTGCAAAACGATTACTTCCGATTTTAAAACGATAGTGAACATAACAGATTTAATATAAGGTGCATATACACGTTGGTATGCACCTTATGTTGATACTTGTAAAATTCACCGCAGGTGATGAAGAACGTAGGAAAGGACAAAATCATGACAACAACTCAAAGCCCAAAAGGCTTATATATATTAGGCACAGGAACAGATGTAGGCAAAACATATATTACTGCCTTATGGCTCAAAAAAATTCGTGAAGCAGGTCACGATGTGGCGTATTATAAAGCGGCAGTTAGTGGTGCTTCTAGTATTTCTGAAAGTGATGCAGGGTATGTGAAACAAGTGGCAGGACTTTCACAAGCAGATGAGACTTTATTATCCTATGTATTTGATGAGGCCGTATCTCCCCATTTGGCGGCTCGTCATGAAGGAAAGGTTATCGATAGGACTGTAGTGAATCGAAATTTCTGTCACGTTGCTAACACACATGCATACACAACTGTAGAAGGTAGTGGAGGAATTATTTGCCCATTGCATGTGACAGATACAGAGTTGTACATGCTAGAAGATGTGGTAAAGGATTTACAGCTGCCAACCATAGTGGTAGCCACAGCAGCACTTGGCACGATTAATAGCACGGTATTGACAATTCATTATTTGCAATCCAAAGGTATCTCTGTAAAAGGGATTATTGTAAATCAATATACAGGAAATCCTATGGAAGAAGATAATTGTATAATGATAGAACGATTGACAGGCATTCCTGTATTAGATCGAGTAGGACCTGGTGAAACAGCATTACATATGGATGTGGAGACTATGCTAGCGTGCTACGAGGATATTGTGAATCCACATGCATAAGTAGTTATATAGGAGATATGTTTTTTTAGTAATGTAATGTTAGTGTTAAACTTTATTTTAGAAGTTTATATAATTACGGATAGATACATTTAAAAGATACATTATTGAAATGTATAGTTAATACAATTACTAATGGTGCTATATATGAGATATACATATCTGAAACATCGTTTAAAAATTATAATATAAATGTACGAGAGGTATAGGTATACACATGAAAGATTGGGCAAAAAAGGATTTAGAATTAATTTGGCATCCATGTTCTCAAATGAAAGATTATGAAACATTGCCACCTATTGTGATCGACCATGCAAAAGGTTGTTATTTATATGATGTAGAGGGAAAAGAATACATAGATATCATCAGTTCTTGGTGGTGTAATTTATTGGGTCATTGCCATCCAAAGGTAAATGAGGCTATTAAACACCAATTAGATACATTAGAACATGTTATTTTCGCAAACTTCAGCCATCGTCCAGCCATCACATTGGCGGAACGATTGAAAGAAGTGGTGCCAGAAGGATTAACACGCTTTCATTTCAGTGATAATGGTTCTGGCGCTGTAGAATGTGCCTTGAAAATGGCGTTCCAATATCATTATCAAACAGGTCATCCAGAACGTCAAAAATTCTTATGTCTCAGTGAAAGTTACCATGGTGAGACCATTGGTGCTTTATCTGTAGGCAGTATGGATCTATTTGCAGAAATTTACAAACCAATGTTGATGGATCAAACAATCCATACACAAGGACCAGACTGTTATCGTTGCCCTTATGATAAAACTCGTGAGACTTGTTCCTGTGAATGTTTTGAGCATATGGAAAAAGATTTTGCAGCACATGGTTCCACATTGGCAGCGGTTATTGTAGAACCGTTGATTCAAGGTTGCGCAGGAATGAAAATGTATCCTCCAGAGTATTTACGTAAGTTACGTGATCTTTGCGATCGTTACGGAGTATTGCTAATTGCTGATGAAATTGCAACAGGCTTTGGTCGTACAGGTAAATTATTTGCCTTTGACCATGCAGGAGTGTCGCCAGATATCATGACTGTCTCTAAAGCTTTGACTGGTGGTTACATGCCGATGTCTATTACAGTAGTATCTGAAAAAATTTACCAAGCTTTCTACGATGATTACCATACGATGAAAGCGTTCATGCATAGCCATACCTATAGTGGTAACCCATTGGGATGTGCGGCAGCCTTAGCGGTGTTAGATACTTTGCGAGATGAACATATTTTAGAACAAGCGGAAGAAATGGGTAACTATTTACATGATGCCTTAATAAAAGCATTAGGAAATCACCCAAATGTAGGTGAAATTCGTTGCATGGGATTAATTAACGCTATCGAACTTGTTACCAACAAAGAAACAAAAGAAGGCTTTGATGGCTCCTTACGCATGGGATATCAAATCTATAAAAAAGCATTGGATAGAGGATTACTGCTACGTCCATTAGGCAATGTTATCTATTTCAATCCTCCTTTAACCATTGATAAAGAGACCATTGATGTCGCTATCGAACGAACAGTACAAGCTATGGCAGATGTATTAAGTTAGTATTCAAAAATCAAAATATAACTCGTTAATCCATCATCTTTGTGCTATAATTTAGGTAGAAAAAGGAGTGTGAATCCTATGTCTATCAAACCTTATGAAGAACTTACGATACAAGATAATTTTATCTTTCAGAAAGTTATGCGTAATAAACGCATTTGTAAGCAAACACTAGAAAGACTTTTAGATATTGATATTAAGGATATAGAATATCTAGAAGAAGAGAAAACTATTGATGTTCGCTTGGATAGCAAGAGTGTGCGACTAGATGTATTTGTGAATGATGATAAAGGAACTATCTTTAACATCGAAATGCAAACTAGCAAAGATATGAAGGAGCTTATTAAAAGAGCCCGATATTATCAGAGTGCAATAGATATTGATAGTTTAGAAAAGGGGCAGCACTATTCAGAACTAAATGATGCATACGTTATTTTTATATGTACATTTGAAGTATATCCAGATAAACTTCATAAGTATGACTTTAAAAATGTATGCCTGCAGAATACGCGTAGACACCTGAATGATGGGACTCATAAGATTTTCTTGAGTACTAAGGGTGAATTAGATGATATATCTAAACCCCTAAAATATTTTTTAGATTATATAGATGGAAAAGAGCCTGAAGATAGTCTGATGTGTGAGATTGATAGTGAAGTTCATACGATAAAACAATGTGATGAATGGAGGCGAGATTATATGACTTTGGCATTTGAAATGGAGAATAAATTAAAAGAAGGAATTGAAATAGGTAGAGAAGAAGGTAGAGAAGAAGGTAGAGAAGAAG
The DNA here is from genome assembly GCF_003992315.1 of Veillonella sp. 3891. Classification (GTDB taxonomy): domain Bacteria; phylum Bacillota; class Negativicutes; order Veillonellales; family Veillonellaceae; genus F0422. The sequence goes on from NZ_RQVE01000003.1 coordinate 109,272, forward strand.
GCCGAACTGAAGGTAAGGTAGAAGCTGTTATTGGAATGCTTAAGGAGAAGCTGTCCGTAGAGATGATTTCTCGTATTACAAAATTAACAGCGGAGCAAATTACTGAAATTGGCAAAATGAATGCATTGTTATAGTAGTGCCATATATAATGAATTAGAATAATAAAAGGCTGTAAGCAAAAAATACGAATGCTTACAGCCTTTTTCTACAATGTGTATAAACTTTTATGTAATCGTTAAATATATTGCATATCTGAATGAATCAAAGTATAGCGTGTTGAGATTATACACAAATAATCAATTGTTGTGGTTATTTTCTGTATACCCTTCAGGTGCTTTAGGTTCTACTACAATGTCGTTATGGGTGTTAAAGATGACATACCCCAAAGGTGATCCAGGTGGCTTTTTAATATGTTTCACTAAGGTGTAGTCCACGGTTACTTTAGACGTATCTTTTCCTTTGCTAAAGTACGCAGCGATTTGCGCAGCGGCTTCAATCATTTTAATATCTGGCTCTATATCTGAACGTAAGATAACATGAGATCCTTGAATATGCTGTGTATGTAACCATAGGTCATTAGGTTTAGCCCAACGGTTGGTGAGGTATTCATTTTGTTGGTTATTTTGTCCTACATATACGTCACCATTAGGAATAGTAAAATGCAAGAAATTATCTTTTTTAATCTTGAAAGGAATTGGTTTTTTCGATTGTCGCAAAATGCCTGCACTTTCACATTCACTGCGAATTTCTTGAACAGACTGTTTGGTCGTAGCTAAAGATAAACTGTATTGTATGGATTCCAAATAAGAAAGGCGCATGGTGCTTTGTTCTAGTTGGTATTGACCATTTTTCGTGCGATTTTTCATCTTCCGATATAGTTTATAATAAGCTTGCGCATTTTCTGTAATGGATAATGGAGGATCCAATGGGATTGTAATATCTTCAGCCGAGTCAGATAATACATTTTGCACTGTTACTTCCGACTCATAGTGGTGAGGCAAGTAGCTATAAATCATGAGCAAATCCCCATAGGATTTATACATATCAGCTTTGGATGTGTCATCTAGCTCAGCTTGAATTTTTTCGTGACGACCTTCTTCTTTTTTGATAGCGGCGGCGATAATTTTTTCTAACTCTTTTCCTGCCGTATGAATGGCTCCTAGTTTTGCCACATCCTGTGAAAGGGCCTCAGAAATTGTTGGATACTGGATAGTATCAACAATGGTGTGGGGGGAACATTCACAGAGTGGAATAGGCGTTAACAAGCGTTTACCAGTAGCCGTGGTGTATTGGAATAATCCTTGTGCCCTAAGAAGTTGGGATTGCAAATTAGTAAGTCCTTCGGTGATGCTATTGATGAACTCCGCTGTCATCGGTGTCGTAGGAGTTAGCCCCATACGATAACATAGATTATCTAATAGGACAGGACCAAAACCATTGAAGATGTGACGAATCGTATTGCCCACTGTATCTTGGGAAAAGGATAGTAGCAACTGCGTTATTTCATGACTAGAGAATTGCATGAGGTCAACACGAGATGTATTAGGCGGTAATTCATAGGGTAATTTAGGTGCCACTGAACGCACACGATTCATAAGTGGTGTGACATGAACAAGGGATTCTAAAATGATGCCATCTTGTACGAAAATGCAGTTGGAATATTTACCCATTAGTTCTACATAGATTTCATTTACAACGATGGAACCATCTAAGCCTAATTTGTCGGCAGTGATGCGGATGATACGGTCTCCGTGAAGTTGCTCGATATTGGTAATGCGAGCTCCTTCAATGTGTTTCCGTAAATACATAATGAGGGAGGTGGGCTCCTTTGGAGCATCTACTATTTTATCTGTTACATAGATAGAGGGAGCACTACCTACGGTAATCACTAAGTAGGGACTTGTGGTAGGTGTATTAATTTTTAAAAGTATACTTGTTTTATCAATCTGCTGAATACGTTGGATCTGACCGTTTCCGACTTGCTCGTTCAGTTCTCGTATTAATACAGACAATGTTAAACCATCTAAATTCATGGGAATCCTTTCGTTATAGGTGTATTGTTATATCTGAAAGTGTAACGTATCAGTGAAATCATACTTCGATACTATACAAAAGACATAGCTATTTATTTATAAGATTACATAAATGATTGATATTACATGGTATATTACTAAGGATACCATGCGTATGTACTATTGATTAAGAAGGGGATAAATTTTAAAAACCATCCCTATACTAGTATACACTAATCTAGTACTAGTAGATATAGGTAGGTTTTGAATTAAAGGTATGACACCCAAAATATAGCTGAATAGAGACATGGTTAAACTTGATGTTTCATTGAGATAAATCTATAAGAGAAGGATAATGCATATCTGGATTAGCAGTGAATTAAAATTTCTAACTATATTAACCTTATGCTAGATATAGATTAGAGCAAATAAAACGTTTTATTTTTAGTCTTACCGTGCTATACTGAAAGGTAAGAAATAGAACGGAAACGCGAGGTAAATCCATGAACAGTATGACAGGCTTTGGTCGCGGCATAGTGACTACAGAAACAGGAAGTTTCCAAGTAGAGATTAAAACGGTAAACACAAGGTATTGTGATATTACAATTAAAAGTCCTAAACAATTTAATATCTTTGAAGACAAAGTACGACGGTTGATCCAATCTGCCTTTCAACGTGGTAAGGTAGAGGTGTCTATTTTATACAAAGAGTCCGGTGAGCAAGAGAAAGAATTATCTATGAATCGTGCTTTATGTGGACAGATTAAACAATTTTTGGTAGACGAGGGATTCTATACAGATGTGAAAGAGGTTCCTCTATCGGCGATTATGTCCATTTCTTCGGATTGGATCTCTGTAGAAGAACCACCTACTGATGAAGAGGCGATGGGACGAGCCTTAGAAGAGGCAACAAAATTAGCCATAGACGGTGTTCTTGCGATGCGTGCCAAAGAAGGTATTGCGATGAAAGAAGATATTACGAAGCGACTACAAGGGATTGAAACATTATTCGCTTATATGGAAAGTCGAAGAGATGTAGCTTTAGCGCACCATGAAGAGCGATTATTGCAACGAATCCAAACTATGCTAGATAAAGTGGGCGTAGATTTTCAAGAAGAACGGTTTATGCAAGAAGTGGCTATACTTTCAGATAAGGTAGATATTTCAGAAGAGATTGCCCGATTTGCATCACATGTGGTACAATTAAAGGAAATCCTTGAGGAAGAAGGGCCTATTGGACGCAAGCTAGATTTCTTGTTACAAGAAATGAACCGTGAGGTTAATACTATGGGATCTAAGGGGAATGAAATTACAATTGTAGATACAGTTGTACAATTGAAAGTAGAGTTAGAAAAAGTAAGAGAGCAAATTCAGAATATAGAATAATGTGTAAGTAGTACTGGAGTTATCATGTCTGATAAAGGAATATTAATCGTCATTTCAGGACCATCTGGGGCAGGAAAAGGCACGATTTGTGCAGAACTCCGCAAACAAATGCCGAATTTGGTCTATTCTGTATCAATGACCACACGTCAACCACGAGTGGGTGAAGAAGAGGGTATTAGCTATTTCTTCCGAGATGTAGAGACATTTGAAAAACTAATCAAAGAAGATGCATTCTTAGAATATGCAAAAGTGTATGATAATTATTATGGTACACCAAAAGAGCACGTGATGAACTTATTAGAAGAAGGCAAAAGCGTGATTTTAGAGATTGATATTCAAGGTGCTATGAAGGTAAAAGAATCCTACAGTGATGCGGTCTTTATCTACGTTGTACCGCCATCATTAGATGTGCTGACATCTCGTCTGCATGGTCGTGGTACAGATGATAAAGAAGTCATTCATAAACGTTTATCTTTGGCTTGTTCTGAGCTGGCTTTGGCACATCGTTACGATTATATTGTCGTCAATGATGATTTAGAAGATGCCATTGAAAGAACGGCCTCAATTTTGCGCGCTGAAACTTGTAAAATCAGCCGCAACAAAGAAAAGATTCAATACATTTATAAACGGTATAGCAATGAGCAAGGACAGCAATAATATAGTAAGTAGACAAAGGAGACTTTCATTATGATGGTAGAACCGCATTTAAAAGATTTGGAAAAACAAGTGGACAGCAAGTACACATTGGTCACATTAGCTGCTAAGCGTGCTCGTGAATTGACAGATGGAGATCCATCTTTGGTAGGAGAAGTAGGAACAGAAAACCCTGTATCTATTGCTTTGTATGAAATCGCTGCGGAACAAGTAGGTTTTGAACGCACGAAAGATGGCGTGAAATAATTTGATATAATTTGATATAATAACAGATGCCTAATGAGTAGAGAAATCAAAGCTGTATTCATTAGGTATTTTTTTAACGTATACTACATTCCTAAAAGCTATAATAAAAGGCACTACAAAGGTAGAAAATATAAGGGAAGTAGGGTATAATTGAACTGTTCATGTAAATATATATTGGAGGTTTATATGGCTAAAGATTGTTCATTTGACGTAGTATCCGAAGTGGATATGCAAGAAGTAGATAATGCAGTAAATCAAGCGAAGAAAGAAATCGGCACACGATACGATTTTCGTAATAGCAAAGCAGATATAGAACACGATGGTGACACGATTAAAATTCATTGCGATGATGAATATAAATTAGGGGCTATCATTGATGTACTAAAAGGAAAAATGGTTAAACGTAATGTAGCTATTAAAAATTTAGAGTATGGCAAAATTGAACCAGCATCTGGCGGTACTGTTCGCCAAGTTGTGACCATCAAAAATGGTATCTCTAAAGAGGTGGCTAAGGATGTTGTCAAATTAATTAAAAATATGAAATTAAAAGTGACGGCTCAAATTATGGAAGACCAAGTACGTGTAGCAGGAAAAGATAAAGATCAGTTGCAAGCAGTGATTACCATGCTTCGTGAACAAGATTTACCTGTGGAATTACAATTTGTGAACTTCCGTTCTTAATCAAATAGAGGAGCATCACCCAATAGATGCTCCTATTTTATCATGTGAGGGACTATGAACGTAGAAGATATGCGTGGTGGATACACCACTGGTTCCTGTGCAACAGCAGGGGTGAAAGCTGGACTCTTAGCCCTAATCGAAGAAGAAATTGTTGATGAAGTTTCTATACGAAACCCTCAAGATGCTTTCATTGATGTACCCATTGCTAAGGTAGAAGTAGTATCGCCAACAGAAGCGATGGTGACGGTTGTGAAAGATGGTGGTGACGACCCCGATGTCACACATGGCACAGATATTGTGACTACGGTGACACTCAATCAATCGGGTGCCATCACCTACGAAGCTGGCTTTGGTGTTGGTACAGTGACGAAACCAGGATTGGCATTATCCGTAGGAGAGCCTGCCATCAATCCAGGTCCTAGAACGATGATTTCCTATGTGTTTGATGAGTTGGTACCGAAGGGCATGGGTATCCATGTGAGAGTCTCTGTTCCAGCGGGAGAAACCTTAGCTAGAAAAACCCTGAATGGCACTCTTGGTATTGAAGGTGGTATTTCTATCATTGGCACTACAGGTATTGTAAAACCTATGAGTGAAGAAGGGTTTAAAAACTCCTTAGTACCGCAATTGCGTGTCATGAAAGAAGCAGGTTATGCGACAGCTATCTTAGTTCCGGGCCGCATTGGTCAAGAAATCGCTAAGGAACAACTAGGTATTTCTATTAATCAAATGGCAGAAACCAGTAATTTTATTGGCTTTATGCTAGAACAATGTGTAAAAATTGGTTTTAAAAATATTCTTATCATTGGTCATATTGGTAAAATTATTAAGCTCGCTAGCGGTAGCTTTCACACCCATAATCGCATGAGTGATGGTCGTATGGAAACGATCGTTGCCTATGCAGCCTTAGAAGGAGCATCCCAACAGGTGTGTGAAGAATTAATGGAATGTCGCACAACAGAGGCTGCCATGCCAATTATCGAACGAGAACACTTGGAAGGTATTTACCAGCGTGTAGCGGATCGAGCATCCTTACGTTCTATGCGCTATATTGCTCAAGAGGCAAAAGTTGGTATTATCATATCTACCTTAGATGGCACTATACTGGCCGTCGATGAGGTAGCGAAGGAAATAGGAGAAGAAGAATCATGGCACATACCTTGTATGTCGTAGGTATTGGTCCTGGGAATCCAGAGTATGTAGTACCTAGAGGATTAGATCTCATCAAAGATGCTAAGGTCCTTGTGGGAAGTGAACGGGCATTAGAAGATTTTGCGTTGCCTGGTCAGTTAACGTTTCCTATAGCAAAATTAGGACCTATGGCTGAATGGATGGGCGAGCAACTACAATCCAATGATATTGTAGTATTAGTGAGTGGTGATACAGGATATTATTCTTTATTGCCATATTTGAAAACTAAATTCCCTAATAATCCTATTGATGTGACGCCGGGCATTAGCTCCATGACATTTGCCTTTGCTAGACTTGGAGAAGTGTGGCACAACGCAGATTTAATGAGCTTTCACGGTCGTCGACCAGAGGAAAAAGATTTGTATTATGCGGAAGGACGTAAGTTAGGATTCTTAACAGATCCCGAACAAAATCCTGCCTATATTGCAAAATATTTAATCGAAGAACATGGTTGGCCGAAGGATACAAAAGCGGCTGCTTGTGAACGATTGAGTTATGAAGATGAGCGTATTGAACGCAGTACATTAGAAGAATTACAGACATTGGAGGGCTTCGGTCACTCCGTGATGGTGGTATTAGGATGAGACATTTTTTTGGAATTGAAGACGAGGAATTTATTCGTGGCGACGTACCCATGACGAAAAAAGAAATTCGCATGGTTGTTATGAATGCCGCTCGTGTAGAAGAAGATAGCGTGGTTCTTGATGTGGGAGCAGGCACAGGATCCATTTCCATTGAGGCTGCCTTAGCAGCTCCAAAAGGACATGTGTATGCTATCGAACGCTTTGAAAAAGCGACAGACTTAATTCGCCAAAATCAAGAAAAATTTGGCGTAAAAAACTTAACAATTATTGAAGCCAAAGCACCAGAAGGTATGGAAGATTTACCAGAGCTTGATGCTGTCATTATCGGTGGTAGTGCTGGCGGTATGGGTACCATTGTGGATGAGGCTACACGCTTGTTGAAAGTGGGCGGTCGTCTTGTGGTAACTGCTGTTACTATGGAAACAGGGTATACGATTTTGAAAGAGTTAAAAGGTAGACCGTATACCTATGAAGGATTTCAAATGCAAGTGAGCCGTTTCAGAAAAGCTGGTCCCTATCATTTGTTAAACCCATTGAGCCCTATTTTTATCGTAACTGCAGTGAAACAGGAGGCATAATATGGCACAAGTGCATATCGTGGGCGCAGGCCCTGGGGATCCAGAATTAATTACTCGTAAAGGTTATCGATTGGTACAAGAAGCTGATGTAGTGATCTACGCTGGTTCTCTAGTTAACCCAGCGATTTTAGAAGCTTGTAAGGAAGGCTGTGAAATTCACAACTCTGCTTCTATGAGCTTAGATGATGTATTAGCAGTCATAAAAGCCAGCGTAGCAGAAGGTAAAACAGTAGTGCGTTTACACACTGGTGACCCTGCTATCTACGGAGCCATCCAAGAACAAATGGATGCTTTAAAAGAAATGGGCATTACCTATGATGTAACACCAGGGGTAAGCTCCTTCTTAGCGACAGCAGCAGCGTTGCAACAAGAGTATACATTGCCAAATGTAACCCAAACTGTCATCATCACTCGCATGGAAGGCAGAACACCAATGCCAGAGAAAGAAAAATTATCCATGTTGGCTAGCCATGGTGCAACAATGTGTATTTTCTTGTCCGTTCAAATGATTGATAAAGTGGCAGCAGAATTAATCGAAGGTGGCTACGATAAAACGACACCAGTTGCTATCGTTGTAAAAGCATCTTGGCCTGACCAACGCATTATTCGAGGCACTTTAGAAACGATTGCTGATGTAGTGGCAGAAGAAGGCGTGATCCGCCAAGCCATGATCGTGGTAAGCCGTGTATTGGATACAGATTATGAATTATCTAAACTCTATGACAAAGGCTTTGCCCATATGTATCGAGATGCGAAGTGATGAAGATTGCTATTGTATCTGTTACAAAACGGGGCGCGACCCTTGGACAACAAGTACGCAGTGCTTATGTGCAAGAACATGTGGTAGATTGCTATGAAAAAGAAGAACGTGAAAGTGGAGACACAGCGATTTCCTTTTCTTCTTTGAAACCACATATAGAACAGTTGTGGAAAGACTATGACCGCATCTTATTCATTATGTCCACAGGCATTGTAGTGCGCATGATTGCACCTTTCATCAAGCATAAATCAGAAGATCCAGCCATACTAGTAATGGATGAAGGTGGGCACTTCGTGATTAGCCTTTTATCGGGTCACTTAGGCGGTGCCAATGAATGGACGAGCGAGGTGGCAATGATTACGGGAGCTACACCAGTGATTACGACAGCCACCGATGTAAATCAATTGCCTGCGCCAGATGTATTGGCTCGAAAAATCGGCGCCAAGGTGGAAGATTTTTCCATGCTTATCAAGGTGAATGCAGCTATCGTCAATGGAGAAAGTGTCAAATATTATCTGGATAGCACCTTGGCAGATGACTTTGAACAAGCTGTACAAGCACATCAAGTGGACTATGTTCTCTTTCATCCAGAGGAACCATTCCCATGGGGAGAGGAGCCAAAGGTTGTCATTACGGATAGAACCATTGATTGCATAGGCGTCACACTGGTGTTACGACCACCGACTATGACGGTGGGCATTGGATGCCGCCGTGATACACCGAAAGAATTGATACTTTCAGCGGTAGCAGAATCATTACAAAACGTAAGACGGTCCCCATTAAGTGTTAAGGGAGCAGCCTCAGTCATCGTGAAAGCTGATGAAATAGGATTATTGGAAGCCATGGAAGCACTAAAATGGCCTATCCAATTTTATACACAAGAAGAAATGGCCCCTTGTATTGAAGAGGCACATATTATTGAATCAAATTTTGTTAAACAAACTATAGGAGTAGGAAACGTATGCGAAACGACAGCACTATTACTAGCGCAGGGGCAGGAGCTACTGCAGCACAAAACAATATTTCCGAGAACAACCGTAGCCATTGCACGGGTTCATTACAAGTCATCGGAATCGGACCTGGTAACCCAGAATTCATGACACCAGAAGCACGTGAAGCCATTTTACAAGCAGACCGTGTGGTAGGTTATATTACGTATTTAGATTTGATTAAAGACCTAGTAGCAGACAAAGTCACTGTAGGTACAGGCATGATGCAAGAAGTGGATCGATGCCAACAAGCTGTAGACTTAGCTGTAGAAGGTCATAAAGTGGTTGTGGTATCCAGTGGTGACCCTGGAGTATATGGCATGGCGGGTCTTGTCATCGAATTGGCTAATAAAGTGGCAGAAGAAAAACGTCCTCCTGTACATATCGTACCAGGTTTAAGCGCAGTGAACATGGCAGCAGCTGTATTGGGTGCTCCATTGATGCATGACTTCGCCGTGATTAGCTTGAGCGATTTGATGACACCATGGGATTTAATCAAAAAACGTGCCGCACTGTGTGCAGAAGGTGATATGGTTATCGCTTTATATAATCCACGCAGTAAAAAACGTATCACCCATTTAGATGAAGTACGTGAATTGGTATTGCAACATCGTGACCCTAAAACACCAGTGGGGATCGTACAAAAAGCAGGCCGTGTAGGTCAACATATTATTATTTCTGATTTAGAACATTTCCACAAAGAAGAAATCGATATGCAAACATTAGTTATCATTGGTAATAGCCAAACATACGTGGAAAATGGTCAAATCATTACACCACGAGGATATAAACTGTGATTTGGGTTATAGCGGGCACATTAGACGGCCGTAACCTAGCAGTAGCAGTGCAAGAACATACAGGATTACCTGTATTGGTGTCCGTAGTGAGCCAGTATGGGGCACAGTTGGCATCCCATCCAGGTATTGAAGTCCATGAAGGGCGATTGAACCTAGAAGAGATGAAAGCTCTCATAAAAAATAAAGGCATTACCATACTCGTCGATGCAAGTCATCCTTATGCAGCGATTGTGACCGCCACAGCTCGCGAGGCAGCAGTAGATATGGAGATCCCTTTCATTCGCTTTGAACGTAAAGAAGTGCCATTACCAGCATATGATAAATTACATCATGTGAGCAATGAAGAAGAGGCGGCTACCTTAGCAGGTAAGCTAGGTAAGGTGGTGTATCTTACAACAGGTAGTAAGACGATGCATGTCTTTGCCAAGTCTGAGGCTTTACAAGATAGAGAAGTATGGACTCGTGTATTACCGACGGCAGAAGTTCTACAAATGATGGAAGACTTAGGTGTATCTCCTAAGCATACCATTGCTATGCAAGGACCATTTTCTTATGAAATGAATAAGGTAATGTTCCAAGATACTAAAGCAGAGGTAGTTGTGATGAAAAACTCTGGCCTTGTAGGAGGTTCAGACACAAAGTTACAAGCTGCTATCGATTTAGATGTACATGTCATCGTCATCGATCGCCCAACACCGGCGAAAGGGGCATTGACAATTTCAACAGTAGAAGAATTTAAAACTCTATGGGAGGATTACGATGGATTACATTAAAAACCCGAAAGCAATTGAAGATAAAAGTATGGAAATTATCTATCCTTATGTGAAAGATATGGGATTTACTGAGGACGAAATTCGTGTAGTATCTCGTACGATTCATGCATCTGGTGACGTAGAATATGCGAAATTATTCCGTACTAGCGAAGGTGCTGTAGCGGCAGGTATTGCAGCTGTGAACAATGGCGCTCATGTTTACACTGACGTGGAAATGGTGCGCACTGGTATTTCTAAACCAGCATTGAAACTTCATAACAGCGAAGCACATTGCTTAATTCGTGATGAAAAAGTAGCTGAAATGGCAAAAGAATTGGGAGTAACACGCTCTATTGCTGCGATGCGTACATTTGGTAATCAATTAGAAGGTCAAATCGTGGCAATCGGTAATGCACCAACTGCTTTATACGAAGTATTGCGCCTTGCCTTAGAAGAAGGTATTCGTCCTGCTTTGATCATCGGGATTCCAGTGGGCTTCGTAGGTGCTGCAGAATCTAAAGATTATTTAGCAGAAGTATCTCCAGTTCCTTATATTACAATTCAAGGTAACAAAGGTGGTAGTTCCATTGCTGCATCCGTTGTCAACGCATTATTCTACACAGATGTAAAACGTAACGATATGTTATTTGTAGAAGGAAAAGAAAAGAAATAATGAATAGAACGAGTCAAACACGCAATGCATGGCGTATGTTTCTCGTTCTAGTGTTTGGGGCAGCAGCGATTGCTGCCCTAATCTTATCATTAGTATTTGGGTCCGCCCAGACTACATTGGCTCAAATTTGGCATACATTGTGGTCTCCCACTTTATCTGATACGAACTCACTAGTCATATGGAACATTCGCTTTCCGAGAAATATAGTAGCGGCCCTAGTAGGGTCCAATCTAGCAGTGGCAGGTGCTATCTTACAGGCAGTAATGAAAAATCCATTAGCTGATCCGCAAATCGTAGGGGTTTCTTCGGGTGCAGGATTAGCTGGTGTTATAGTATTGATTTTATTTCCTTATTTAGAATATGCAGTGCCATTCATCGCTTTTATTGGCGCTTTGACAGCGGCTATTCTGGTGTATGCCTTAGCCTGGAAACAGGGCATACGCCCCAGCCGTATTATCTTGGCAGGTGTGGCAGTGGCTGCATTCTTAGGCTCCATGATATCTGCTCTTCTCGTGTTCTATGGTGATCGCGTACAAGGGGCTTTATTATGGATGGTAGGTGGTCTTGCTGCTCGTAGTTGGCCACAAGTGTATGTGTTAATTCCTTATACGATAGGGGGTTTAGTATTTTCATTCTTAGGGGCAAAACGATTGACCATACTCAGCCTAGGTGATGAAACAGCTCGTAGTTTAGGCTTAGCCGTTGAAAAAACACGATTTATGATGACTGCTGTGGCAGCACTCCTAGCAGCGAGTGCCGTATCAGTAGCGGGCTTAATTGGTTTCGTAGGGCTTATCATTCCTCACATTGCTCGCATGATGTTGGGTACAGATTATCGATTCCTGTTACCAGGATCTGCCTTCTTGGGGGCTTTTGTACTAGTCATTAGTGATACAGTGGGACGTACGCTTTTTAGTCCTATTGAGATTCCAGTGGGCATTATTATGGCCTTCTTTGGGGCTCCATTCTTCTTGTATTTATTGAGGAGGGATGACTAATGAAACCAGTAATTTCTGTGAAAGATTGTCGTGTCTCTTTTGGTGAAAAAGAAGTCTTGAAGGGCATCGATTGGATAGTGTACGAAGGTGAAATTGCTACCTTGATCGGTCCTAATGGTTGTGGTAAAAGTACCTTATTACATGCCATTACCAGTGCTATTAAAAGCAGAGGAACTATCCAGATTGCAGGGAAAGAGGCAAGAGACTATTCTAATAAAGAATTAGCCCGCTATATGGCATTCTTACCACAAGTACCATCTATCCCAAAAGATATGTTGGTCGAAGAACTGGTCAACTGCGGACGCTTTCCTTATCAATCGTGGTGGAAGCAACAAGGAACCCATGATAGAGAAGTGGTAGATGCTGCTTTAGAGGCCACACAAGTGAGTCATTTGCGCAATCAACTAGTATCTTCCTTATCCGGTGGGGAACGGCAACGTGTATGGATTGCTATGGCGCTAGCACAAGAGCCGAAAGTATTGATTTTAGATGAACCTACTACATATTTAGATATAAACCACCAGTTGGAGATTATGGAATTATTACAAGACTTAAATCGCCGTGAAGGGTTAACAGTTGTCATGGTTCTTCATGAATTGAATCAGGCTGCGCAATATTCCCATCGAGTTGGTGTACTCTATCAAGGTCATATCCTAGCAGATGGATCTCCTAAAGAGGTGATGACAGAAGACTTACTAGAAAAAGTATTTGCTGTTAGAACAGACGTAGAAGTAGGAGAGTTTCCTTACATACGGATACAGGGGCTGCTGTAGCAATTGAATAAAATTTAATAAAGAAGTTATTATTTTGTGAATTGGCATAGTCATAACCATTGACTATGCCAATTTTTTATGGCTTGGGAGATACTGATGGTGTTAGTATATAAAATGATAATTGTATGATACAATAACGGTATATTAATGAGTAAAATTGACAAATAATTTTAATTCGGTCGAATTCGACCGAATTAAATCGGAAGATGGATATAATTCCTTTATATTGTCTCCTAAGAAATGGGTGGAGAAAATAGAAGAGGAAGCTGAATACAATTGACTTAAAGGTGGACGAATGGAAAAATTTATAAAAGGAAATTTCCATTGAAAAGTGTGGCTTTTATCTTCCTGAATGTGGGTCGTATGTCATAATTGTGTTAGTGGAAAAAAGTCTAATAAAATCTAGGGTTTTAGTGCTTCTACAAAAAATTAAAACTCTTAAAATAAATAATCTATGTGTTGCTTAGAGTTATCTAATATTTAGCTGATTGTAAACACCACATAGAACTAGAAAGGAGAAATAAGTTTTGTCTAAGATTAAAAAAGAAACGATTGAAGTAAAAGGATTTGAAATACAAATTTATACAGAAGATTTTAAAAATGATTATATTAGTCTTACAGATATCGCAAGATATAAAAACAAAGAAGAACCTAATGTTGTTGTTGCAAATTGGATGAGAAATTTTAATACCATCGAATATTTAGGAATTTGGGAAAAGTTAAATAATCCAGAATTTAACCCCCTCGAATTCGAGGGGTTTTTAAAAGAAGCAGGTAGCAATGCCTTTACATTATCCCCACAGAAATGGGCAATGACTACAAATGCCAAAGGCTTGTTTGTAAAAGTTGGTAGAGGTGGTGGTACGTTCGCACATAAAGATATTGCTTTTAAATTCGCGTCTTGGATCTCAGCTGAATTTGAACTATACATCATTAAAGATTACCAAAGACTAAAAGAAGATGAAAATTCAAAATTATCACTCACTTGGAATTTACATCGTGAAATATCAAAAATAAACTATAAAATTCATACTGATGCTATTCAAACATATTTACTAAATGATTTAACGGACAGTCAGTTAGGTTTTAAGTATGCAAGTGAAGCAGATATGTTAAATGTTTCCTTATTTGATAAAACAGCTAAACAGTGGCGAGATGAAAATAAAAACTTAAAAGGTAATATGAGAGATTATGCAAGTTTAAATGAATTATTAGTTTTAGCCAATATGGAAAGCTACAACGCAATCCTCATTGAGAAAGGTTTAGAACAAAAAGAAAGAATGATAGAACTAAGAAAGCTTGCAAGAAATCAAATGTTATCACTAGAGAGATTAAATCAAGGAAATTTAAAGAGATTAGAAGATAATAAAAATAAATAAAGTAAAACAAAACATTTTACAATGTCATGGGAAACCTTATGGAGTATATATGAATACAACAAAAGAATGGATTGAAAAATATGAAACAGTAAAACATTTATTAGTTGCCCCTATGAACTATGCAGAAGTTTTTGAAAAAAATGAAATTCATGGAAAAAAATTATTTGTTTTAGAAATGGGAGAAATCATACTTCCTACGGGAGAACTTTTGGTAAGAGATCCTTTGGTTTGGCTGAGTAGAGCAGAAAAACCTTACTTAACCAAAGTACCAAGAGGAAAGTATAGTATTGAAACTTTGGTAGCAGAAATCGAAGAAGAACACCATCGTTATGTACTTACAAGAGTAAAATTTAATCAAAATAAGCCTGTGATTTATTACGAAGCTTTAAAAGGTGATGAAAACCTAGAAGGTGTAGATAATGAAAGTATTTTTGGATTTATGGTTGATGCAGGATTGGCAACTATAGTTGATGTAGAAACAAGAGATAAATATTGTGATTTTGTAGAGAAGTGGTATAAAGAAAATACTGAAAAAATATTTATAATGATTTTTTTGCAAAGGAATTTAAAGAAAATGCCATGAAATATCCAAAATTTCAAAGAGAAGATGGAGACTGGATAAACTTTAAAATTCCTAATACAGATTTATCAATTCCTATGATTCAGTCTGGTTTTGGAGACGGACAGTATCCTGTATATTTTGGGTATGATGAAAATGGAAATCTTTGTGATATTGTTTTAGAGTATATACCGATAAATTAATTTCAAAGGGGGATATATGAACTATTTATCAAATAAAGAAGATTTTTAAGTCTAATTTAAATTATGAAGCAAATGATATAAATGAATTAAATTTTTACATAATAGAATATAGAAAATATGAACATAAAAAGAACTTTAAGCATTGTCGAGCTTTCTTTAATAAATCAGAAACTAGTATTTCTTATCTTGAAAAGTATTTAAACGATGAATAAATTGATATAGAAAATGGATAGATGTAACAAGTGAATTTACTGAATAAATAAAAATTGTAATGAGGTAGAATATGGAAAAAATAAAACATGATTTTTTTGGAGAATTAGATTTAGTAAATGGATTAGACGATGGTATGGGATTTAGTAACGATATTGTTGTATTATGGGAAGAAGAGGTAAATGGAATTAATACAACACTTTGGTATGGTAAACCAGCTAAAATCACAACAGAATTATTAGATAATTTTACGAAGTTTTTACAAAATTTTGTTGAATACAACAAAAAAGCTAGAAAAGTAATAGGAGAATATCTATTAGAAGATAATACATATATTACATTTCATAAAGAAGAATTAGAGCTTGATTTACCAGAAGATGTAAATGAATTTGTACAATGTATGAAAGTTACGAATATTGGATTATGGACAGATGGAGAGAATGTAATGATTGTAGATTATATGATTTCTCCAGAAGAAAGTGATGAAATTTTAGCTGTTAAATTTGATGATAGTCTTGATATTATAGATATTTCTTGGGAAAGTTAAAATTAAAGGGTAACTATTAGAATATTTTGTGTAAATGTCAATATAAGAATGTACAATTACTCCATCATTTGAATATGATGACGTAATCGGTAGGAATCTTCAGATATACTAATGACGTGAGCATGATGAAGTAGTCGATCAATAATTGCGCTAGCTACTTGTCAGGAGAAGAGAAAACGTTAAAACTTTCTGCGAAAAGGAAGTGAACTGCTTACAATTTGTAAGCAGTTGATAATGAAAACAATAAGATAGCAAATTAAAATGCATGCTATACAGTATATAGGTTGCTATATACGTTAGCATGCATTTTATCGTTTATAATTGTACTTTCACACCATAAATGATGTTGACTAACTCAGCCATAGCTTCTGGGGTTTCCAAACCTGGATTCAATAAGAAACATTGGGACGGTAAGAAGATGACTTTATCGTTTTTAACAGCTTGTAATTGGTTCCAAGCTGGGTTACTAGTCATTTCTTTGGCGAAGGTAGCGTTGATTTCTTCACGCTTACCCATGGTTACCACAAGGATGATGTCAGGGTTATCTACGGTTAATGTTTCTAAAGAATAGGGAACTGTTTTAGATGTGACATTATCTTTTAAATGCTGATCTATTACGTTGTTGATTCCAAGTTCTTTAACCATAGAAGCAGTGATAGCTAATGGAGTTTCTGCTGTCACAGATTTACCAGTGGCTCGTAGTACAGCCACTTTTATTGGCTTATCTTTTGGAACGGCAGATTTTACAGTTTCGATTTTCTTGTTGTATGCTTCGATAACTTGTGTAGCCTTATCTTCTGTATGGAAGATATTTCCTAATAATGTTAGCAATGGAATATTATCATTGATTCCATCATAATTAATTAAAATAGAGGGGATGTTATTGCTATCGAGCTGACCTTTAAATTTTTCATGTTGACTAGGTAAACCTAACACTAAATCAGGATGTAAGCCCACTAGCTGTTCCATATTAGGATTAGCAGTATGACCTACACTAGGTAGTGCTTCGATATCAGCAGGAAGTTTGTCATTGCTTTCTACACGGGCGATGGCCTTGCCACCAACAGCGTAAATCATTTTAGAGATGGAATTAGATAATGCTACCACCTTGGACGGATTAGCGGGAATTGTGTAGGACTGATCTTGGTAGGATACAGTACGAGTGGTTTCTGTTGAAGTAGTGGTTGTCTTGCCGCAACCTCCAAAAAGAAGAGCAGTAGATACCAGGACAGCACTACAAATTTTCATATATGTGTTCATTGTTCTTTTCTTTCAAATAAGGGGATACGATACGTATCCCCTATTGTTATTACTACTATAATGTTGTTATATGATTATTTTACTAATGCATCATATGCTTCGGAAGCACGTTCTGCAAAGATATCACGGATTTTTTGGTTTTCACCAGCACCATGGATGTAAGTATCTACAGTGAAACCTTCTCTCATAAGGATATTTTTATGAGAATCAGGTTCGTCACCAGCCATGTCGTTGTTTGCATGGTCACCAGCCACCATCATTAATGGCATTAATGTAACATGTTTGATACCTTTCTCTTTCAATTGAGGGATTACTGTTTCAAGGTTTGGCCATCCTTCTACTGTGTATAAATAAGTGTTTTTGAATCCCATGGAATCGATACGATCTTGGATAACTGCGTAATAAGCATTGGATGGATCAGGAGTACCGTGCGCCATGATCAATACAGCAGAATCTTTCTTTTGAATCATTGGGAATTGGGAAGAGTATGCTTTTAACGTTTGTTCAATATCATCGCGTTGCTCTTCTTGTCCCATCCAGTACATTAAAGGTAAACCTAATGTCATTTTTTTGAAGTCTTGTTTATGATGGTTAAATACAGCGCCAGCATAGTTATATTCCATACCAGGAATCATGTTTAATGTTGTCAACGCCACACGAGTATAACCATCAGCTTTTAATTGGTCTAGTGCTTCTTCTGGAGTTGGATATGTAATACCTTCTTTAGCTTTAATGCGATCAATAATGATATGGGATGTGAAAGCAGTTACTACTTTTACATTTGGATGCTGTGCTTTGATTTCATTAATTGTTGCGTCAATTGTTTTAGCCCGAGTATCTTTGAAAGTAGTGCCAAAGGACATAACTACGATAGCATCTTTATTCATTGCGTCTTTCATCATTGGGTTTTCATATGTGCGAACACCAATGGAAGCTGCTTCCTGTAATGCTGGAGTTGCATCTTTTACTTCAGAGTTTAACATGTACGCCGCATCAGTGGATTGAGAAACGCCGAAAGCTGCAGTTACTGCTAAGGCTGCAATCATAGCGCTTTTTGAAAAGAATTTCATAATGAATCTCCTTACTATAAAATAGAATATACCCAAAAGCATGAATACTTACTGCCCTATTCATACTTATTTATAATTATATTCCTATCTGTGATAAGTGTCAATGAATTATGGATATGTAATAATGAAAGTTAGCTATAATGATATGGTCTGATTGTGCTGACATAATCAAAATAAGCTAGTTAATACGTTTGTACTAAGTTAGATGAATTAAATTGACAATAAAAATGAGATATGCTATCCTAGAGCGGTTGTAAAAAATTAGTATTATGATAATAGAAATAATGAGCAGTTATTATAAAAGGTAGAGGTTAGTAATGAAACTTGAAAAACATCAGTCTAAGTTGGCAGTTTTTACTCTTGTGTTAGGTACAATGTCCGCACCAATAATGGCGGAAGATTCAGCTATTGTTGTAGGTGGTAGCAATGCCAGCGCAACTGGTCATGTAGCGTTGGCTGTTGGGGCGAATGCCAATGCAACAGGTAACCAAGGAGTTGCTATAGGCGCTAATTCCACAGCTAGTGGTAGTAATGCGACGGCCCTTGGGCTAAATGCAACGGCAACACATACAGATGCAATGGCCATTGGTACAAAAGCAAAAGCAACGAATGTGAACACTACTGTAGTAGGTGCGTATGCTGTATCTAGTGGAGATTATGGGGTGGCAGTGGGAGCCGATTCTTATGCGACAGGTAATCGTGCTATTTCTATTGGTGTAGCCATCAATGAGACGGCCAATAAACGATTTGGTGCTACCGGTGATCGTTCTATCAGTATTGGTAATGAAACATTGGCTTCTGGTACGCATACAACAGCTATAGGAGATAGTGCTACAGCTACTAGTAATCGATCGTCTTCCTATGGGGCATTTGCGAATGCAACGGGTATTCAATCGACGGCCGTTGGTCATGCATCGAATGCCGCCGGTGATTTTAGTGCTGCCTTTGGAGATGCATCTAAAGCAAGTGGCTCAACTTCAGTGGCTGTTGGCTATGGTGCAAAAGCACAAGATGCTGAAACGATTGCAATCGGTTCTGGAGCGAAAACGAATGATAAAAATGCACGTGGATCTATAGCCATTGGTCGAAGTGCAAATGCACAAGCAGGATTATCTGTTGCGATCGGTGCTGATGCTAAAACAGAATTAAAAAGTCCCATTAACATCCCAGACTTTTATGGTGCCACAGCCATCGGTACGGGAGCTAGTACAGGTGGTATTGGATCCATTGCCATCGGTAATCAAAGTAGAGCGAATACAGACATTGTGGGAGGAATTGTAAACTCTTACTCCACTGCAGTAGGTACTTCAAGTATTTCTCAGGGAACGTATTCTTCTGCATTAGGTACACATTCCCAAGCGCTAGGCCATTATTCTATTTCCATTGGTATGCAAAAAGATAGAAAAGAGGGTAACTCAGGAGCACGAGGCTATGGTTCAGCCGCAATAGGTTTGTATGCCGCGGCAAATGGGATACAAAGTATTGCATTAGGGCAAGAAAGTAAAGCAGACAAGAATCGAAGCATTGCAATCGGTTTGAATACAACAACAGATGGGGTTGACTCCATCGCTATGGGGTCTAAATCATCGTCTCATGCTGCCAAAGGTGTGTCATTAGGTTCTGGTGCGACTAGTACCATTGATTCTTCCGTTGCACTAGGTGCATTATCCTCTACATCGGGTCAAGCTTTCACAGTGGGCTATGATCCAACTACAAAAGCGGCTATGGATATGAGTACCATTGTGAAAGATGTAGCTGCTTATGAGGCACAAAAAGCAATTATTAAAGAGGCGAATGAGACAATCGACAAGTCTAATGTCGTACTTCGTACAGCTGAATATGATCGTATCTATGGTGCTACTACTGAGATTCGTAATGCGGCAGATATTGTAACTGCTGAGCATCGAGGAAAGATTATTGACGCCGAAGCGAAAAAGTCGGAGGCTATGCAGGCGATTAAAACTAATTTCCAAGGTGCCTCTGCATGGGAAAGTTCATTAGGTGGTGTATCCGTTGGTAACGCAGAATTAGGATTAACTCGACAAATTAATAATGTAGCAGCAGGCACATTAGATACAGATGCTGTTAATGTGGCTCAACTGAAACGAGTGCTGAATACAAGTATTAATAACACTATGGGTGACATTATGAACCAAACCAACACATTGGTGAATGGGGTTCGTCAAGATGTACAGGCACTTCGTAGTGAAAGTCGTGAAGGGGATGCCATGAATGCAGCTTTAGCAGCATTAAAGCCAGTGGCGTATAAATCGACAGAGCCTACACAAATTATGGCGGGTGTGGGACACAACTCTGGTAAAACAGGGTTTGCTTTAGGTGTAGCCCATTATACAGACGAAGGAACCATGTTTAATGCAGGTGTTGCCCTTGCTGGAAAGCAACGCTCCTATAATGGTGGTGTTACATTTAGAATTGGACATGGCAGTGATGATGTGCCACAATATGCACCGCCAGCAACAGTGCAAGTACTTTCAGAAGAATTAGTAATGGTAAAATCTAACAATGAGCTACAAGAGCGCCGTATGCAAGAGCAAGAGGCAAAGCTAAATCGTTTATTAGAACAAAATGATCGATTGCAACAAGAAGTAGCAGCATTAAAATCTTTGTTAAAATAATAGAATAATAATGGTAGTTATACTACCGCAAAGGCTATAGACTGATAGTATCAGCTATAGCCTTTTTGTGTCGGTTAAAGTAGAAGTTAAATTTTGGGGATTACAAATTAAGATGACAGTAGTGAATACATATAGAATAATGAATAGTGATGAATATCACATAATTTACAGTTCGTAAATCAAATGGAGCATTTGAAAACCATATGGAGTAGAGATGATTCATATTTAGTTGTACAATATAAATGATTAACATTATCATATATATTTGTGTTTATAGGAAGATGGTGGAGTGCTATGCATTATACTAAACCGTATCAGAAACGTATACTTACTGGTGCAGTCATGAGTTGGATGGCTTGTTCTTCGTATCTACTAGGTGGATTAGCACCTGTACAGGCAGAAGGATCTGTATTTGTTACAGCAGATCGTGCACAAGAAGAAGCAAAATATAACTCTCAACAAGTGCAAATCATTACTAAAAAAGATATTGAACAAAAGCAGGCTAAATCTGTGGAAGATATCGTATTTACACAAGCTGGTGTAAGTCGTACAGTGGACAGCATGGGTCGTGTGGGTGTCTCCATTCGTGGTGCCGAACCTCGTCATACATTGATTCTAGTAGATGGGCAGCCGGTTATGGGTGAATTTGCAAAATACCAAGGTCAAGGCGATGAATTGCAACGGCTAGGTACAGAAAATGTAGAACGCATAGAAATTATCCAAGGCGCAGCGAGTGCAAAATATGGATCTGATGCCATTGGTGGTGTAATCAATGTCATCACGAATAAACCAAATAAAAATGCGAATATCCGCATCAATGGTGAAAGTATTCGTTCTCGTGGCGATCAAGGTTTGTTCCCATATAGTAACTTCTTTATGCGTGCTGACTCAGGCCAACAAGGTAAATTACGTGTCAATATTCACGGTAGTAAACGTGATATCGTTCCTGTATATGCTGCAAGAGAAAGAAAAGAAGTACCATTTGGTAATGCTACTGTCAACGAACAATTCCCTAAAAACTCTCTACGGTATTACGGTACAAACTCAAATTTAGGATTATCTGCGATTTATGATGTGAACCAAAATAATTCGTTTACATTCACAACAGACCGGTATAACGAAGATTTAGAACGCTTCGTAAAACGTACTAATTCAGAAGATGAACCACAAGTTCATTACAAACGTGATTTAGATAGAAATAAAAGTAACCTTTCCTATGCAGGACAAGATGAAAAAAGTAATTGGAAGGTTGAATTAAACTATACTCGTACGAAAGAAGATGATGTCACATTAACTAGTGAGTATGGTCGCAGCAATTATGAAGGTAAAAACACATTGAACTATGTAGACAATGTGGATCATAAACAATGGAGCTTTAATGTCACTGGAGATACGCAAGCCAATGAGAATCACTTACTTTCTTATGGTTTTGGGTACACAACTGAAAGCGGTGAAGGTAGCCGTCTAAAAAGTGCTCCTCATACATGGGTACGCAATATCGATCCATGGGATTATGATAAGAGTTTAGCTGTTAAACACGGTAAACCAGATAGTACAATTTATCGCCATTCTTTCAAAGAAAATGAAGAAGGCGTATTACGTTGGGATAAAGAAAAAGAGTGGTATGGTTATGATCATACAGATAAAACAAGTATACCAGAATTTACCTATGAAGATTTCAAAAACTATCTTGACCCAGAAGCAGGATTAGACCCAGCGGCATTCCATGGACTTGTGTATAACTCTGGATATACGCCAAACAATATGGAGTCTCGTAACCCAGAAGCATTGAAACGATTCAAGGCATTCAATGACAAATTGAATGAGATTCCATACAATAAAGAATTGATTGCTAAATATGGTCCTGGACATCAAGGCACTGAAACGATTGATGGTGTAAAGCCGCCAGTTATTAATAAAGATTATTTAGCTCTATTCTATTACATGGAAGATCCATCTTTTAAAATTGTTCGACCTCAATTTAATGGCGGTCATTTCAAAGATGAATACAATAAACGTATTAACCAACAAACGATGGGTAGTGCAAGATTACGGAAACAACATTTCTTCTTGCAAGATACATGGCAAATCAATAAGGACACTCTATTACAACCAATTGTGCGGTTAGATCATAGTGATTTATTTGGTTCTCATATGACTTTCAATATGGGGGTTACTCACAATGTAGGTGGCAATGCACATCGTCGCTTGAAAGCCAATGTGGGCACTAGTTATACAGAGCCAGGTATGGGTGAATTATACTATAACTGGGAAATGTTCGGTCCAACTGTAACAAATGTGGCACCTTTATCTGGTGGTCGTGCTCGATTAGGTTGGTATTGGATTGGTAACCCTACATTGAAACCTGAAACGTCAAAAAATATAGATATTTCCTTTGAAGGAGAAAATAAAAATACCTATATGAAATTGACGGCTTTCCGCAATCAAATTCGTAACTATATGACCATTGCTAATACTGGACATTTAATGGATTTCTATCCATATCTTGATGAAAGTACTTATTTTGGTGCTACAAAATATGCTCATGCACCAGATATGCTCTATACATTCCGCAATATCGGAAAAGCGCGTGTCAATGGTGTTGAACTAGAAGTGAAACAACGATTGAACGACCATGCCAAATTAAAAGTAGGCTATACCTATTTAGATGCCGTAAATAAAACTAATCCAGATATGCCGAAACGCTTGTTGGATAAACCAATGCATAAACTAGATTTAGGATTGGAATTAGAAGATAAGGTTAGTGGCTGGAGTGGCAATATTTGGACGGATTACTATTATGGTATGCTTGATAGTAACTCCGTTGCTGGTGGTGGTAACTATATTACCTCACAAGTGGATCCAAAAAATAATGATAAGTCTATTATCACGTACGAGTTCAATACGAAAAAAACAGCGGATATGTACAAGAAGAAAACCTATGGTATTTGGAATATGATTGTACAGAAAAAAATCGATAAAGATTCCCTTGTGTACTTTGGTATGAACAACCTATTCAATCATCGTGATGATGATCGTGCTCTACAAGGACGTCAGTTCCGATTTGG
This sequence comes from Veillonella sp. 3891, assembly GCF_003992315.1. GTDB lineage: Bacteria > Bacillota > Negativicutes > Veillonellales > Veillonellaceae > F0422. The sequence continues at coordinate 133,277 of NZ_RQVE01000003.1, forward strand.
TATGAACTTAAAATTTGGCTCCGATGGTTCTAGTACTTCTAAACATACTGATGCTAAGGCTTTAGCAATGAATGGAACAACTCCTATCACGGGGCAAGCTGTATCGAAAACTCAAGAAGCTCTAACGCCGTCAGTATTAGAATCTCAATTTGACCAACATCGAGAAAAAGGTGTTACTGTAGTGGGAGATATCCGCTTTGGTGGTGATAGTCATTTAGGTAGTGATCGACCAGCGAACCGTGTGACAGCAGTCAGCTCGATTAGTGATGGAGCATTGAAAAACTTACAAGATAAAAATGAACATGGTTTCCATAGTCGCTTACGCTTAGGTGTTGATGCTCGTATGGGCGATCATACGAATGTAAAAGTAGTCGCTACAGCACAAGGTCAAGAAGGTGTCGATGCATCGCATGTCACAACAGGGCCTAAAGGACTTTCTCATAGTCGTTTGGAAACATTAGATGTCACTGATCATCATGCTAAATGGGACTTTAGTGTCGGTCGATTGACTGAGAAATTTGGTATGACTGGCTATTGGTTTAATAAGGAATTTGATGGACTACGCAGTGTTTGGACTAGTGATAAAGACCAATTGCGTATTGGTTATGGTGACTTCCGTCATAGTACAGGTATTGAAGATTCTGCATATACTCATGCAATTTTCACTAAATTCAAACGACCTCCAACTGTTGATGAATTAGTAGGTACAACCTTCGATTATACGGGTCTTTCTGAAGAAGAAAAAAAATTAGTAGGTGGTGCAAAAGTTGAAAAAGTGGTGAAAGATGCACCAAATACAATTAATTTCTATCAACAGTTAAAAGCTTTACAAGGGGATTACAAATCACTAAGTGACAAAAAAGAAGAGTTTGCTAGTGATCTTGCTACCTTAAAAGACGAAATGGACAATGAATACATTGCCGACACGCCTGAAAAGAAAGCGCAATACAAAAAAGATATTGATGCAAAAACAAAAGAACTTGAAGAAGTTACTAGTAAACTAGATGCCAATATCGAGGCCCAATATGATGTAGTATCTCGTATGCAAGAGATTGCCTTAAAAGCATATGGACATGATAAAGGCTTTAAGAAATATAATGTAGCTAAAAAGGCGGATGAAGAAATTACGGTTCCGATTAAGTTGCCGGATATTGAATTTAGATATACTGGTACATCCATTCATCATGACGAAGATGAGGATGCAGATTATGAAGATCCAGTGGATTCTAACACATTTTATACAAAACCTAAGGCCAACCCAAGCGGTGCAAACCTAGATAATCCACTATTTAAATTGAAAATTTCTGATTCGGCTGTAATGGGTAAAGATAGAAAAGAATATCTCAAAAAATGGTTTGAATCCAATAAAGAAGAAATCATTAAGGCCTACAAAGAACGAGCAATGGAAATAGCTAAAAACTCGGTAGGTGAACATGGTACAGTGAAAGATATTACCTTTAAAGATGAAGATTTAGCTAAAGCTGGTGATGCATTATACGAAATGAACTATTTAAATGTAGGCACACCAGGTGAATCTACGATCTCGAAAACGTATCAATCAGGCATGTATCCATACCTTGTAGCACAGTATTTCAATGAAATAGTAAGTGCTTTAGAGGCTACAGATGGTCATAGTAAATTACCACGAGAAGCATTTATTCCATATACAGGTGCTATTATTCCAGCGGAAGGTATCGTACTACAACGTGATGTAATTCCACCGATTAAACGAGCAGGATACGTACAATTACGCCATATGGTAGGTAAACAATTAGGCCTTACTGCGTGGTACTTGCGTTCTATGGGTAATGATACAAACACGGTGCAATTTGCTAGTGGTTTAGGCACTTCTAGTACGACTTTCAAAGGAGTGGCTAATGTAGTCGGTATTGGGGCGAAATATTCTACAGGTAATGCAGCTGTATCCATTGACTATGGCCAAAATAGAACTGACTTCGGTCGTTTCATGAATGGACGTACTGTGTATAACTATGTTCCAGGTAGTATTAACTTCACACCAACTGGTCGCGCTATGGGTGGAAATCCAAGCTTCTGGGTAGTGCGTTTTGACATTGGACAATCTGATTACAAACGAGCAGGAAGTTGGAATGGTTTCATCGATTATAAACGATTTGACCATGGTTCCTTCTTCGGAGGCAATGGAACAGGCGCAGTACCAGATCGTTACTTAGATGGTATCAGTAGCTTTACTGTAGGTGGTGGTTATGTACCTCGTAAAGATTTCTTACTAGAAGCATTCTACACATTCGATGCGAAAGCTATTGGACAACGTGATACATTGTATGGTGGAGAAAACTTTAAATTAGGTAACTATACGAGAATCCAAGGTACTTATAAATTCTAGTACAAACTAATTTAATATATCCGTAATGTAAGAGATTACTTTTAATGCCTAATGAGTGCGCTAGTACTCATTAGGCATTTTATGTATTGATATCCATGCGCTTATAAAATAGTAAGTAGGATAATATTCCTTAGTGAATCACCTTAAAAGAGTGTCTACTGGTTAAACCTATATGGGGAAGGCTTATAGGTATACTCTGTAGTGGAATAGAAATATGTTAATAAACCTAATTTATATGAGGATCATATTATAAAAATGAGAAATATTTGCAAAAAATAACTGAATGGGCTAATTGAAAACGTTTCGGAGTGGATTTGATACATAAATTAGTATAAAATAAAAGTAAAATGATATTTTTTGTCATTTGTGTTATTATTTGTGTTAATTTTTTTGTATGTAGGAGTAGATTGCAATGACGACAAATCGTAGAAAGCAACAAAAATACTTCATGCTATCATGTGCGATTGCTACATGGATAGCGCTACCAGGTTTAATGTATTCTAACTCAGTACAAGCTGAGGGATCTGTATATGTTACAGCTGATAGAGCTCATGAAGAGGCTAAATATAACTCACAACAAGTGAGCATTATTACTAAAAAGGATATTGAACAAAAACAAGCTAAATCAGTAGAAGATATCATTTTCACTGAAAGTGGTGTATCAAAAACTGTGGACTCCATGGGTCGTGTAGGCGTGTCCATTCGTGGTGCAGAAGCCCGTCATACTTTGATTTTAGTAGATGGACAAGCCGTACTAGGCGACTTGGCTAAATTTAGTGGTGCAGCTGATGAAGTTATGCGCTTAGGCACAGAGAACGTAGAACGTATTGAAATCGTACAAGGTTCTGCTAGCGCTAAATATGGTTCTGATGCTATTGGTGGTGTTGTTAATATCATCACTAAAAAAGCGGCTAAAAAACCAACTATCCAAATCAATGGTGAAGGATCTCGTGCAAAAGGTGGAGAAACTGGCTATGGTAATACTAATTTCTTCTTGCGCGCCGATTCTGGACAAATGGGTAAAGTTCGTGTAGCCATCTCTGGTAGTAAACGTGATATTTTACCAGTATATGCTACAAAAGAAAGAAGAGATACAGGTGATAAGTTAGAAGGAGACTTTAAACCTAATGCACTTCGTTTCTACGGTGATACTTCTGATATTGGCTTTAATGGTATTTATGATATCAATAAAGATCATAATATTCAGGTACGTTTAAATCGTTTTACAGAAGACTTACAACGGGATGTTAAAAATAGTACATCACCAATGGAGCCTCAACGTCATTTCAAACGTGATAGTAACCGTAATACCTTAAATATGATCTGGAATGGTCGTGGTGGTGCCAGCGATTGGAAATTAGAATTGAATCATTCTCGCATCAATGAAAATGATGTTTCTTTAATTAACTTTGTTGGTCGTTCCCAATATGAAGGTAAAAACGAATTACGTTATATTGATGATGTAGACCATCGTCAAACAGATATCCGTTTCAATGCAAACTCTGCGATTGGGGATAAACACACCTTAAGTTGGGGTATTGCACAAACTAAAGAAACAGGTTCTGGTAGTCGACTAAAAAGTTCTCCTAATGTAAAAACTCGCTATATTGATCCATGGGATTATGATAAAAATTTATTAGTAGCAGGCGTGGACCGTTTAGAACGTCGACCTGGTGATAATAGTTTACGTGTTTATTCTCATATCCATGATTACAAGTTTAAACCAAGTAAAGATGGTTTACCAATCTGGGATAAAGATTATGAATACTATGGTGCAGAAAAAGAAACTGATATTCCACCGATTACCTATGAATACTTCCGTGACCATAAATTAGATGATCCTGTTAAAACAACAGATCCATCCTCTTGGTACAATAACTTAACAGATTTTGGTGTAGATGATGAACACTGGGCAAAAATTCGTGATTTCAATGATGCATTAAAAAAAGAAAATAATATAAATGGATCATCGGTATATGTGAAATACTTTACCCAAGGGGAATCCTTAGATCCAGCAGAACGCGCTAAAGCACCAAAATATAAAGGTGTTAAGTTCCTAGAAAAATACCGTGAGCGTGAACAACGTATTACTGAAGGCGAAGGTAGTATTAAAAAAAGTAATTACTACTTATCTGATGCATGGCAAGTGAACAAAGATTTATTGGTTCAACCAACGCTTCGTATCGATAAGAGTAGTTTATTTGGAACACATTTCTCTTGGAACTTAGGTGCTACCTATAATGTAAACTCTAATGCTCATCGTCGTTTAAAAGCCAATGTAGGTACTGGATATTCTGAACCAGGTATGGGTGAATTATGGTATAATTGGCAAATGTTTGCATCCAATCCAGTAGCGCAAGGCGTTGCAAAAATGGGATGGTATTGGGCAGGTAATCCAAACTTAAAACCTGAAACATCTAAAAATATCGACATTAGCTTTGAAGGAGAAGGTAAAAATGATTACGCTCGCATTGGCGTTTTCCAAAACCATATTCGTAACTATATGTCCGTATACTTTACAGGAGAATTACAAGACTGGGCACCACAATTATCAAAACAAGATAAATGGATGCAAGCACCAGATTTAATTTATAGCTTTAAAAATATTGGTAAAGCAAAAATTACTGGTTTGCAATTAGAATGGAAACATAAATTTGGTTCTAAATGGAGCACTCGATTCGGGTGGACTCGCTTGCAAGCGTTGAATCAATCTGATTCTACAATGCCTGCGCATTTATTAGATCGTCCAACTAACAAAGTCGATTTCGGTATTACTTATGAAACTAAGAAGTGGAATGCGCAACTGTGGGCAGACTATTATCATAAAATGCTTGATAGTAATACACAAAAAAATCGTTCTAACTACTGGATTAGTGGTATTGATTCTGATAGTGCAATCTATAATGTATCTAATGACTACGAAGAAAAATCATTTGGTACATGGAATGCCATGGTACAACGCAAATTTGGCAACGATTCATTAGTATACTTCGGTGTTAACAACATCTTTGATCATCGTGATGATGACAGAGCAACTCAATCTCGTGTATATCGTTTTGGTGTAAATCTTAAATTCGGAGCAGGTGGAGATAGTAAAGTTCAAGATGCGAAGGTACAAAATTCTACAGTAACAAATGGTATAAATGGTACAACTCCTATTACAAAAGTTCATGTCGATAAAGCTATAGCGACTGTGAATGGCGATGATATGGGACGTGAGCATCAATTCTTAGAAAGACCATTTGATGCCAAGAAAGAAAAAGGAACTGAATTTATTGGCGATTACCGTGCACGTTTAATGGCACATGGTGGTTCTGAACGTCCACAATCCTTGTACACAAGTACTGCATATGTAGGAAATGCTGAATATAATTTAAAAGATCAAAAAGAACATGGGTTAGAACAACGTATTCGTTTTGGTGTAGATGCAAGAATCAATGATACTACTAATGTGAAAGTTCTTGCTAGCGCTAGTGGAAATCACTCTGTAGATACAACTTCTACTGCAGTTCAATCTAAAGGCCTGAATAAACAACGGTTAGAAAATTTAGATGTAACGAATACGAATGGACGTTGGGATTTCTCTATTGGTCGTTTACATGAATCCATGGGCACAACAGGATACTGGTTTAATAAAACATTTGATGGAATTCGTGCTGTGTGGACAGATCAAAGAAGTCAATTCCGCACAGGTATTGGTTCCTTTAAAGCAAGCACTGGTATTACAGACTCTTCCTATAATCACAGTACGTACGCTACATATTTTAGAGCACCAACATTGGATGAATTTATTGGATTAAATAGTCAATTATATAATACGTTCAATGAAGGTATGTATGGAAATGAGTGGAAGACTCCGATTGAGGAAAAGGATGGAAAAAGAGTTCCTCAAAAAGGATCTTTTATGGAAAGATACTTAAATGACTTTAAAGGTAAGAACGAAAATCTATTTTTTGTAGAGCAATTGACCGACTTAGAAAATACAATGTCTAACTTATCAGAAGAAGAACGAGCTGCAAAACGTACTGAGATTGTACAGCGCATGGCTGAGATTGTTGGTAAAGCATATCCAGAATTAGCTAACTCTACTCACTTAGCATATAGAACTGAAAAACCTGGAAAAGTTATAAACATCATGTATGAAGTAGAAGATGCCAATGGCACAAAGGCATACTTAATGTCTCAAATGGATCTTTATTCATCTGGTGGAAAATTTACACCATATACTATTTACAAAGATGAAGCAGAAGCCCGAAAAGCTGTTAAAAAAGAGAAAAACGAAATCTTAAAAGAGTTGTATGGTAAATCATTAGAGTCTGTTAATTCAAAATTTGCCGCAAGTTTAGGAGACCCAACTTTATTAAGCAAGGAATACATTGATAAAAATAAAGCTAAGCTTGAAGAAGGATATAAGGCTGCTGCTGAATGGGCTGCGCGTAAACAATGGATTGAAGATAATGAATATTCTTTAGACTCACGTGATGACAAAATAAAATATATTGATACCTATACTCTTACTGATGACGGATATTATAAGAAAGTATCTTCAAGTGCTCCTGAAGCAAAAAAACTTGATAACCCAATCAAGGAGTACAAATTTAAAAGAGTTGTGAAAATATTTGAAAAAGGAGACTACGTATCTGGTAAAGGCAGTAAAATGAATGATGTTGATATTGCCGAAACATTAAAATCTGCGAATTTTGCTACAACAACCAGTGATTACACCGAAGGCAAAATGCAGTTTTTCCCAGAACTATATTTGAGAGAATTAATTAGAGTATTAAGATCTTCTGAACAAGGAAATACTTTGCCTAGGGCAGCTCTCGAAAAAGTAATTGGAAAACCAATTAAAGTGACTGGATTAAAACTTGAACGTGATACAATACCTGCAATTGATAGAGCTATTTTTGCACAATATAAAACACAAGTTAACCCTCGTTTAGGTTTGCAAGCATGGTTCTTACGATCCTTGAACAATAATGCCCATTCCATTCAAGCAGGTCATGTGAAAACTAAGATGGTAACTCATACAGGTATTACGGGATATAATACAGATTGGGCTGGAGATATCAATCCAGATGATCCTATTTATGGTGATGTAACATCTGAAGTTCCAGACTTTACTAATGATACATATACAAGCAAACGATTGGCTAATATCTTTGCCATCGGTGCACAATATCAAGTCGGTGATAATGCTCTTATCTCCTTAGATTATGGTTTTAACCGCAGTGATTTCGGTCGCTATATGAACGGACATACAAACTTTGATCATGTACGAAATACAGCTGATTTCACAGTAAAAGGTCACTCCATGGGTGGTACACCACACTTCTGGACAGCTCGTCTTGACATTGGTCAATCTGACTATACTAGACCTGGTAGCTGGAATGCCTTCATGGATTACAAATACTTCGCTCATGGTTCCTTCTTCGGTGGTAATGGCACAGGAGCTGTACCTGATCGTTACTTAGATGGTATCCGTAGCTTTACATTGGGTGGTGGCTATGTTCCTCGCAAAGATTTCTTGGTAGAAGCGTTCTACACATTCGATGCAAAAGGTATTGGACAACGTGATACTTTATACGGCGGAGAAAACTTTAAATTAGGTAACTACACTCGTATCCAAGGTACGTACAAGTTCTAAGATAAAGGAATAGAAATCTTATAGATATTGGACTATGCCTGTGTATAACTACATAGGAAGATAGACTGGCATTCAGTACATAATCATATACTATAGAGGATAGTTAACTGTGCAAGTTAGCTATCCTCTATTATCATATGCTCTGTGCACCAGTATGGGAATAGAGGAATGCGATCTATTTATTGGTAAGGATTATTCTCATCGTATTCGAAGTTACATCGGAATGCAAAAAGTAATTCATTTTAAATAAAGATTGCATTTGAATGCAATCTTATGTCAATATATAGAGAAGTTTGCATCCTAATGTATTTTTTGTAATAGCAATGCCTCGTATGAGGGAATCGAAAAAAGGTTGAAAGTATAAGCAAAGAGGATATTCCAACATTTTTAAATATGGAGTAATCTTATTAGAATATATTGTATATAGGGGTGACAAGTGAAAGAAGAAATAACAAAAGAAGTACAAGAATCAACGGGTGTGATTCGTTATATTTGGATTGTATTAGGTGCTATTAGCTTTGGCTTAGGATCTTTAGGGGTTGTATTACCTTTATTGCCAACGGTACCGTTTTATTTATTCGCCGTATTTTGTTTTGCTAGAGGTTCTAAACGATTCCATGAGAAGTTTGTAAACTCTAAGCTTTATGCAAATTACGTAGAGCCGTTTAAAAATAAAAGTGGCATGCCACTGCGCACTAAGATTAATATTTTAGTGTCCGTATCGATTCTGTTGGGCATTGGGGCTTATGGTATGCGCAACATGCCGGTAGCTTTGTATGTTATAGGAGCTGTGTGGATTGGTCATGTGATTGCCCTTGCATTTATTGTGAAAACAGCGCCATCTGATGATAAAGCAGAGCAATAGTTATTTTAGCAGTAGTGCAAGTGTATCATGTTTATGCAGTACTGAATATGATGTGCACATACGGATAGAATATTTGTATTAGCCAAATCATGAATGAATGCTCATCGTGATTTGGCTTTTATTGTATTGTGTTTATGTGGTATAGTAGTAGCAACCATAAAGATGTCTAAGGATAACCTAGTCATTAGGTATATTGATAAAAGTTATTTTACAGGATCTTTAGTTACCATACATAGTGAGTATGACAATCTATTCGTTAAGAATGATTCGACATACTAGATATCATATGATCTGACTGTGAAAATAAATAATGGTAGCACTATATGGATGTGTATATGTTTAGATTATAATTAGGAGCGGAATACTATGAAATCAAAACAACAACAAGACCCTATACAAGGAGATCGATGTGGTATCTGTGTTCCTATTGTAGGGCCGTCGATGGAAGATATACTTTCACAGGTGCAAGAGGCAGCGCAAGCGAAGGTGGACCTTATCGAGTTGCGTCCAGATATGTGGATGAAGGATTCCCATATATCTGAAGAAGAGTACATACCCACAATAGTAAATTTGGTAGAAGAAGTGCATTCTAAATATGAAAAGATGCCTATGTTGTTTACGTGGCGTACCTTAGCTGAGGGCGGAGAAACGTCCTTAAGTAACGAGAATTACGGTAACCTATTACAAGCAATTGTGGATCAAAATGTAGTAGATGCTGTGGATGTGGAATTATTTGCCTATACAGATACAATTGGTCAAATTATAAAAGAAGCACATCATCAAGGGTTACAAACGGTGATGAGTTATCATAATTTTCTAAGTACGCCAAAAGTAAAAAGACTACATATCTATGCAGAGCGTATGATATCAGCAGGAGCCGCAGTGATTAAGTTTGCCTTGATGCCAACAACAAATGAAGATGTACTTTCAGTGTTACAATTTACAAAGGAGTTAAGTGAACGGTATCCACAATTGCCACGGATTACTATGTCTATGGGAAAATTAGGACAGATGACGCGGACCTGTGGACATGTGTTTGGAAACTGTTTGACCTTTGGCACACTGGGACAAGCATCGGCACCTGGACAGGTAGAGGTGGCGGTTTTAAAGCAACTAGTATAAGATATAAGATTAATGAGATAATATAAGGGTTTACAACTACTATATTATGGTATCTACAAGTTATGTTTCTAATGCTAGAAAATGTAAAAAGTAGATATTAGATAAATAGCTTTTAGAGTTAGTATTTCCATATCTATAGGGAGTATCTATAGGTTATACAGGATATTCCTATAAAAAATTATAGAAAATTGTTATTATTCAGTAGACAAATGTATCTTAGTATGATAATATTTGATACATAATTTAATACTCGCCTACGAAACCGATGAGGTGGAGATAAAAATAGAACGTGCACTTCCAGAGAGTGGGGGTAGCTGAGAGCCCCGCAGAACGCAGTCTATTAAATGGACCACCGAGGGTATGGGGAACGGACAATATGTCCTAGTATAGCATAACGTGCCATGAGCGTTAATCGTGAGGGATATGATAGTATCCTGCAAAGGGGAATGCATGCATTCAAACAAGGTGGTACCGCGATTTATATGAATCTTTCTGTACAGTTGTGCAGTTATTTAGCATATGAACTCGTCCTTGACAGTTACGTCTAGGGCGAGTTTTTTTGTTGCAGGAGGACTTATGAAACCATCATTGGAAATAGTAAAAGAATTAGGGCAAGGGTATGACATTGTACCGGTGTATGTGGAATTATTATCGGATATTCGCACACCTATCTCTGTACTGAAAGCATTAAAAAAGGTGAGCGCTCACACATTCTTATTGGAAAGTGCAGACAACACGCATCACTGGGGACGATATTCCTTCTTGGGGTATAATCCATTACTTGAAGTAACATGCAAAAACCATACTATGACGATCAAGGGAGATATGACACGTACTTTCACATGCCATAACCCTGCGGAAGAGATTCGAAATATATTGGAACAATATAAAAGCCCTAGGGTTGAAGAATTACCCACTTTCACAGGTGGATTTGTAGGATACTTTGCCTATGAATACATTCGGTACTTAGAACCTACCTTGGATCAACACATCATTGATACAGATACGAGCATGGTTAACGATGTGGATCTTATGCTCTTTGATAAGGTCATTGCTTTCGACCATTACAAAAATAAAATCTATATCATTGGTCATGTGCGTACAGATGATATAGAGCGTAATTATGAGCGTACCCAATTGGAATTACAAGCCTTAGCTGACCTAGTGAAAGAAGGAGAAGAGGCTCACATCGAGCGAGGTGTATTAGAAAGTGAATTCACCTCGGAGTTTACTTCTGAAGAATACCAAGAGGTAGTACGAAAAACACAATACTACATCACGGAAGGAGATATCTTCCAAGCGGTCGTATCCAACCGTAGAGAGGCGAAGTTTAAAGGAAGTTTACTCAATGCCTATCGTGTACTAAGAACGATGAACCCATCTCCGTATATGTTCTACATGAGTGGTAAATCTGTGGAATTAACGGGGGCTTCTCCAGAAACTTTGGTGAAATTGCAAGATAGAAGCGTCTATACTTTCCCAATTGCGGGCACATTGCCACGGGGTAAGAATGAAGAGGAAGATAGAGCGCAAGAGGCTAAGCTAAGCAAAGATGAAAAAGAATTAGCAGAACATAATATGCTTGTTGATTTAGGACGTAACGACATTGGTAAAGTCTGCGAGTTCGGGTCCGTCCAGGTAGAAGCGTTACATCAACTACAACGGTTCTCTCACGTTATCCATTTAACAAGTACTGTGAGAGGAACATTGCGAGAAGAGTTTGATGCTTTAGATGCTATCGGTGCTACCTTACCGGCAGGCACTTTATCAGGAGCCCCAAAAATTCGTGCGATTCAGATTTTACAAGAATTAGAGAAAAGTCCTCGTGGTGTTTACGGTGGTGCTGTAGGATACTTGGATTTTTCCGGTAACATGGATGTGTGTATTGGCATTCGTATGGCCATGGCAAAAGAGGGAAGGGTCTTTGTTCGTTCCGGCGGTGGCATTGTGCGAGATAGTGTGCCTGTAAATGAGTACAATGAAACCATTCACAAAGCACAATCTATGGTAACAGCTATCACATTGGCACAGGAGGTGTAACATGGTATTACTCATCGATCATTACGATAGTTTTTCTTTCAATATTTATCAATTAATTGGCTCTCTAGTAAAAGATATTAAGGTTATCCGCAGTGATGAAATGACAGTGAAAGAAATTAAAGAACTTTCACCAGATTGTGTCATCCTTTCACCAGGCACGGGCAGACCAAAGGATGCAGGTGTGTATGAAGAATTGCTTGAAACATGCCAAGGCGAGTTTCCTATCTTGGGCATTTGTTTGGGCCATCAAGCCATGGGCGAAGTGTTCGGAGCCACTGTAGGATATGCGAAAGAAGTCATGCACGGCAAACAAAGCGTAGCTACCCAATGTTATCCATCCATATTATGGAAAGATATTCCTCAAGAGTTCCCCGTAGCACGGTATCATTCCTTAGCAGTTTTAGAAGATACCCTAGGAGATGAACTAGTGGTAACGGCTCGTACGGAAGATGGAGAAATTATGGCTATGGAACATAGAACGCATCCGATTTACGGAGTACAATTCCATCCAGAGTCTATTTTGACACCGCAAGGAACGCAAATGGTTAAGAATTTCTTGGAACATCATAAGATTATATAAGGGAGATATAGAGTATGATTCAACAAGCAATACGCCTCGTCACAGAGGGACAAGATATGCCATATGAAGTGGCAAAAGCTACGATGAACGCTATTATGAGCGGCGATGTACAGGAAGTGCCTATGGCAGCTTTCTTAGGAGGCTTACAAGCAAAGGGACCTAGCGTTACAGAGATTACCGCCTTTGCGGAAGTCATGCGTGAAAAAGCAGGTTCTGTGCCACATGATAATACAGTGGTAGAAATCGTGGGTACCGGCGGAGATGGTAGTAGTACGTTCAATATTTCTACAACGTCAGCGATTCTACTAGCGGCAGCAGGAGTTCCTATCGCTAAGCATGGGAATCGTAGCGTATCCAGTAAATGTGGTGCCGCAGATGTGCTAGAAGCATTGGGTGTGAAACTAGAACTCAATGGAGAGCAGAATAAAAAGGTTTTAGAAGAAGCGAACATGTGCTTTATGTTTGCTCCGGTATATCATGAAGCGATGAAATATGCAGGTCCTGTACGTAAAGCTATGGGGGTTAGAACTGTATTTAATATCTTAGGACCCTTGGCAAACCCAGCAGGCGCTACAGTAGAGCTGATGGGTGTATACGATCGGTCCTTAGTAGAACCTTTGGCACAGGTTTTGTCTAACTTAGGCGTTCATCGTGGTGCTGTCGTATATGGTAGTGATGGACTAGATGAAATTACCGCCACAGGGACAACGACAGTGTGTGAAATCAATCATGGAGCGTTCAAGACCTATGAATTGGATCCTAAAGATTACGGATTTACCTATGCTACAGCGGATGAGCTTGTGGGTGGTGACGCAAAAGTTAATGCAGAGATAACACGTTCACTATTAGAAGGCAAGGATAGAAGTGGTCGTGCTACTGCAGTGATTTTGAATGCGGGCATGGCATACTACTTAGCTAAAGATGGAGAGGTAACCTTAGAAAGTGCCTTCAAAACAGTAGAAGAACTGTTGTATTCTGGTGCGGGTGCAGAGGCGCTTTCAAAATTTGCGAAAGCCTCACAGAATGCATAATAGTGTGTAATTGTATTTATATAGTTGGACTATCCCTTTAGGAATAACATATTCTAGACCTTATTTAGGCATCTTTGTAACTATATAGTGTAGATTTAGAGAGTATATGGATATTATCTAGTTATATGAATACTATTGAGATTAATTTGGAATATACATACTATTAACAAGGTTATTATAGAATATTTGGATAGAAATAGAGATAGTTATGATATTAGATAAGATAGTGGCAGCGACTGAAAAGCGTGTCAAGGAAGCAAAAGCCAAGCTGCCCTTGCTAGAGTTGCAACAGCAAGTAGAAGGAATGCCAATCACGAAGGACTTTCCTTTTGAACGGGCATTACAAGAATTAGATTTCAATTTTATATGTGAAGTGAAGAAAGCGTCTCCCTCAAAAGGAATTATTGCAGAGGACTTTCCTTACTTAGATATTGCCAAGGACTATGAAATGGCAGGAGCTGCAGCGATTTCTGTCTTGACAGAGCCAGATTTCTTCCTAGGTAGCCCTCAGTATTTACAAGAGATTGCAGCAACTGTACATATTCCTATACTTCGGAAGGACTTCATCATCGATGAATACCAAATCTATGAAGCAAAACTATGGGGCGCCTCAGCTATATTGCTCATAGCCGCTATCTTAGATGATGAAACAATGGCACGCTTTCATAAGCTGGCAGATAGCCTAGGACTATCGTGTTTAGTAGAAGCTCACGACGAAACAGAAGTGTTACGAGCTGCTAAGATGGGAGCACGCATCATTGGGGTGAATAACCGGAACCTAAAAGATTTTACTGTGGATGTAAACAATAGTATTCGCTTACGTAATTTAGTGGATGATTCCGTAATTTTTGTCTCTGAAAGTGGCCTAGACACGGCAGCAGATATCCAACGTTTACGAGATAACAAGATTCAAGCTGCCCTTATGGGCGAAAGCTTTATGCGCTCTACAGATAAAGTGGCGAAATTGACTGAGTTATATGGGACTGTTAGACCGAAACGTTTTATACATACTAGTACAAAGCGAGGGGTGTTAGGAACGGAAGAAATATTCAACTTAGAGGCACCCAATGCACTAACAGTAGATGAAGCTACTCAATCTAGCTATGAGGTGAAGGTTAAATTCTGTGGCATATCTCAAGAAGATACAATTCCAGTTTTAAGGGAGACACAACCAGATCATGTTGGATTCGTCTTTGCTCCTAGCAAACGACAAGTGACCATAGAACAAGCTCATTCCATTGCAAGAGCTTTGCAAGGTAGTTTACAAACTACAAGCGATGACAAAGGCATCTCATGCGTAGGTGTATTTGTAAATGAAACGATATCGAATGTAGTAGAAGTTGCTAAGACGGTACCACTTTCAGTGGTGCAATTACATGGAGATGAAGATATAGATTACATTGAATCGTTACGAAACCACCTAGAGGAAGAACAATTAGGATCCGTTAAAATTTGGAAAGCAATCCAAGTGCAAGGTAAAGAAGATATTTTGCCATGGGAGCAAGCGCCCATCGATGGATTGGTAGTAGATGCCTACTCTAAAGAAGAGCGTGGTGGCACCGGTAAGACCATCGATTGGTCATTATTAGATGATGTGCAGGTTCCCTACTACCTAGCTGGTGGTATAGGACTACACAATGTAGCTCGTGCCATTCGACGATTACAACCGTATGGGCTCGACATGAGTAGTAGCTTAGAAAGAAATGGCCAAAAAGATGCCAATACAATTAGAGCTATGTCACAATTAATTAAGACAGTAACACATAGATGAGGAGATAGACTATGACAACACATCGCCATGGCTATTTTGGTGAATTTGGTGGACAATTCATGCCTGAAACATTAATGAATGCCATTATTGAACTAGAAGAAGCCTATGAAACCTATAAAAATGATCCTGAATTTATTAAGGAATTAGAAGATTTACATGTGTCCTACACCGGACGTCCGTCCTTGCTATATTTTGCAGAACAAATGACAAAAGATTTGGGGGGCGCTAAAATTTATCTAAAACGGGAAGACTTAAATCATACAGGGTCCCACAAATTAAATAATGTGCTAGGCCAAATGTTACTGGCTAAGCGAATGGGTAAAACGAGAGTGATTGCAGAAACGGGTGCCGGTCAGCATGGTGTAGCCACTGCCACAGTAGCAGCGTTAATGGGGATGGAATGTGAAATCTTCATGGGCCAAGAAGACTGTGAACGACAAGCTTTAAACGTATACCGTATGGAGCTATTAGGTGCCAAGGTACATCCTGTTACATCTGGTACTGGTACATTGAAAGATGCTGTATCTGAAACGATGCGAGAATGGACGAACCGTATGGTAGACACTCATTATGTATTAGGATCTGTTATGGGCGCTCATCCATTTCCTATGATGGTACGTGACTTTCAGTCCATCATCAGTCGTGAGGCAAGAGAACAAATTTTAGAAAAAGAAGGTAAATTACCAGCTGCTGTGTTAGCTTGTGTTGGCGGTGGTAGCAATGCGATTGGTATGTTCTATCATTTTATTCCAGATGCGGGCGTGCAACTTATCGGTTGTGAAGCGGCTGGCAAAGGTATCGATACAGAAGAACATGCGGCGACTATGACAAATGGTACGGTTGGTATTTTCCATGGGATGAAATCCTACTTCTGTCAAAACTCTTATGGACAAATTGCACCAGTATTTTCTATTTCAGCTGGACTAGATTATCCAGGTATAGGTCCTGAGCATGCTTATTTACATGACAGTGGCCGTGCTCAATATGTGCCGATTACAGATGATGAAGCAGTGGATGCCTTTGAATATCTCTCTCGTATGGAGGGAATTATTCCAGCCATCGAAAGTGCTCATGCCGTGGCACATGCTATGCGATTGGCGCCTACTCTAAGTCCTGATGAAAGCATCATCATTTGCTTATCTGGACGTGGTGATAAGGACGTAGCAGCTATGGCGAGATATAGAGGGGTGAACTTACATGAATAAAATAACAATCGCACAGGCTTTTGCAAAAAAAGCATTTATCCCTTTCATTACAGCTGGTGACCAAGGGATTACTACAACAGAGAAATACATTCGTACCATGGCAAAAGCGGGAGCGACTTTGATAGAAATTGGTATTCCTTTTTCTGATCCTGTTGCAGAAGGTACGGTCATTCAAGCAGCTAGTGAGCGTGCTCTATCCACAGGGGTCACTACCGATGATATTTTTGATATGGTCCGACGTTTGCGTACTGGTACAGATGCATTGACTGTTCCACTTGTGTTTATGACTTATATGAACCCTATCTATGTGTATGGTGTTGAAAGTTTCATGACACGCTGTGAAGAAGTGGGTATCCAAGGTGTCATTGTGCCAGACTGCCCATTGGAAGAAAAACAAGAACTAAGCCATCAAGCGAAGGCCCATGGAGTTTCTGTCATCTCTTTAATTGCACCTACCTCAGAGCAACGGATTGAGGAGATTGCCAGTCAAGCAGAAGGCTTTGTATATTGCGTGTCTTCTCTTGGCGTAACAGGTATGCGCAGTGACATCAAAACAGACCTTGCTAGCATCGTACAACAGATTCGACAATACACAGATATTCCAGTAGCCGTTGGTTTTGGCATTTCCACACCAGAACAAGCAAAGACAATGGCATCACTATCTGATGGTGCCATCGTAGGTAGTGCCATTGTGAAACAAATTGGCGAGTGGGGAGCAACTGGGGAAAAAGAATTATATCAATATGTCCGTTCTATGGTAGAAGCAGTAGGTAAGTAACATCGAAACTTATAAGGTATGCATATGTATTATAAATTTACTAGGTTATAGCGTTTTTCGAGCGTTTTTTATATGAAATCAACGTTATAGCATAATATTATAAATTAATAAGTTGCAGCATACCTTACATTGTCTTTGAATATTTGCAATACCTATTAAATAGCTGTGCAAGAAGTATATCTTGTGCAGCTATTTTTTCGTTGAAAAGAAGATTACATATACAGAAGGGTATAGTTAATGTAGATATACTGCAGTCTATAAAAAATTGATGGTAACATGCTTTAATATGCTGTATACTTAAGAATATGAATAATTCTTAACAGGAGATATAGGGTATGGAAAAAACAAGTATTGGCGTAGGGCGAGCTGCATTGCATGTTGCTATTTCTGAAAGTCGTGCAGAAGAGATGGCGTTACGAAAAGAGTTTGAAGATCTTGGGATTCGTAGCTGTGCCGTAGATTTTGGAGGGGCTTTCACAGAGATTATTCCTAAAATTATTGAACGGGCCGTAGTAGCAGCGGAACGACAAGAGTTAATTCATGACAATCATGTTAGCAAAGGTGCTGTTGTAGGTGCTACGGCACAAGCCTTAGAGCAACTAAAAAATAAATGTGTCGGTCTAAATGTGGGTGGTAAAGTAGGCATTGCACGTAGCCAGGAACATCTAAGTGTAGCTATTTATTTAGGTGTTGGCGTATTGCATTTAGATGAAATTGCTGTAGCCATGGCACATCGAGCTGTACCAAGTATGTAGAAGTGCTATAAATTTTTGTATAGTTTTGATATAATATTCTGTAGAGTATTTAGACAATAGCTAATCATTTTGGAGGTAACTATGAGTCAATTCGATTGGAAAGTATTAGATCGTAATTACGAAGATGTAATTTATGAAACATATAATGGAATTGCAAAAATTACAATTAATCGTCCAGAAGTGCGTAATGCATTCCGCCCTAAAACAGTGATGGAATTAATCGATGCTTTCACCATTGCTCGTGAAGATGCAGAAGTAGGCGTTATTATCTTGACTGGCGCTAACCATGGTCAAGGCGAAGATAAAGAAGCGTTCTGTTCTGGTGGTGACCAACGTGTTCGTGGAGATGGCGGTTATGTAGGGGATGATAAAATTCCTCGCTTAAACGTATTGGATTTGCAACATTTGATCCGTATCACTCCAAAACCTGTTATTGCTATGGTTAATGGTTTTGCTATCGGTGGCGGTCATGTATTGCACATCGTGTGTGACCTTTCTATCGCATCTGAAAATGCAAAATTTGGTCAAACAGGCCCTCGCGTAGGTTCCTTCGACGCTGGTTACGGTGCTGGTTACTTAGCTCGTTTAGTGGGCCATAAAAAAGCTCGTGAAATTTGGTTCTTATGCCGTCAATATTCTGCAAAAGAAGCATTAGACATGGGCCTTGTGAATACAGTAGTTCCATTTGATCAATTAGAAGCAGAAACAGTGAAATGGTGCGAAGAAATTCTTCAATTATCTCCAATGGCACTTCGTTTCTTGAAAGCTTCTTTCAATGCTGATACAGATGGGTTAGCAGGCTTACAACAATTTGCAGGAGATGCGACTTTATTGTTCTATACAACTGATGAAGGTAAAGAAGGTCGCGATGCATTTAAAGAAAAACGTAAACCTGATTTCAAACAATTCCCTAAATTCCCTTAATGGGTTAGGTTATGAAGTGGTTATATGAACGAGCACAGACACATAGGGACAAATTCTTTTTAAATGAACTTACTTATGGAGATGTGTTGAATCTAACAATAGCTACAGCAAAACGACTCGCTCCTCACCTTCGAGGGGAGAGTCGTATTGCTTTATGGGCAGAAAACTCTGTATCCATGGCGATACACCTATTTGCTTTATCTACATTGGGTATAGAAACGGTGTTACTGAATACGAATCTAACAGAACGAGAAGTAACAGAACAAATGGAAAGTACTGGCGTTCGCACCTTGCTAGTATCGGAAAAAATGGCACAGGTGTTGCAAGCACAGAAGGAAGTTTGTGATAAACAGGGTTGTGATATACAGATTACTGATATTTATAGTTCTGAGTATATTCATAATCAAGATGGCCGACAGTATTTGTGTTTTTCATCATTCATAGATACTGATTTCAAGCCTACTTCGTCTATATACAGCGGTGAAAATGTCAAGGAAGAGAAATCTAATGATGTAAAACATACATCTACTCAAATAGATGGCGAAGTAATTGATGGCATGGAATCTATTGTAGGTAACTATGGGCTTCAGATGGATATTGATAATTCTACTGTTAGTGAGAACAGTCTTGAATGGAATTCATCTGATAACAAAGTATTTTGTATCATTAATACTAGTGCTACAACGGGTAAATTCAAATCAGTCCCTGTGGGCTGGTCGCAGATTGAGGCTCATGTAAAAGCTTCTGCTAAAGTTCTTGGCGTAGAAGAAAATGACAATTGGCTTGTGGTACTCCCTATGTTTCATGTGAGTGGCTTATCTATTATTTTACGTACCTTGTATAATGGCACGAAGGCTACTATTCGTGAAAAGTTTTCTGAACAAGTGGTGCTAGATGCATTAGAAAAGGAAGAAGTAACGATGGTATCTTTGGTGCCTACAGTGTTACAACGTATAGTGGACCAAATCACAGCGCCGAAGTTAAGAGCCATACTTTTAGGTGGCGAGTTTATTCCCATGTCACTGTTACAAGAATGCGTAGAGCGAAACTTGCCTGTGTATAAGACGTATGGTATGTCAGAAACATTTGCACAAAGTACGACATTTAGTGTTCGGGATTATCCTCATAAATTATCCGCTGTAGGGTATCCGCTGGATGGTGTTACCATTGAGATCCGAAACCCAGATGAAGAAGGGGTAGGAGAAGTATGGATTTCATCACCGATGTTGATGCAAGGATACCTTAATAAAGAGCCTATTGCAGGTGCTTTTAATACAGATGATATTGGCTATGTAGACGATGATGGATTTTTATATCTATTAAACCGTAGAAAAGATATCATCATTTCTGGGGGTGAAAATATTTACCCTAAGGAAATCGAAGATGTCTTATACGGGATGAATGGGATTAAAGAATGTGCAGTTATTCCTGTCCCTGATTCTAAGTGGGGACAAGTACCTGTCCTATGTGTGGTGACAAGTCGCACAAAACAAGAAATCATTGAGTATTTGCAATGTCGTTTAGCAAAGTACAAAGTGCCAAAGCGAATCGCGTATTATGACATGTTACCGAAAAATAGTATGGGGAAAACCTTAAGACAAGAGTTAATCAATTCTTGTCTCAAACATGGATAAGGTAATATTGATAGTAGGTAGAAATCTTATCTATTCTATTATGAAATAATGGATTTACTTGTGTGTTATCTATATAAGACATTTTGATGCTACATATAATGATATGAAAGGACATAGTATGAAAGAAACAACAGCCTCTTTATTAGAACAATTACAGATAGAGACATTCCATTGCGCTGGACAGGCCTTTCAAAGTACTATGAGACTTTCACCATTTCATGCACAACCCTTTGGATTCGTCAACGGTGGCGTATACCTTGCTTATGGAGAAGCATTGGCAGGGATGGCATCAAATGCTATCTTGGCGCAAGAATTAACGTCTAACAAAGATAACATAGACCTAGATTCGGCGAAAGAAAAAGTAGCTGTAGGTCAATCGATAACGGCTAACCATGTAAGACCAAAACGATGCAATGGTTATGTAGTAGCACGAGGTCAATTATTGCATAAGGGTGGTCGTAACCATGTGTGGACAATCAATATTTTTGATGAAGAAGATCAACTATTGTCTCATATGACGGTGACAAATAGTATTATCAATTTATAGATATATTGTTTGATAAGTGAACTCATAGTTATAAATCGTTGTATATATTTTTGTGTAAATCGATTAATAGAACATCACTTAAAAAAACGGCGTCTTACATGATAACCAAAATAATTGCACTTATTGTTTAGCAACTAAGAATTTTTCTTGAGAAAGGAGGTGCACTGCCTATGAAAATAGATATTATATCGTTATTCCCAGAGTTTTTTGATGCCTTTTTTACACATTCCATCATCAAACGTGCTTTACAAGCGAATCGATTAGAGATGAAAGTGACAAATCCGAGGGAGTTTTCTCATAGCAAGCATGGTCAAGTGGACGATACTCCGTATGGTGGCGGCGCTGGTATGCTCATGAAAGCACCGCCTCTCTTTGAGGCAGTAGAGCATGTCTTGCAAATGCCTATCGAAGAACATCGTAGTACAAAGGCGAATCATAAACGTCATGTTGTGTTTATGGGGCCCACTGGGGCGCCATTTACACAAGAAAAAGCGATAGAATTAGCCACCTATGATCAGCTTGTTATCGTCTGTGGACACTACGAAGGGGTAGATTTTCGAGTGGAAAAACACTTAGTGGATGAAACTATATCCATTGGTGACTATGTGTTGACTGGCGGTGAATTACCAGCCATGGTGGTAGCCGATGCAGTGGCTCGCATGATTCCTGGTGTATTAGGTGCTACATCAGGGGCCATAGAAGATTCCTTTTATCATCCTGTACTTGAGTGCCCTCAATACACGAAACCCCAAGAATACAGAGGCATGATGGTGCCCGATATATTGCTGAGTGGGCATCATAAAAATATTGAGCAGTGGCGATTAGAAGAGTCTATAAAACGAACAGCTCTGCTACGAAAAGATTTACTACAACGTGAGCTAACAGCAGAAGAAGTAAAAGTATTGAAACGATTGCTAGAAATATCTACATCTAAAGAAGAGCAAGAACGATTTGAAAGAATCTTAGGTCAGTCTACTTTGACAGAGGAAAAGAGGAAATAAATGGCGAATTTATATATCGGTCTCGTTCATTATCCCATTATGAATAAACATGGTGAGGTGATAACGACGGCCATCACGAACTACGATATCCATGATATTGCCAGAGCATCTACAACCTACGATGTGGAACGGTATTTCATCATTCACAATGTACCGAGCCAACGTGAATTGGCAGAAACTGTAATGAGTCATTGGAAAACGGGCTTTGGCAGTACTTATAATCCGGATAGAAAAGATGCTTTTAAAGATGTGGAACTTGTCAATTCCATTCGACAAGCCATCGATATGGTGACGGAATTAGAAGGACAGACGCCAATCGTGTGTACTACGGATGCACGAACCTATGATAATACGATTACCTACGCCTCGCTCCGTAAATCACTTGAAAGTGAGAGCCGTCCTGTGGTAGTATTATTTGGAACGGGGTATGGTATGACGAAGGAAACAATGGAAGATTTCGACTATATCCTTGAACCAATCTATGGACATGGAGACTACAATCATCTGTCTGTTCGTAGTGCTGTATCAATTATATTAGACCGCTTACGAGGCGAAGCGTGGTGGAATAAATAGGAGGACACAATGTCAGGACATTCTAAATGGTCAAATATTAAACATAGAAAAGGTAAAAATGATGCGTTAAAAGCAAAAATTACCACAAAAATTAGCCGTGAAATCACAGTGGCTGTGAAAGCTGGTGGTACAGATCCAACAGGCAATATGCGCTTGAAATTGGCGTTACAAAAAGCTCGTGAAAATAACATTCCTAAGGATAATATCCAACGCGCTATCGACAAAGGTGCCGGTGCAGGTGATGCGAACAACTATGAAGAAATTACCTATGAAGGATATGGCCCAGGTGGCGCTGCTATCCTTGTAGACGTAATGACAGATAACCGTAACCGTGCGGCAGCTGACGTTCGTCATGCTTTCTCTAAACGTGGTGGCAACCTAGGTGAAAGTGGATCCGTTAACTGGATGTTCAAACGCAAAGGTGTATTCGTTATTCCACAAGAGGGCAACGATGAAGAAACATTAACATTATTGGCTCTTGATGCTGGTGCAGAAGACATCAAAGTAGAAGACGATGTATTCGTTATTTATACATTACCTGATGATTACGATGCCGTAGAAGCTGCCTTAGCAGAAGCATCCATCGCAACAGATATGGCACAAATCACAATGGTTCCAGATACAAATATGGAATTAACAGGTGATGACGCAGTGAATATGCAACGAATACTAGACATGTTGGAAGACTTAGATGATGTACAAGATGTGTACCATAATGCCATCATGGATGAGGAAGAATAAAATAGCATGAACAAAGCACTCCCTTGACGGGGAGTGCTTTGTGTATTGGGGAAATAATATATAAAAGTAACTAGTCCCATCTGTACTTTTCATTTACATAATACAATGTCTGTATAAATCAGAACAGTTATTTTTAGATATATTGATCTAGTGAAGTTTTCCAATCTTTAGGAAAGCCCATACGTTTTACTACCTCAGAAAAAATAGAAGGAGGCAGCTCACTTCCTAAATCAGTAATTTCCAATATAATTAGTCGAATCAAAGCTTTGTAATGCTTTTTAGAGAGAAAAAAACGTAATACTAAAATTAGACTATATACATTTCCAGAAAAGGCAGGCGGTGATGATAAATAAAAAAATGAGGTAGATATAGTTTTGCCATTTTTATTTTTAGCGATATAGTCATAGATTTTGCCCTCATGAGCACACATATTTCTGAACGCTTTTATAGTATTGATAGCTTTGCCAAAATCGTCAATGTAATGGGAGCTGATAAAGCTATGGTATTGACTTGAATTATGCTTAAATTCATTTTGTACAGAATCTATAATAGAAGACTGTATTTTTGAAGAAAGATTATAAAAAAGATTGCATGTTTGTCCTAGCGATAATTTAGTTACTAGCACCCATAATGGTAGTTCCTTATGATTGTGAAAATAATGATAAAAAGGACCTGTTTTATTTTTTGCATCTGTATTATTTTTGGTTACATCAGATAATAACGCAATCAGGCTAGATGATTTTTCAAAGCTTTTTGTTTGGAAATTATTAATATTTAAATATGGAAAGGGTTCTTTAATATGCTCAGATGAAAAGTGATACGCAATTTTTGCCTTTAAAGAATTTTCACATATTAACATATATTTAAGCAAAATGTGACGAATATTTCTATCAAACTCATATAGAGCATAAATTTGTTCAAAAGTAGTACCAGTTTTGAAGTAATCATTTTTTAGTTGTTTTGTTTTTACTATATCCAGAAATATATCTTTATATCCATTAATAAGTTGGTAATAGTTTTCACGAATTAATATAGATTTTGCTTTAGATCCATCTTTTATAATTAGATTTCTTGAACGTAGGATTTTTAATTGTTTATTATGTGTTTGAAATGGTTTAGACATATTATACCTCAAATAAAAAAGGGACTAAGTCATCCGCAGATAACTTAGTCCCCACAGTGTTCCCTCAGGTCCACTGTTTACTCGTTGTGACTTCAGTATACTACGGATAGGGAAAAAAATCAATTATTTTAGAATAATAAATCCTTTTGGTTTCTAAAACTTGCCAATTACTTACAGTATACCACTTTGAAAATAAAACACAACGAGTTACTATAAAAATCCACCATTTCATGCTATACTATAAGCAAGTAAATATTTTAGATTTGCAAGGGAGCCTATGTAATAGGCTGAGAAAGGACTATGAAGTACCTGACCTTTTGACCTGATCGGGATCATGCCCGCGTAGGAAGCACGCTGACATATGTGGGTATCGATGTAATGTCGATACCTTTTTGTGTATAGAGTACCCCAAATAGGCTCCTTTGTAATGAAAGGAGCTTTTTATGTTTTACACACAAATGCAAGCAGCCCAAAAAGGCATTGTTACCGATGCGATGAAAGTGGTAGCAGAAAAAGAAAATATGGATGTTGAAGTATTACGAGACTTAGTGGCAAAAGGGCATGTAACGATTCCTTGCAACAAGCATCATACGTCTTTACAACCAGAAGGAATCGGTCAGAAGTTGCGCACGAAAATTAATGTGAACTTAGGTACATCCAAAGACTGTACAGACTATGAAGAAGAGATGAAAAAAGTCCATCATGCAGTGGCATTAGGTGCTGAATCTATTATGGACCTGTCTACACATGGGGATACAAAAGTGTTCCGTCGGTTGTTGACAAAGGAATGTCCTGTTATGATTGGAACCGTGCCTATCTATGATAGCGTTATCCATCATCAAAAGGACTTAGGTGAATTGACTGCAGAAGACTTTATTTCTACTATCCGTCTTCATGCAGAAGATGGTGTAGACTTTGTTACCTTACACTGTGGTATTACACAACATACGGTAGAACAAATTAAACGACATAAACGGAAGTTAAACATCGTGAGCCGTGGAGGTAGTTTAGTCTTTGCTTGGATGTCCATGACTGGTCAAGAAAATCCTTTCT
Organism: Veillonella sp. 3891; assembly: GCF_003992315.1. Taxonomy (GTDB): domain Bacteria; phylum Bacillota; class Negativicutes; order Veillonellales; family Veillonellaceae; genus F0422. The sequence goes on from NZ_RQVE01000003.1 coordinate 159,032, forward strand.
ATGAATACTATGATGAAATCTTAGACATTTGTGCAGAATATGACATGACTATTTCCCTTGGCGATGCTTGTCGTCCTGGTTGTTTAGCGGATGCTACAGATATTTGTCAAATCGAAGAACTCGTTCGACTTGGGGAATTAACAAAACGGGCTCGTGAACGTGGTGTACAAGTGTTGGTGGAAGGTCCTGGTCATGTACCATTGAATCAAGTCCAAGCCAATATGGAAGTTCAACAAACAATCTGTGACGGAGCACCATTCTATGTATTGGGACCATTGGTGACAGACATTGCACCAGGCTACGACCATATTACAGCAGCTATCGGTGGTGCAGTGGCAGCCATGCATGGGGCAGCGTTCCTTTGCTATGTAACACCAGCAGAACATTTAGCATTACCGGATGAAAACGATGTTAAAGAAGGTATTATGGCTTTCAAAATCGCAGCGCACGCCGCAGACATTGCAAAAGGTATACCAAATGCACAAGACCGTGATGACCGTATGGCAGAAGCGCGCCAAAAACTCGATTGGGAAGCGCAATATGCAGTGGCATTAGATCCTGAAAAAGCACGTCGCATCCGTGAAAGCCGTGCCCCAGAAGAAGGACACAAAGAAGCTTGCAGTATGTGCGGAAAATTCTGCGCCGTACGGAGCATCAACAAAGCCTTAGAGGGCGAGAAAATCGATATATTATAAAAGAGAAACGAAACAGCCAACTCTTGAATAGGAGTTGGTTGTTTTGTTGTATAGATAAATTGATTATAGCAATGTAATTGATGTATTATATAGATAGTAAATATGTTTTTGTGTAATGCAACTAGTGAATTTACATGAGAGTAACATTTGAGAAGATTGTTTTTTGAGGTGCATGATGAAACAATGGAAACTATTGGCATTGGGATGCGCTCTATTGGCGCTAACTGGTTGTGCAAGTATGGATTCTATTATCCAAGTAGATAGTGACTTTAGTGGGAAATGGGAGGCGCAATTGCATATTCCTGAACCTTTGAGTAAAACGGATTTAGAAGCTGGGTTTGACGACAGTGTAAATAAAATTATTTATGACCGTAAGCATATAGGTGATGAAACATTTGAGGAACAACAAAATAAAAAAAAAGAGAATCTGAAACAGTTTAGTGCAAAACATATTAAGGTAGAGGCTGTTGATGAAGCTGGTAAGGCTTTGAATAATCAAACAGATGCTAAATCTGAATATTGGAAAATTACAGCTTCTTTTTCAGATGAAAGTGAATTAACTAACAGTTACAGAATTATTTATGGTGCCATAGATAAACCTGAAGCGCTACATGTTATCTATCCTTATGGTGAAGAAAATAATGCATATATGTTTTTTATGGGAAAATCCTATGGAACAACAACTATTACAGTAGATGGTGATATTAAAACCGATTTCAAAACTGATGGAGTTGTAAATGGTAATTCAATTACTTTTGAAAAAGATCGAAATATCCGATTTGTGTTTCTAAAAGCATCTCATACTGTTAGAAATGTAATGATTGGATTGGTAGGATTAGGTGTAGTGCTTGGTGCCTTTATGATTTGGCGAAAACGAGGTCAATAGAATGAATATTAAGAAATGTATGCTAATTATACTGGGCATAATGATGATGGGATTAGCTTTCATAGGGTGCACATCTGATACAGTAATCGGAGACAATCCCGATTTGTCGGGTACATGGTATCATTATAACCCTCCTTATGAAGACAACGGCTATAATGGTGGGATTGTTTATAAAATAACGTTTGAAAAGGTGAGTGACCATGTATATAAAATGACTGAATCTAAGTTTTATATGCGTAATGTATATGCGAAACATCAGTTGGTAAACGAAAATGAATATGGTACAGATCATTCAAAAATTACTAAGTTAGATATTGCAAAGGGACCAAACAAAAATGGAGTAGTACCTATCTATGATGACGCTTATGAATGGGTGCCTTACTATGATGAAATAAAAGAAGATATGTTAATGACAGTCAGAGATGGTAAAGCTTATGATGCTGCGTTTGGCGCTACCCACACAATTAAGAAAGAAAATGGTAAGTTGATGCTTGTCAGCGGTAACGATGACAACTCTATTATGTATAAAACGGACGACTCTTTCTTTACATTTGCTAACAAACAAGAAGCAGCTAATATCAAAAAGAAAGTGGATATCGATAACGCTAAACAGCCCAATGAAGCATATCAAATACGTAATATCACGTTCACTGTGAAAGAAAGTGATAAAAAAGTGTATGCTCATTCTAATTAATAAAATATAGATGAGATAAAATTGATAATTCTAATATGATGTATACATAGAAGATATATTGAAAGAAAAAACGAACAAGACATATGTTGGTAGAACTAGAGTATATATGATGGAAAGCCCTAAAGTTTGAAAAGACATAAAATTTTTGAGAAAGATTGATTCATACAGACATTATGATGTATGATAGTAATAACATATATGTATTTTAGTTATTTATGTGAGGTGTGCTATGAGAAAAAGAACAGCAATCGCTCTTGTATTAGCTAGCGTTTTTGCAGTCAATGCAGGAACTGCTACAGTAGAAGCTAGTTGGTTAAGTAAAACGTTGAAGAAATTAGATAATGCTTTGGGAGTTCCTGATAGTAATACGCAGGTGACAAAACAGAGTGATGGATATTTACATTTACCACAAGCAGGAGAACGATGGATTTTGATTTCTGAAAATAAATACTATAAAACATACCTCGATAGAACTAAAGTATATGCAAGAGGTGAAGCTCAGGATCGAGTTGTTAGAGGTGTTTTTAAGCGAGAATTTACACCTTTGGGATCTCAATGGTTAGGTGGGTTTGGAGAGATCAAACCAGATGTAGTAACAGTAGAATATTACTCGAATGAATATTATGTAAATTCAGTGTCTTTTCATAATTATGGAACGTATTCTATACCAACTTCTTATTATGACGTTCATGGTAACTTAATTTACCGAAATGGTAGTATAGAACGTAAATACTATGGTAATTATATCCCGGATTCCGAAGAAGAACACATTAAAGATAGACTATTCCACATGTTCGGTTGGGATTACTAATAGTACATCGACAGCCGTGTTCTCATAAGTAATTAATAACCACTAGGGTAAATAAATATAATGCATGATTTCCCCTTGCTTTCACCCCACATTTTGTGCTATACTAACCAAGTATGAATACACACGCAACTAGACTATCAGTTCTGTGCGCAATTTCGCGTTTGCTGAGGGATGAGAGTTGCGGAGGTTTTTTAACAGGAGGTGCCAACATGGCAGTAGTATCACTTAAACAATTATTAGAAGCTGGTGTTCACTTTGGACATCAAACAAGAAGATGGAATCCTAAAATGGCTAAATTCATCTTCACTGAACGTAATGGTATCTATATCATTGACCTTCAAAAAACTGTAAAAAAAGTAGAAGAAGCGTATGATTTCTTACGTGAAGTAGCTCAAGAAGGTAAAACAATCCTTTTCGTAGGTACTAAAAAACAAGCTCAAGAAGCTGTAAAAGAAGAAGCTCTTCGTGCGAATATGTACTTCGTTAACGAACGTTGGTTGGGCGGTATGTTGACTAACTTCAAAACTATCGAAGCTCGTATTAAACGCTTAAAACAATTAGAAAAAATGGCTGAAGATGGAACATTCGAAGTTCTTCCAAAAAAAGAAGTAATTCGTCTTCGTCATGAATGGGAAAAATTAGAAAAATATCTTGGCGGTATTAAAGATATGCCAGAAATGCCAGGTGCACTTTTCGTAATTGACCCTAAAAAAGAAAAAATCGCTATCGCAGAAGCTAAAAAATTAGGTATTCCTGTAGTAGCTACTGTGGACACTAACTGTGATCCAGACGAAGTTGATTTCCCTATCCCAGCAAATGATGACGCTATTCGCGCAGTTAAATTATTAGCTGGTAAAATGGCTGACGCTATTTTAGAAGGTCGTCAAGGTGAACAAGACGCTTTCGGTACAGAAACTGCTTCCGAAGAAGCTTAAGAATCTGTAAGATTATTTAACAATATATACAGACATAGTCTTAATTGATAAATAAGTAATAACGATGTAAAATTAAGGTAAGGCTAAGGTCTTACCTTAATTATTTATAGGAGGAAAAATCATGGCTCAAATTACAGCAGCTTTAGTAAAAGAATTACGCGACATGACTGGCGCAGGTATGATGGATGCTAAAAAAGCATTGGTAGAAGTTGATGGCGATATCCAAAAAGCAGTTGACTTCCTTCGTGAAAAAGGCTTAGCAGCGGCAGCTAAAAAAGCTGGTCGTATTGCAGCTGAAGGTGTAGTAGCATCTTACATTCATGGTGGTGGACGTATCGGCGTATTAGTAGAAGTAAACTGTGAAACAGACTTCGTTGCTAAAACTGATGATTTCCAAGCTCTTTGTAAAGATGTAGCAATGCAAATTGCAGCAGCTAACCCAACATACTTAAAACGTGAAGATGTTCCAGCTAATATAATCGAACATGAAAAAGCTGTATTGATGGAACAAGCTAAAGTAGAAGCTGAAGAAGACGTTAAAGCTGGCCGTAAACCAAAACCAGAAGCAGTTCTTGAAAAAATGGTAGCTGGCCGCGTTGAAAAATTCTATAAAGAAAACTGCCTATTAGAACAAGTTTTCATTAAAGACGGTGAAAAAACTGTACAAGCTATGATCAATGAAGCAATCGCTAAAATCGGTGAAAACATTAACGTACGTCGTTATGTTCGCTATGCTTTAGGCGAAGGTATCGAAAAGAAACAAGACGATTTCGTTGCAGAAGTTATGGCTACTGTAGGTAAATAAGTACGGAGATAAGAGAACACCGCAAGTGTTCTCTTATTTTTGAATTATTTGTTAGAAACGTCATAAGGAGAAGGACATGAGTGAACGTAAATTTAAACGTATCGTATTAAAACTTAGCGGTGAGGCCTTAGCAGGTGATCAAGGATTTGGCATTAACCCACAAGTGGTAGAACCATTGGCACAGGAAATTGCTGCACTTTCCAAAGAAAGTGGTATTGAAATTGCTATCGTTGTAGGTGGTGGAAATATTTGGCGTGGTCTATCCGGTAGTGCTAAAGGTATGGATCGTGCATCTGCTGATTATATGGGTATGATTGCAACAGTGATGAATGCTATTGCATTACAAGATGCTCTTGAAAATGCAGGCGTAGCAACTCGTGTTCAAACAGCGATTGAAATGCAAGAAGTAGCAGAACCATACATTCGTCGTCGTGCTATTCGTCACTTAGAAAAAGGTCGTATTGTTATCTTTGCAGCAGGTACGGGTAATCCATACTTCTCTACAGATACAACAGCTGCTTTGCGTGCTGCTGAAATCGAAGCAGATGCTATTTTAATGGCGAAAAAATTTGCTGATGGCGTATACGATTCCGACCCTAAAACAAATCCAAATGCTGTAAAATTCGATGAATTAACATACATGGATGTAATCAGCAAAGAATTGAAAGTAATGGATGCTACATCAACTACATTATGTAAAGATAATCATATTCCTATCGTTGTATTTAGCATGGATATTCCTGGTAACATCACACGTGCTGCTAAGGGAGAAGCCATCGGTACTATCGTAAAATAAAAGGTGAACACTATGGAAATTAAAGAAATTATTAGCCGCGAAGAAGCGCGCATGGATAAAACAATTGAATCCTTAAAACATGAATTTGCTAATGTTCGCACAGGTCGTGCGCATACATCTTTGTTGGATTCCGTTATGGTAGATTACTATGGTGCCCCAACACCTGTTAATCAAGTGGCAAACGTATCTGCTCCAGATCCTCGCATGATTTTAATCGCTCCATGGGATAAAACTATGATTGGTGCTATTGAAAAAGCTATCTTAACATCTGATTTAGGATTAAACCCTAATAATGATGGTGAGGCTATTCGTTTGGCTATCCCTCAATTGACAGAAGAACGCCGTAAAGAATTAGTAAAAGTAGTAAGCAAAAAAGCAGAAGATGCTAAAGTTGCAGTCCGTAACATTCGTCGTGATGCTAATGATGCAATCAAAAAAGAAGAAAAAGCGAAAACAATTACTGAAGATGTGTCAAAAGATGGACAAGAACAAGTTCAAAAATTGACTGACAAAAAAATTAAATTAATTGATGAACTTCGCGATATAAAAGAAAAGGATGTTATGTCTGTCTAATGGAGCATACATCTATTTTGGGATTTCCATGGCAGCTTGCACAGTCTCTTTTGCAGGCTGCCTCTATCCCTTTTACTACAAAAATAGAAAAGAACTATAATCGGTTCTTTTCCATTTCTTCCGAAGAATGTTATGTAGGCCGTGTCATAGTAAAAGAAGGCGCATGGGAGATAGTTCTCTTTCATCCTATGGTAGCCAGTCATGTGGCGCAGTCAAATGAGGTACAGTATGCTAAAAAACTTATGGAAGAAAAGTAAACATCAAGAGAGACCGACTATAGATCCAACGAATATTCCAGAACATATTGCCATTATCATGGACGGTAACGGTAGATGGGCAAAGCGTAAAGGCATGCCACGGAGTATGGGTCATCGCGCAGGTGCGGAAGTATTAAAGGATATTGTGAAAGCTGCCCAAAGATTTGGTGTGAAAGCACTGACTGTATATGGTTTTTCCACAGAAAATTGGAAACGCCCAGAAGAAGAAGTCAGCCTGTTAATGGGTCTTATTAAAGAGTATTTACTTTCAAATGTAAAGCGAATGCATGCGGAAGGCGTGCGTATTCGTTTTGTGGGAGATATTACTAAGCTATCTGAAGAGTTACAAAACATCATCAAAGAATCTGAGGATTTGACACAAGAAAATACAGGAATTACTTTGCAATTAGCAATTAACTATGGGGGACGTGACGAACTCACTCGAGCTACAAAGCGGATTGTCCAGGATGTGGCAAGCGGTATCATCTCAGAGGAAGATATTACAGAAACATTGATTTCTTCCTATTTAGATACACAAGAATTTGACCGTGTAGATTTACTGATTCGACCAAGCAATGATGCACGTATCAGCAATTTTTTACTATGGCAAATTGCCTATGCAGAGTTCTGGTTTACCCCTTTACATTGGCCAGATTTTACACCGCAGGTGTTGGAAGAAGCCATTTTGGCATACCAACAGCGTGAACGTAGATTTGGTGGTTTAAAAGAGGAGAAATAATATGTTAAAAACCCGTCTCATCACAGCTTTGATTGGCGTTGTCTTGTTGGCGGTTGCCATCACCTATGGGGGCCTATTTTTTAATCTTGTGATGTCCGTGTTGGCTTTCATTGGTTGGGTAGAGTGTGTCAGCTTATTTCGCCATATGAAACGCCGTTTGTTACCATTATGGGGACTAATTTATATTGTTCTTGTATGCGGTTCCTTAGTGTTTGGTAACTATCCATTAGCAATATTTCTAGGCGTTTTTGTGATGTTGGCTATGGTCATTGAATATACCTTCTGCAACGGAAAAATAACGCTTTCAGCAGTACAATCTACCATCAGTAGCTTGTTGTATGTCACAAGTGGCTTTATAGCACTGATGGTGTTACGTGATAATAAAATCTATGAAAATACGAGCTATTACGCAGATCAAGATGGGTTCGGTTTGGCTGTCATCTGGCTTGTGCTAATCTCTATTTGGGCTAGTGATACATTTGCCTATTTTGTGGGTCGCTCCATTGGTAAACGAAACATTGTACCTAGCATTAGCCCTAATAAAACCTTAGAAGGCTTTATTGGTGGTTTCATTGGCTGTGTTTTGACAGGATGGATTGGCTCTATTTGCTTAGGATTACCAATGAATTTTGGTGTTGGTATAGGTATAATTGTCGGCATATTAGCACCGCTAGGAGATTTATTTGAATCTAAATTAAAACGTGAAGCAAATAAAAAAGATTCTGGTACATTATTGCCTGGTCATGGTGGTGTTTTAGATCGTTTTGATAGTCTACTATTTGCGGCACCATTGGTATTGGCATATATTCTTATGCTGTAATGATTTAATCTTAAGGAGACCTTTATGAAAGCTATAAGTATTTTAGGCTCCACGGGGTCTATAGGAACACAAACGTTAGATGTCATTCGTCAACATCCAGATCAATTTCAAGCAGTGGCATTAGTAACACATAGCAACATTGATTTGCTAGAACAACAAATTACAGAATTTAATCCAATTATGGTGGGTGTTGTAGATGAGCGGGCTTATTCTATACTGAAAGATCGTTATCAAGGGCCTACAGAGATTGTAGGAGGCAAAGAAGCCTTGATTCTGGCAGCTACCTTGCCAGAAGCGACAATGGTGGTCACTGCCGTAGTAGGAGCAGCTGGAATTGAACCAACTATGGCTGCGATTCAGGCCAAAAAAACGATTGGACTTGCTAATAAAGAAACCTTAGTGGCTTGTGGTTCTTTGATTACAAAGGCAGCACAAGACTATGGCGTGTCGATTTTACCCATTGATAGTGAACATAGTGCAATTTTTCAGTGTTTGGAAGGGCAAGATAAAAGTAATGTTGAGAAGTTAATTATTACAGCTTCAGGCGGTGCCTTACGTCATTGGAAATCGGAAGATCTTTATAGAGCAACAGCAAAGGATTGTTTAGCCCATCCCACATGGAATATGGGGAACAAAATTACTATTGACTCAGCTACTTTATTCAATAAAGGATTAGAAGTCATTGAAGCTCATTGGTTGTTTGATTTCGATTACGATCATATTGATGTAGTAGTACATCCCCAAAGTATTGTACACTCTATGATTCAAATGAAAGATGGAGCTATTTTAGCACAATTAGGGAATCCAGATATGCGTGAGCCTATTCAATATGCGATGACCTATTCAAAACGATATCCATTACAAATGGAACATTTAGATTTTACTAAGGGATTAGATCTTCAGTTTATGGCACCTAGGTGGGATGATTTTCCTGCCTTACGGCTGGCTTTCACAGTGGGAAAAGAAGGTGGTTATGCACCTGCTGTATTCAATGCAGCCAATGAAATGGCGGTGTATGCTTTACTGGATGAACGAATTACTTATGGACATATATATGAAGTAGTTTCAACCGTTCTTGGACGCATGAATAATGGTGTACCTGCATCTATTGATGATGTACTGAGCATGGATGCGTGGGCAAGACAAGAAGCTACGAAAGAAATACAAAGGAGAAGTGCATGTTAATTACAATTTTAGGAGCTGTCTTTGTATTCGGGGTGATTGTTATGATTCACGAATTAGGACATTTTCTAACGGCGAAAGCCTGCGGCATGCGTGTTGATGAATTTGCTATCGGCATTGGCCCTAATGTTATACAAAAACAAAAAGGAGAAACACTTTACTCTTTACGTCTTTTGCCATTAGGTGGATTCAACAAAATTGCTGGTATGGATCCTTCTGAAGATGCAGGTGACCGTGGGTTCAACAGCAAACCTGTATGGCAACGATTTATCGTGATCGCTGCGGGTGCTACATTTAATTTTTTGTTGGCTATTGTGATATATTTTTTTGTATTCGCCTTTCATGGCACTACAATTCCATCTCATGAACCAATTATCGGAGATACCTTAGCAGGAAATCCAGCAGCTACAGCTGGTATCCAAAAAGGAGATAAAATTGTATCTATCAATGGTCAATCCATTACAGAATGGAAGGATATTACAGAGTCTCTGAAAGGCCATAGTAATCATGTAGTATCTGTTACATTAGATAGAAATGGTGAGAGTATATCTACCACTGTCATTCCTCGTGAATCTGGTGATAGAGCTGTCATCGGTATCAATCCAGTATTAGAAGTAAAAGAGTACGGTATTGGTGAATCTGCAGTGCAAGCATTGACACATACTGGATCTACTCTTGCTGATATGGTACAAGGTTTATGGAATATTGTAACAGGGCACAGTAAAGGCGATGTAGCTGGTCCTATCGGTGTAGCACAAATGGCGGGGCAAGTAGCACAACATGGTTTTATCAGTTTGTTGCTATTTACCGCTTTATTGAGCCTTAACCTTGGGGTGATTAACTTATTGCCTATACCTGTACTAGATGGGGGTCATTTGATACTGTTACTACTAGAAGGAATGACAGGCAGAAAATTACCAGAAAAAGCATTGCAATACATTCAAATGACTGGTGTAGGTCTATTGCTATTAGTCTTTGTGTATTCTACATTCCAAGATATTCTACGATTATTTTAGAGGTATTCTATGATAGAACGTAAACCGACAAAAGGTATTCAAGTGGGTACCGTACATATTGGAAATCAAGCACCTGTCAGTATTCAGTCTATGATTACAACAAATCCTGTGAAAGTAGACCAATCTATTGAGGAAATCAATCGTCTTGCCACTGCAGGTTGTGAATTGGTGCGTTTAGCCGTTCCTGATATGGCGGCAGCAAAAGCCATCAAAGCTATCAAAGAACGTGCCATGATTCCCCTCATTGCAGATATCCATTTTGACTACTGCTTAGCATTACAAGCTATTGAAAGTGGCATCGATGGCCTTCGCATTAATCCAGGAAATATTGGTAGTATCGATAATGTAGTAAAAGTTGTGGAAAAAGCTAAGCCTAAATTGATTCCTATACGAATTGGTGTCAATGCCGGTTCCTTACCACAACATATATTAGATGCTCATGGTGGTCATCCTACAGCGGATGGTATGGTGGAAACCGCATTAGAACATATTCGTATTTTGGAATCTTTACGATATGAACAAATGAAAGTTTCCATTAAAGCCACAGATGTGCCCTTAATGATTGAAGCATATCGGAAATTATCTAGTAAAATACCATATCCATTGCATTTAGGTGTCACAGAAGCAGGAACTATCAAACAAGGTACTATTAAATCTGCTATCGGTATTGGAACACTCTTAGCCGATGGTATCGGTGATACGATCCGCGTCTCCTTAACAGGAGATCCAATTCACGAAGTGGAAGTGGCCAAGACCATTCTTAGTTCTTTGGAGCTTCGTACCTTTGGAGCTACTATGATATCTTGTCCTACGTGCGGTCGTTGCCAGGTGAATTTATTTAATATGGCAGAGATTGTAGAAGAGCGATTGAAGTCTATTAAAGCTCCCATTCGTGTAGCTGTTATGGGCTGCGTTGTAAATGGTCCTGGAGAAGCACGAGAAGCAGATTTTGGTATTGCTGGAGGAAAGGGACAAGGAATTATTTTTCGCAAAGGAAAAGTGTTAAAAACTGTACCAGAACAAGAATTAGTAGATACCTTATTTGCTGAAATCGATCAATATCTTTTAACGTTAGAAGAAAAGTAAAAATATAAAGGAGTAAGTTATGTTAGCAAGTCGCTTATATGCACCAACATTACGGGAAATGCCATCCGATGCTGATGTAATTAGCCAACAATTAATGCTACGCGCTGGCTTTGTTCGTAAGGTAGCAGGTGGTTTATACACCTATTTACCATTAGCGTGGCGCAGTATCCATAAAATTAATGCCATTATCCGTGAAGAAATGGCAGCCATTCACAGCCAAGAAATTATGATGCCTATTCTTCAACCTAGTGAATTATGGGAAGAATCTGGTCGTTGGGCTGCGTACGGTGCAGAAATGATGCGTATTTCCGACCGTCATGGCCGTGAATATTGTCTAGGACCCACTCATGAAGAAATGGTAACTAATCTAGTTCGAGGCGAAGTAAACTCCTATCGTCAATTGCCGTTGAGTTTGTATCAAATTCAAAATAAATATCGCGATGAACGTCGTCCACGCTACGGATTAATGCGTAGCCGTGAGTTCATTATGAAAGATGCCTATTCCTTTGACATCGACGAAGAGGGTATGAGCAAATCTTTTTGGGATATGTATGAAGCATATAGCAAAATCTTCAAACGTTGTGGCTTAACATGTAAACCAGTAGAAGCAGATAATGGCGCTATTGGCGGTTCTGGTAGTTTTGAGTTTATGGCATTGGCGGAATCTGGAGAGGCAGATGTCATCCACTGCACAAAATGTGACTATGCAGCGAATATTGAAATTGGGCAACCAAAAGCATTGGAAGTGGAAGTAGAAGAAGCTAAGGAATTAGAAACTGTATCTACACCAGATGCAAAAACAATTCAAGCTGTAGCAGATATGTTGGAATTACCATTAGAAAAAACAATTAAAGCCGTAGTGTACAACATTGAAGGTAAAGTTATTTTAGCTATTGTTCGCGGTGACCATGAAGTAAATGAAATTGCTGTACAACGTGCTGTAGAAGGTGGTATTGAACCAGAAATGGCTACTCCAGAAGATTTAGCTCGTGTGGGATTAACAGCAGGTTTCATTAGCCCAGTGGGACTTTCACAATCAGAAGAGTTCGCCATTGTAGTGGATGAAACAGTGATGAATTTACACAATGTATGTGGTGGCGCTAATACAGCAGATGCACACTATATTAATATCAATCCTAACCGTGATTTCAATGTAGATGACATCATCGTAGCACCAATTCGTTTGATTACCTTAGACGATCCATGCCCTAAGTGTGGTGGTCAACTTCGTATCGACAAAGGTATTGAAGTAGGTCAAGTATTCAAATTGGGTACAAAATACTCCGAATCTATGAATGCTACCGTATTGAACCAAGGCGGTCGCCCAACTCCATTCCAAATGGGTTGCTATGGTATCGGTGTAGGCCGCACATTGGCAGCTGCGATTGAACAAAGTTATGATGAAAATGGTATCATTTGGCCAGTAGCGATTGCTCCATTTGAGGTTGTCATTGTTCCTATCAATGCGAAGGATGAAGCTTTAATGGAAGTAAGTGAACGCTTGTATAAAGAGATGAAACAAGCTGGCGTTGATGTATTATTGGACGACCGTAAAGATCGTGCAGGCGTTAAATTTAAAGATGCTGATTTGATTGGCTATCCTGTTCGTATTACAGTAAGTAAAAATACCATCGAATCTGGTGAAGTAGAATTGCGTGTACGTAAAGATGGTTCTACAAGCACAGTAAAAATCGATGAAGTGACCACATCCGTACAAGGATTACTTCGTCTGCTAAAAGATGGATATACTATGTAATGACTCAAATTTAATTGCATAGAGATAGAAAGAACGACTCATTGAGGATTCCTTGATGAGTCGTTTTGTCATAGGTAAAAGTGAAAAAGATTTCGTATTTCATAAAATCAAATATACTTAAAAGCGTAACTATACGTATACTATTTAGTCATATAGCATGAAAAATGTACATTTCAACTAGATAAAGTCATAAAAAAGGAGTAGAATGAGGGTAACTGATTGATAATTTCATTTACAGGCGGGTTATTTCAAACTTTTTGTGTCATATATCAATATGAAACGAAACAAGTTATTGTTAGGCTTAATTGCCATGTCCATGGTCTCTACTGTGTGGGGAGCGGAGGGATTCACGAAGTATAAAATGTCACAATCTTGGCAATTTAATCTAGGTTGGGCACATAGATTAAAAAAAGAGAGGAGAATACGTGTGAAACATAAACATTTAGCATTACTAGTATTGGCGGCGATTCCTTTATTAGCTAGAGGGGAAGGCTTTACTGTAGACACGGTAACTCGAAATGATTGGAAAACGGTGGATACGATTTCCCTCGATGAGAAATTAGCTAAAAATGGGGGTACTATTACTGAAAATAGTGCTACAAAAATTAAGTATGAGTATAAATATGCTGATGGCACTATCTTAGGGACGAAAAGTAAGTATATGAAGGACGGAGATACAGTTAATGAAATTATCACAAATCGAAATATGACAGCTCCGAATGACATTCGGACGAAACCAACTACGGAAACGACAATAGCGTCTGATGGGACGATTCATTTCATTCATGTAGATGATGGTACATCTATTGATTGGCAAGATGGGGTACATGTGTATAACTCCAACAGTAAGCTGGTTGATCGGTCAGAAACGATTCTTAATTTTGATGCAAATACAAATTTTAATGTTACAACCCATAAAACATATCATGGAAAATTTTATCCTATGTTCAATGTGGTAAAAGTAGTCGGAGAAGGTTCGAGTGATGTGACGAAACCAGTGTCTACGGTGAACTTTTTAAAGAAAGTGACTATGGATACCCACGCGCAAACGGTTAATCCTGGAAATTTAAAGTCCTATGAAAAGCGTGTGAATGGATTCTTTCAACAAACGAATCAAGGAGGAGAATCCCATGTGCATTTTCATGATGATTTGACTATGAATATGGAGTCCACTACAAATAATTTGGAATTGGCTGCGTTCCGCCTAGAAAATAATGGGGAAAATCGGTATCGCACTGTGTCTACTAGGGATACGCTTGAAGCTGAAAAAGGTGGATCAAGTCTTACCTTTGATGGAAATGTGACAAGTACTATCTCAGGCAATACGGATACAGAGATGCGATTTTTATCTAATGTGAACTATCATGGTGGTGTTCACGTGGCATCAAAAGAAGGAAAGAACTTTGTATCTACCATCACTAATGAATCAGCGAATAACACAAAGGATACATTACATGTCAATACGGATACGGAAAATTATGGTTTCTCCGAGTTTAATTTGAAGGCTAATACGGATTTGGTTACAAAGAGCGCTGGTGGTACTGTGTGGGGCATGTATGTCAATGCTGAATCCCACGGTGAAAATCGAATCACTCTTGTAGGTGCTAAGAACAATATTTCCACGACTGGTAACGATGAAGTATATGGCATTGAAGTATCTTCTAGTTTGAATGATACAACTGGGGCAACAGATGCTAATGAAAAGCCTAGTAAAAACTTGGTAGACCTACAGAATACAACGGTTACCACTGATTCTACATCTACCGGGAAACCGTGGGTCTACGGTGTGAAAATGAGCGCTGAGAATGGCGAAAATACAGTGAATCTTACACATAGTGATGTGAAAACAGCATCCAACTACGTGGCTAGAAGTATTGATATAGGATCTGAGAATCAAGGTACAAACACAGTTACCTTATATACTACGAATATCACTACAAAAGGTGCCTATGCCTATGGCTTGAACTTGGTGAGTGCAAGAAAAGCAGGGACTGGTAGCAACTTCATTCATTGGAAAGGCAAGAACAGCATTGCCACTGAGGCGATGGCGAATGGATATGGTATACGCATTGAAAAAGATAAAGCGAATTCGGGAGCAGGTACAACCATAACCTCTGATGTAGATTCATCGTTATCAATTAAAGTAGATACAGAAGGCTCCGGAACTGGTATCTCGCAAATACATAAAGATGCGAATAATATCACAAATAGTACGTTCAACGGTGATGTGTCGATTGTTATGCGTGGTAATGGAAACGCAAAAGTAGGTGTACTGGCGAAAACTGATGCAGATAGTGATACGAACGCGAATACCATAACTTTCAATAAAAAGTTAAACATTGATGGTAATCCAATAGACCCTGCCTTAGTAGCAGGTGGCAAGAATACAACTATTACTGTATCTGGTAAGGATACGACAACCATAGTAGGTAATGTATTTGCTGCGAATGGAGGCACAGTTGATGTTAACCTATTGACGAAGGACTCCTACTTGATTGGTAAGGCGGACAACAATCCTGGTGGTACGATCAATGTGAAAGTAGATAATGGCAATTATTGGGAAATGACTGATAACTCTAAGATTAATCGATTAGATGTATCTAATGCAGGCGAAGTTCGATTTGGTGATACAGAGGTACCGATCTCCTTAACTGTGGACAGTTTAAAAGGAACTGGCGGTGTATTCCACATGGCTGGGAATGTTGGGTCTGGTGATACAGACAAACTCACCATTACTTCTAGTAGTGAAGGAGAACATGGTATTCATTTCCAAAATATGGCAGAGTCCAAATCTACGGGCTCAGAAGTGTTGCAATTAGTGGAAAGTTTAGGTAGACCAGAGGATCATAAGGCGGTATTCTCATTACTTAATAAAGATAATCATGTGGCAGTTCCTACAGATGATAAAAAGCCTAGCCTTCCTAAAACTGTCATCGAAAAAGGGGCCTACCTATATACATTAGGCAGACCTACGGATTCAAAAGTTGTTTCTATTAATGATGCAAATGTAAATAACTGGTATCTATTCCCTTATGAGGATGATGGTAAAGGAAAATTGACACCAGGTGCACACTCGACCATTCAATTCGATAACTTATTGTATAATTTACACTTAGGCAATACAGAAACATTGGTGCAGCGGTTAGGAGAAATTCATCTTCATAAAGATGTGGAACGGTCTAATACGATATGGGCTAATTATACGAATGGCAAGTTTGACTCTTCCCATCATGGTGGTTACCAACAACGATACTGGGGACTCAAAGGTGGCTATAATTGGATACATCCACGGGATACATGGATTCACTATAGTGGTTTCACCGTAGGAATGATGCAATCGACAGCTACCCTTGATGAATACCAAGGCCATGCAAAGTTATCAGGTACTGAGCTTGGTTTCTATTCCACTCGATTGTATAAGGATACTAATGTGTATGTAGATCTAGTTGGTAAAGTGAGACGTTCTCAAGGTGATTTTGACTTGGTTAACTATTCTAACGAAGCCTTGCATTCAACTACTATGCATGTGAACTCTTTCTTGGCATCTGTGGAACTGGGAAAACGTATGTATCGATCTGGTAAAGATGGTGAGGGGTTATTTATACAACCAGAAGCGCAGCTTACTTATGAAGCGAGCAAAGGGTATAGCATGGATATGTCCAATGGATTACATAGTCAATTAGGTTCTATGCACAGCTTAATAGGTCGCATTGGCGTACGGGCAGGAGTAGATAAGTCATCTTGCACCGCATGGAATCCGTATGTGAAAGTGATGTATGAAAAAGAATTCCTCGGCAATCGAACTCTTACATTTAATGAAAGTACGACACAACAACTTTCTTACAAAGGGCATTGGTTCACCTACGGCTTAGGATTCGCCTACATGAATCGAGCTAAGACAGAACAGGTGTACCTTGAGGCGCAACGATCCACCCGTGATCGAGTACGACAAAGCTGGCAAATCAAAGTTGGTGTGCGTCATACATTCTAGGAATTTATAAGAATCCCGTCACGCACTTTGTGAATTTTGAATGGGCAAAAAATGGGCAAAATCCCCCAAACTATACGAACACTTACGAACATAAAAAAGAAACAAAAATAACAAAAACCGCTTATTCATCGCATTCGCGAACACTTGCGAACACTTATGAATAAGCGGTTATTTCATTTGGTATTGTGGTGGAGACGAGGGGAGTCGAACCCCTGTCCAAACATGTTGCCCCCTAGACCTCTCCGAGCGCAGTTGATGTTTTTAACTTCGAATAGTGTTTGGACATCAACAACCTAAGCTATTCTAGCTCATGAGATTTAACTAGCTCTAATTGAGCGGATAGAACTAGCTAGCCCGTAGTTTGACGCCACATCCTTCTCCACGGGCGAGAGAAGGTGTGACGTAGCTTATGCAGCTAATGCAAAATTTTCTTCTGCGTTTAATTTAAGGTTCACTGATTTATGGTCGAGTGAGACACCAGCTCGCTTTCTAAGATACATCCATACCTGTCGAAACCTTTACGTCCCCATATATTATTGTCTTATAATTATATAGATATATGTTATGAAAGTCAAATGTAAATATGTACTTTTTTATATAGATAGTGTATACTATTAAATATCATTCCTAGTACAGAGTCACAGGAGGAATCCTATGTCATATGAAACAGAAACAGTAGCTGAGTTTGAGCGTTTTTCTTCATTAACGGATGAAGAAATTGTTACTATCTATCAACGTGAGAACAATCATTTTGCTACTGATTATATTGTGCAACGATATAAAAATTTTGTTCGATCTAAAGCTAGGTCCTATTTTTTAATGGGCGCTGATAAAGAAGATATTATACAAGAAGGTATGATTGGTTTATATAAAGCAACGCGAGATTTTAATCAAGACCATGAGGTTAGCTTCAAAGCATTTGCTGAATTATGTATTACACGTCAAATCATTTCTGCCATTAAAGGGGCGAGTCGTCAAAAACACATCCCTTTGAACTCGTATATCTCTTTAAATAAGCCAGCCTATGATGACTCAGAACGAACGCTCATTGAAGTGTTAGAGACAGAAAAAAATCTAGATCCTCAAGAAGTAGTCATCAATAGAGAGCAATATGCTCTGATTAAGGAAGTAATGGAGGCTGTTCTTAGTCCTCTAGAGTGGGATGTATTACGTGGATATATGGATGCTAAATCCTATCAAGAAATGGCAGAAGAACATCATCGTTCTGTAAAGTCCATTGATAATGCATTGCAGCGAGTAAAGAAAAAAATGGAAGTTTACTTCGGTCATAACCGTTGATACAGAAAGGAAGAGATTCATGAGAGATTTTCTAATGGTTGTTGAAATTATTATTTCTATTCTTTTAATTGTGGTAGTAGTAGCACAAACTGGTAAGAGCGCAGGTATGGGCGGTGCCGTTTCCGGTGCAGCAGATTCCGTATTCGGTGGTAAAGAGCGTGGCGTAGATGGATTCCTATCACGCTGTACGGTGATTCTTGCTACTTTGTTCGTATTAGTTAGTCTAGCTTTAGATTTAGTGTTAAGTTCTTATTAATACATAAAAAACCCTACCCTATGGTAGGTTTTTTTTATAGAAATACTGAGGTACTATGAGAGAAGAAATATTAGGATTTTTTAGAGATATATGGCCTGAATCCTATCATATCGAAGATGTTCCTTTCATCTTGGGTTATAAAGGCGAAGAGATTCAGACATATTTTTCAGTATTACATGAATTAGAAGAAGAAGGATGCATCCGTATCAAAGGTGGAGAATATGGTTCCTATCAAAAAACAGAAGACACGAAATTGATTGGTATCTATAAAGCGAGCAAAAAAGGCTTTGGATTTGTAATACCTGCCGAGGGGAACCTGCCAGATGTATTCATTCCCAATGGTTGTGCAGGGACAGCTATGCATGATGATGAAGTAGAATATATTATCAAACGAAAAAGTACGAGTGAACGAAATGCAGAAGGTATTATCCGCCGTGTTGTGACTCGAAATACAACTCGTGTAGTGGGCATATTTGAACGACTTCCTAAAAGTGGCTTTGTAACACCTCATAATGAACGATTAGGTGAGGATATTTATATTCCTTTAGAATGTACTATGGATGCACGAAGTGGTGCCACCGTAGTAGTTGAATTGACAGCTTGGCCAGAGGAACATCGTAAAGCAGAAGGCAAAATTGTGGAAATTGTAGGGGATAGTTCTACACCGGATTTAGATGTATTGTCCGTGATGGCTACCTTTGATTTGCCAAAAGAGTTTCCAAAAGATGTGCAAGAAGAGGCTCGGAAGATTTCTTTCACAGTCACTGAAGGAGCAGATCGCTTAGATTTGCGACATCAAGAAATAATCACCATCGATGGAGAAGATGCGAAGGATTTAGATGATGCTGTTCATGCGAAAGTGTTGGATAATGGCAATATTGAATTAGGGGTTCATATTGCAGACGTCAGTCACTACGTACCAGCTGGTTCTATCATTGATCAAGAGGCATATCGCCGTGGCACCAGTGTGTATTTGGTGGACCGTGTGATTCCGATGTTGCCGGTGGAGTTGTCAAATGGTATTTGTTCCTTGCAAGCTAAGGAAGATCGCTATGCCATGTCTTGTATCATGGAAGTGAACCCTCATGGTAAGGTGGTGCACTACACCATTAAACCGTCCATTATTCATATTACACGCCGTTGTAGCTATAAGGAAATCTATTTAGCTATAGAAGAGAACATTATTCCTGATGATTTGGCACCACTTATGGAGATGGTACGAACATTGGAAACATTGGCATACCAATTGATGAAAATGCGTCAACAAGCAGGGGCCATTAGTTTTGAATTCCCAGAATATAAAGTTCTCTTAGATGGTATGGGAACACCGCAACGAATTGTACGAAAAGATAGAACCATTGCAGAAAAATTAATTGAACAATGTATGTTGTTAGCCAATGAAACAGTGGCAACTTTCCTCAGTGAACGATTGGATACATCTATCTATCGTATTCATGAAGATCCAAAGGATACGAAATTAGAACAACTCATTACCGTCTTACATCATTCTGGTTATCCTGTGAAATTGCCAAGCAAGGTGGAGCCTAAGCATATTGAAGAATTATTGCAATCCGTCAGCGGTACAGAGATTGAACCTGTGGTACAGATTATGGTACTTCGTTCCATGCAACAAGCGAAATACAGCTCGGAACATATTGGACATTTTGGGTTGGCCTCTAATACATATACCCATTTTACATCGCCCATCCGTCGCTATCCTGATTTGATGGTGCATAGATTGTTACGCTATGTATTAAGTGGTAAGCCAAAACGTATGGCATCTATCGCTGATGAAGCGTACTTAACACATAGCGCCAGTCATTGTTCAGAGCGTGAACAAATCGCCACAGAAGCCGAACGAGAAACCTTGGATATGAAAAAGGTTCAGTATATGGCGCAATATGTAGGTGAAAGTTTCGAAGGTCATGTAAGTTCCATAACTGCCTTTGGTTTATTCATTGAGCTGGATAATGGGGTGGATGGATTAGTCCCATACAACTTGATGGATGATGACCATTATGTCTTTGATGAACCACATTATATGGCCTATGGTAGGCGAACCGGCAAGGAATATCGTTTAGGTACACCAGTGACGGTAACATTAATCAAAGCCGATACGGAACTTCGTCAAATTGATTTTGTTATTGGAGAAGTGGAATACATCGATGGCTACTTACGAAGAGGTCAAAGTCGTGAAGGATCACTTTCAAAACCTAAAAAAGGAAGTAAAAAATCTAATAGGAAGCAAAAAGAAGAGAAACGAAAACGCCGTGGTAGCCAATCTCATGATATAATAGAAACGACAGGTACCACGAAAGCGGTAGAGAAAATGCTACGCAAGTTGGATACAAAAAAGAAAACAGCCTTTTATGAAACGATACATAAAAAGGGTAAGCGCAATAAAGGAAAAAAACAGAGGAAACGGTAATGGCGAAAGATAACAATGCATTAATTGTAGATAATCGCAAAGCTCGGCATGACTTTCATATTCATGAAACCTATGAGGCAGGCATTGCCCTTACAGGAACGGAAGTGAAGTCGATTCGGGCTGGGCGCATCAATTTAAAAGACAGTTTTTGTCGCATTGAAAATGGGGAACTTTTCTTATACCAAGTGCATATTAGCAAGTATGAACAGGGTAATCAGTTCAATCACGAGCCGGAACGGACTCGTAAATTGCTCATGCATAAACGAGAAATTCATAAACTCTTAGGACAAGTGAAAGAAAGAGGCTATTCCTTGATTCCATTGAACTTTCACTATAGTCATGGGTATGTAAAAGTTACCATTGGCCTTGTGACGGGCAAGAAAAATTACGATAAACGACAAGATATGGCGGAGCGAGATGCAAAACGAGATATTCAACGCCGTATGAAAGAACAAAATCGTTAGGAAAGGAGGGTCTATGTTAGTCGATTTCCACATGCATACGAATGTATCAGACGGTACGTATATGCCAAGAGATTTAGTGACATTAGCAAAAGAGAAACAAATACAAGCGATATCTATTACAGATCATGATGAAGTTGGTGCCTACGGTCAATTAACAAATGAGGATAGAACAGGGATTCAAATCTATCATGGCTGTGAGTTTAGTACCTATTACAATGAGAAAGAAGTGCACGTATTGGGATATCAATTTTCCTTAGACCATCCGGAACTACAGGATTATATTTCTCACTTTAAAGAAGTGCGTCGTTCTAGAATCCATAAAATGGTGGATAAATGTGCTGAGGCAGGTTATGATATTTCCTATGAGGAATTGGTGAATACCTTTACCGATGCTGTGTCCTTTGGGCGCCCTCATATTGCGCAATTACTCATTGCTCACGGCTATGTGAAAACCGTAGGGGAAGCCTTTGATACTATGTTAAACCCCAATGGTCCTTGCTTTGTGCCGAAGGAAAAGTATGCCCCACAACAGGCTATTGATTTGATTCATCGTGCCGGTGGTATCGCCGTGCTAGCCCATCCCAAATTAGTGGAAAATGACGATTATGTGCATGAATTACTAGAACTCCCTTTTGATGGCGTAGAGGTCTATCATTCTAGCCATTCTGCCGAGGATAGTGCTAAATACCATCAATTTGCCACTGATAAGGGATTGTTAATCTCCGGTGGATCTGACTTTCACGGCATACAAGATCGATTTCCTGAAAGTATTGGTCTTGGAGAATATGAAATACAAAGTGAGTGGGTAGCAGAGTTTATGAAAGCCTTACAAGGCGCATAGAGGTGTAGTATGGATGTAATCGCATTTATTGGCCCTAGCGGAACAGGTAAAAGTCATAGAGCATTGGTGGTGGCCCATGAACACCACGCATCTTGTATTATCGATGACGGTATTTTAATTCATAATAATCGCATTGTGGGTGGATTTTCTGCTAAAAAAGAAGAAAACCGTATTAAAGCTGTTCGTCGTGCTATCTTTCAAGATAAAAAACAGGTGGAAAGTGTGCGAAAAGCACTGGATGAGATTCAACCAGAACGCCTTATGATATTGGGCACATCGGAGAATATGATTGGAAAAATTACGAAGGCCTTGGGAATCCCTGGCCCGTCCTATTATATTCATATTGAAGATGTAGCTAGTCCGAAGGATATTGAAAAAGCACAACATGCTAGATTAAAAGAGGGAAAACATATTATTCCCGTTCCATCCGTGGAGTTGAAGCCTCACTTTAAAGGCTTTTTAATCGACCCTATTAAGTCGTTCTGGCGCAGAACTAGATTGTCTACGAAGCAAGATGAGGGTTGGGAAAAATCCGTCATACGTCCAGCTTTCAGCTATTATGGCAAACTGGTCTTTGAAGATGCAGTGATTCAAGCACTCATCAAGAATAGTATTGAAAAGTCCCCAGGTGTGACAGATGTGCGCAGTATGGATATCAAAAAGAGTAAGGAAGTTACCAATGGGTTAATCTTACAAATTGACGTTACGGTTATGCTCGGATTCGTGGTCAAGGAAATCATGGATACCTTGCAAAAAACGATACGTCAAGAAATCGAATATATTACAGGCATGTCTATCGAGAGACTTGCTATTAAGGTAGGTGGCACCATTGAGCCATCAAAAGTAAAATACAAGCATAAGGAGTAATATGAAGTCATACTATATTTATACATATGGTTGCCAAATGAATGAAAGTGATTCAGAACGATTGGCCCATCAATTGGAATCTGTTGGATATGTGCCTACAAAAGAGGTAAATGAAGCAGATTTAATTATTTTAAATACTTGTTGCGTTCGTGAAACGGCAGAAAATAAAATTTATGGTCGTATCGGCGAGTTAAAGCATTTGAAAGAGAAAAATAAAAACTTGATCATTGCTATTACTGGTTGTATGGCACAGAAGAACCAAGCAGATATGTTTAAGCGGGCCCCTCATATTGATATCGTATTAGGTACCCATAATATTCAACATATCAATGAAATGGTCAAAGAAGTACAACGAACGAAAAAACGTCAAGTCAATGTAGAGATGGACAATACAGTATTGCCTGAATTGGCGGCAAAACCAAATGGTACATTCTTTGCGTGGGTACCGATCATGAACGGATGTAATAAGTTCTGTACATACTGTATCGTACCTCATGTGCGGGGCCGTGAAATTAGCCGTCCTGTAGAAGCCATCGTAAAAGATGTACGTGAATTAGGTGAAAAAGGCTTTAAAGAAATCACTTTGTTGGGACAAAACGTAAACTCCTATGGCTTGGATTTTAAAGATGGTACAGACTTTGGTACCTTAGTAGATGCCTTAGATGGAATCCCAGGCATCGAGCGTATTCGCTATATGACAAGCCATCCTCAAGATATGACGAAAGGCATGGTAGATGCCTTAGGACGCTCTTCAAATATTGTGACACAGTTGCATCTACCGGTACAGTCTGGATCTGACAATATTTTAAAACGTATGAATCGTCATTATTCTGTGGAACAATATAAAGATTTATTACAATATTGCCGTGAAAAAATCGATGGTGTTACGATCACAACAGATATTATCGTGGGCTTTCCAGGAGAAACAGAGGAAGATTTCCAACAAACATTACAATTATTGAAAGATGTACGTTATGACATGGCGTTTACTTTCATCTATTCCAAACGTTCTGGTACACCAGCGGCGGAATTTGAAGAGCAAGTGCCAGAGGAAGTAAAACGTGTTCGCTTACAAGCCTTGATGGACGTGCAAAACGAGATTTCCCTCGAGTTGAACCAAGCCATGGAAGGTAAGATCTACGATATTATCGTAGAAGGACCGAGCCGTACTGATGAAAACATGTGGTTTGGTCGTACGTCCGGTAATAAAATGGTTCTATTCCCTAAACAAGAATCTCTAAAAATTGGGGATACCATCGATGTACGTATCGATAAAGGACAAACGTGGGTATTATACGGCACTGTATTATAGAAAGGAGTTAGCAGAATGGGCAAGAAACAAACGCCTATGATGGAGCAGTATTTTAGTATTAAAGCTCGCTATGAAAAGGAACTATTATTTTTTCGGTTAGGTGACTTTTACGAGCTTTTTTACGACGATGCTATCACCGCATCACGAGAATTGAATATTACCTTAACAGGTCGCAATGCAGGTGAAGAAGATAAAGCTCCTATGTGTGGCGTTCCTTTCCATTCTGCGGAATCCTATATTGAAAGGCTCATCAGTAAAGGGTACAAGGTAGCCATCTGTGAGCAAGTTGAAGATCCGAAAGAGGCTAAGGGTATCGTAAAACGTGATGTCATCCGTGTAATTACACCAGGCACAGTACTCAGCGAAAATGGCACAAAAGATGGAGAAAATAACTTCTTAGCCTTGACCTATGAAACAGGGGGACAGCGCATTGTGTTGTTCACAGATATCACCACTGGTGAAGTCATCTGGGAACGTATGGATAGTTCTAGTGAAAGCTCGTTATTTGATGCGTTCACTATGTACCAGCCGAAAGAGCTTATCGTAGCTGGTAATAGTGAATTACCTACTAGTATCCAAGATTTTTTGACTCGCCAAATGTCTGGTATAGCCTTGTCTCCGTTCACGCCTACAGAAACGATAGACAGTATTCGTCTGAAAGGCCGTGAACATTTTTCTGATGCCGGTTTGCTTGAAGAAGATGTATTAGAAGCCTTAGGCTACGTGATTCTCTATTTGGAAAATATCATTAAAACAGATACATCTCACATCAATTATGTGCATCAACTATCTGTGGGAGACCGCATGATTTTGGATACATCTTGTTTGCGTCATTTAGAGATTACAAGAAATGTTCGAGATGGATCTAAAAAAGGTACGCTCCTAGATGTACTAGATAAAACATTAACCCCTATGGGGGCTCGCATGTTGAAACAGTGGATTGAACATCCTTTAATGGATATCCATCGCATCGTACGCCGTCAAATGGGCATAGGTGAATCTATTGATAATCCGACCATGCGTAGTCAACTGCGTTCTTTATTGACTTCTGTCTATGATTTTGAACGTATTCTAAGCCGTGTAGAAACAGGGAGTGTGTCTCCTAGAGATTTTGCCTCCTTACGAGAATCGTTACGGGTATTACCGATGATTCAAGAGGTATTACAACATTGTACCTCTAATATTCTACAAGACTGTCATAGCATGATTCATACTCATGATGACCTATGTGACCTATTAACACGGGCTATCGTGGATCAGCCGTCGTTAGCACTGAAAGATGGTCATGTCATCCGTGATGGATACAGCGCAGAATTAGATGAATTGCGATCCTTGGCTACCAATAGTCAAGAGTGGCTACATCGCTTAGAAGAAGAGGCGAAACAAGCTACAGGAATTCGCCTAAAAACAGGATATAATAAAGTATTCGGATACTATTTTGAAGTGTCCCAAGGGCAAGTAGGGCTCGTACCAGATTATTTCATTCGTAAACAAACCTTAACCAATGCGGAACGATATATTACGCCAGAGTTAAAAGAATTTGAAATTAAAATGCTCAATGCAAAAGAACAGATTCAAAAATTGGAATATTCTTTGTATCAAGACTTACGCCTTACAGCAAAAGAAAATATTAAAGAAATCCAAGAAACAGCTCGTGGCATTGCCCAATTAGATGTAATTTTGAGCTTAGGGGAAGTGGCTTTTACCAACAAATATGCATGCCCAACTATCGTGACTAATGGTTCTATTTCTATTAAGGATGGTCGCCATCCTGTCATAGAAACCTTGCTGAAACAGGAATTATTCATTCCTAATGACGTGGTGCTGAACCATTCCGAAGAAGAGTTCATACTCATTACGGGTCCTAACATGGCAGGTAAATCGACGTACATGCGTCAGGTAGCTCTACTTATGATTATGGCTCAAATTGGTTCTTTCATCCCTGCTAGAGAAGCGACTATTGCTCCTGTGGACAGAATTTTTACCCGAGTCGGTGCCAGTGATGATATTTCCACAGGCCAAAGTACTTTTATGGTGGAAATGAAAGAAGTGTCCTATATCTTAGAACACGCAACATGCAACAGTTTAGTCATCCTTGACGAAATCGGCCGTGGTACGTCTACCTTTGATGGACTTAGCATTGCTCGTGCCGTGGTGGAACATATTTGTGAAACTATTCACTGTAAAAGTTTGTTCGCTACTCATTATCATGAGTTGATTGAACTTGAAGAGCAATATAGTAAATTGAAAAACTACACCGTGGCTGTGAAAGATAAAGGCAATGATGTCCTATTCTTGCGCCGTATTGTAAAAGGTGGAGCTGACCGTAGTTATGGTATCCATGTAGCTAAATTGGCAGGATTACCAAAAGCTGTACTAGATAGAGCGAATACTATATTAGCTCACTTGGAAGATGGAACAGTAGTATCGGAACCAGCGCCTAAGAAAAAAGAAAAACCAAGCGTTGCAAGACCTCTATTTGGGAACGGCGATTTATTCACGCAACCTGTGCTCGATCAGTTGCTGAAACTAGACATTATGAGTATGACACCCATCGAGGCCATCAGTGAATTATATCGTTTACAGGAAGAGGCAAAACAAGGAGGTGGCAAGTAATGCCAACCATTCATGTTTTAGATGAAACGACCATCAATCAGATTGCAGCAGGAGAAGTGGTAGAACGCCCTGCCTCTGTAATCAAAGAATTAGTAGAAAATGCTATCGATGCAGGGGCTACTTCTATTGAAGTAGAAATTGCAGAAGGTGGCATCGAATACATGCGCATTACCGACAATGGGTGCGGTATGTCCGAAGTAGATGCACGCTTAGCTGTATTGCGCCACGCTACTAGTAAAATTCGCAGCGCCGACGATTTATACGACATTGCCTCCTTAGGGTTTCGTGGGGAAGCTATTGCTAGCATCGCCTCCGTATCCAAGTTTACCTTGCGTACACGACAAGAAACAGATGATATGGGTACACGGATTTACATCGAAGGTGGTCACATGGTGGACTGCGATCCATGTGGTACCTCAGTGGGTACCACTATTGAGGTGAAAGATTTATTCTATAACACCCCGGCTCGTAGAAAGTTTTTAAAATCAACTCGTACAGAAGCGAATAAGATTCAGGATATGATTAGCAAACTTGCACTGAGCCATACTCATATTGCTTTCAAATGTATTGTAGATACTCGGGTGACAATCATGACGCCGGGGAATCATAAGATGGTGGATACTATCGCTGCTTTATACGGATTTAAAGTCAGTGAAGATGTATTTCCCATCGCCTATGAAGCAGAAGGCATATATGTAGAAGGTGTGGTCAGCAAGCCAACGGTACTAAAGAGTAGCCGTCAATGGCAGACGACCATAGTGAACCAACGTGTCATTGCCGATAAGGCTATCTACAAGGCTATCGATACGGCATACCATGCACTATTGCCAAAAGGTGGCTATCCTTTAGTAGTGTTACAAATTGTCGTACCTCCTGGAACCGTAGATATCAATGTACATCCACGGAAAAGTGCAGTGAAATTCTCAGATGATAAACCGGTTTTTAAAGCCGTGTATAACAGTATTTTGCAAGCTTTAGAAAACCCTACGCATCACGTAACAACCAATCAAGAAGAAACCATTGCTACAGCCATCGACTACGATAAAGTATTCACTGGACGTTCTCAAGGATTTACGGTAATGCGTGAAAAAACAGAGGTTCTCGTGGATACGATTCGTCAAAAGGGATATACTGCGCCACAACGTACTGTGTACGAGCAAAGTAATTTTAATGAATCACTGGATGTGAATGAAAACTTTGTGCCTAAAAGTTATACACAGGAAGATAAAGATCGATTCAGAGCTATCCGTGAATCACGACCTAACCTAGTGCCAAGCTCAGTAGAGCCATATATGAACCAGACTGGAAATGAATCCATATCTGGAGATCTAACTGCAGTACAAGGAGTAGCAGGTAATTCTCACACGGAGAGAACTATTGGTGTAGATGATTCCTATGATATTAATCGTGGTGATTCATATAATACTAATACCAGTAAAACAGCGGCCAATCACGGACTACTTCCTATGGGCCAAGTAGCCTCTTGCTATATTTTGGCAAAAAAAGGCGATGATTTATATATTATCGATCAACATGCAGCGCACGAACGTGTGCGGTATGACAAACTATGCAAATCCTCCGAGTCCATTCCTATGCAGGAATTGTTGATGCCTATGTATATGGATGTCAGTGAAGAAGAGTTAACATTGGCGGAAGAACAGAGAGATGCATTGTTAGATTTAGGATTCCAAGTAGACCAAGGAGGACCCACTTCCTTACGTATTGATGGTCATCCTGTGGATTTCATTGAAAGCAAAGTTCCAGAGATTTTACAATACGTCTTTTCCTATATGCATGATCATCAAAGTCCAAGTGCTGCTCAGTTACGCCATGAAATGTTGGCCTATGCTTCCTGTCGTGGTGCCATTAAAGCAGGTCATAATCTGAACTTGGTACAAATTGATGCCTTGTTACAGGATTTATTCAACACAGAAAAGCCCTATGTGTGTCCTCACGGACGACCTACGATCATTAAATTTACGCCAGATGAATTAGGAAAATTATTTTTACGGAGTTAATATGTACCTCATCAGCACAAGTTCAAAGACAAATGCATATCTAATTGAACAGGCTAAGAAGGTAAGTCAACTCTTGCAGATGCCCTATGTGCCGCGTAAACATCAGTCTGTAGAAGACTTATTAGTTGCGCATCATTGTGCAGGTGCCTTACTTATCACAAAGGAAGGACCTTCTTTTATGACAAAAGAGGGAGTACCTCATCAATTTCATCTGTCAATGGCTCATTTGCGCCTGTTAGAAATTGACCGTGGACATACAGACCATCTGCTAAGAGCTATCGGCTATGAATCGGTCACATCTGTGTTGGATTGTACCGCTGGCTTAGGATCAGATAGTGCTGTTATCAGCTATGGTTGTCCACAATTAACACATCATACGGCTATTGAAGGACATCCAATTTTGGGGTATATCACAAATAATGGATTTCGACACTTTCAGCATAAAGAGCCAAAGGTAACTGAAGCATTGCGCCGCATTCAATTGGTTATCTGCAATTATCAGGATTATTTGGAGCAGTTAGAACACAATACATATGATGTTATCTATTTGGATCCTATGTTTGAAAACCCTGTTTATGAAAGTCCTCAATTTTTGCAGTGGCGTGGTCATTTACTAGAATCTAAGATCACTTCAGAAATAGTAGAACTGGCCTTGGAGAAATCGAAGCGCTTAGTCATTAAGGAGCGCAAAGGCAGTCGATTATTCAATGAGCTTCCACCTATAGAGGTGGTGGGTGGTAAATATAGTTCTATCGCTTATGGCATCTATGAAAGGAGGTAAGATGAATCAGTTAATCACTATTTTGGGACCTACCGCAGTAGGGAAGACAGCCCTTACCTTGCGGATGGCGGAAATATTAGAATCTCCTGTATTATCTGGGGATGCGTACCAAATCTATAAAGGGTTGAATATTGGCACCGCCAAACCTACCCTTGAAGAATTGAACAGAGTGCCTCACTATTTCATCGATACCCATGAGCCAAATGACTCGTACAGTGTGGCGGAGTTCAATGCACAAGCTAATACTGTCATAGATGCTATTAACAAAGAAGGCAAGATTCCTATCTTATCTGGTGGCACTGGCTTGTATGTGCAATCATTGCTAGAGGGCTATGACTTTTTAGATGTACCTCGCAATGAAAGTTTGCGCCTCGAACTGGATAGAATCTTTGATACCTCTGGATTAGAAGGTTTGCAAGCCTATGCCAATGAATTGGCTGAAAAAGAAGGTCTTACGTTACCATTCCAAGATAAACATCGCCTATACCGTGCCATCGAGTGTGTCTTAGCTGGTGAGGGACATGCCTTATTAACGCCGTCAAAAGAAGGATTAGTCTTTCAAGGACCTGTCATCGGCTTAGAACGGTCCAGAGAAGAACTATACGAACGGATTAACCTACGAGTAGAGTATATGGTTCGAGATGGTTTATTCGAGGAAGTAGAACACCTATTGGAATCTGGCGTGAAACCAGATACGCAGGCTTTCAAAGGCATTGGATATAAAGAGATTATTCCTTACTTTCACGGGAAATATTCAAAAGAACGGGCTATTGAATTAGTCCAACAACATACACGACAATTTGCAAAGCGGCAAATTACGTGGTATAAACGGATGCCGTATATTCAGTGGATTTCTATCACTCCGAATCGCAGTGAAGAAAGCATTTATGAAGAAGCTATGGAACTAGTTCAAGCTAGTTTAGAAAAATTTCAAATATGACATAGATTGGTTTAGTTAACTTATGAGGATTATGAATCAAAACTAGTTTGCTATACATAGAAAGGAATAGAATGACTGTAGAAGAGATTCGTAAACAGGCTCTAGACTTGGCTGAAAAAGAGTTCAAAAAATTTGAGCCTGTGGCGTTATATAATACAAAAAAAGTGCTGGAAGCATTTAAAGAGTGCCAACTTTCAGATTATCATTTTAATGGCACCAGTGGCTATGGTTACAATGATGTGGGCCGTGAGAAATTAGACGAAGTGTTCGCTCACGTGTTTAAAGGGGAGCGTGCCATCGTGCGCCCTCATTTCGTGTCCGGCACCCATGCATTAGCCACCACATTACAGGCTATCTTGGGCAATGGATCGAAAGGGAAAGAGTTCGTCTATGCCGTAGGACAACCTTATGATACGATGCAATCCGTCATCGGTGCGTCACGCCATGTGCCAGGATCGTTAACAGAGCAAGGTTTCATCTATAAAGAAGTTCCTTTGGTGAATAATACTTACGATTTAGAGGGCATTCGGCAAGCTGTTACAAAAAATACTCGTGTAGTGGTCATCCAACGTTCTAGAGGCTATAGCATACGAGAACCTTTGTCTGCAGAAGATATTGGTATTATTGTGAAAGCTGTAAAAGAAGTAAATCCTGAAACCATAACCTTTTTGGATAATTGTTATGGTGAATTTACAGAAACTAGAGAGCCTCTAGAAGTAGGGGCAGATATTATGGCTGGGTCCCTCATTAAAAATGCTGGCGGCGGTATTGCTCCTACCGGTGGCTACGTGGTAGGTCGAGACGACTTAGTGGAACAAGTAGGGTATCAATTGACGGCTCCAGGGTTGGGTGACCATATGGGATCCTATGCACCGGGATATCGACTATTCTTCCAAGGATTATTCTTAGCACCACATGTGGTATTACAAGCTTTGAAAGGAGCTGTCTATACAGCAGCGGTGGGAACCCTATTGGGATATGAAGTATTCCCAAAAGTCGATGCACCTCGCTTTGATTTGATCCAAGCCATCAACCTACACGGACCAGAAGAAATGGAATACTTCTGTCGTGGCATGCAAGCCTATAGCCCTGTAGATGCTCATGTTCACCCTATCCCAGGAGATATGCCTGGCTACGAAGATAAAATCATCATGGCAGGCGGCACCTTTGTACAAGGATCTTCCATTGAACTGAGTGCAGACGGACCAGTACGACCACCATATACCATCTTTATGCAAGGCGGACTTGTATTTGAGCACTCCATGCTAGGAATCTTAGGTGCTGCGGAAGAAATATTGAAACATAGAGGGTAGAATATTTATTTTTTACTAGTATAGAAAGGGGGGACGACGTGAAAGAATGGATGGAGATTGTCAGTTCGATAGTAGCCTTACTATTAGGAGATACCCCACAATGTATATCCATTGTAATACGTCAAATTGAATGAAAACAAAAACACAAAAATTCTTGTTAGTGTTGGCAATTATTGCCTTTGCATCTAACATTTATACAGGTATGAATTGGAGCTCATGGATTAATGGTGCTTTGATTGGTTACCTTTACAGAACATGGATAGGTGATGATAATGCCTAGAGGTGGAACGCGAGAAGGTGCAGGTCGTAAGGTTGGATGGCGTAAAGGATATAGCGAGGCTAGACAAGGCCATAGAAAAGTTACAAAGATCTAAAATATTAAAAGGTTTTATACAAAATGGTAAGACTACAAAAACAATATGAAACAGAGAATATGGTAGCATATAATTATTACCCTAATAATGGAACAGATTATGGGACATTTTCAGTAGATAAAACAACTTTCAACTTTACGGTTGAATGCTTAGATCCAATCTATCCGGAATTATTTTTTTTCAAAGCTTTAATAAAAGTCAAAGAAATGATTGCAAATAATGATTGCAAGAATGAAGCAAGAATTATATGGTATTGATTAATTTAACTTTGAGTTTTATTAATAAGAATTGTACCGATTTTTTCTGTATAGTTTATTAAAAAAGCTTTACCAATCACTAACATTTTGGTAGAATAGCTACAAGAACTTCTCGAGGTAGAAAATTTGTGGCCTCTACACAACTAGAAATAGGATTGAGATGTGGGGTAAGCGACACCCACCGAGAAGTATGAAACCACCTGTATAAGTAGGTGGTTTTTCTATTAATAATCATACCCCAGTTGACTGATTATTCCTTAACTGATTGTTTCACTCTCATAGAATGGAGTATAATATATAATCTAATAAGTGCCTTAAACCTCTATACAACAATTCTTGATAGAAATAAACTTGCCTTAATTTATGATAATTTATATAATAAATACAGAGATGAGTATCTAGATGAAAATTTATCTAAAGTTACTCATAGGGTATTAAAAAGTATGGATAAGCAAGGGGCGTTAACATATGTTGCAAAAAAAGCTAAACCAAGAAAAGTTAGACCACGAACTTTATGATATTTTGGACGATTGGGAAAACGATTCGACACCGTTTTATACATTAGAAACAGTTCATTTATATTACAAAGAGCTTGATGAGTTTGATAAGTTATGCGATTCTAATAAAGAATTAGAAGAGTACACAAAAAAATTATTTAAAGAGTTGGGATTCTAACCACTTACCTAGGTAGGTGGTTTTTCTAGTAGTCATATCATAGCTGATTTGATCTATTATTCTTTTAAGTGATTGTCACAATCCCATAGAATACGGTATATTACATAATAATATAAGTGGAAATGCATTAGCTCATCCTTTTGTGTTGCATGAAATTTGGTGATGATTTTATAAAAACGTATGCAGTAAGAAATGATTCTTGAATAATAGGTTGCCTTAAAGGTCATCGAGATCATCTTGCCAGACTATTTTATGTTTTATATAATAAAGACATAAATAACAGACAACCAGAAATACATGAGATTGTTGCTTTAGTGTTAAAAGAAATGGATAAAAAGAGGGTGTTGTGGTATGTCGAACAAGACAATAAATAATAATGATACTATAAAATATGATTATCTTGATGATTTTAAAAATGATCCAGAGCCAGTGATAACATGGGATACAAAAGAAGCTTATTTTGCAAGTGCTGATGAACTTTGCAGAATGTTAGCTGAAGATAAAGAATATCAAGACTTTCTTGACGCATTATGTAAAAAATTTGGATACTAACCACTTACTAAGGTAGGTGGTTCTTATGTATAAAGATATATTAATGTGAAAAAGGGCATACATAAGACTTACCTATTCTAACTTAGTTATCAATATGCTAAGGAGGATTAAAATAGGTGATTATGCAGAGGATTAAAAATAATCTCTATCTATACAAACTTTTTTCGATAAAGTGGTATAATAAAACTAATCATAAAATGACATAGATTAACTATGAAAGGAATTTTAGAGTTGATAGGTATGAAAATTATATTGAAAGTGTACGTAGTATTAGCAATTGCTGTGTTTATCGCTAAAATTTACACAGGATTAGATTGGAGTTCATGGATTAATGGTTTCGTTGTTAGCTATGCAATTACAATTATAGCTAAATTCATGGGTGGTGATAAGGATGCCTAGAGGGGGAGCACGAGAAGGTGCGGGTAGACCATTAACAGGTGGAGAGCTAAGAAAGCAACGCCAATTAAGAGCTACAGAAGAAGAGTGGCAAATTATTAGAGAGTTTTCTCAAATCCTAAAAAAAGACAAAGAACGAGCCAAACGGATGTTGGCAGTAGAATAGTTATGCGGACGCTTAGAGATAGGCGTCCTTTTGTGTTGCTTGAAATGTGGTAATGATCTTATAAAAACGTATATAGTAAGAAATAATAGTTAAATAACAGGTGTAGCAAATGGTTAGCTATTCTAATTTAGTTTATCAATATGATATGATGTATATATGACTAAAGAGCAGTGAAAATGAATAAGCTTTCAATAGATGATTTTATGAAAGTAATCTATATTGTGATGAATTGGTAGAGGTGATTACATGTGTAAAAGATATAAAATACTATTATACCTGTTTACAAGTATTCTAGAGGGGAAATGTATTTCATGGTGTCTTTTTGATCACTATTGGGATAAAAGAACGACACACTCCTTAACAAAAAATGAGTTTATGGAAAAGTATTGTGATAAAAAAATATCTAGAATCTATCATATTTTATATAATTTAATTACTAATGTTCATTTTGATGCTCAATTATATGACTTATTAAAAATGGTAATTCAGTCACATGAGCTTATAGATCAACCATATTTTTTGGCAGTAGAACTATATAAAAAGATGCTTTCATATAATCCAAACAAAGAAAATTGCGTACATTTTTATAGATACTTAATTATCAATGCATGGGAATTTGAAGGCACTATTGTAAAAGGTTTATTATTTGAGAAAAAGTATGAAGAAATAAAAGACTTTGCTATACAGCATACATTTGCAACTATTGATACTTCATTTTTCATGGAATCTAGTATATGGCGGAATGTTGATTATGAAGAATACTTAGAGTCACGAAATATAGATTGGAGAGTTGAACCTACATTTGAAGATAGTTTGCGACTATTTCCGTAAATTCAATAGAAAATTCTTACAATATAAATGATATAGCTATCCCTCAAATATTCCTTTTTATATAGTTAGCAGGTGATGAAAGTGCGAAAAGTATGTGTATGGCTTTTAATAATCGTGGCGATAATGGGGCTACTCTATCTATATATTAATATTCATCAGTATATGACTACAAAAACTTTTTTTCGATATGAAATAACCTATCTTTATGAATTGAGAGATTACTTTAATAATCTAACTATAGAAAATGATATGTATACGTATATTGTAAAAGGTGATAATTTATATACTTATGGATTATCAGGATATACAAAAACAAAATTGGGATTAGATATACATATTATTAAAATCTTAAATGGTGAATATGAAAAAAATTATATTACTGATGTAGAAGGAAGAGGCTCATTTTACTCGAGTATTGAGGAATTAAGATATGGGTATTCAGATGATATTACTCTTTTAACAAATTTTGAAGATATGGATGATGAAGATATAAATACCTTTTATTTCTTGTATAAAAGAAGACCAGATATTGAAGTCTTTTTATCTTCTATAGAAAAATCTCGTTTTTCCTATAAAGATGGAAAAAAAGTAGCACAAGGACTCCGGGAATTAAATGATTCCTTAATTAAAGAATATATGAAGAGGAATGGGAAATAAACAATACTTCTAAATAATAGTTAAAACCTAGATGTTATGTAGAAATCTATGAGTATCCTCTAAACAATCTACTACTGAAACGGCAAGTCCTACTACTAATACAACAAACTTAGCTGATAGTCCAGATATTTATCGGAATGGTGAGCAATATGAACCAGGAGTGCAAAGAAGAAAATTAAAAGAGAATATTGTATATGAGAGTAAAGGGTATTATTACCAAACCGATGAATTAGGTCGTATAAAAGCTGCCCAAGGAGACTTACGCTTAGAAGCTGGTAAGAGAAATAACTGAGATCAATTGAAAGCAGGTGGTGATGACCGATTACCAGGCGACCATGGAGGGCATCTGATAGCTAATATCTTTGGAGGTTCAGGAGAATTAGATAATCTAGTTGCTATGGATGCAATTGTAAATAATAGTAGATATAGGAAAATAGAAAATTAATGGAAGAATGCATTACAAGAGGGGAAGGTGGTGAACGTAACGATAGATATAGTATATGATGGAGCGAATAAAAGGCCGAAAAAATTTAATGTAAAATTTGTTATTGATAAACAAGAAGCGACAGAAAGCTTTTTAAATGGAGGCTCATAATGTTTGCAAAAGATAAAAAGTTGCTGATGGAAAAAAGTTTAATACAGGCAACCAGAGAACTAGGCGATACATGTATCCCTGGCAATTGGTCAAAGATATTAGTTTATGCTGAAGTAAGTTCAATATCATATACGAGCAGTTTTATAGTCGTATATAATGATGATTCTTTTATAGTTGAAAATGATTTATTTATAATTTCTAACTATACTAGAAAAAATATTTCAGATTTAGGGGTAAAATTAGGAGAAATAGCACATAGTGCTTATAGTAGTATAGCAAATGAAGAGAATGAAGAGGATTGTCTTTTGGAGTTTGTTGAGTTAGAACTGGATTCCAATGGAAATAGTCAAATATATTATCATGAACTTCCATTAGAGTATGAATATTTCACTACACCAAGAGTAATCTGGGAGTATAGAAAGATAGGACTTACAAGTCGTTTTTTTTTTTACTCTTAATTATCTAGTTTAGTAAAACAAATAAAT